>JBBDTI010000068.1:21507-24120 GCA_040904565.1 Rhodothermales bacterium
ACGTTCTGGGACACGCCGCGAATCATGCCCGCCGCCACGGTGGCGTTCGTGTCGGGGTCGATAAGGACGAAGGCGCCCGTTTCGCGGTTTAACTTGTAGGCATCCACAAACAGGGGATCCGCCAGTTCCATTTCGACCCGGCCGATGTCGTTCAGCTCGAACGTCTCGGCGGATTCACGGTGCAGCGAGTCGATGTTGATCCGGTAGATGACCTTGTCGATGACCGCCTGGACCGTGCGCGTGGTGTGCTGGAGGTAGTATGGGCGGTCGCCCCGCAGCGGCGCCTCACTCATCCAGCATAGATCGGCGTCGAGCGTCCGCGCGACCTGGGGCTGGTTGCGGCTTCGAACGATCATGTCGCCGCGGCTGACGTCGACCTCGTCTTCGAGGGTGACGACGATAGAGTCGCCCGCACGAGCTTCGTCGATCTCCGCATCCATCACGACGATGGATTCGACGCAGCTCGCCTGGCCCGAAGGCAGCACGGTCACGTCCTCTCCCGGCGCAATCGAGCCGGAGGCAACCTGTCCGGCATACCCCCGGAAATTCTGGTTCGGGCGAACGACGTACTGGACCGGGAACCGGAAATCGACGATGTTGCGGTCCGCTCCGACCTTCACGGTCTCGAGATGATGGAGGATGGTCGGGCCGTCATACCACTCCATGCGCTTGCTCTTGGCGACGACGTTGTCGCCCTCCAGCGCCGAGATCGGGATGAAGACGATGTCGTCGATGTCGATGCGCTCGGAGAACTTGCGGTAGTCCTGCACGATCTCCCGGTAAACCTCCTGCGAATAGTCGACGAGATCCATCTTGTTGATGGCGACGAGCATGTGCGGGATCTGCAGCAGCGACGCGATGAAGCCGTGGCGACGCGATTGCTGTAGCACGCCCTTGCGCGCGTCGATCAGCACGACGGCCAGCTCGGCCGTCGACGCTCCCGTCACCATGTTGCGGGTGTACTGGACGTGGCCCGGCGTATCGGCGATGATGAACTTGCGCCGCGGCGTAGCGAAATAGCGGTAGGCGACATCGATCGTGATGCCCTGCTCCCGCTCGGCCCGGAGTCCGTCCGTCAACAGAGCCAGATTGACCTGGCCGTTGCCCTGGGCCGCGCTGGCGCGTTCGAGCGCCTCGTACTGGTCCTTAAAGATCGACTTCGAATCGTATAGCAACCGCCCGATCAGCGTAGACTTGCCGTCGTCGACGCTTCCGGCCGTGGTGAATCGTAGGAGGTCCATGTAATCGACGTATTGTTGACGGTTGACGGGGCCTTTTTGGAGGACGGCGGCGGTTGATCTCGGCAACCGCCAACCGTTCGCCGTCGTTCGATTTAAAAATATCCGCGCTTCTTGCGGTCTTCCATGGCGGCTTCCGAGCGCTTGTCGTCGGCACGCGCGCCGCGCTCCGTGACGCGGGCGGAGGCCACCTCCTCGACGATTGCGTCGAGGGTGGACGCATCGGAGCGGACCGCTCCGGTACACGTCATGTCGCCGACCGTCCGAAAGCGCACGGTCTCCCGTCGGTACTCCTCGCCTTCGAGCAGTGAGATATAATCGCTCTTGGCCAGGAGCACCCCGTCGCGCTCGACCACGTCCCGTTCGTGGGCGAAGTAGATGGAAGGAATTTCGATGTCTTCCCGCCGGATGTACTGCCATACGTCGAGCTCGGTCCAGTTGCTCAGCGGGAACACCCGGAAGTGCTCGCCGGGCCGCTTGCGGCCGTTAAAGAGGCTCCACAGCTCCGGACGCTGGTTCTTGGGGTCCCACTGGCCGAATCGGTCGCGGTGAGAGAAGAATCGTTCCTTCGCGCGCGCCTTTTCCTCGTCGCGCCGGGCGCCGCCGATGGCCCCGTCGAATTTGAATTCCTGGATCGCGTCCAGCAGCGTCGTAATCTGCAGCGCGTTGCGGCTGGCATTGGGCCCTTTCTCTTCCTGAACGCGCCCCTGATCGATCGAATCCTGCACCTTCCTGACGATCAGCCGGACATCCATGCGTTCGACCAGCCGGTCGCGCAGATCGAGCGCCTCCTGGAAGTTGTGGCCCGTGTCGACGTGCAGCAGGGGAAAGGGAATCGATGCCGGATAGAACGCCTTCCGGGCGAGGCGGACCATTACGAGGGAGTCCTTTCCACCCGAGAACATGAGGACGGGCCGCTCGAACTGTGCGGCCGTCTCGCGCATGATGAAGACGGCTTCGGACTCGAGACGGTCCAGATGCGTGTCCTTGGTTGTATCAGCCATAAAGACGTACGGCAGTCGAGGTACGGTAACGGAGAAAACGGGTACGAGGGAAGGGGCGCCCGGCCGAGCGGCCGGAGGGATCAGGCTAGGCCCAACATCGCGTGCGATCTTTGAGATCTACATGTACGAGATCTCTACGTGCGTCGTTACGCGCGATCCGTTTTCTCATGTTCTGGATTTGCATTCGCATATTGCCGTTACACTACGCCATACACGGCAGAAGATCACGCCGGTGGAGCCGCGCGACAGTGAATTAGCACGTCATTCATATGCATTCCGTTCCCATGGGTTCACGCGTACGGATTTCTTACAGCCCGCTTTCGGCACCTCCCGCCGCGGGATGCAGCGGCGTTTGATGCAGCGGCGTTTGA
>JBBDTI010000069.1:0-1833 GCA_040904565.1 Rhodothermales bacterium
CACCCCGACTTTTCAGGTGCACTGCAGGTAAACGACGCCCTTCCCCTGCAACTGGACCCGCGCATCCTCGACTGAGCGTCATGCCATTCCGGCTAATTGATTAGCCAGAATTGGCTATTTTTGGCTAATGGACTGGCCACTTTGAATCATGGTTCCCTGGCACACGCTCGCCCGCATGGGCCGGCCACCGAACGTATCTCCCAAAGGACATTTCGATGAGCATCGTACCAGATATAATCCCCATCTCCGAGCTGCGCCGGAATGCAGCGGGCATCATCAGCCGGCTTCAGTCATCGAGGAAGCCGGTCTTTATCACGCAGCGAGGGCGAGCTGCGGCCGTGATGGTAAGCGCCCACGCTTTCGAGCGTTCGCGAAGCGAGATCGAAATCCTGAAGGCGCTCATCCGGGGTGAACTGGAAATCGAACGGGAAGAGGGATCCGACCTCAAGACGGTATTCGCGAAGGCAGACGATCTTCTCTCCCCGAGCGAATGAGAATTCGCGTTACCCAGAGCGCGGAGAGACGTTTCCTTTCTGCTCTAGATTATATCCGTCGCGAGAGCCCGTCCGCCGCTCAGCTTCCGACCGCGCCGCCAGAGTAACGCAGCGCGGTCGGAATGATGAGGCGAACTTGTCCAGACATATGAACAAGTTCGCGAGCGGTCTGGGTCGACTTCGTGATCGCTTTGCCATGCGGCTGTCAGACGCCGCCGTCTTCGAAGGTGTGGTCGAGGGATCCTGGTAGTTCACGAAGCGTATGCAGAATTACTGATTATCCTGATATTCAGTATACACTGCTATGCCGGAGACTCCCGAACGTGCCACGATACAGCTCCGTAAGCGAGGCGTACTCACGCTTCCCAAGGAGATGCGAGAACGATATGGGCTTCATGAGGGAGACGCTCTCCAAGTCATAGATCTCGACGGTGTGTTCGTCCTGACGCCGATGGTGCCTATGGTGCCGGAGCTGGCGAGGGAAATCGAGCATCTGCGACTCGATGCCGGTCTGTCCACCGAAGAACTTCTCGATCGGCTCCGAAGCGAACGGAAGCGGTACGTGAAGGAGGAGTACGGCGAGGCATTTGTTGCCGCTCGTTCCGTATCACCTCCGGTAGAACCCGAAGGCGGGACATCCGATTGTGACTGAGGGAGCCGGCAGCGACACGTTGTGCGTATTCGTCGACTCAGACGTACTATTTGCCGGTGCTGCATCGTCTTCTGAGCATTCCGCCAGTCAGGTCGTCCTGCGCATCTCCGAATTGACGCTAATCGACGCCATTTGCACACAACAGGTCGTTACTGAGGTCGAACGAAACCTCAGCAGCAGTCTCCCACAGGCGCTTCCCGCGATGCGGATGCTCATCAGCAGATGCCTGCGAGTCATTCCCAACCTGGCTGCTCGCGAGATCGTACCACACTGGGGTCGCGCCGATCCGAAGGACCTTCCCCTTCTGGTTGCGGCGATCCACGAAGAATGTCCGTTTCTGACTACTTTTAACGTACGCGATTTTCAACCTGGTCACCCCGACGTAGAGGTGCTCCGTCCGGGCGAATTGATTCGACGCATTCGTAGACACTTGCGCCGCATCTCGGAGGCATAAGCAGCTTCCAGGTATCGAGAACCTTCAATGTAGCTGGCGTATCTGAAGCGGAGCGGGCCCTCCGACACGCGCGGCTCCTGGCCCCTGGCCGACGATACGTTCGGTTCGATCGAGCAGGCACGCAGGTGGATGCAGGATCCGAAATGCACCCGCATTCAGCGCCGGCGGTCGACAAGCCACACCATCTCACGATCGGCGTGCGCCATGCGGCCGCGAGACAACGTCACCCACTC
>JBBDTI010000069.1:1933-3976 GCA_040904565.1 Rhodothermales bacterium
ACACCATCTCACGATCGGCGTGCGCCATGCGGCCGCGAGACAACGTCACCCACTCCTCTTCCGTGTAGACGAGCAGATCCACGGGCACCGGCAGATCCACCACGTCGAAGTCGAGTCCTCGCTTCTCGAATGGCACGTCGTTTTCGACGGTAACGACGACGATATCGAGGTCGCTACCGACGCCCCAGTCATCCCGAGCGAAAGACCCAAAATACCCGACGGCGCGAACGTGATCGTGATGTGCCGCCACCCTACCGGCCCACTCCTCAGCAGCCGATCGGACGCTTTCCGCATCCGGCCATTTCAGCACGCTGTCTCCGAGTTGGCGCACCGGCATGGTTAAAACCCTCCCTTTTCTGCAGAAAACGCAATGACGATACGCGCATGTTTGAGGGCATCCGCGCTCTGAAAAGGCCCGTAATGCTCGAACGGTGCCCCCTTTGGATGGCTATTCGGATATCTTGTCGGGATGTAGTAGTTGTCGAGAACTCGGCCCGACTCGACGACGGATGAGGGCGCTTCCACCTCTTTCGGAAGTTCTTCGAGGAGCTCGGCGACAACGTGTCCCCAGGCATCCTGACCCAAGCGAAGATGAAGGGCTTTAACGGCCTTTTCGGCCGCCTGCTGAGCCGCGAAGCAACTCCATTCATGCCGGCCGAGCTCCTCCATGCGCTCCGCCGTATCTAAATCTTTAGCTGCCTGGTTGTACCAGTCTTCCGCACGGCTCGGCATGAATAACCCCGGATCATTTTTCAGATCTAATCATCATTTAGATCTAGTTGAGAGACAGCAACTGGACCGAACGGTTCCGCAACCCATCACGCCGGTCAATAGGTGACCGGCCTTACGATCACATTGTAGCAGCGGAATATACACGTACCGCCCCACCACCTACCGCCGAAACTCCGTTACGCAGTCGGATTCGAAGGAGTCGGTTTCGGGAACGTAGCGCCGCTCCTCGACGGTGAAGGCGTCCGCCTCCACTTTCACCACGTTGTAGAAATTCGTCTCGCGGTGCTTGCCGCGGCCCCGGCTGCTCGTGGCCGTGCCGGCGCTGGCGATGACCAGCCGCCGCTCGTCGGGAATGATCTCGAGCGGCTCGATGTGGGAGACGTGCAGGTGTCCGCAGAGCACGAGATCCACCCCCACGTCGCCCGCCCGTTCGAGCGTGTCGGAGGCGTTGCGGACGATGTCGTGGGAGCCGAGGGCCTTGATCTGCGAGAGGTGATGGTGGACGACGACGACCTTGAAGACGGACGCGTCGAGTCCGGCGAAATAGGCCGACAGCGCGTCGCGCGCGTCCGTGGCGATGCGCCCGCCCTTGATCGTCCGGCCGTAGGCGGAGTTGAGCCCGAGCACCGCCACGCCATCCGCCTCGAACGACGGCGCGGGCTCGTCGCTGATGTGGCGGCGAAACCGGTCGAGCGGATGGAAGATGCGGCGGATGGGATGCCACCACGCGTAGACATCGTGGTTGCCCGGCACGACCAGAACGTGCGGGTGCATCGCGTCGATCATGTCGGACGCCGCGGCGAACTCGCCGTCGCGCGCCCGCTGCGTCAGGTCGCCGCTGATGGCGACGAGATCCACGTTCAGTGCGTTGACCTCCTCCACCAGCGCACCCACGATGCCTTCGTGAGCGATCTTACCGAAATGGATGTCGGATAGATGGGCGAGCGTGAACGTGCTCACATCAACATCGAAAGCGGCTCTTCGAGAAAACGCTGCACCGTGGAGAGAAACTCGGCTCCCGTGGCCCCGTCGACGATCCGGTGATCGCAAGACAGCGTGAGCTTCATCCGCTTGCCGGGTACCACCTCGCCGTTCTTCACGACGGGCTCATCGCGGATGGCGCCGATGGCGAGGATGCAGGAGTTAGGCGGATTGATGATGGCCGTAAACTCCTCGATGCCGAACATGCCGAGATTACTGGTTGTGAACGTCGAGCCCTCCCAGTCTTCCGGCTGCAGCTTGCGCTCGCGGGCCTTCGTGGCCAGGTCGCGCGTCTCGGTCGCGATCCGGGCGAGGCCCTTCCGATCCGCA
>JBBDTI010000069.1:4076-6120 GCA_040904565.1 Rhodothermales bacterium
ATGCGGGTGCGCGAGGCCACCGCCTGCTCCATGTCCACATCCACCGTCAGGTAGAAGTGCGGGGCGGTAAATTTGCTCTCGGCCAGGCGGCGGGCGATCGTCTTGCGCATCTGGGAGATCTTCTCCGTCTCGTAGGCGGGCCGGTCCTCGTCCACGAACACGTCGTACGCCGGCACGGCGGGTTCTGCAACGCCCTCTTCGATGGCCGCCTCGACGTCCCGCTTGATGATCCGGCCCTTCGGCCCGCTGCCCTCTAGCCGCTCCAGCTCGATGCCGTGCTCGCTGGCCAGTCTCCGGGCCAGCGGCGAGCTCCGGAGGCGACCGTCGCCGTCTCCCCCATCCGCCGCGACCTTCGGTGCCGTGCGCCGCGGCGCGCCGTCGCCGGCGGGAGCGCCCTTGGCCGACGGCGCCTTGGCCTTCTCCTCTTTCGCTCCTTTTTTGTCCGCTTCTTTTTCGTCGGCCGCGGCTTCGGCTTCCTCCTCTTCGGCCGCCTCGTCTTCTTCCTCGGCTGCCGCACCGTCGCCCTCATACTGGGCCAGCACGTCGGAGACATCCTCG
This sequence comes from Rhodothermales bacterium, assembly GCA_040904565.1. Classification (GTDB taxonomy): domain Bacteria; phylum Bacteroidota; class Rhodothermia; order Rhodothermales; family VXPQ01; genus JBBDTI01. The sequence goes on from JBBDTI010000069.1 coordinate 4,635, forward strand.
CCCTCGTCGCCGAGCACGGCGATGAGGGCGCCTATGGGCACGGCATCCCCCTGCCCGATCACCTTCTTCAGAAGAACGCCGTCGTCGTACACCTCCAGGTCCATCGTCGCCTTGTCGGTTTCCACCTGGGCGATGATGTCGCCGGCCGACACTTCATCTCCTTCTTCTGCGAGCCACTCGACGAGCACACCTTCTTCCATGGTGTCGCTCATTTTCGGCATTTCTACGGGGATCGCCATTATCTACCTTCTTTCGTGTTCCTTACGTTGTGCTTCACTTAACCGGGTATGTCGGCTGGATGATGTCGGCTCTATGATTCCGGTTTAATCTTACCGGTTGGATGGTTCCGGTTGGATAACACCGGTTGGATGGTGCCGGTTGGATAACCGTGCGTTGCGGCCCTCGCACGACGTTTCGCCGAACGACCACCCGTCCCCATCCACCCATATCAATCGACGTACATGACCCGCTTGGCCGCCGCGACGATCTCTTCCGCCCGCGGCATGTAGTATTCGATCAGGTTCTTGGCGTAGGGCGCGGGCACGTCCTTGGCCGTCACGCGGACGATGGGAGCGTCCAGAAAGTCGAAGACGCTCTCCTGAACCTGATAGGTGACCTCCGAGGAGAAGCTCGCGAACGGATTGCTCTCGTCGACGACGACGAGGCGGTTCGTCTTCTTGACCGACTCCCGGATGGTTTCGATATCCAGCGGCCGGATGGTCCGCGGGTCGATGATCTCGGGGTCGTAGCCTTCCTCGACGAGCTCCTCGGCCGCTTCGAGGGCCTGCCAGTAGCTCTTCTGGTGGGCGACGATGGTCACGTCCTTGCCTTCCCGGGCGATCCGCGCCTTGCCGAGCGGAATGAGGTAGTCTTCCTCGTCGGAGACCTCCCCTTTCATCCCGTACATCAGCTCGCTTTCGAGGAAGATGACGGGGTCGTCGTCGCGGATGGCCGACTTCAACAGGCCCTTGGCGTCATCCGGATTGGACGGCGCCACGACTTTCAGTCCGGGGAAGTTGGAGTAGAGCGACTCGACCGACGAGTTGTGGGTGGCGGCAAGCTGTCCGGCCGCGCCGTTGGGCCCACGAAAGACGATCGGCACCTTGAACTGTCCGCCCGACATGTAGTGGATCTTGGCCACGTTGTTGACGAGCTGGTCGAAGGCCACGAAGGAGAAATTGAACGTCATGAACTCGACGATGGGCCGGAGCCCGGCCATCGCCGCTCCGACGCCGAGTCCGGAGAACCCGCTCTCGCTGATGGGCGTGTCGAGCACCCGCTTGGCGCCGAACTGGTCCAACATCCCCTCGCTGACCTTGTAGGCACCGTCGTACTCCGCGACTTCCTCCCCGATGAGGAAGATGTTCTCGTCGCGCTCCATCTCCTCGACCATTGCGGCGCGGAGGGCTTCTCGTAATTGAAGTTCTGCCATGTTGTTCGTCGTCGAATGTCTTGTAATCGAATGGTAGGTCTCCGGCTACCGACC
>JBBDTI010000069.1:6220-9703 GCA_040904565.1 Rhodothermales bacterium
TCCAGCTCGTCCTTCGTCCGGTAGTTCGCCGGATCGCTCATCGAGTGGCCGCGGTACCGGTAGGTACGTACCTCGAGAATGGACGGCTTGTTGTCGCGCGCCATCTGGGCGTGCTCGGAGATCGCCTTGTAGACGCTGAAGACGTCCATCCCGTTGGCCAGCGACGACGGCATGTCGTAGCTGACACCGTACTTGTGGAAATCGGGATTGGCGAACGCCCGGTCGGTGGCCGTGCCCATGGCGTACTGGTTGTTCTCGATGATGAACACGGTCGGCACCTTATAGAGGGAGGCCAGATTGAGCGACTCGTGAAACGAACCCTGTCCGACCGCGCCGTCCCCGAAATACGTCAGGCAGACGCCGCCGTCCTCCTTGTACTTGTGCGCGAACCCGATGCCGAGTCCCACGGCGATGTGTCCGCCGACGATCCCGTGGCCGCCGTAGAAATTGAGTTCCTTCTTGAAGTAGTGCATCGATCCGCCCTTGCCGCGGGAGGAACCGCCGACGCGGCCGAAGAGCTCGGCCATGCATTCGTTCGGCGTCATCCCCAGCGCCAGGCCCAGACCGTGATCGCGGTAGGCCGTGATGACCGAGTCCTTGCCGATCTCGATGGCCTCCGCCGACCCCGTCGATACGGCTTCCTGGCCGATGTAGAGGTGAAGGAATCCGGCGATCTTCTGGCGACCGTACATCTGCGCGGCGCGCTCCTCGAAGCGCCGCTGGAGCAGCATGCTGCGGTACATCTCGCGTACCTGGTCGTCGGACAGGCCGAGGTCGTCGTGCCGGTACTCCCCCGCGGGGTAGCTTCCGATCTCACCGTCTACGCCGAGCGTCTCCGGAACGTCGATCTCCTGGCCGTTCGGGCGCGCGTCCTGGCCGGCCTTCTTCGTGCCGGCCCCGTTTGCCTTTCCACCCTTGCCGGACTTCTTCTTATTCTGCGTTTCGTTGGCCATATTAATAGGTAGATTGTCAAAAAAACGACGCGCAAACCCGGTTAGCCGTCCGCTATTCAGCTATACCGTCCGCTCAAGTGATTGTATAACGCTGACAACGCCGGGTTTCACGCAGCAATCAAATCACACTGCCGCCGGATAAGCCGTGAAATTGGGAGCGCCGATTTATGGCGCGGCTTCGTTCCGGCGCGGTTTCTCGCAGACTGTCAGCCCAATAAGGTAACAAGAAATTGTATCATCCGCGTCGTACGACCGTGCGATCGTGCCGCTAAGGCGCGAACTTGACAAATATTTCCGAAAAGCTTTCTCTCGCAGCGGGGGTCGGAGGCTGTTGCAACATGTGTCGGAGTCGGTCGTCACAATTGACTCGTGTTTCCCGGTTGGAATCGGGCGGGCGGCCGGGTGGTGGCCTGATGGCGGCCGGGTGGGGGCCTGATGGCGGCAATCGACAGTATGCGGCACCGTCATACGAAATACCTTTGAACCAGCGCGAGACCGTACGTGAAGCCGGATGAGATCGACATGGAGCGGCTGCTCCAGGGCGACAAGGAGGAGTTCGGGAAGATGGTACAGCGGGAAAGTCCGCGTCTCTTCCGCGTGATCGTTCGTATGCTGCGCGACGACGACGAGGCGGAAAGCGTGATGCAGGAAGCCTTCCTGCAGGCCTACAAGGGACTGGATTCGTTCCGGGGCGACTCGAAGTTCACGACCTGGCTGTACGCCATCGGCATCAACCTCGCCAAAGCCTCCCTCCGCAAGAACAAGCGCGTCTCGCAGTACGAGGAGGACGACATCGAGCGGATGCAGCCGGCATTCTCGAAGGGCATGTACGTCGAGTCGTTCGATACGTGGGATCCCAGCAAGCTGGCCGAGCGGGAGCAGCGCAAGCGCATCGTCCACGACGCCATCGACCGGCTTCCGACGGACTACCGGACCATCGTCATCCTGCGAGACATCGAGGAGCTGTCGACCGCCGAGGCGGCGGCCATCCTCGACATCACGGAAGGAGCTGCGCGCGTCCGACTACACCGAGCTAGACAGGCACTTCGATCGATTCTCCATGAGTATTTTAGCTAAAATAAAACGGTTCGTCCGCGGCGAGCCGCTCTCGTGCCAGGAAGTCAATCGATTCCTCGTCGATTACCTCGAGGGGTCGATGGACGAACGCACGCAGGCGCGCTTCGAGAAGCATCTGGAGAATTGCGGCTGCTGCGAGCAGTTCTTCGAACAGTACCGAAATACCGTAGCCGTCGTCCGCGCCGACGAAGAGATCGACATCCCCGACGAGGTCGTCGAGCGCACGATGGACTTCCTGAAGCGGCATTATTGATCGGCGGCGCATTAATCCGTTGGATGTGCACGCCGCGCGTATTCTCGCGCCGCACCGATATTCTGAACTTTTTTAGCCCTTGGATACTTCGAACGAGCCATCTCCTCCCGACTCGGCGCGATCCGTCGTGATCGTTCCGACCTATAACGAGGCGGAGAACATCGTATCCGTGCTCGAGCAGGTCCGCGCCCTCCCGGTCGACGTCCACGCGCTCGTCATCGACGATGGATCGCCCGACGGCACGGCGGATCGCGTGCGGGAGGTCATCGAGCGGCATCCCGGCACTGTTTTTCTGATCGAGCGCGCCTCGAAGTCCGGCCTCGGCACGGCCTACCTCCGCGGCTTCGCATGGGCGCTCGAGCACGGGTATGTTTATGTCTGCGAGATGGATGCCGACCTCTCGCACAATCCGGACGACCTGCCCTTCCTGATCGAGCCCGTCCGCGAAGGCAGAGCCGACATGGCGATCGGCTCGCGGTACGTCGACGGCGTGCGCATCATGAACTGGCCGCTGAGCCGGCTCATCCTTTCCTACGGCGCGGGGGTGTACACGCGCCTCATCACCCGCCTGCCCGTCTATGACGTGACCGCCGGCTTCGTCTGCTACCACCGCCGCGTCCTCGAGGCTCTCGACCTGGATCGGGTGAACTCGAACGGGTATTCCTTCCAGGTCGAGATGAAGTACCGCGCCTGGAAGAGCGGCTTCCGTCTCGTGGAAATCCCCATCGTCTTCACCGAGCGCACGGAAGGCCAGTCGAAGATGAGCAAGGCCATCGTTCGGGAGGCGGCCTTCAAGGTCTGGGAGCTGCGGCTGCGGCAAATGCTGGGGCGGCTTTGAGGGTGGCTGCGGGTGGGTGAACGGCTGCCGCGGGGGCGGACGGCTGCCACGCCGCAGCTCCTTCGTTTCCACGTGATTTCCAGGAATTAGAAGGCGACCCCCCAAATTAGGCCAAATTGGGCGTTTCCAGCCGCATGGAAACAGGCGCGTGCTCAGGGCAATAAAGCGACGGCTTCTCCTGTCTCCGTATTGCCAGGTCCACATTCCTCTAGACAGTCCACACACGGATCCGGCCCACGTGACCCGTCGAGCAACGTTGGATGCGATTACGTTGGATGCCATTTCGGACCGCCTTTGGACGGATATGGTTATCCGCGCCGGGAAGTAGTCGGATTCTAGGTGAGATCTTGCACGTCGTGGGC
>JBBDTI010000069.1:9803-21235 GCA_040904565.1 Rhodothermales bacterium
ACCCGACACAACCACCGAGCCAACACCCCTAGACACCTTTTAAAGATGCCGAAATACCAGCACCTCACTCCTCCGTCGGACGGAGACGTCATCACCGTGGACAACGGACGGCTTACCGTGCCGGACCGCCCCATCCTTCCATTCATCGAAGGAGACGGGACCGGGCCGGACATCTGGGCGGCCGCGAAGAACGTGTTCGACAACGCGGTGAAGCGCGCCTATGGCGGCGATCGCGAGATCGTCTGGTTCGAGGTGTTCGCCGGTGAGAAGTCGAAGAACAAGTTCGATGACTGGCTTCCGGAAGATACCCTCGAAGCCATCCGGCACCACCACGTGGCGATCAAGGGCCCTCTCACGACGCCCGTCGGCGGCGGCATCCGATCGCTTAACGTGGCGCTCCGCCAGATCCTCGACCTCTACGCCTGCGTCCGACCCGTCCGCCATTTCGAGGGCGTCCCCTCGCCGGTCAAGGAGCCGGAGAAGGTGGACATGATCATTTTCCGCGAGAACTCGGAGGACATCTACGCGGGGATCGAGTTCCAGATGGGGACCGAAGCCGTGAAGAAGGTGATCGATTTCCTGCACGACGAAATGGGGGTAGACTCGATACGCTTCCCCGAGACGAGCGGCATAGGCATCAAGCCCGTATCGAAGGAGGGCACCGAGCGGCTCGTTCGTTCGGCCATTGGGTATGCGCGCGACCGTGGACTCGGAAGCGTCACGCTCGTCCACAAGGGCAATATCATGAAGTTCACGGAAGGCGCCTTCCGGGACTGGGGCTACGAACTCGCCAAGCGCGAATTCGGCGCCAGGGAGATCGGCGGCGGACCGTGGTGCGAGCTCCCGGACGGCACAGTCATCAAGGACGTCATCGCGGATGCGTTCCTGCAGCAGATCCTGACGCGGCCGGACGAGTACGAGGTCATCGCTACGATGAACCTGAACGGCGACTATATCTCCGACGCGCTGGCGGCGGAGGTGGGCGGCATCGGCATCGCCCCCGGCGCGAACATCAATTACAACACGGGCCATGCCATCTTCGAGGCCACGCACGGCACGGCGCCCAAGTACGCGGGGCAGGACAAGGTCAATCCGGGTTCGCTCATCCTCTCGGGAGAGATGATGTTCCGCTATATGGGATGGGACGAGGCGGCCGATATGATCATCTCCTCACTCCAGAAGACGATCCTGCAGAAGCGCGTCACGTACGACTTCGAGCGGCAGATGGACGACGCCAAGCTGCTCAAGACAAGCGAGTTCGCGCAGGCGATGGTCGAGAATATGGGATAAGGTTGGTTCCCGAACGACTGCCGGTTCGGACGCCACATAGCAGCACGCATCGGCACAGCGCCGGACGTCTAAGGGCGGCCGGCGCTTGCTATATGTAGGCGGATCGCCTCACGCAGCCCAGTCTAAGCTTCCGCCTTCGACCAACGCTTCCACCCTTTAAGCTGCCACCGTTCTCGAAGCCGCCACCTCATCGAAGAGTTCGTCGTAGCTGTCGACGTGCGTGCGCCAGTCCAGGCGCCTGGGGATGTCGCGCAGCTTCGAGGGCGGCAGTGGACGCTCCTCGCCCTTCAAGATGCGGGAGAGAATGCCGTAGAGCTCGTCCTCGTCCTCATACATGATCGGCGCGTGCAGGAGGGGCCGATACAGCGACTCCGGGATGAGCTCCGGGTAACTGAGCCGGTTGGGCAGCAGCGGATGGCAGCCGCAGTAAACGGCCTCCATGATGGCGATCCCGAAGAATTCGTGGATCGACGTGGAGACGACGAGATGCGACCGGTGCAGCAGCCGGCTGTACTCCTCGAAATCCTCCGCGTAGCCGTAGTGGATGATGCGGTCTGCGTACCGCTCGAAAGCCTGCTCGAACTCGCGCGGCTGCTGCTCGAAATGCTCCCCGGCCAGAATCAGCCGAAATTTGCGTCCCGAATCATCCAGCCGATTCATCACCCTGAAGAACGCCTCGGGGTTCTTGTCGTACTCCCACCGCTGATTCCAGAGGACGATGGGCGACTTGGTGGACGGCCCCCAGTCGGGCGCGGGATATTCGCCCGCATACTGGTCGTGCGCCTCGAGGTCCATGCCGAGATGCAGGACGATGGACTTCTTGCGGATCTCCCGAACCGTTTTCAGATGGGTGTAGTCCGGAAACGTCCGCAACAGCGTCGGTAGCGCCTCCATGAACTCGGTGAAGTGGAACCGCGAGTTGAAGACGATGCGGTCGGCAGCCAGGCACGAGAGGTAGTTGATGTACCCGTACGTGTGGTCTCGATCGACGTCGGGCGCCAGCGGGTACGTGAGCTGGTTTTCGTGGAAGTAAAGCACGACGGGCACGTCACCCAGACGAGGGCGCACCAGCGCCAGAAAGGCCGGCAGGTTCACCATGTCGGAGGCGAAGATGACGTCGGGATCGAACCCCTCCTCCAGAGCCTGGATGGTCTTCCGCGCCATCGTCACGGCACCTCCGTGCATCCGCCACTTCCAGAACCGGGCCGTCATCGTGACGGCACGAAATTCGTGACGGCTGTGCCCGATCAATCCATCGAGAAAATGTTCGTGTGAGCCCCCATACCAGGGTTCGAGCGCGAGAACGTTCATACAGATGGGTTTAGCATACAGATAGGTTTAGTCGCCTCCTTCTCCAAGTTCTTCACGGAGGGCCGCGTCTTCTTCCACGGTAGCGGGTCGAACGATCGAGATAGAACGTACCTGAAGACTCTGCCTCAGCGTCGGATCGCGCACCTCTTCGGCCGTGATCATCTTCTCCTGGCCGGGATGGACGGTGATCCGTCGGGTAGCCATCTTTATTTCGACAGGACGATCATCCGTATTCTTGATGATCATCCCTCGACGTGTTTTATCTCCCATCGAACAACGCGTACGGGTTACGTGGACTAGCCTGCGGGTGTCTATTATACAACAATCCCCGCTTTTATGAAGACGCGGAAGCCTGGATCGGATGGTCCACCAAATTTTAACACGCGAGCGGTTGCGACAGGCCGTGGTCGGACTTCGAGCCCTCGGCGACGGACTCCTGCACCTCGCCCTGCCGCCATTCTGCCTTAGCTGCGGTAACAACGTACCGGACGCGTCGACGTTGCTGTGCTTCGCGTGCATCCGCTCCGCCGACCGGGCCGACGCGGACGACGTTCGGGAACGACTCGACCGGCTTCCGGCGGCCAGGAAGGCGATCGATATGGCCTACGCACTCTGGATCTTCGATAAGGGCGGCTTCCTCCAGCACGTCCACCAGGCCCTCAAATACGGCAACAGGCCGCATTACGGCCTGTATCTCGGACGCATTCTCGGCTGCGCCTACGAGCGGACGCTCGTCCGGCACCCCCCTCCCGACGTGCTCGTACCGATCCCCCTGCACCGGAGCCGCCTCTACGAACGGGGCTACAATCAGAGCGACTACCTGGCGCGCGGCGTGGCGGCCGTCCTCGATCGTCCGATCGACGCGGACCGTCTACAGCGGCCCCGGCCGACGCGGTCCCAGACCCGCCTGTCGCGATCGGCCCGCTGGGAGAACCTGCGCGACGCGTTCGTCGTGACGGATGCGGCGGCCGTCACCGACCGGCGCGTGCTGCTCGTAGACGACATCCTCACGACCGGCGCCACCGTCGGCGCGGCCGCCCACGCGCTGCTGGAGGCCGGCGCGGCAGCCGTCGACGTCGTCGCCCTCGGGCTGGCGCGGACGTAGCCGGGAGCGCGGCGGGTTTTGCACCCAACCGAAGAACCGAAGATCCACCAGCCCATTAGCGAAAATCCTCGATGCGCAGCGCTCGTTCGTGGCGATCCGCCTCCACCTCGTCGTTCGTCGCCACGACGAGGAGTCCGCCTGCACCCAGATGATCGCCCACGATGCCCCGCACCATGGCGAGTCCGGCCGCATCCAGATTCACGTTCGGCTCGTCGAGCAGCAGCACGGGCGGCTCGACGAGCACGGCGGCGGCGAACTTTACGCGCTGCCTCATTCCCGACGAAAACGTCGACACGAGATCGTCCGCCCGATCCGTCAGCTCCACGCGCTCGAGCACCCGCGCGATCCGCTCCCCCTCACCGGCCAGCCTCCGGGCCCGCGCGATGAACCGCAGGTTCTCCCGCGGCGAGAATCCTTCGTACACGTTCAGATAGGGTGCGACGAGCCCGACGTGGTGGGGATGCTCCTGCGGCTTGACGGTTTCGCCGTTGAGGCGCAGGGTGACGCCCCCCCGCGTCGGCGTCATCACCCCGGCGAGGATGCGCAGCAAGGTCGACTTGCCCGAGCCGTTCGCCCCCGTGACGGCAAGACTCTCCCCTCCCCTCAGGGAAAACGTCAGATCCCGAAACAGGAGCCGACGACCGAACCGCTTGGCGAGCTCGGTCGCGTCGAGTGTGGGCGGTTGTGACTGCGGCGTCATCTGCAACGGAGGTTGATACGGTCATGCGCGGACGTCCGCCGGCCGCGATGGGCGGTAGGCCTGCCGGCCCAACCGGCAGTCCACCACCCCGCACGATGAAACAATCTAAACAACGGCACGCCGGCGGGGAAACAAACATGTCCTGACGGGTAAGTATGAACTGTTGACGTTCCGACGTCAAGCTCGACATCAACAATTCTCGGTATCATCAATCGTGGAATTACGTCCGATTATGACTCTTCGTTTCTCGCGCATCTTTCTCGTCCTGGCTCTGACCGGCTCCATCGCGCTGCTGGGCTGTGAGACGGACCAGCAAGGCGACGACTTGTCCACCGACGATATGACGCGGACGCAGGAAACCGCCGTGGCCCAGCTCGAGCCTACGGAAGGGAACGACGTTACCGGAACGGTCACGTTCACGGCCCTTAACGGCAGCGTTCAGATCGAAGGCTCCGTCATGAACCTCTCACCCGGAGAGCACGGCTTTCACGTTCACGAAGTGGGCGACTGCAGTGCGCCGGACGCCAGCTCGGCAGGCGGACATTTCAATCCGGAAGGCGTGGATCACGGGGCACGCACCGATGACGTGCGGCACGTCGGCGACCTGGGGAATATCGAAGCCGGGCCCGACGGAACGGCCGAATTCTTCTTCGAAGACGACCGCCTGGCGCTTAGCGGCGAGCATTCCATCATCGGCAGAGCCGTCGTCGTGCATGGTGGCGCGGACGACCTGACGTCGCAGCCCAGCGGCGCGGCCGGAGCGCGCGTAGCCTGCGGCGTGATTACGAGCTCGTGACGCGTCCGTGAACGCGCCGACGGACGCGCCCGGTGGCCCGACGGAAACCCCCGGTGGCCCGACCCATGACCTGACGGACACGCCCGACGACCATGCGGCCCTCTACGGAAAGGACGACACGCCGCGGATCGTCGGCATCCATCCGCTGCTGGATCGGACCGCCGAGCCGCACGCCGTCGTCCGGGTGTACCGGCGCTCCGGAGACGGACGCACCGTATCCGCCCAGGATGAGGCGTTCTACCCCTTCTTTTTTCTGGGGGATGTAGAGCATCTGCGCGGTTTCTCACGCCGCCGATTCCGATTCCAGGAGCTGAGCGGCGAGAACGCGTATCGATTCGTGGTCGTGTTTTCGACGTGGCGAGCGTATATGGAAGCGCGGCGCCACGTCGAGAGCGCGGCCGGTGAGGCGGCACGGTACGTCATCCCCAGTGCCGCCCAGCAGTACCTCGTGCAGTCGGGCCGCACCTTTTTCAAGGGCATGGCCTTCGACGAGCTCCACCGGCTGCAGCTCGACATAGAGACCTATTCCGAGGCTGAGTTTTCGAATGCCCGGCGCCCCGCCGACCGCATCCTCCTCGTCGCGCTGAGCGACAACCGGGGGTGGTCTCATCTGGTCGACGGACGCGAGCTTTCCGAGGCAGACATGCTGCGCCGGACGGCCGAGCTCCTTCGCGAGCGGGATCCGGACGTGATCGAAGGACACAACATCCTCGGGTTCGACCTCCCTTACATTGTCGAACGCTGCCGCCGTCACGGCGTCTCGTTCGATATCGGGCGCGACGGCCGGGCGCCGCGCACCTTTTCCTCGACCATGCGCTTCGCCGAGCGTGCGGTCGATTACACGGCGTTCGACATCGCGGGCCGGCACGTCATCGACACCTACTTCCAGGTCCTGTCCTACGACGTCGTGAAGCGGGACATGCCCTCGTACGGACTCAAAGCGGCCGCGCGCTATTTCGGGTTCGCGGCAGAGAATCGGACGTACGTCCGCGGCGACGACATCTCCCGCATCTGGCGGGAGGATCCCGACCGGCTCGCACGGTACGCGATGGACGACGTCGTCGAGACGGAACGGCTGGCACGGCATCTTTCCGGCTCGACGTTCTATCTCACGCAGATCGTCCCGATGCCCTACGGAAGAGCCGCCCGTACCGGTCCGGCCGCGAAGATCGAATCGCTTTTCATCCGCGAATACCTGCGGCGGAAGCATTCCATCCCCCGCGGCGAGGTCGGCTCGCAGTCGACCGGCGGCTATACCGACATCCTCTTCACCGGCGTAACCGGACCCATCGTCTATGCCGACGTGGAGAGCCTCTATCCTTCCATCATGCTCCAGTACGACGTCCGGCCCGAGCAGGACGCACTGGGACTGTTTCACGACCTCCTCCAGCGCCTGACCGACCTGCGCCTCCGCACGAAACGCGCCATGGAAGACGCGGAGACCGACGAATCACGCAGCGAGCTCGACGCGCGGCAGGGCTCCTACAAGGTCCTCATCAACTCGTTCTACGGACAGCTTGGATTCGGCCAGGCGCTGTTCAACGATTTTTCGGAGGCGGACCGCGTGGCGGAGGTCGGGCAGGAGCTGCTTCGCGCCCTCATGCGCCGCATCTGGGAGGACGGCGGCCGCGTCATAGAAGTCGACACGGACGGCGTCTTGTTCGTCCCGCCGGAGCACGTCACCGGCGAGGATGCCGAACGCACGTACGTCGAGGCGCTCTCCGGCGCCCTTCCGGAGGGCATCCGCGTGGGATTCGAGGGCCGCTTCAGGAAGATGCTTTCCTACAAGAAGAAGAACTACGCGCTGGTGCATTACGACGGCACGCTTACCTTCAAGGGCTCGTCGCTCGTCTCCCGATCCGTCGAACGCTTCGGCCGCCGGTTCGTGCGCCGCGCGATCCGCATGCTGCTCGAGGACGACGTCGAAGGTCTGCACGCGCTCTATCTCGAGACCCGGCAGGCAATCGTGGACCACGATTGGAAGAGCGTGCAGAGCTTCTCCCGCACCGAGACACTGAAAGACACGGTGCGGCAGTATCGGATGGATGTGGAGCGGGGGCGCCGGCCGAAAGCGGCGGCGTACGAACTCGCCACCGCCCGCGCCGAGCGGTCGGGCCGCCCCGTGCGCAAGGGCGACCGCATCACGTACTACGTCACGGGACAGTCCCCGACCGTCACGACGTTCGAGAACTGCCGCCTCGCCGACGAATGGGATGCGGGGTCGCCGGACGAAAACACGGCGTACTACCTGAAGCGACTGGACGAGTTCGCCCGTAAGTTCGAGACGTTTTTTCTGCCGCACGACTTCCGCCTCGTCTTCTCTCCAGAGGACATGTTCGGGTTCTCGGCTCGCGACGTCGCGCTCCAATCGCACGAACGGGCTATCGAGCCGTTTCTGGGGGGCTGACGGCTCGCTGCCGTCACGGCGGCCCGGGAGGGGAGGCACCCCGGCAGGCGACAACCAACCCGTCCGAAACTCGCCCCGAACCCGCGCGTTTTCGGGGCGAAGCCGGGTGGGCATCCACCCTCCGCGCTCACGACGTTCTCATCCACCAGCTCCGACACGATTTGGATTCCGATTCACCGGACGTTTCAACGGACCTTGACGTCTCGCCCGACGCGCCGTGGAGTCCGCGGCGCTCCTCCGACACTTATTTCGTGGAAGCCTGGAGCGACGGGTATTTCTTCGTCAACGATGCCGGGCACGTCGCCACGCGTCCCATTCGAGAGACCGACACGGAGGTCGACGTATTCGACGTCGTGCGCGAGCTCGGCAAGCGAGGGATCGCCTTTCCCGCCCTCATCCGCTTTCAGGATCTGCTGAAGTCACGCGTCGACCACCTCAACGGCGCCTTCCAGTCCGCCATCGCCGAATCGGGCTACGAAAACACCTACGAAGGCGTCTATCCCGTCAAGGTGAATCAGCTGCGGGAGGTCGTGGAGGAAATCCTGGACGCCGGCGCACCGTATCGTCACGGGCTCGAGTGCGGCTCCAAGTCGGAGCTGATCGCCACACTGCCCTACCTGGCGGATCGCGACGTGCTCCTGCTGTGCAACGGGGCCAAGGACCGGGACATGATGCGGCTCATGCTGGCTGGTCAGCGGCTCGGCAAGCGGGTCCTGCCCGTGCTGGAACGAAGCGAGGAGCTCGATCTCGCGCTCGAGGAGGCCGGCGCGGCGGAGGTGACGGTCGACGTCGGCGTGCGCGTGCGATTGACGACGCGGGGAGCCGGACTCTGGTCCGAATCGGGGGGAGAAAATTCGAAGTTCGGCCTGTCCCTCTCCGAGCTGGTCGACCTCGTCGAGCAGCTTCGTGCCGATGGCCTGCCCCTCCGAATCAAACTCCTCCACTTCCACCTCGGGAGCCAGATCGCGGACCTCGATACGCTCCGGGAAGCCGTAGAGGAGGCCGCTCGGGTGTGCGCCTGGATGCTCGAGAAGAAGGTCGGCATCGAGTACTTCGATGTGGGCGGCGGACTGGGTGTAGCCTACGAAGCCGGTAATCCGGAAGCGCTCGGGACCATCAATTACGAGCTGGATGATTACGCGCGGACCGTCGTGTCTGCGTGCAAGCGGATCTTCGACGAATCGGGCGTACCTCATCCCATCCTGGTATCGGAAAGTGGCCGCGCCGTGACGGCTCACCATTCGATGCTCGTGGTGGAAGCCGTCGGGCGCCGTAGGAAGGATGTGGCCACGACGGATCGGTCGCACGACGACAAGCATCCGCTCCTCGACGCGCTCCGCGATCTGTCCGGACGGTTAGATGACGAGGGCGCGGAGACCCCCGGCCACACGATCGAGGTCCTCGATCGAATCTACAAGGAGGCTCACGCCCTGAAGGTCCGGGTGACCGACCTCTTTCGCGCCGGCGAGGTGGGCGTCGAAACGAAAGCTCGGTTCGACCGTGCGTTCTGGAATCTGTGCATCGCCATCGATCGCCGCCTCCAGGATCACGACCGGGGCCCCGGTGCGGCGGAGAGCACGCGAGGGGGCGATGCAGCGCAAAGCGGCCGAACGTCCGCGTCCGCCGAAGCGGACGGGATGCGAGACGTGGACCGGCTTCCGGAAACGCTCCGTTCGCTGGAATACCAGCTCGTGGACCATTACCAGTGCAACTTCTCGATCTTTCGATCGATGGTCGACTACTGGGCCATCCAGCAGCGTTTCCCGATTATGCCCCTGCACCGGCTCGACGAACGACCGACCCGGCGAGGCGTTCTCGTGGATCTGACGTGCGACTCGGACGGCAAGGTCGACCGGTTCGTCTCGGCGCACGGCGACAAACGCCACCTCGAGCTGCACGAGCTCCGTCCCGACGAGCCGTATTTCCTCGGTCTGTTTCTCATGGGGGCGTACCAGGACATCATGGGGGACATGCACAATCTCTTCGGCCGCGTGACGGAGGTCCACGTGTACGCCGATGAAACCGAACCGGACAATTTCTATCTGGATGAGATCCTGCCCGGTGCCACCGTGGAGGAACAACTCGAACTCGTCCAATATCACGCGAACGACCTGGAACGCCGCATGGGAGATCTCATCCGTACCGCTGTAAGTGCCGGGCGGTTGCGCCCGCGGGAAGGCGTGCTGCTGCTCAATCAGTACCGTAGCGTATTCCGCGACATGACCTATCTGAAGACGGCGGAAGCGGATTGACGGGCACCTTTTTCGAACGTTTTGTTAAGAGAAAGGGACAATGTGCCGGAATCTTACGCGTCCGCTCGGGTTTAAAAAGTTAAAGACCGTGCGATCGCATCCGCTCACATTCTGCGTTCAGGGGGCGATCCACGGTCGGTCGAGCGTACCCTGACGGTGGTAGTCGGCGCTCGCGCACCGGGTTTCGGCACCTACGGACGACCTGCTGAGATGATTGAGACCTTCGCACTCCTCATCGGGGCCATTCCCATCGCGGTGGGGCTTTACGCCCTGACCAGGTTCACCGGCGGCCGGGACGAAGGTCCCAGGGACGATCCTCCACCCCCTGCACCGGATCCACCCTCCCCCGTGCTTCCTCCCCCTCCCCGGCAACACCGGCGAGATGCCACGCCGCGTGCCGGGGACCGACGTGCGCGCGCTCGACGTCACCGTACCGCCCCACATCGTCGACGTATTCACCGTTTGTAAGCCAAAAAAAGACATGGATCGACTCGAAATTGGCGACGCCGCGATCGTACTCAAGCACGGCGACATCACCGAACAGCAGGTCGACGCGATCGTGAACGCAGCGAACTCCAGCCTTCTCGGAGGCGGCGGCGTGGACGGCGCCATTCACCGCGCCGGCGGCCCTGCCATCCTCGAAGCCTGCCAGGAAATCCGCGATTCGGACTATCCTGACGGACTGCCGACCGGAGAGGCCGTCGTATCGACGGCCGGCCATCTCGATGCCGACTACGTGATCCACGCCGTCGGCCCTCGTTACCGCGACGGACGCCATAAGGAGGAGGCGCTCCTGGCCGACGCATACTGGAATGCGTTGGAGCTCGCCGTAGAAATGGATTGCCGGACGATCGCTTTTCCATCGATCAGCACGGGTGCTTACGGCTACCCCATACAAGAAGCCGCCGCCATCGCAACGACGATGGCGGCGGACTTTCTCTACGATCATCCGGAGGATCTTGACGAGGTTCGCTTCATTCTTTTCTCTGAAGAAGACCTCGCCGTGTATCGAGACGCGCTCGTCGCCGTCGAAGCCGACCTCCGGGAGAGTGAGAAGCGCATACCGTCTGCCTGAGCGGCCTCGATCCGATTACATCCGTCGGGTATTTGCGTTGACCCTTGCCTCGCGGTACTCCGTCAACACGCCGGCGACGAGACGGTGAAAGTCCGCGTCCTCCATGCCGTCAATCTCGGCGAGGTACTGCCTGGCACGGTAGGAATCGATGGATCGGAGCGCGGCAACGGCCAGACGGCGATTCGACTCGGACACGTCGGATTCGGCTACCGCGGCGATGCTGGAAACGACGCGATACAGATCCGCGCGCTCGGGATAGAGGGTGTTGAAGACGATGGCGTTTTTCAGCGTCTGATTCCGAATCATGGCGTTGGGTGATGCCAGCGACTCGACCATCTGGATCGTCACGAGCTGGCGAAACACGTCGTCACGATCGGAGACTTGTTGAACCTGCGCCGACTGCGCCTGAGCGGTGGATGCCAATCCGAAGAGCAGCGCGAAGGTGATGGAGAGCAGCGATTTCATGGGGACACCTCGTGAAATAAGTAGTGGCGTG
>JBBDTI010000069.1:21335-22818 GCA_040904565.1 Rhodothermales bacterium
CTAGACCACCTCGACGACCATCGCCGTGCCGCCGCCCGTCCCGTGACAGATGGAGGCCACGCCGGTTTCGTGGCCGTGGCGACGCAGGGCGTGGATTAACGTCGTCGTGATGCGAGCACCGGATGCGCCGATAGGATGGCCCAGCGCGATGGCTCCTCCGTGCACGTTGAGCCGATCGGGGTCGACCTCGAGCATCCGGCAGAATAGCAGATTGTTGATAGCGAAGGCCTCGTTGTTTTCGAAGAGGCCGACGTCGTCAACCGAGAGGCCCGACTTCCCGAGCGCGTCGTGAACCGCCGGGATCGGCGCCTCGGGGAAACGCCACGACGGCCCCGCCGACCACGCCGTGCCGCGCAGCCGTGCCAGCGGCGTCAATCCGTGAGCCCGGACGGCATCGCCCGACGCTACAAGGAGGGCCGCGGCTCCGTCGCTGATCTGACTCGAGTTGCCGGCCGTCAGCACGCCGTCCGGCGTGAAGGCGGGACGCAGTGCAGCGAGTTTCTCGGCCGTCGAATCCGCCCGAATCCCCTCGTCCCGTTCAAACAACACGTCCTCGCCTCGAACCGACAGGCGCATCGGCGCGATTTCGTCGGCGAAGCCGCCGTCATCCGTCGCGGCGGCAGCCAGGCGATGAGATCGGGCGGCGACCTCGTCGAGCTCCTCGCGGGTAATGCCGTGCTCGGCCACCAGCCGCTCCGTCTGCTCGCCCATCGCCTCCCCGCTCATCGGATCCGTCAGCCCATCGTGCTGCATGAGGTCTATCACCTGCTCGGGCGACCCGAGCAAGAACGTATATCCCCAGCGGGCGCGAGACGAAAGGTAGAAGCCGGTGTCCGACATCGACTCGGTTCCGCCACACAGGATCAGATCGGCCTCGCCCGACCGGATGAACGCGGCCCCGGTGATCAGGCTCATCATGCCCGAGGAGCACACCATGTCGAGCGCCGTGCCGTCGACCGATTCCGGAATGCCCGCCCGGATCGCCGCCTGTCGCGGGATGAGCTGCCCGTGGCCGGCGCGCAGCACGTTGCCGAAGAGATACAGATCGAGCGCCTTCCCCTCGACGTCGGCCGCATCGAGCGCCGCCCGCATCGCGTGGGCGGCCAGGTCCACGGGCGAATGATCCTTCAGCGAGCCCCCGAACCGCCCGATGGGCGTCCGGATGGCGGAAACGATATAGACGTCCTGCATGGTCTTTCGGTCGATCTGATCATTGATGGGGGCAGACGCTACCTAACGGCCTCAGCGCGCGTCGAGCACCTGCCGGAGGGACTCTGCCTCCGTCACCGGAGCCTCGCATTGAAAGTCGCGGCATACGTAAACGGCAGCCTTTCCATCCAGGGCCGTTTGCGTCGCCGTAAACGGTGCGACCGCCACCAGGTCTGCCTCATTTTCCGGAGTACGAAAATGCACGACCTGATTCGGGCGGTAGCCGCGGCGAACCTCGCGAAGGAGCTCCCGCGCCTGCCCGTCGCCCTGCCCG
>JBBDTI010000070.1:0-19007 GCA_040904565.1 Rhodothermales bacterium
CTCATACCCTTTCTGACTCCCTGGGAGTTCTGGCAGTTCGTCGGTGATGCGTACGGGGTGCCCCGGGAGGAGCAGAGGTTGAGGCTGTACGAGTTCGCAGACTTCGTCGAGCTGCCGTCGCACGTGCAACGGAAGAAGAAATTTATCCGCGATTTTTCGCAGGGACAGCGGAAAAAGATCGGTCTCGTCGCAGCAATTATGGTTCGTCCGCGACGGCTCGTGCTGGACGAGCCGTTCACCCATCTCGACCCCCGTTCGCGCGCGAGATTCGAGGAACTGGTTCTATCGCTGCATGCCTCGCATGGAACGGCGACGGTCATATCGAGTCACGACCTCGAACACGTGGTGGACGTGAGCGATCGGGTTCTGCTCATCGAGGAAGGGAGGATCCTCTTCGATGGCAGCGTAGACAGGAATACCCTGCACGTCATCCGGACTCATCTCACGGGCCGGCCATTACCTCCGGCATCACGCTGACATGATCGCACCGTGGCCATCCGCTCCGATACCGCCTCGCCGAGCGATCGCTCGCTTCACCGCCGCCGCAATGCAGCGTGGGCGGAATTCTGGCTGCTCCTGGCCTGTTATTCGGTGCTTTACGTCGCCATCGCCGTCCTTGTGGAGCGCCACGTGGTGACGTCCGACGTGATCTCGCGATCCTGGCCGGTAGACGGACTGGAAGATCGGTTCGATGCATTCGCCGCCCAACGGAGAACGTGGACGATCGTAGGCTATGCCATTACACCTGCCTTTCTGGTAACGAAGGTCGGGTTCACGGCCGTCTGTCTGGCAGCCGGCTGTGCCATCGCCTACTGGGACGTCGCTCTCGCCGACCTGTTCAGACTGTCCGCGCAATGTGAGGTTATCTGGGTCGTGGCGGCAGTGATCCAGCTGATCTGGGCCGTCACGTTCATTCGTGTCGAGACCGTTGCCGATTATACGGGCTTTTATCCACTTTCGGCTCTGAATCTCTTCGACCTCATGGAGGACGAACTATGGGCGTCCTATCTCCTCAGATCCCTCAATCTGTTTGAGGTGCTCTACGTGGGTGCGCTCGCGCTCGGGCTCCGCGCGATGATTCCGAGACCGATCGCGCACGTCGTCGGTCTCGTTGCGGCAGCGTACGGGACCGGCCTCTTCTTATTCGTCGCAGCCGTCACGTTCTTGCTGATGGCTCTCATGTAGGTGACCGGATATGAAGCGTCTCCTCATCATGGCGGGTGTAGCAGCCGTTGTCGTCGGCGTCTTCCTACTGGGTATCCAGACGCTGAAGGTTCTCGATGCAAGGAGAGAAACGTCCGCGCTGCGCTCCGTGCTTCCCGACGCAGATCTGGTCGACGCGGACGGACTTCCGACACGGATTCCCTCCGGATCCGCCGGCGGTACCGTCGTCGTCTTCTTTACGACGACGTGCGAGTATTGCCGCGCAGAGATCGCAGCGATGACCCGGCATGCGAAAGCCTTCGGGGATGCCGACGTCGTCCTGATATCTCCGGAGGATCGACGGCGCCTCGACGCGCTGAATCGGGAATTCCAACTGGACGGCCTACCTCGGTTCTGGGTGCTTCGCGATACGATACCCGGTCTTGGACGCCGGCTACGCATTCGGCTCGTCCCAACCGTGCTTGTTTACGATAGCGGGGGGCGACTCCAGCACGAATTTGAAGGGTGGACGCCTGTTGAGACCATTCTCCGGACCATGAAGGGGGCGCCATAATGCTCGGGCGTGGTCGAACGAATACACAGGTTCGTCAGGCACAACGGTCCATCGTCCGACAGTTCGACGAGGCCGACTGCGGGCCGGCGTGTCTCGCCTGGATCCTGCGCTATTTCGGTGGGGAAGGATCGATGGAGAGACTTCGTACGCTGTCCGGCACGACGGCGTACGGTACGACGATGCTCGGTCTCCATCAGGCAGCACGACACGTCGGCCTCGATTCCGCGGCGTACAGGGGCGACCTTCCCGATCTGTTCCAGCTCGACGAGCCTGCCGTTCTGCACGTTACGATGCCCGGGAATCGGCAGCATTTCATGATTTGCTTTGGTTCTGCCGCCGGTCGCCTGATCGTGGGTGATCCAGCGACGGGCGTGTCTCGAATGACGCCGGAGGCACTGGGGGCCGTCTGGAAGAGTCGTGCACTCATCATCCTCACGCCGAACGCCCGATTCCAGAGCCGCCGTCAGAAGGCCGTCGCAAAGCGGCAATGGTTGCTCTCGGCCGTGCGCGAGGATGCACCCGTCTTACTGCTGTCCACGCTGATCGGGGCCGTCATATCCGTATTCGGACTCGCGCTCGCCATCTTTTCCAGAGAGTTGATCGATGATATCCTGCCAAGACGAGATGTCTCAAAACTCCTCGTAGGCATCGTGCTCCTTTTCCTCGTTCTTGTCCTGCAGGCAGGCGTGAGTGTGGTACGCACCCTGCTTCTGCTCAGACAGGCCCGAGACTTCAACATCCGCATCACGAATCGTTTCCTGGCCGAGCTCCTGCGTCTGCCCTTCACCTTCTTCAGTTCACGTAAGACAGGCGATCTCATCGCCCGCCTGAACGACACCGAACGCCTCCAGCAGGCCGTAACGGACGTTCTGGGAAATATCGTCGTCGACGGTCTTGTGGTGGCGGTCGGATTCTTTTTCGTCATGTTCTACAGCGTCCCTATCGCCGTGGCCCTCGTTCTGTTGCTCGCGGTGATGGGCGTTTCGACGCGCCGCTTCCATCACCCGATCGTGAAGGGGCAGCATCGAATGATGGCCGCTCATTCGATCAACAAGAGCGGCTACGTAGAGGTTATTCAAGCTGTCGAGACGATCAAGTCAAGCAACGCGGAGGCTCACTATGCCCGATGGATGGAGGAGACGTACGCACGCTTGCAGCATGAAATATTCAGGTTGGGGAAGCTCGGAATAGCCTTCTCGGCGACGGTCGACCTCGTCGGAGCCGCTGCCGTTGTGGGCGTGCTTTCCTGGAGCTCCTTTCTCGTGCTCGATGAATCGATCGGTCCGGGATCTCTCGTTGCCCTGCTCCAGATAGCCGGTATGATCGTTCAGTCGGCCAGAAATCTGGCTACGGCAAACGTTCGATTTCAGGAAGCTTCCGTTGCATTCGATCGCATGTTTCAGCTGACCTCACTGGAGCCGGAATACAACCCGAACGTAGAGGCGACTAAACGCTCGGTGCGCGTGGTTCACGGGCTAACGGTGGAAGACCTCCGCTTTCGGTATCCCGGTCGCGATCCGCTGTTCGAACACGTCTCCTTCGATTGTCGGTGCGGCGATCTCCTTCTGCTGATTGGACGAACCGGATCCGGTAAGTCGACTCTCCTGAAAATCCTTCAGCGGTTGCTCCATCCCGAGTCGGGCCGCATTCGGGTAAATGGCCGAGATTGGCTTGACTATTCGATGCAATCGTGGCGGGACGCGGTCGGGGTCGTTCCGCAACACGTTCGGCTGTTTAGCGGAACGCTTCTCGACAATATTTGCCTCGGCCGATCCCTCGACCCCGATGAACTGGTGGAGCGATGCAATCGATTCGGATTGCAGCATTGTTTTGAGGGCCTTCCTGCCGGCTACGCCACGGTCGTAGGCGAGGGAGGCGTGGGCCTCTCCGGAGGTCAGCGCCAGCTCGTCGGCCTCGCGAGAGCCCTCGTCCGTCCATCCAGGATCCTCCTCCTCGATGAACCTACCGCCGGCATGGACGACGAGACGGCCGAATTCGTGAGGCAGCTGATCGACCGAATCCGGTGTGGGAAGATCGTCATCGTAGCCTCGCACGCATCAACATTTCGGCCCCACGCGAATTGTACGTACCGGATGTAGCTGGAGCGAGGCGGTGCGCCAGTAGGACATCGGAGGAGACGGGGTCCGACTTCTTCCGACAGCCGATGATTTGGTCGACGCCGATGCCGTCCTCCGATACTCGACAGCACGTTGAGGAGCAGGATAACATGAACGATACGATGGCAAGAAAGAAAGCCCGGCCTCCTGGGGAAGCCGGGCTCTTTTCTGGGGTGGTGTTTCTGGCGGTGGTTCCCTATTCGTATCGGCGCAAGTTGCGAACGCTTAAGTAGGCTTTCAAAAAAATAAGCGATTTCTGAAACGCGCCCTGATGTAGATCATGCATCATTGCGGTCGTGGACGTATTTCGCAATCTGCACGCGTTCGGTGGTAATGAGTCCCTGACGGACGACGGTGTCTAGATACTCAAGGAGACGCACCACCCTTTCCTCGGCGTCGACGATCTCAATCACCACGGGCAAATCTTCCGAGAGCCGGAGCCATTTCGCAGAGTGAATGCGGCTGGCCGCGCCGTATCCCATGATGCCCCGAAGCACCGTAGCTCCGGCAACGCCCAGTTCGCGTGCTTTCAGCACGATCTGCTCATATAGCGGCTTTCCGTCCAGCCGGTCCGATTCACCGATGTAAATTCGGATTAGAATCCCCTCTTCGGGTAGCGTCATGAGCCACCTCCAAGTGCGGTAAGGAAACGCACCAGCATCAACCCGAGCACGACGGCAAGGATTCCACCCACGTTGCTGGCCAGCACGTTGACGATCGCCAGAGAGATTTCCCCGCCGCGGAAGAGGTTGATCGTTTCTATGCCGAACGTAGAAAACGTTGTGAACGCGCCCAGTATCCCGGTGAGAATGAACGTGCGCGACGCAGGTGAGGCGGATGAGCCTTCAACGAGTGCCCAGACGATGCCGATGAAGAAACAGCCCAGGATGTTGACGGCCAACGTTCCCCAGGGAAAGGATGGACCGAGGATGCGATAGGCGACACCCGATACGGCATATCTCATGAGCGCACCAACGGCCCCGCCCGCACTGACGAGTAAAATTATCTGCATGTAGTCGGTTTTGTTTTGACCCTACGGTAACTACAACATGATACGGTGCGCCCGGGATGAGGTCTACCGTCACAAATCCCGTTGTCAAACAAAGAAGCCCCCGGTGCAGGCTCGACACCGGGGGCTTCGCCGTTGAAGACGGACTACCCTGCCGTAACGGTACCCTTTGCACCGACCAGTTCCGTCTGGACGTCCAGTGGCCTGGTCAAGATGCTCCCGACAGGAGACGTTTTCAGAACGTGATCGTGCAGCTCCTGCAGCTCCTCATCCGACGCGTCGGCGTCGAGATGAACGCGCGTCCTTATTCTACTGAATCCGGCAGGCGTCTCGTCGGACAGCCCGAAGAAGCCGGCCAGGTCCAGGTCTCCCTCTACCTCGACGCGGATCTCGTTTACCGTGATTCCTCGCACGGAAGCATTCAACGAGTAGCCGACGGTAAGACACGAACCGTAGGCTGCCAGGACCTGCTCCACCATGTTCGGCGCCGTGTTCGTTCCACCGAGTTGTTCGGGCTCGTCCATCTCCACCGCATGATCCCGGATGACGTTGTGACACTGGAATCCACCCTTCCAGGTTGTGACGGCCGCCCATACGGTCTGGCCCGCATCCGGATTGTCCTTCACGTGATTCACGAGACCGAGGCAATCAGCCACGGGTACGCCGTTGAGCTTTTGATCTGACATTGAAAGGTTTTGCAGTTTGAGGGATAGATCGTGAAAGCGACCGCACCTAACAGGTGCGCCTGAAAACAAAAAAAGCCCGCCACCTGCAAGAGGTGAGCGGGCCTGACAACTTGAATCCGTCCTGGATTACGTCGTGTCTACCATGCTACACTCGCCTCCCGCAGGAACGCCGTAACAGCGATGACAGGGCATCGCCGCACAACACATATCCCGACAGGTCACGAACCGCGGCATCGGATGAAGAAGTAATCTGGTAGGCTGGCGTATAACACGTCGCTTGCCAGCTATATATGTAATGCACGCACGTCTCGATGGCAACGGCGCGGCGCGGTGGTAGCGCTTCCATTATGTATAATTCACAAAATATGGAGACGCGTTCGTCCGAATTCCGATATCGCGGGACCATATTGGACCTGTACACCCGATTCACAGAGGTAAGCAGATGGACGGTGACGACACGCGCTTGACGGGCGGAACGCGGACGACGCGAATCGCCATGGTCCTTTTCGTAGTTCTGTTGCTCGTTCTCGCCGGACGAGACCTTTTCCTGCCTGCCCGAAACGATACGACGTATGCCACGGGGCCCGGCGAATACACCGAATTTACGCTTCCTGACGGCAGCGAAGTTCGACTCAACGTGGCCGGGAGATTGAACCTCCCGGTGGAGTTCGGTACGGGCCGTCGCGTCGTAACGCTCGATGGTGAAGCGTATATAGACGTGACGTTCGACCCACGGCAGCCGTTCGTAGTGGAAACGGAGCGGATGCGCGTGCTTACGCGGGGCGCGACGTTCGACGTGCGAGACTACAGGGAGGATGCCACGGCATCCGTCATCGTCTCGGAAGGGTCCGTTCTCGTGCGGACTCCCGCGGCGGAGCGATCTCTGGGACCCGGCTGGCGCGCTAGGGTGGATGATGGGGGTCTTCGGGTCGACTCGGTCGGTGTCGCGGACGCGCCGGCCTGGCTTAAGGGCGGTCTCGCTTTTCGTGACGACTCGCTAGGGGAAGTGGCCCGCCGGCTGACACGCTGGTACGGCGTTCCCGTCGATCTGGCCCATCCACCGCTCGATTCCTTGCGGCTGACGGCCGACTTCTATGGCGAATCGGCCTCCGAAACCTCGGAGGAGATAGCCGACCGACTCGGCCTTGAGGTCGAGATCGAGGGTGAACGTATCCTGTTCGTTTACCCGGAACGTCGATAACGCTTCTCTCAAGACGGTCGGTCTGCAGGTCCGGGGGATACCGAGCGAACGTGTAACTATCCCCGAAGCCCCTCCGTAACGTCAAGGCAAGTGCCCGGGTCACGCCCTTCGCCGGCTAGAGCCTTCGGCTTCAACGCACAATGGCTTCGGCGTGTGATGGCTTTGGCGTGTAGCGGCTTCGGTTTCGGCGTGTGGCGGCTACTGCCGGTATCGCAGGTTGTTCGATACATAGTCCGCGTGTCGCATCCAGCCACGATATCCCCCGCGTTCCCTATCGCTTTCAGCCCTGCTCGCAAAAACACACCGTGATGCTCCAAGCTTCGAAGGCCGTATCGACGGTCAGGCACCTCGCGCTCTGGATTGCGGTGGTCGCCGTATCCGTTCCGGTCGTTGAAGCCCAGTCGCTGGAGACGGGCGAACTGAGGCATACGGAGGACGCCGAAGCCGCGGAGCCGGCGGCCCGGCTCGTTTCAGCCAGGCCGCTGCAAGGGGGCGTCATCGTGGACGGCGTCATCGACGAGCCGGCATGGGCTTCGGCCGTCTATATCGACACATTCACGCAGCGCGATCCGATCGAAGGGGCCGAGCCGACCGAACGTACGGAGGTCGCTGTCCTCTACGACCACGAGGCCGTCTACATTGCGGCACGCATGTACGACAGCGCGCCGGATTCGATCGTGGCACGGCTGGGACGGCGTGACGCGGAACTCGAGTCAGATCGCTTTGCGGTCTTCCTCGATCCTTATCTCGATCGCCGAAGCGGCTTCTATTTCGGACTCAATGCGGCGGGAACGCTGTATGACGGCGTGCTGCTGAACGATAGCTGGGATGATTCGGATTGGGACGGGGTCTGGGAGGGGAGCGTGTCGCGGACGGATGACGGCTGGGTCGCCGAAATGCGCATTCCCTACTCGCAGCTCCGATTCTATAGAAGGGATCGATACGTGTGGGGCGTCAACTTTCTACGTGAGATCTCACGAAAGCAGGAGCGGGACTTCCTCGTGTACTCGCCGCGAAATGAAAGCGGCTTTGTGAGCCGCTTCTGGGATCTCGTCGGCATGCGAGACATCGAGCCGAAACGCCAGCTCGAAGTCGTGCCATACATCACCACGCGTGCGGTATACGACGAGACGGTTGGACCGGGAAACCCTTTAAACGACGGCTCGCTCTACGGGTTGGATGCAGGGGCCGACGTACGCCTGGGCCTCACGCCGAATCTCACGATGAATGCGACCGTCAATCCAGACTTCGGACAGGTCGAGGTCGATCCGGCCGTGATCAATCTCAGTGCCTTTGAAACGTTTTTCTCAGAAAAGCGCCCCTTTTTCATCGAAGGCTCATCGCTTTTCGAAAATTTCGGGTACGGTGGGTCGGACAATAACTGGGGATTTAACTGGGGGAACCCACGTTTCTTCTACAGTCGCAGAGTCGGCCGCTCCCCCTCCGGGCCGCTGCCGGATCACGAGTTTTCGCGCCTGCCCGATGCCACGCGCATCCTGGGTGCAGCGAAAGTGACGGGTAAGATAGCCGGCAGTTGGAACGTTGGGACGATCCAGGCGCTCACCGCCGCCGAGAAGGCCCGGCTCATTCAGGATCGCCGCCGCTTCGAGGCGGACGTAGAGCCGGCGACGTACTTCGGCGTGTATCGTGCTCAGAAGGAGTTCGCTGAAGGACGCCATGGCGTCGGCGTACTTTCCACGATGAACAACCGATTCTTCACGAGTGACCGGCTGCGGGATGCCATGAACCAACGCTCGTTCGCCGTCGGACTCGATGGCTGGACGTTCGTCGGACCATCCAGGACATGGGTCGTTAATGGGTGGACGGGGGCGTCTTACGTGAACGGGACAGAGGCACGGCTCCTTCAGATACAGGAGAGCCCGCTCCATTACTTCAACCGGCCGGATGCGGATCACGTCTCGCTCGACAGCAGCGCGACGTCGATGAGTGGTTGGTCCGGACGTCTGGCCCTCAACAAGCAGCGCGGCCGCGTGATCGTCAACGCCGCACTGGGAGCCATCTCACCATCATTCGACGTGAACGACGTGGGATTTCAGTGGCGCTCGGACGTGATTAACGGACACCTGGGCGTCGGGTATCGCTGGCCGGATCCGGGTCCGTTTACCCGCAGTGCGACGCTGATCTCAGCCGTGTTTCGAAGCATCGACTTCTCCGGAAATACGACCTGGGCCGGCGTATGGGGAGTGGCAGACGTCGAACTGCTCAATTATTACCGATTGGAGACCCGCGTGGCGGTGAATCCAGAAACGGTCAGCACGACGAGCACGCGAGGCGGGCCCCTCATGCTGAATCCTCCCGGGGTCCAGGCCGGAGTTCGAGCTTCGACGGATCGTCGAAAGAATCTCGTGTTTGGCGCCGGCATCGACACGTATCTGTCCGACCGGAACCGCTCCCTGGACTTTAACCTCGAAACGGAATGGAAGCCGGCGGCCAACGTTTCGCTTACGTTGAATCCGACCGTTTCCTTTAACGACCAGCACGCTCAGTGGGTGGATGCCTTCGACGATCCGCATGCGACCTCCACCTTCGGGAAGCGGTACGTCTTTGCGGAGCTGGATCAGATTACGGTTTCTTCGAGCGTACGACTCAACTGGACGTTTACACCGAAACTGAGCTTTCAGCTATATGCGCAGCCGCTCATCTCGGCAGGCAATTACCGCAATTATAAGGAGCTCGCTCGTCCCAGGTCGTTTGAATTTACTCGCTATGGGGAAGAGGGTACTACCTTCGATCCGGTCACGAGAGAGGCGGATCCGGACGGACCGGCCGGGCCCGCCGCGCCCATAGAGGTTCCTGCGCTCGATTTCAACGTGGCATCGCTCCGGGGTACAGCTGTAGTACGGTGGGAATACCAGCCGGGATCGACGATTTATTTCGTGTGGACGCAACAACGCTCCGACTCGTCGACTTACCCCCATTTTGCATTTCGGCCTTCCTTCGAGCAGCTTCGAGCGGCACCGATGGAGAACGTCTTTGTCGTCAAGCTTACGTACTGGTTCAACCCGTAGCTATATCAAGACCACAGCGGGGAGGCCGTCTCGATGTCGAGGTCGAAGTGCGACCGTGTCGGAACCTCGATCGCTCGAACTCGTGCGCAGATACGGCGATTATTCGGCTACAGATAGGAGGGTGGAGCTCTTGGACCGGATCGATTTATGATGTTATCTCGAGGATGCGAATACGGACTGCGGGCATCACTCTATCTGGTTTCGCTGAAGGAGGACGGATTCGTCCCGATACGGAGATTGAGCCAGGAGCTCGACATCGAATTTCACTTCTTGACGAAGCTGTTTCAGCAGCTCACGGAAGCCGGTCTCGTGCACTCTCAGCGCGGTCCAAAGGGAGGCGTGGCCTTCGCAAAACCGGCGGACGCGGTGACGCCGATGGACGTCGTGCTGGCGATCGACGGTCCGGAATTGTTTCAGGAATGCGTCCTCGGTCTGCCCGGGTGCGGCGAGCAAAGGCCGTGTCCGCTGCACGAAAAGTGGGCGAAGGAGCGTGAACGAATCACGGACATGTTCGAAATGACCTCGCTACGCGACATGGCGGATCGCATGATGAAAGAAGGGCATCGGCTGCGGTACGGGCCGCTGCACGACTGATCCGCGAGGCTTTCGTACGAGACGCCTTTGCGAAACAGCCTGCGATCTCGTGTCCGGCGCGTGCTCGCCCAAACATCTCGGCGATACAGGCTGTTACACCGAAAAACAAGATCCATTCCGTAGCTGCAGCCGACGATGATGAAGGAGGGAGCAAGCATACAGATTCGTGTCAGCATATACAGCGACTATACCTGTCCGTGGTGTTACGTGGGATCGGCACGATTCGAAAGGCTGAAGGAGCGGCTCGGCGACGACGTCGAGCTCGTCGAGAAGTGGATGCCGTTTGAAATACATCCCGAGGTCCCATCCGAAGGCATGTCGGTCGACCAGCTACCCTATTCGAAAGAGCAGTTTCAAGAAATGATAGACTATCTGGGGGAGCAGGCGGCGGCCGAGGGGGTGTCTATTTCCAATCTGGAGCGGGTCTCGAATACGCACCGTGCGCTGGCGGCAGCTACGTTTGTGCAGAACACGTATCCGGAACGGTTTCTGGACTTCCACCGGCGGCTCTTCGAGGCCTATTTCGCAGAAGGCCGGGATCTGAACGACGAGGTCGTCCTGCGGCGAACGGCTGAGGAGGTTGGCGTGCCGTCCGATGAGATGCTGGCCGCGCTAACCGGTGGCGAATACGACGACGCGATCGCCGCGACCGGAGAGATGGCGCGGCGCCTCGGCATTTCCGGTACGCCCACATTCGTGTTCGAGAACGAATTCGCTGTCGTGGGCGCCCACCCTGTGGAGACCCTCCATTCGGCCGTTATGAAGGTGGTGGATACGGTGAAGGATGGTACTACTTCAGCGGGAAGTGAGGCCTGAGGCGCACGAGATGTTCGAGCACCTCGTGTAAATTCCGCCGTTGCCCCACATCGGACGGTCTGGCGGTGTCCCTGCACCGATCACGCACCCCGACGGGCTGCCGCGCGAGGCAGCTCCGCGGCGCCGAGCAGCGGGGCGTCGTCCAGCTCCGAAAGCTCAAATTCGAGTCTTTCCAGGGTCCGCCGGAATCCGAAGTCGCTGACGGTAGCCCACATCGATTCCTGAAAATACGCATAGGCATGGCGTATCGAACCCCCGACGACGATCAGCTCGGGATCGAAGCCGTACATGACGCTCTTTACGGCGTTGCCGACGTGGTGACCGAATTCCTCCCAGAGTGATCGAGCTACGACGTCACCTGCTTCCGCCTGATGATACATTTCGGCGGCGTCCAGTCCGCGATTTATAAAGAAGAGCCCGCTGCAATACTCTTCGAGGATGGATTCCCTGTAGGGGATCATCCCGAATTCGCCGGCACCGCAGTTCGAGCCTTCATACAGGCGGCCGTCGACGATGAGTCCGGCCGCGAACCCCGTCCCGAGGTTCATGCCTGCCACATTTCTATAACCCTGTGCTTTCCCGAATGCATATTCGCCGAGCACGAAACAGTTTACGTCGTTGTTGACGTACGTCGGCCGCCCGTATCGATCTTCAAACCGTTCTTTGAACGGCACGTCCACCATAGCGGGAATGTTCTGAACGTCGTAGACGACGCCCGTGTCAACATCGACCACGCTCGGGACGCCCACACCGATCCCCACCACGTCGTCTCCCACCACGTCGTCGACCACTTCGAAGATCTGATTCATAACCACGTCTACCGCGCCGTCGGCGTCCACGCGACGCGACTCGACGCGCAGGAGGTTCTGCTCCTCTACGATCCCCGCTCGTACGTTCGTGGCGCCGAGATCGACACCAACGTATAGCGCTCGCTCGCTCATGTAAGATCTCTAGCTGTTGATTCCTGCACGGAAATAGTCTTATTCGTGATCAGCGGATCGGCCCAGAGGCCGATCGCAAGGATGTACCCCATGGTAACGTATAGGAATAGCATGCCGATGCGAAGACCGGCCAGATCGCCGATCCAGCCGACGACCAGTGGGAGGACGGCACCACCGATGATCCCCGTGATGAGGATGCCCGAAAAGGACCCGTGATGCTCGGTAACGGAGTTTAGTGCCAGAGAGAAGATGACCGACCACATCACGGAGATGAAAAAGCCGACGGCGGGCAGCGCGTAACGGGCGACGTCGGCTGGACCGAAGAGTCCCGTCGAGAAGCTGATGATGGCCGCAGCCGAGAAGATGATGAGCACGTGCCGACTGTCCATCAGCTTGAGCGCGAGCAAGCCGAGCAGGGTACCCGCCGTCATCAGTCCCCAAAACAGCGAGACGGCCGCCGCGCCCTCCGTCCGTGGATCGAAGCCGTGGTAGGAGGACAGAAACTCCGACATCCAGTTGGCGACTCCCTGTTCCGTTCCGACGTAGCAGAAGATGCCGATGAAGTATAGAATCACGAGGGGCCGCTTGAGCAGATCGAAATGCGTTGCCATGGGACCGACCTGCTCGTCGTCTGCCAGATCGATGGAGGGAATGGGAGAGACGGTGAGCACGCCTATCATCACCAGACATACCGCGGCAAAAATCCAGTAGAGGGAGATCCAGGGCAGGTCCGGAGGCACCACGGCTGCCAGCAGATCGAGCAGGAAGTTCTGGTCGCCACCCTGTGCGAGATTAAGTACGAGGTAGGAGTAGACGAGCGGACTCAGGAAGGAGGCCAGGCCGAAGAAGAGCTGCCCCAAGACGGAGTTAAAAGCAAAATGTTCTTCACCACCGGCCACACGGAGTACCGGATGCAGAGCCACCTGCAACATCGCCATCCCCGTACCGATCAGGAACAGCGAGACGATGGCCATCAAGTAGTACGGATACATCGCCAGCAGCAGGGCTCCGCAGAACGCGAGGGCGAAGGCGGCGACCGTGACGCGCTTTGCCGAATAGCGCTCCACCAGCATGCCGGCAGGGATGCTCGTCACGCCATAGGCGATGAAGAAGGCGAACGGCAAAAGCGCCACGAGCGTGAGGCTCAGGTCGAAATCTTCGATGATCTCCGGGACGAGCGGACCTATGATGTTCGTCAGAAATGAAATGACGAAGAAGGTCAGCATGATGAGGCCGACGACGAAGTAGTTTCGCTCCATCACGGTGCCGGTTTGATCGGACGATTGCTCGACGGTCAATGCATGAGCCCGTAAAGGGTCCGCGCCTATAATACCACTGCTCGACGCGGCGCGCCAGGGATGCGTCCGGAACGAGCGGATGAGGACACGTCGCGAGACGCGCAATCGGTCCGTACCCGGTCGGGATCGCTACTCGGATGGGCGGTCCAGCGCCTTCACGATGACGATCGATCGATCGTCACTGAAGTCGGTCGACACCGACAGAAAGGACTTCACCCTGGATTCCAGCTTTTTGATCATTTCCTCTGCCGGAAGGTCACGGTGGGCGTTGAGCGAGGCGATGATGCGATCGTCACCGAACGGCATCCCGTCCGGCCCTTCCGCGTCGGGATAGCCGTCCGTAAACACGGCCAGGACGTCGCCCGGCTTCAGGTTGAACACCTCCTGACCGGCCAGCAGGTCGGGCAGAATCCCGATCGGGGGGCCGCCCGGTTCGAGTCGGATCACCTGTTTGCCGCGAAGCAGGATGGCCGCATTATGGCCTGCATTCACATAGGTGAACACGTTCGCACCGGCATCGAGGACGCCGTAGAATAGGGTCACGAATTCGTCCGGGCGAGTGTCCTCATACACGGCTCGATTGACCTTGCCGATCACGTCGCGCATGGAGAAAATGTTCTCTGCCTGCACGCGGAGCGCCGTGCGTACCGTCGCCATCAACAGCGAAGCGGGGATGCCCTTGCCCGATACGTCGCCGAGTGCAATGCCGACGTTGTTTTCGGGCAAGGAGATGAAGTCGTAAAAGTCCCCGCCGATTTCGTAGCACGGCCGATACGCACCTCCAATGTCGTACCCTGGAATCGAAGGCGCCTGACTGGGCATCAGCTTTCGCTGTATGTCCGCCGCGATCTCGAGCTCGTGCTCGATCTGCTGCAGCTCCAGCTTTTCCTGATACAGCTGGGCGAGGGAAATGGCCACGGAGGCCTGATTCGCGATGGTCTTGAACATGCGGCGCTCGTCCAGGGAAAAGACGTGGGGCGTCGCCGTGAACACCGATAACGCGCCGATGGCACTGCCGTCACGAACGAGAGGAGCAGCCAGGAGGGAGTGAATACCCTCGTGAACGGCCTCTCGTGCATACTGCATGCGCGGATCTTCGGCTACGTCGTAGACTTCCACCACGTCGTCGTCATTGCAGCACCGTTCGATGAGCTGCCGAAAAATGCTCTTGGCAGCGATTACCGGCCCCTTGAACAGGTATTCCCGGCTGAGACCATGCGAGGCTTTCAGAAGCATCTCGCCCGATTCCTTATTGAGCAGGCGGATCGTGCACGCCTTCATGTGCATCGTCTCGGCCGTCACGCGCACAACCTCGTCGAGCAGGGGCTGGAGGTCGAAGCTCGTCTGCGTCAGTAAATTACTGATGAAGTCGAGCGCCGTGAGCTGATCGTCGAATTCCCGCTCCGTCGATCCGTCGACGCGAGCGTGAGCGTTGGTAGAGTCCGTTTCGGGCATGGAGGAGGAATGGGCGCCTCAGCACCCGTCCGATAGCAAAAAACATGAATCAGATGGCGCAAACGCTGCGCACGGTCTGCGGGATCCGCTCGATCGCAGCACGCTCAAAACGAAACACGGCGGCCGGCGTTTCGACGAGGGACCCGATCCCGACGGTGATTAAGATATGCGGGGAATAACCGATACCCGAGACGAGCCGCCTCTGCAGGCGGCGGGTCGGACGTACAATTATCCCTAACTAAGTCTCACCCTCGGCGGCATGCTAGTTCAAAACATCTACCACGACTGCATAGAGTGCGGCTATCGCCAGCGGATGTTCTCGGCATCTCCAGGCTACGTCATCACGGCGAAAGGTACGTGTCCACGATGTGGGACCGACGTTAACGTGAAACTGGGGCTTGTGACTCCCTTTTCGGTCGACCTGGTCTCCCTTACGGATCCCTCGTCCCCCAGTACGATATTCGCCGACCAGATTCGTCACCGGTTGACGAAGTACCTCGACGACCCGGACGTAAAGAAGCTGTCGGGCCTCCTCCCGGAGGACGAAGAGCGGGTGCCCGTGCGCCAGGCCACCATGGCAACCCTCCTCTGGCTGATTAAAGATCAGGGTCCGGGTGAATTTAGAGCTCCCAAGACCGTCGAGGTCCACTACGTCAACGCCAATTCTGCACGGGAACGTGCCGCCGTGCTCCAGCAGATTATGGTAAAATGGGCACCGGCCGAGCAGCTTGCCGGGTAGACGCGGCGGGTGTGTCAGCAAGACTGCGAACGCTTGCCGACTCCTGATGAACGTACGAGGCGGTTCGATTAGTATACGCGGTCGTATGCATAGGGAAATGCGGCGACGTATCAGTCCGGCTACCGGTCAGAGGCGACCGGCTTGAACGTTTCGCTCGAGGACGAATACGTCAGGGCGGTATCCGTATACGGATTCATACACGCCGGTGAGATGTTGATTCAGATCGGCCACGGACTCCGTACGGACGAGTGTAATCGTACAGCCGCCAAACCCTCCACCCGTCATGCGCGCGCCGAGCACCCCGGGTATCTTGCCCGCCGCTTCGACCAGCGTATCGAGCTCGTCGCAGCTCACCTCAAACAGATCTCGCAGGCTCGAGTGAGACGCTTGCATCAGCCGGCCAAACCGTTCGTGGTTTCTGCCCCGGAGTGATTCGGCAGCGGCAAGGACGCGTTCGTTTTCCTCCACGACGTGTCGGGCTCGGTCGTACATGGTCGCTGGAAGGGCATCCCGGAGACGCTCGAGCATGGGCGGTTGGACGTCGCGGAGGCTCGACACGTCGGGAAAAACGAGTTGGATGGCGGATTCGGCACGCCGGCACTCCGCACGCCGCTCACCGTATTTGGATCCGGCCAGCTCTCGATGAATCCGAGTGTTCGCGATAACGAGCGAAAGTCCGGACGACGCCAGATCGATGGGCACGTACTCGTAGTCCAGCGAGCGGCAGTCGAGCAAAAGGGCCGAATTCGCTTTCCCGAGCCGCGACACGAACTGATCCATGATGCCGCACTCGACGCCGGCGTACCGATGCTCGACGCGCCGGCAGAGTCGAATCGTATCGAGGGGATCCGGCTGCAGCCCAAACAGCTCCCCCAGTGCCATCACGACGCTGACTTCGAGGGCCGCGGACGAACTCAGACCGCTACCCAGCGGTACGTTTCCATCGATGGCCATTTCAAATCCACCCGAGACGGCGGCCTCTCGTCGCACTTCTTCGATGGCCCCGGTAACGTAGCTGGACCACGACCCCGCCTTGACCGTGGGTCGCTCGTCAAGCGTGTAGTCCATCTTCTCGTCAAACTGGCTCGCGTACAGTCTGACGGTAGCGTCGCGTCGCTTTCGAATGGCGACGTATACGGCACGGTCGATCGTCATCGGCAGTACGAATCCCTCGTTGTAGTCCGTATGATCGCCGATGAGATTGACGCGGCCCGGCGCGCGAACGATCACGACGCCGCGTCCGGAGCCGAACGTCGATGCGAACGTCGTGCGAAGGCGTCGGACGATGGTGTCGGTGCTCTCCATAGAATGTGTCGCCGCGGCAGGATGAGCCGTGCAGGTGAACGATGATAGAGCGGTCTGAAAAGCTACCAGCCGATACTGCTACCAGAAAATGATGTAGAGAAGTGCCGTGGCGATGACGATCGCCGTTCCGATCCACCACGCGTGGGGCGCCGTCTCCAGATCCAGGTCCGACACCGGCAGCGTCTTCGGCTCCTTCATGGGCCTGATAGCCGTCATAATACCCATGTAGGCCGCCAGGACGATAAACGTGATCATCATGTGATGCAGAAAGGCGACGTCCGGCAACGTCCACAGAAGAAGGCCGTAGATCGGGATGCCGAGGATCATCGCTCCCTTGGCCGCGATGGGCGGCGTTCGAGGCGAAAAGAGACCGAACAGGAAGGCTGCGACGATGCCCGGGGAGATGAATCCCCAGAACATCTGAATATACTCAAAGACGCTTCCCGCCGAGCCGACGATGGGTGCCCAGAGGCATCCCACCACGACCAGAACGGCGGTCGCTACTCGTCCGACCGTCACGTAATGCTTCGGCCGGGCATCCTCCTTGCGCCAGTGACGCTTGTAGAGGTCTACCGTAAAGATGGTCGCTGCGGAATTCAGCATGGAGTCCAGGGAGCTCATTACGGCGCCGAAGAGCGCGGCAAACATGATGCCCGAGAGCCCCGCCGGCAGTATCTCGCGGATCATGACGGGATACGCCTGATCGGCGTAGGCGACCTGCGTGGGGAAAAGCTCCGCGGCCATGATGCCCGGGAAGACGATGATGAACGGGATGAGCAACTTGAGTCCGGCTGCGAGAAAGATCCCGTTCTGGCCCTCTGCCAGACTGCGAGCACCCAGCGTTCGCTGCGTGATAAACTGGTTCAGGCCCCAGTAGAACAGATTGGGAATCCAGAGCCCCCCGACGAAGACGGCCACCCACGGCATCTCGTTGTGGTTCCACGGCAGCACCGTACTGAGCTTGCCGTCAGCAGCCTCTAGAAAGGGCTCGATTCCTCCCATGGCCTGGAACCCGAGGATGGTAACGAGCAACCCGCCGAGCAAGAGCGCGATGCCTTGCATGAGGTCGGACCAGACGACGGCGCTGAGTCCGCCGTAGATGGTATAGACGCCTGCGGTAATCCCGATCAGCCAGATGCCCGTCACGAGATCGATGGCAAAGATCGAGTCGAGCGCGATGGCGCCGGCGTACAACACGGAGGCCAGCGCGACGAAGATGTAGGCGAGCATCATGAATGTTGCCATGATGGACCGAGCACCGACGTCGAAACGATATTCCAGGTATTCGGGCATCGTGAAAATGCCCGACTTTAAGAATTTAGGGAGGAAGAAGATCGCCACGAGAACGAGTGTGACGGCCGCCATCCACTCGTAGCTGGCGATGGCGAGACCGAGCTCATAGCCGCGTCCCGCCATCCCGACGAAGTGCTCGGTCGAAATGTTGGACGCGATCAGCGAGAAACCGATCAGCCACCAGGACAGATTGCGGCCTGCGAGGAAGTAATCCTCGTCGGTGTCCTCTCCCCGAGACGCATACAGCGACACACCTATGACGAGCGCCAGGAACGCGCAGAACGTGAGAATGTCGAACCAGTGCAGCGCCATAGGGGACGGGTGTCAGGAGCTTCGATCGTGAAATTACCATGCTGCGGGCCGACGAACAGTCCCTCGATCGGGTGTCGGGACGCAAAGGTCCGCTGAAAACCAATTGATTCTAACTTCTTCGGCCCTCATTTTCAACAATCGCTCGGGAGACTCTCTCGGGCTCGCGGCGGATTGCCTCATTGACACGAAAACACGACACGCCGACACGCTATGACGTTACACGAATTCGAACGGTCGACGGACGACCGGCAGGCGCCGGATGGACTCTCCCCAGAACTTCTGGCGCTGTGGTACGAGAAGAAGGGGGACTGGCAAAAGGCGCATGAGCTGGTTCAGGATGAATCCGACCACGAATCGGCCTGGGTCCATGCCTATCTGCACCGGCGGGAGGGTGATCTCTCGAACGCGAAATACTGGTATCGCCGCTGCGGTCGGCCCGTTTGCTCGGATGAGCTCGATCGAGAATGGAGAAAGATCAGCGAGGCCCTGCTGTAA
>JBBDTI010000070.1:19107-22764 GCA_040904565.1 Rhodothermales bacterium
CCCTATCGGGAAGCGTATACCGCTCGGCTGCCGTCCTTTTGAAACGCCAGTATATCATACGCCTCGCTCCGCGGACCCTCCATGCCGGGTGAGCCCATCGGCATCCCGGGGACCGCCAGTCCGGCCATCTCGGCGTCTTCAGCCAGCATGCGCTTGATCTCTTCCGCCGGCACGTGCCCCTCGATGACGTATCCGTCGACGAGCGCCGTGTGGCAGGATCGCAGATCGCCCGGCACCCCGTAGCGCGCCTTGATGAGGGCGCCCTCGTCCGTATCGATTGCATTTACGGTGAAGCCGCTGGCTTCGAGGTGGTCGACCCACTTCGAGCAGCATCCGCAGGTCGGGCTCTTGTAGACGGTCACGGACGGCAGATCCTGCCCGGACGAATCCCGCATCGTAATGAAGCCGACCGCGATGACGGCGCCGACGACGAACGCAATGAGAAGGTGGGATTTTTTCAGGGAATCCATGACGTTAAGGCATTCATGACGGGGCAGGCGAACGAAAGAGAGAGTCGGTGGAAAACGACCATTCGATAAAAGTGAATGTCGTCGTGAAGTTCCTCACCGGCGCGTCACGGGTCGGTCAGGAGATCACGTCATAGCGTCGACCGACTTCTCCGAAGGCGTCGATGGCTTTTTCGAGGTGTTCTCGCTGATGCGCCGCAGAGATCTGGACGCGAATTCGGGCCTGGTTCTTCGGAACGACGGGGTAGCTGAAGCCGATGACGTAGATCCCTTCCTCGAGCAGATCGGATGCCATCCGGGTCGCCGTACGGGCGTCGTAGAGCATGATGGGCACGATGGGATGGATGCCCGGGCGAATATCGAATCCCAGCTGCGTCATTTCGGAGCGGAAGAAGCGGGTGTTGGCCTCCAACCGGTCACGCAGATCCGTCGTTTCGTCGAGCCGGTCGAGGACGCCGAGCGTCGCGTACACGATGACCGGGGCTACGGTATTCGAGAAGAGGTAGGGGCGCGATCGCTGCCGGAGCAGCTCGACGATCTCCCGTCTCGCCGCCGTGAAGCCGCCCGAGGCGCCCCCGAGCGCTTTCCCCAGCGTGCTCGTGACGATGTCCACCCGTCCCATCACCCCGCAGTGCTCGATGGAGCCTCGTCCGGTTTTGCCGAAGAACCCCGTCGCGTGACTGTCGTCCACCGTGACGAGCGCGTCGTAGGCATCCGCGAGATCGCAGATAGGTCGGAGCGGGGCGACGTCGCCGTCCATGGAGAAAACCCCGTCCGTCGCGATCATTCTGATTTTCGCATCCTGCGTCTCCTTGAGTATCCGTTCGAGGTGTTCCATGTCGCCGTGCCCGTAGCGATGTCGTTCCGCCTTGCACAGACGGATGCCGTCGATGATGCTGGCGTGATTGAGCTCGTCGCTGATTACGGCGCATTCTGCGTCCAGCAGCGCCTCGAACAGTCCCGCATTGGCGTCGAAGCAAGACGAGTACAGGATGGCGTCATCCGTGCGGAGGAAGTCGCTGATCCGGTCTTCCAGCTCCTTGTGGATGTCCAGCGTTCCGCAGATGAACCGCACGGAGGCCATCCCGAAACCATAGCGGGAGAGCCCGTCCCTTGCCCTGGCGACCAGCTCCCCGTCATTGGCCAGGCCCAGGTAGTTGTTGGCGCAAAAGTTGATCACGTCCCCGCCGTCCAGGACGCGGATGTCGGCGTCCTGGTCGGAGGTAATGATGCGCTCGTCCTTGTAGAGTCCGGCAGCCCGGATGTCTTCGATCTCGGATCGGAAAATGGATAGCGCGGATTCAGCCATGTCGGACACGTTTTAGTTGATTTCAGGCGTTTGGAACGGACGAACGCTCCGGCGCGAGATGCGCGAGCATGTCGTCCACCATGGCGTTCAGATCGAATTTGGGGCGCCAGCCCCAATCCTCCCTCGCGCGCCGGTCATCCACGTCGCGCGGCCAGGAATCGGCGATACGCTGCCGTCGATCGGGCCGGTACGCGATATCGAAATCGGGTACTCTTGCGCGTACGGCGTCGATGAGCTGGCCGACCGTAAAGCTGACGGCAGAGACGTTGTAGCTGGTCCGGACAGATATGAAGCCCGGATTGGCGTGCATGAGTTCGATCGCGGCGCGAATGGCGTCGGGCATATACATCATGGGCAACTGCGTTTCCGGCCCTACAAAGCATTCGTAGGGCGTACCCTCGGCCGCAGCAGTGAGAATCTTGACGGCATAATCCGTCGTTCCTCCTCCCGGAGGCGTACGGTAGCTGATCAACCCGGGATATCGGAGGCTGCGCACGTCGACCCCGAAATGTTCGCAGTAATATCGGCAGAGAAACTCTCCGGACACCTTCGTGACGCCGTATATCGTGCTCGGGTCGAGGATCGTCGTCTGCGGCGCTCGTCCTGCAGGCGTCGCACGCCCGAATACGGCGATGGAGCTCGGCCAGAAGACCTTGAGGCCCCTGGCACGTGCAAGGTCGAGGACGTGCTTGAGCCCGTTTACGTTGACGTCCCACGCCCTATCCGGATTTTTTTCACCGGTTACGGAGAGGAGACTGGCCAGATGGTAGATGGTGTGGATCCCGTACTTCTCGGTGACGGCATGCAATCCGTCGCGGTCGGTCACGTCGAGTTTTTCAAACACGATCCCGTCAGGCGCCGTCGTGCGCGATGCGGATGAGGGAGATGCGAGATCCGAAGCGATGACCCGATCGGTCTCCGATAGCGTACCGACGAGCTCGCTGCCGATCTGACCGTTTGCGCCCGTAACGAGGATGCTCATGCGTGACATGATGGTTTTCGGGAAGTATCACACCATACGAAGCCCACGCGGCACACGTTCTCCGTGGGTGTGATCGTGGAGACGGGCACGGGGAGGCGTGGCGTGGAATGAGACGTGTGACGCCCATCCCGCATCGGCTCCAGCGGCCCGAAGGCAGAATTCTCGGAAACCGGATTGAACTTTCCTCACCTTCCCACGTTGACAATTACTCACTTAATTCAAACAAGTCAGCACGCAGTCATAGATATCGGGAAGGTGAAGTATGAAGTACTCTTCTGGGTTGATGGGCGCGCGCACGAGACACAACTAGTACACACAGGTTATGCAACGCGGAAGAGTAAAGTGGTTTAGTATCGAAAAGGGATTCGGTTTCATCGAGCCCAGCGACGGAAGCAAGGACGTTTTCGTCCATCGCAATAACGTTAATGGTCTCGGTTGGGATGAAGGTCTTCGCGATGGCGAAGAGGTGGAGTTCGAAACCGAGCAAACTCCCAAGGGACTCAGCGCGACGAATGTCGAGCGTGGAGATAGCGGAAGCTTGCTCTAAAGAGCCCCTGCATCCAAAAGAGAAAAGGTCCGGCCGGCAACGGTCGGACCTTTTTTTTGGATGCCCCGCCGCGGCTCAATATAGAACCTCCCCGCCGTTGCCGACGGGGAGGTTCTGCCGTGGTTGATCTAACGTTCCGCAGTTATGGGGCTACGATCAGCCCTATGCGGTTTACCCTTGATGAATCCGCCCTGACAGCCATTCGCTCACGCCAGAACCGTAGCCGCGAAGCGGACTCTCGGACGCCCGGGATTTCGGACGCCTCGGTTCCGGCCCTCTTGCGAGGGCGTCGGATCTGCCGTTCTTACTGGAAGAGCTGCAGGACGGATTGCGGCGCGGCGTTCGACTGTGC
>JBBDTI010000071.1:0-22626 GCA_040904565.1 Rhodothermales bacterium
G
Source organism: Rhodothermales bacterium (assembly GCA_040904565.1). Taxonomy (GTDB): domain Bacteria; phylum Bacteroidota; class Rhodothermia; order Rhodothermales; family VXPQ01; genus JBBDTI01. The sequence goes on from JBBDTI010000071.1 coordinate 2, forward strand.
CTCTGGCCCTTAACCCAGACCTCCTGCCGCGATCGGCTCCAGTAGGTCATGATGTTCGTCTCGAGCGTACGCCGCAGCGTGTCCGCGTTCATATAGGCCAGCATCAGGATCTCACCGGTATCGTGATCCTGCGCCAGGGCCGCAACGAGTCCGTTTGCATCGTACTTGACGCTGTCGAGTAGTTCGTTCTTGCTCATATCGTCCGACGTTTCAGGCACAGTAATTCAGCAGAGTATTCGAACAGGGTAAGGGGCACGCCACCATGGCACACTGCGATAGCCGAACAAAACGGTAGCCGAATGAAGCGATAGCGGAATAAAGAAGCACCGTGAGATGCCGGCCCGGCCCGGATGTTCTTAACGCACGCCGGGGCGAACGGTTTGCACGGGCGGCGGAGCGAGCGGTTTGCACGCACGCCGGAGCGGATCATTTTTCCGCGATGCCGGGCTGCAGGTGCCGCGTTCCGTCCCATATCTCCCCGAAGTCCGTCGACGAGCGCCGGGAGGTGGTCTCGGAACGGCATTTGCACGGGTCGTTCGTCGCCAACCATTGTCACAACGGCGTACGTATTCAACCTGTGTTAAGAATCATTACTCTGCTCGTCGTCCTTGCCGCGACAGGGGCGTCTTCGCCGGTCCGCGCCCAGCCGATCGCAAACTCGCCGGACCTGGCGGAGCAGTTGCGACAGCTTTCACCGATGGCGGCGGACGACGTCTTGTGGCTGGCGCGATGCATCTATTCGGAGAGCGACCGGGCAGACGAGCAGCGCCTCGTCGCCTGGGTCGTGCGCAACCGCGTCGAGACGCAGTTTCGCGGGCGATCGTATCGCGAGGTGATCCTCGAAGCCAGTCAGTTCAGCGCGTTCAATGAGCCGACCCCGCGCCGCCGGCACATTCTGAATCTTACGGCGTCCTCGACGTATGGACCGTGGCAGTCGGCGCTGGGCGTGGCGCTCGACGTCTACCAGGCGCCCGAGTTCGAACGCCCGTTCCCCGTGACCGTCCGCCACTTCTACAGTCCCGTTTCCATGCGGGGTGGACTTCCGCCTCATTGGGCCGACGACGGCACGGAACTCTCTTCGGACCGCCTCGGCGTGGACCCGCATCGGTTTCGCTTTTTCAACAATGTGGATGAAGGCTCCGCATGGGCCTCGGCAGGGAATGATGCGGCCGCCATCGGCAGCGACGACGGTACGCCCGGTACCGGGGCTCGAGCCGGCAGCAGCGGCGGATTCCTCTTCCCCGTTCGCCGCGGCAGCGGTCGCGTAGCACGGCCCGCGCGTCCCTCCGTTCGCCGCTCCGATCGACCGTAGGTTGGCACGTCGTTCAGGAACCGGCGGAGGCGAGACTCTTTAACTGTCTCAGCGGCGTTGATGCGCGCCGCGCGACTCGCGGCCACGCGCCAACCGGCGTCCGCGTTCGTCCATCCGTCGCCTGCCACGAAACGAATCGGACATCCGCCATCTCCGACCGCCCTACCTCGAACGCACTCGGCCCCGTCCTGAAAGGCGTGGTCCATTTGCCCCGACGCATCTTGAAAGGATGCGTGCGCGCCTATCAGTACGTGCTTTCACCCCACCTCCCTTCGAGCTGCCGGTACGTGCCTTCCTGCTCGGAATACGCCGTCGAGGCGCTCGAAAAATACGGTGCCGCAAAGGGCCTGACTCTTACCGTACACCGCCTGCTCCGCTGTCACCCATGGGGCGGCCACGGGTTCGACCCGCCGAGGTGGTACGGCGAGCCGCGGCCCGATGCGCCGGCGGACGCCGACGCGCTAGTAGACGACCTACCGGACTGACCGAATGAGCTACGAAGAGCACAAGGACCTCTCGGATCGTACGCCGGTACGCGCCGCCGTCATTACCGTCAGCGACACGCGGACGCGCGAGACCGATACGAGCGGGCGCTTTCTGGTGAAGGCGTTCGAGACGGCGGGGATCGACGTCGTCGATGCGCGGATCGTGGCGGACGAGATCGAGGAGATCGAGGCGGCGATCGACGAGCTGTCCGCCCGCTGCGAGGTCATCGTCACGAACGGAGGCACCGGGATCAGCCTGCGCGACACGACGATCGAGGTCGTCACGCGTAAGTTCGACAAGGAGCTGCCCGGATTCGGCGAGCTCTTCCGCATGCTGTCCTACGATGAGATCGGATCCGGAGCGATGCTTTCGAGGGCGGCGGGCGGACTCTTCGGCGACGTGCTGCTTTTCGCGCTGCCGGGGTCGACGAACGCCGTGCGGCTGGCCGCCGAGCAACTTATCCTGCCTGAAATCGAACATCTCGTCTGGGAAGTCATCCGCCAGCGCCCCTGAACCCGGCGCGCGGCAATTCGTCCACTTTCCGCACGGTGTGGCACATCCCGTCGGCCGCACTGTATATATTGCGTGTCGATCCTGACACCGATTATCCGAGGCATGGCAGAAAAGAGCTTTCGTATCTACAACTCATTGACGCGGCGGACGGAGGTCGTCGAGCCGATCGAGCCGGGCCACCTCCGCTTTTACGCGTGCGGACCAACCGTCTATTCCTACGCCCATATCGGGAATTTCAGGTCGTTCCTGACGGCCGACCTCGTCCAGCGGACCGCGCAGGCCCTCGGCTGGAAGACGAGCTACGTGACGAACATCACCGACGTCGGCCACCTTACCGAGGACGACGTAGCCGACGCGGGCGGTGAAGACCGCATGGTCCAGGCCCTTCGCTCGAAAGAGGGCGACCGGTTCGCCAACATCTGGGATCTCGCCCGCTACTACACGGAGGTGCTGCTGGACGACTGGCGCGCGCTGAACCTGCGCGAGCCGGACGTTCGTCCACGTGCCACCGAGCACGTCACCCAGCAGATCAAGGCCGTAGAGGCGCTTCTCGAGAAAGGCCACGCCTACGAAACGGAAAAGGGCGTGTATTTCTCGATCGCGACATTCCCGGAATACGGCAAACTGTCGGGCAACAGCGCCTCGGATCAGCTCGAAGAGGGCGACCGGGAGACGGTGGTGGACGACGAGAAGCGGGACCGGCGCGACTTCGCCCTGTGGAAGAAGGACCCCGACCACCTCATGCTGTGGCACAGTCCGTGGGGATGGGGATTCCCCGGCTGGCACATCGAATGCTCGACCATGTCGCAGCAGTATCTCGGCGAGTCGTTCGACATGCATACCGGAGGGGAGGACAACAAATTTCCCCATCACGAATGCGAGATCGCACAGGCGGAGAGCCTGACGGACAAACCCTTTGCCCGATACTGGCTCCACACGCGCTTCCTGCAGGTGGAGGGGGAAAAGATGTCGAAGAGCACGGGCAATTTTCTCACCGTCCGGCAGATGATCGATCCCGAGTCGGAGGGCGGCCGCGGCGTTCATCCGCTGGCGCTTCGGCTCGCGCTCATCTCGGGACAGTACCGAAAGCCGTACAACTTTACGTTCGACCAGCTGCATGCCAGCGCCAAGCACGTCCAGCGTTTCGAGGAAGCGCTGGCGCTCGTAGATGCGGCGCCGCAGACCGACGAAGACGGGGAGGACCGCCTCGGCGAGCGCCTCGACGCGCTCTATGACCGTGCGTTCGACGCCATGCTGGACGACCTGAACACGCCCGAAGCCATCGCTGCCTCCATCGAAGGGGCCAAGCTCATCCAGGGCATCGGGACGAACCTGAATGCGGCGTCCGCGCGCTCCGCCCGTACGTGGCTGGACGCCGTCAACGACCTGCTGGGCATCGTCTATCAAGACATCGACGATGCCGAATCCGAGGCCGAAGATCCTTTCAAACGCGAGGTGGATCGTCTCCTGAATGAACGCGAACAGGCGCGGGGCGACCGCGACTTCGAACGCGCCGACGCGATACGCGCTCGGCTCGACGAGATGGACGTCGAGGTGATGGACACCCCCGAGGGCACCCGCTGGCGTCGAAAAGTGACGATCTGACCCGAGCCTCGAAACCATACCCGATCGCGACCCGCTTCATCCAACGACCATCTCAAGACCCATGCGCATCCGACCCAGACGACTTCGCCGGGGCGCGTCCATTCGCCGCCTGGCGCGCGAGGCGCGCCTGTCGGTGGATCACCTCATCGCCCCGCTTTTCATCGTCGACGGCGAGGGCGTTCGCGAAGAGATTTCTTCGATGCCCGGACAGTACCGGCTCAGCCTCGACGAACTAGACCGGGAAGTTCGAGAGCTGGCCGACCTCGGCATCCCGGGCGTCGCCCTCTTCCCCAAGATCGACGATGCGTTGAAGGATCCTACCGGTAGCGCGGCGCTCGACCCGGACGGGCTCGTCCCGCGCGCCGTGCGAAGGGTCAAGGAGGCGGCGCCCGAGCTGCTCGCGATCACGGACGTGGCGCTGGATCCGTTTTCGTCGGACGGGCACGACGGCATCGTGCGCGATGGAGCGGTCGACAACGACATGTCGCTGATGGTGCTGGCGGACATGGCCGTCGTCCACGCCCAGGCCGGGGCCGACATCATCGCGCCCTCGGATATGATGGACGGACGCGTGGCGGCGATCCGGGACGCGCTGGATGATGGGGGATGGACGGACGTCGCGATCCTGTCCTATACCGCCAAGTACGCCTCGGCCTTCTACGGCCCCTTCCGCGACGCCCTCGATTCGGCCCCGCGCCGGCGCGTGGACATCCCCCCGGATAAAAAGACGTATCAGATGGACCCCGCCAACGGCCGGGAAGCCCTCCGCGAGCTCATGCTCGATCTTAATGAGGGAGCCGACATCGTGATGGTCAAGCCGGCGCTTCCGTACCTGGACGTGATCTACCGCGTCAGGGAGGCGTCGGACGTGCCCGTGGCGGCGTACAACGTCAGCGGAGAATACGCCATGATGCGCGCGGCGGCGCTCAACGGATGGCTCGACCTCGACGCCGTCATGATGGAATCGCTGACGGCCATCCGGCGGGCCGGAGCCGACGTCATCTTTACCTACTTCGCCAAGGAAGCCGCCAGGAGGCTACGCTAATACGCATGTCCGATTCGAAGAAAACGGTTTCCGTCACCCACATCGACTACAGCCACATGGAAGGCGGGCTCGTCCGCATGATGGACCGCTTCAAGAAAGAGGGCACGTTGACGGGCGAGGTGGATGCCGACGACGTGCTGCGGGAGAGTCCGGCCGCCGCCCTGCTGGGCCTTCTCTACGACCAGCGCATGCGGGCCGAGTTCGCGTTCACCGGACCCATCCGGCTGAAGGAGCGGCTGGGGCATCTGGACTTTCCGCAGATTGCCGAGATGGATCTGGAGCGGCTGCGGGAGGTCTTCGCCGAGCAGCCGGCGGTGCACCGCTTCACGAACAAGATGGCCGAGTACACGCAGGGGGTAGCGCGGCTCGTGACGGAGAAGTACGACGGAGATCCCGCGCGGATGTGGAACGACGGCGCCGACTTCCCCACCATCGAAAAGCGCATGCGCGAGCTGCCCGGATTCGGACGGCAGAAGGCGGCCAAGATGAAGTACGTGCTGCACTATTTCGGGCATCGCGATTTCTCGGGCGCGTAGCGGCCCGGGCCGTCGGTACGCCGCCGGGGTTGCCCGTCAGGCGTCCGCCCGCGACTGCTCACACGGTTCGAGGCCCTCATGGAAGAGGGCGGAAATGACCCTCGCCCTGACGGCACCCTGATTCCTAACCGGGGTCCATGCCGCACGAGGACCGATTACGGCGCCGGCTTTCGTAGGTTTGCCGTACCGGTTAGGTGCGGTTTGTGGGCGTCCCGCACGGGGCACCGGGATCGGTTTTCCCTGTTACCCACCCGCTGAGCCGGCGTACCGGCTCGTCGACCGCATTGGTATGCGCGGCGCAGCGGGCTTATCTTCAACCCGCCGTATTGTGCCGGCTACGTGCATCGCTTAGCGCGGCGCTACATTCTCGATCACTACCATGCCCCGCCCATGGAACTCGATCTCGTCAACTTACTCCTCGTACTCGTTGCAGCGTGGGTAGCCGGACACGCAGCGAACCGCGTGGGATATCCGTCCGTTCTCGGCGAGATTCTGGCCGGCATCCTTCTCGGTCCGCCGCTGCTCGGCCTGATGCACGGCAGCGAGGCGATCTCGATCCTGGCCGAGGTCGGCGTGCTGCTCATGATGCTGTACATCGGGATCGAGGTGAATCCACGAGACCTGACGAAGGTATCCTGGGCGGGCGGACTCGCAGCGATCGGAGGGTTCATCACGCCGTTTGCCATGGCCTACGTGGTGGTGCTCTGGTTTGGAGGGACGCACCTGGCCGGCATGTTCGTCGGCATTGCGGCCGGCATCACATCGCTGGCCACGAAGTCGCGCATCCTGGTCGACCTGAAGCTGCTCGACACGCGCATCGCCCACGTGCTCATGGCGGGCGCGCTCGTGTCCGACACCCTCTCGCTGATCATCTTCGCCGGCATCATGGGCGTCGCCCAGTCGGGTACGCTCGATTTCGTGCAGCTCGGCCTCGTCGTTCTCAAGGCGGCGGGCTTTTTCGCCGTCACGATCGTGATCGGGATGAAAGTTTTCCCGTACGTCGGCAAGCAGCTCTCGGCCCGCGGGTACACCCATCCCACGTTCACCTTCACGCTCGTGCTGATCATCGCCGTGCTGTTCGGCGAGCTGGCGGAGCTGGCCGGACTCCACTCCATTCTAGGCGCATTCATCGCGGGCCTCTTCATCCAGGAGAACGTGCTCGGCCGAACGCTCTCTCACAAGCTTACCGAGGCCGTACGGGAGGCTTCCATCGGGTTCCTGGCCCCGATCTTTTTCGTGACGGCCGGATTCGCCGTTTCCTTTAGCGTCTTTCAGGCCGACCTGGCGTTCTTTCTCTCGATCATGGCCGTCGCCACGATCGGTAAGGTCGTGGGTACGGCCGTCTTCTATCTGCCTACCGGATACGGCTGGCGAGAAGGGATTACGATCGGTGCGGGCATGAACGGCCGCGGCGCGGTCGAGATCATCGTGGCGGGGATCGGGCTCGAGATGGGGCTCATCACGCAGGAGATTTTCTCGATCCTCGTGTTCATGGCCATCTTCACCACGGCGGCGGTTCCGCTCTTCCTCAAATGGGGCGCCGAGTGGCTGCGCCGTCGGGGAGAGCTCGTCCGGACAGACGAAGAGCGGCAGGGCATCCTCATCGTCGGCGCGGAGCCTTTGGCCCAACGGCTGGCGCTGCTGATGGGTCCGTATCAGCCCGTGTGGCTCGTGGATGTGAACGCCGATCGCTGCGCGACCGCAGGGCAGCAGGGACTCGACACCGTATGCGGAAACGCGCTGCAGGAAAGCGTACTCAGCGAAGCGCACGCAGCCGAAGCCGCGACGATCGTCGCCATGACGTCCAACGCCGAGGTAAACGTACTGACCGCCCAGCTTGCCAGCGAGGTCTTCGGCGTTCCCAACGTCGTCGTCCTCCAGACGCGTTCCGAGGGCGCCGGACAGCGCAGCCTGCTCGCCCGGCTGAACGCATCCGTCCTCTTCGGCGGACCCGTACTGCCCCAGACGTGGAACGACGCCATCAAGCGAAACCGCGTCTCGTCCACCAGAGTCGACGCAGACACGTTTCCGTCGACGAAGGCGAACGACATCTACCGGTTTCTGGTCGACGAGGAAAACCGCCTGCCAATTATCGTGGAGGGCACCGACGAAACCACCATTTTCGACTCGGATACGGTGCTTCGGGCAGGCGACGTCCTGCACGTACTCGATATCGTTCCCAGCGGCGCGGATCTTCCGACGAGCGACCATACGCTGACCAACATGGCGAAAGACTGTCCGATTATCGACCTGGAGGAGGCGGCCGATCCGGCCGACGTCTACCGGGAAGCCGCTCGGCTGTTCGCGTCGATGCCGGGTGTTCGTCTATCGGCTGCGAAGATGGAAGCGGCGTTCGTGGAGCAGGCGGTAGATCATCCCCCCGTTATCGTACCCGGCCTGGCGGTACCCCACCTCGTTCTCGAAGGGACGGACCTGTTCCACATGGTCCTGTTCCGCAGCCGGACGGGCGTGCACTTTCCCTCGGGCGACGCGCCCGTCCACGCCGTATTCGTGTTGATTCGGTCCGCGGACCAGCGGCGACGGCACCTGCAAACCCTGGCGTCGATCGCCCATCTCGTGCAGCATCCGGATTACGAGGAGCGATGGAAGGAGGCCGAAGGGCCGGACGATCTCCGGACGCTGCTGATCCAGACGACGAGGACGGTGAAGGCCTGATCACCCCAAGGGCATGGCGGGGTCGGCCTCGTTCGCCGCGGCTGTCGGCCCGTTTGCTCCCTTCTGCCGCTCTTGCAGGCAACCGTCGGTCCCTTTTCGCGCGATTTCGTACGTTGTCTCCTGAGGAATGCGCGTGGCAGGCCCACGTGGTGATGCGCGCGGTCCCCTTCGATCTCTCGTCCAACCATCAAGCCCCCATGTCCCTTTCTCGACGTCACTTCCTTCGCAATTCGGCCGCCTTCGCCATCGGTTTTACCGGTCTGCAAACCTACCTGGGCTGTGCGTCGGAGCCGCGGACGGGATTCGGCCCGCTGGTATCCGACCCGAACGGGATCATGGATTTGCCGGAGGGATTTTCATATCGCATCATTTCTCGGGCAGGGGAGCGAATGGACGATGGATTGATCGTGCCGGCCGTACAGGACGGTATGGCCGCGTTTCCGGGTCCGGATGGCACGACCATACTCGTCTGCAACCACGAGGTGAACGTAGACGCACCCGCATCCCACGGCGCCTTCGGTTCGGACGCGGAACTACCGATGGGCATGCGTCCCGAGCAGCTCTACGACGCCGGTGCCAACGGCAGGCCGTGCCTGGGCGGTACGTCGACGCTCGTATACCATACGGGCGAACAGCGGCTCGTAAGCCGTCATCTCAGCCTCGCCGGCACGCTGCGCAACTGCGCCGGCGGCCCCACGCCATGGGGCTCGTGGATCACCTGTGAGGAAACCGTCCAGAGGCAGGGCGACGAGGCCGCGAAAGATCACGGCTTCAACTTCGAAGTCCCGGCGCGGGCCGTTGGCGGTCTCGCAGATCCCGTTGCACTTACGGCCATGGGGCGCTTCAATCACGAGGCCGTCGCGGTGCATCCCGCCTCGGGCATCGTCTACCAGACGGAAGACCGGGGGGACGGTCTCATCTACCGCTTCCTGCCCAACCAGCCGGAACGGCTCCACCAGGGTGGCCGCCTTCAGGTCCTCGCCGTGCAGGGCAGGCCGAGCCTGGACACCCGCAACTGGCAAGAGAACATCGTAGCGCCCGGAGAGATGCTGTCCGTCGAATGGCTCGACATCGACGACGTGCTTTCGCCGGAAGACGACCTCCGGCATCGCGGTTTCGAGGACGGCGCGGCACGCTTCGCACGCGGTGAAGGGATGTGGTGGGGCAACGGATCCGTCTACTTCGCGTGCACGAACGGGGGCCGCGCGCAAACCGGGCAGGTCTGGCGCTACGTTCCGGCCGAAAACGAGGGACAGCCGGGAGCAACGGGTGAGCTCGAACTCTTCATCGAGCCGAACGACAGCGAGCTCCTCGAACACTGTGACAATGTGACGGTCACGCCGTGGGGCGATCTGATCCTCTGCGAGGACGGATCCGGCGAACAGTACCTCGTGGGCGTCACGCCCGAGGGCGAGCTCTACCGCTTCGGCCGCAACGCCGCGAGCGATTCCGAGCTGGCCGGCGCGACCTTCTCACCCGACGGCAGCACGCTCTTTTTCAACATCCAGGGCGACGGGCTCACCCTCGCCGTGACGGGACCCTGGCAAACCTGAGTTCGTTCGCGTATCTATGCTCACCGTGATACGTAGCGCGTTTTCCGCGCTCATACTCCTCTTCATTCTCCTGACGGCGCACGGCGTCCGCCACGCGCACGTCGAGTCGGGCAGCTCCGATACGGAGCGCGTCGTACCTGGCGCTTCGGAACTCAGGGATTTCCTCACGTCGGCATTCGCTTTCGAAAGCGTGTTCGCCGGCACGGCGGACGGACCTGCGCGTCCCGCTGCCATGACGACCGACCCGGTCGCATCGAACGGGGTCCTGCTCGGCACCGCCGGTGGGTTCTGGCTGACGGTGGAATCCACGGACGACCGGTCGACCACCAACGGTCCGCGGCACGTCAGATCCGCACGTAAGGCACCGAGTTCGGTGCGCGGCGCGTTATCGCCTCCCCGCAGCATCGTCCGACAGGCACTTCTCTGCGTCTACCGGTTGTGAGTCGCCGCACGTGACGGAGTGGATGGCGGCGTCGACGGCGGCCTTTGTGCGCCGTCGCCTTCCCGTCAACCCGTCTCCCTGTCCCTTCACGATAACGACCACCCGCCCGCGGAGCGCGGTCCCTCATTTGACGGGCCCTTTTCCGCGTCGACGCCTGCACGGATGTATCCACGCCGACATCTACGTCTGCGAAGCAGGTCGACCGGCGCTCCGGGGCGACATCACGACCTGCACCATGACGACGAAACATCGATCCGCCCAAGATTCTGATTCTTCCAACGATCGTACCACGATCATCGCGTTCTACGTGATGATCGCCGCCCTGGGGGGCGGATTCCTGTATATGCTCGTGATGCTGCTGTCCTGACGGCAGCCGGGCACGGGCTGAAAGGTCACCTCGAACGGTTCGAAAGAAGCCGCTCCGCCCCGCGCCGAGCGGCTTCTTTTTTTGGGCACCGCGCGAACACGCGCGGTTGGGTATACTGCATGGGCGCGCCGACCGCCAGCTCGTGCGCTTCTTTCCTATGCCGTCACCGATCCGTCACCGAAACGTCACCGATCCGTCACCGAAACGTCACCGAAACGTCACCGAAACGTCACCGAAACGTCGAAGCGTCCGATGACTCCGTCCTGGACCTCTGAATTCGACCACACCGGCGACGTAGGCTTTACCGTATCCGCGCCCGACCTGGAGACGCTTTTCGAACGAGCCGCGTGGGCGATGTTCAACATCCTGATGGAGCCTGATGCGATCGATCCCGTCGAAGAATGGCCTGTGGAGGTCGAGGCGACCGACCTGGACGACCTGCTGCTACGCTGGCTCTCCGAACTCAATTTCCTCCACGTCACCGAACGGATCGTCTTCAATACGTTCGAGATCGAGGAGCTTTCCGACACGAGCCTGAAGGCCGTCGTACGCGGCGAACATATCGATGAGACGCGCCATACGATTCATACCGAGATCAAGGCCGTAACGTATCATGCGCTTACCGTCGAGCGGCGGGAGGAAGGTTGGTTCGCGCGGGTCATCTTCGACCTGTGAGCCGGCGGGGCGCGCGTGCTTCCCGGTCGGCAGGCGCATGAAGCACGCCGCCTGACATCTTTAAAGATTTAACCTCGCGGCCCGTACAACATCGGGCATGAAGCGACGTATTCTTGTACATCGACCCGAAACTGAGATGCCGGACTTCGAGCTGAAGCAGCTTTCCGACTTCGTCTGGGAGATCCCCCGAACAGGCGGCATGCGCGTACCTGCCCGCATCTACGCGACGGAAGAGATGCTGGCGGACATTCTGTCGGATGATGCACCGAAGCAGGCCATGAACGTGGCCCACCTTCCGGGTATCGTGCGGGCTTCCTACGCCATGCCGGACATACACTGGGGCTACGGCTTCCCCATCGGCGGCGTGGCGGCATTCGACGCCGAAGACGGGGTCATTTCACCGGGTGGCGTGGGCTACGACATCAACTGCGGCGTGCGCCTGATGGCCTCGAAGCTCAAACGCGAAGACATCCGCGACGACGTCCAGCAGATCGTGGATCATCTCTTTACGCTCGTCCCGACCGGCGTCGGCTCGGCCGGTGCGCTCAAGGTCTCGCGGTCCGAGCTGCGCCGCGTGGCCCTGGAAGGGGCGCAGTGGGCCGTCACCGAAGGGTATGGAAGCCGGGCGGATCTCGACTGCATCGAGGAGAACGGCCGCATCGGCGGTGCCGATCCCGACGAGGTTTCCGACCGCGCCATGAAACGAGGACAGCCCCAGCTCGGCACCCTCGGGTCGGGCAATCATTTTCTCGAATTCGGGTACGTCTCCGAAATTTACGACGACGAGGCCGCGCGGGCGATGGGACTGGGGCCCGGGACGGTAACGGTCATCATCCACTCCGGGTCACGTGGATTCGGCTACCAGATCTGCGACGACTACCTCTCGGTGATGGATCGGGCCATGAACCGGTACAATATCTCGCCGCCGGATCGGCAGCTCGCGTGCACGCCCCTCCGCTCGGATGAGGGCCGCCAGTATCTGGGCGCGATGCGCTGCGCCATCAACTACGCCTTCGCGAACCGGCAGGTCATGGCGCATCATACGCGCCTCGCCTTCGAGCGGGCGCTGGACGCCCCGCCGCGCGACGTCGGCCTGCACACGGTCTACGAGGTGGCGCACAACATCGCCAAGTTTGAGGAGCACGACGTCGACGGACGCAGGCAGCGGGTTTGCGTGCACCGCAAGGGCGCCACAAGGGCGTTCGGTCCCGGCAACGAGGACGTCCCGCCCAGATATCGAACGATCGGCCAGCCCGTGCTCATCCCGGGCGACATGGGCCGCTACTCCTACGTGCTCGTGGGGACGGACACGGCGATGAAGGAAACGTTCGGCAGCACGTGCCACGGCGCGGGACGCGCGATGAGCCGGCGGCAGGCGAAAAAGACGGCCTCCGGACGCAACATCTACCGGGAGCTCGCCGACCGCGGCATCATCGTCCGCAGTGACAGCACGCGCACGATGAAAGAGGAGATCTCCGAAGCCTACAAGGACGTGCGCGCCGTGGTGGACGCCTGCGAGGGCGCCGGCATCTCCAAGAAGGTCGCCCAGCTTCGGCCGATGGGCGTTATTAAGGGGTGATGCGGTCGCCGGCGGACGCTCGTTATCTCCGCCAGAACGCGGGGGCGAAGAGGATGAGTACGGTGAAGAGTTCCAGCCGTCCGGCCATCATCAGCAGGGAGAGCATCCACTTCCCGAAGCCGGGGACGTGCGCGTAGTTTTCGGTCGGACCCAGCGTGCCGAAAGCGGGACCGATGTTTCCGATGGCCGACATGGCCGCCCCGAAGGCGCTGGTCACATCGAGTCCGACACCGAACATGATCGCCGTTCCCACGCCGATGCCTCCGATGTAGAGGACGATGAACGAGAGCACGTTGCTGAGCACGTCGCGCGGCACGACGTCGCCGTTGAGCCGCACGTGGATGACCGCGGAGGGATGGATGAGCTGTTTGATTTCGCGGAACGAGTTCTTGAACATCAAGACGTGGCGGATAATCTTGACGCCGCCCCCCGTAGATCCCGCCATGCCCCCGCAGAAGAAGAGCAGGAAGATCAGTCCGATCCCCAGCGGCGGCCATATCTCGTAGTCCGCCGTCCCGAATCCCGTCGTCGTCACGATGGCCACCACCTGAAACGCGGCCGTGCGCAGCGCGTCGAGCGGTTCGGCATAGCCCCCGAAGACAACCGCGTCCCGGCCGGCCCACGGCAGCATGGCGACCATCGGCTCCCACGTCGCCAGCGCGACGACCATCGTGGCGACCGCGATAATGGCGACGTAGACGCGAAACTCCGTGTCGCGAAACACGGATCCGGTCCGACGGGCCAGGAGGCGGTAGTGCAGGGCGAAGTTCGTCCCGGCCAGAAACATGAAGGCCGTAATGACCCACTCGACGTAGGGTGACTGATACTGGCCGACGGATCCGTTCTCGGTGGAAAAGCCGCCCGTCGCCATCGTGGCGAAGGCGTGGTTGATGCCGTCGAAAAGGGACATGGCGGGAAGCAGCAGGATGACCTCCGCCGCGGTAATCCCCACGTAGATGAGCCAGAGGCGGCGAGCCGTTTCCCGAATGCGGGGCGTCAGCTTGTCGGCCGACGGACCCGGCACTTCCGCCTTGAAGAGCTGCATGCCCCCGACGCCGAGGATGGGAAGAATGGCGAGGGTAAGGACGATGATGCCCATGCCGCCGAGCCAGTGGGTGAGGCTGCGCCAGAACAGGAAGGCATTGGGGATCGCCTCGACGTTCGGCGTGGCGGAGCCTCCGAGAATCGTGGCGCCCGTGGTCGTGAACCCGCTCATCGTCTCGAAGAACGCGTCCGTATAGGACTCGAGGACACCTCCGAGAACGAACGGCAGGGATCCGAAGAGCGATAGGACGAGCCAGGAGAGCGCCACGATCGCGAATCCTTCCCGGATGCCGAGATCCTGCGAGAGTCCGCCCCCACCCCGCCAGGCCGCGAATCCGAGTCCACCCGATACGATCGCCGTCGCGCCGAACGTCCACCACTCCGCCTCCCCGTAGAGCAGGCCGACCAGCATCGGAAGCAGCAGCGCGGCGGCCAGGAACAGCAGCAGCGTGCCCAGTGTCGCGACGATGACTCTAAGATTGGGGAGCATAAGTCAGGCCCTGTATCAAGCTCGGTGCATCGTCATCCACCTACCTGGCCTCGAAGAGCCGCTCTACGTCCGCCACAAGATGCGACATCGCGAAGACGATCGCCGTGTCGCCCGGCTGCACGTGCGTGTCGCCCGTGGCCACGTCCACCTCTCCGTCGTGCAGCACGGCACCGATGAGTGCTCCACGCGGAAAGCGGAGGTCCTTCAGCGGCTTCCGCGTCACGGCGGCCCGCCGGTTCGCCTCGATCTCGATGATTTCGGCATCGAGGCCGTGTATCGTCGCCACGCTGAGCACGTGCTTCCCGCGCAGGTATCGGAGAATTTCCCGAGAGACGGCGAGCTTCTTACTTACGGCGGCATCCAGCCCGATGCTCTGGCTGATGGGAATGTAGGCGCCCTTCGAGAGGAGCGCAACCGTCTTGGATACGCCGAGATGCTTGGCCATCAGACAGGTGACGAGGTTCGATTCCTCGTCTTCCGTTACGGCCACGAACGCATCCATCTCGCCCAGCCCTTCCTGCACGAGCAGGTCGATGTCGGTGGCGTCGCCGTGGATGACGAGGACGTTTTTCAGATCCTCTGCCAGCCGCTCGGCCCGTTCACGATCCGGCTCGACGATTTTGACCTGCTTGTCCTTTTCTCGTCCCAGCTGCATCGCCACCTTGGCGCCAACCAGATTGCCGCCGAGAATCATGACGTCGTGGGCTTTTTTGTCCGCCTTCCCCATCATCCTCGAGACATACGTCATGTACTTGGGACGGGCGAGCACGAACACCTGATCGTTCCTATGGAGCGTCTCGCCTCCGCCCGGCAGGATCGTCCGCATCCCTCTCGAGATGCCCATGATGCGGAAGGTGATCCGGTCGTGTTCGACGGCCAGATTCTGGACGCTCTTTCCGATAACCGGCGAGTCGGGATCCAGGCGAATGCCCATCAGCTGCAGGCGGCCGCCGGCGAAATTGAGCAGGTCGGTCGCGCTGGCGCGCCGGATGAGCCGGACTACCTCGTTGGCCGCGCTTTCCTCCGGGTGGATAACCAGATCGATACCGAAGTCGCTCGTCTTCAGGATCGAGCGCCTGCGCGTGATCTCGTCCGACCGCACGCGGGCCACGGTCTTCGCGATCCCGAGGCGGTCGGCCAGCATGCACGCGATGATATTCACCTCGTCCACCGCCGTCACGGCGATGAGCATGTCCGACCGGGCGACGCCGGCTTCCCCGAGCACCTCGGCCGACGTGCCGTTCCCTTGAAGCGTCATCACGTCCAGCTTCTCCTGCACGTGTTTCAGTGCATGGCCGTCCAGATCGATGACGACGACGTCGTGCTGCTCGGACGAGAGCATGCGGGCTACGTCGTAGCCGACCTCGCCCGCTCCGATAATGATTACCCGCATATCAAACCGGCCAGGATTGCATGGTCCACGCCTGCTGCCAGAACATCCATTCGTAGCGTGCACTAACGGCGAACGCCTCCGCGGCGCGCGCTCGCGCCTTTTCGTCCGCCGCGTCCGCGAACCGCTGCAGTCGCTCGAGGAGATGGTTGGTATACTCGACGAAGGACGGATCCGCATACATGCGAAGCCATTCGGCGTAGGGATGATCGTCCGATACGGCTCCGTTGGTTTCTTCGAGATGCCTGCCGAGCGCCGTATAGAGCCACGGGCAGGGCGTCAGCGCCGCCACCGCTTCGACGAGCGTGCCGCGCTGCGCCTCCGCGATCATGTGATTCTGGTAGGCCCGGTTGTTGGGCGTAAGCGCGAGCTCGGCGATGTCCGCCGCCGTGTACCCGAATCGCTCGCCGTATCCTTCGTGCAGCTCTTTCTCGACGACCAGCGCGAGGCGGGCTGCATCCACGAACCACAACTTGTCATCCGGATGCACGCAGCGCGTCGATATGAACGAGCACGCGTCGGCGAACGCCTCGAGGTACCGCGCGTCCTGCATCTGATAGAACGCGAATTTTTCGGCATCGAGCCTCCCTTCCGCCAGCGCCGTAACGAACGGATGCTCGAAGGATGCGCCCCAGGCCTCGCCTGCCTCCCGCAAACATGCTTCCGCGAACTCGGGCACGATGAGATCGATCGTCTCACGATCGATGGTCTCCTCCATGGTCTCGTCGACGGTTTCCTGTGATTCCATGGCTCGAATGATCTACGGTGTGGATGATTTGCTGATTGTCCCGTCCGTCCACAGGAAGGAAGCGAACTGCCTGCGAAATTGCGAGGCCTCGTACACTCTTCACAGGACACCCTTCTCGGATCGCGGTTCAGCGTTCGTCGGCGAGCGGGAGGCGAATCCAGAACGTGGTTCCCTCCCCTTCCTCCGTCTCGAACCCGATCTCTCCCTGAAGCTCTTCGACGCTCTTCTTCACGATGGCGAGACCGAGGCCCGTGCCGCTGGTCTTCGTCGAGAAATTAGGCTCGAAGATGCGATCCTGCACGTCTGCTTCGATACCCGTACCGCTATCTCGGACGGCGCTGTAGGCCCACGCGCCGGCAGCCGTCGACCGGCGCTCGGTACGTACGCGGACCCGCCCTTCCGCATCCTCCGGTATCGCCTGCAGGGCGTTCTTGATCAGGTTGATGAAGTTGCGCCGCAGCTCCTCGCGATCGGCCTCGACGACGAGCGGTGTCGCGCTGAGCTCCACGTCGATGGGAATGTCGCTTTCTTCCTGCATGAGCGAGACGGCTTCATCCACGACGTTGTTGAGGTCCAGATGTTCGATGATGCGCGACGGCATTCTTGCGAACGAGTGAAATTCGTTCGCTATGCGCGCCAGGGAATCGATCTGCTCGATCAGGGTGGACGTGATGCGGTTGAAGACGTCGCTGAACGGCTTTCCGGATTCCTCGTCCTCCCGCCGATGTTCGAAAGCGCGCCGGAGGTGCTGGACGGACAGCTTCATCGGTGTCAGCGGGTTCTTGATCTCGTGCGCCACCTGGCGTGCCATTTCGCGCCATGCCAGCTGCCGCTCCTGCTGCGCGAGTTTTCTGCGGCTTTCGGCGAGCTGTGCCTGCATCTCGTTGAAGGTTTCGACGAGCTCCCCGACCTCGTCCCGTGTGTCGACGGGCAGCATCTGCTCGAACCGGCCTGCCGCGACGGCTTTCAATCCGGATCGAAGGCGCGCGATGGGTCTCGAGATGGCGTTGGCCAGCAGGGATGCCGTGAGCATCACGACGAGCATGAGCAGGAGCAGGGAGCCGAAAAGATAGGCTACGGTTCGCGCCCGTTCCTCCTCGATACGTTCCTGTTCGGGCAGCGTAGGTACGGAGACGACGTATCGAGGGCGTCCCTGCTCGTCGGGCAGCGCTCGAAATCCGGCCGTATACCTGAACGTACCGACGCGTTCGTGCGTGTGGACGAAGCGAAATCCGTCGAAGTAGAGCGCTTCGTACGCCTCGATCGGCAGGCGTTCGTCGATGATCGCCTCCCGGACGAGCTGCGGCCGGCTCAGGTCGACCACGTAGTTGTTCTCGTAGACGTTCAGGTCGAGTCCGACGCTTGCCGCCAGCGAATCGATCCGCGTGCGACGCAGCACGCTGTAGGGCATCTCTTCCTCGCGTGCGGCGAGGGCGAGCGCCTCCTCGACCCGTTCCAGGTGCTGCTGCAGCCAGCTGTGGACGGCCCGTTCGTTCTCGTCGTTCACGACGCCCACGCCTACGATGCCCACTGCCGCGACGGAAATGATGCCGACGCCCAGAAACGCGTTCAAGACTTTGTCCCGAAAGCGAACGCGCGGCGCCGGAAGCACGCCCTCTCGACGCCGATAATAGAGTCCGAACAGATAAAGCGGAACGCCGATGAAGAGTCCGGCTACGGTCAGCCGAAGCAAATAGTACAGGTGATCGAACGTGTTGATGCCGGGCGCCCGGACGGCGATGACGGAGCCGGACGCACCCGTCGGCATGCCGACGTCCCGACCCGACGACGGGGCGTGACGGAGATAATACGTGCGGTACTCCCGCTCGTCGACGACCTCGGAGCGCCAGAGCGAGGACTCCGCGGCGAGGCCTGTCAGGATCTCCTCCGAGAGGCGGTATCGTCCGAAGTCGCGGCCCATGCTGCGCACCAGGATCCCGTTCCGGAACTCGGCCACGGACAGGTTGGCGAAGAGGTCGTCGTAGGCGCCGGATGGAAGGAGCACGCTCGGAAACGCCGCACCGCCTTCGCGGAGGACGGACTGCGGCTCGGCGCGGGCGGTGATCCATCCGACCGTCGACCCGTCGGCCGTCACCGGAGCGATACCTCCGAACTGGAATCGATCAGGCTCTCGTTGTCCGGTGATCGGAGCCACGACGACGTCCTCTCCACCCGCCTCCTCATACATCATGTGGAGAATGTTTTGCGCGAGCGGTTCCACCCGGCGTACGGACGCCGTATCGAGCCGCTGCCCCGTGTCGAAGTACCGGGCCAGGGCGCGTCCGTCCGCGTCGAAGAACGTCAGGTAGACGCTGTAGGATGGCAGCACCGAAATGAGGGTCCCGCGAAAGGCTGACGTACCGACCGAATCGAGCCGGCTTACGTCGCCGGCCGCCAGTATCTCACGCATGGACGGATCGGCTCGCAAGTCGCTAATGATCTGTTCGAGTGCGAACCGAACCCGCGGGTCCCGAGCCTCGGCGAACGTCGTCGCCGCATCCACCATCTGCGTGCGGCGATTGAGGTCCATGCCGCCGAACAGCATAGGATAGAGCATCACGGATACGAGAAAGACGGCCGGCAGCACCCTGCGAAGGATGAACAGGTCCGCGGCCGGACCCGTCCGAACGAGGACAAAAACGGCCAGTCCGCCTGCGACGAAGAGCGCGGAGAGCATCACCGGCCACGGCACGAGCTCGTGAACGGGCGTCAGGGCATAGAACAGCACCACGGGCGAAGCGATGGAGAGCCCCAGCGTCAGGCGCACCGTCCAATCCTGCGTATAAAGCGAAGCCTGACCGGACGCGGCCCACGCCGTCAACCACACTACGCCCACCGAGAGGAGGATAATTCCGATGGTCGCGACAATGAGGGTACAGGACACGACGAGCAGGAGCGATTCGGGCACGAGGCCCCGCCGCGTGAAGAAATCGAACGTGCTGTCGAGTACGACGTGACGGGCGACCAGCGCCAGGACGAGCGTCAACGCTACGACGACGAAGGTGCCGACGACGACGGCAAGAGACCCCGACCCGAGGCCCGACGAACGGCGGCTGCGGTCCAGCGAATCGCGCCGCCGGAGACGTTCGGCACATCGCACACCGAACGGTTTCGCCAGATCAACGAAGGCGATCGCAAAAACCAGGAGAAACAGAGCCGTGATTAGAAAATCGCCGGACGAGCGAAGCAGCCCTCCTCCGATGCCTGATGCAAAATGGATCGGGTCAAACAGCGGAGCCAGGGGCTCGCGCGGCTGCTGCCATCGGCCAGGCACGTCGAGTGCGAGGAGTGCGAACCTGACCATCCACCACAGCGTGCCGATCAGGGCAAAGGCCACCAGGCGCCCCGCCCGTGGCTCGTCCCGCGGCAGCACGGCACTCTTCGAAGCGCAGGTACGGCGATAGACGAACCACGCTCCGCCCATCAGCCAGAAGAGCAGGAGGACGCTCCAGAAGGCCAGCACGTGGTCGTAGTGCCCCGCGGTCGAGGCGGCGAGCCGGCGGACGGACGGGGGGTCGACCGAGACGCGGCCGAGCACACGGCCGTCCGATCCCCTGAGGAGGCGTGACGCGCCGCCGGCGTCTGCGAATCCACCGAGCGTCAACGTCACGGGCAGCTGCGTCAACCGGCGCCATTCATTCACGAGACTGACGTCGCGAATGTACTCGTTCCGGACGGGTGCGTCGTAGCCTACGAGGTGCATGGCGCGTACGGAGCCGTTCACGGTGGAGCCGCTGCGAACGGGATACCAGACGACGAGGGCCTCACGAAGATCGCCATCGGAGACGAGCGCGGTGCGAAACGACGGAGCCGAGCCTTCTTCGTCGAGCGGCATGCTGAATCCGTTCCACGCGACGAGCTCGCGATTCGCATCGTAGAGTTCTACGGAAGCACCGTAGGGAACGTCCAGGTTGGCGAAGTAGCGAACGACGGATTCCGGCCCCCGCCGCGCACCGGCTCTGCCCCGCGTACGCATAGCCTCAATGACCGCCTGAGACGTCGCGACATGCTCGGCGCGATCCACCAGGTCGTCCAGCAGATCAGAGAAATGACGAGCGATCTGATCGAGCGCCTGCGCGACGGCCTCTTCCGTTTGCGCCGCGGCCTCCGCCTCCACACGGTGGACGTGTATCTCCCGCGCGATCCACGTGGCGGGCAACAGCACCGCCAGGAGGCCGGCCACCACCGCAAAACGCACGAGCCGGTCCCGGCCCAAATGTCCAGCTATGTCGGGGGCATCCGCCACGTTATCGCGTCGAAGGACGTTCGATGCGCAGCTCGCGGAGCTGCCAGCCGCTCTCGGTGCGACCGAGGCGAACGTAGAGCGCGAGGGGCCGTGAGACGGTTTCGTTCCAGTATTCGCCCGAGGCAAACCTGTGCCCGCCAGACTCCGAGGATTCGATCAAGTCTACGCGCACGGGCGGATATCCGGCGAAGAACGACTGCACGACGTACCGTGCCTGCGCGCGGCTCAGCAGCTCGCTCGTACCGAGAACGGTCAGATCGATGCGCTCCCCGCAATGCTCGACGAGGCGCTCCACGTCGGCCTCGGACAGCGCCGCGCGAATGTGCTCGAGGACGCGCGCACCGGCGTCCTGCGCCTGGACGGATGCAGGCAGCAGGCTCGCAATAACCAGTATGACGATGGATATGTATGGCGCCATGCGAAAACGGATTCCGGTTGTCTCGGCTAAACCGACGTAACATTGTAGAATAGCAGGCGCACGATCGATCGCGGCGGTGCGATGGGCCGTCGTCCCTTCGTGCAGGTGCAATTATTCGAACACGTGCAAATAACGGCCCCGCGACGAACTACCCGCGACGAACTACCCGCGACGAACTACCCTGCAACGAACTACCCCGCGACGAACCGTGCAAAAAGTGATCCGCGTGCTACTTAACCCGTGGGCCGTGGCAAATGTTTTTTTACATGTCCGGGATATTAGACGTTCGCGACGAATTAAATAGGGCGGAACGCTACTGAAGACGTGCCGCAGACGTGCTGCAGGCGCGTTAACTCGAAGTCGTGTCGTAAGGACGTTACCCCGCAGTCGCATTGCCCATAGGCCCTCCGCATCCGCACGGCGGACGTGCAGCGGTCGCGCCACGGTGGCAATGTGGCGTTCGCCCCGGCGCGGTGTGCTGCGTCACGATACCTCCGGAACGAATATTCAACCGTTATGCCAAGAACGCTCATCACCGGCGGCGCCGGCTTCTTAGGATCCCATCTTTGCGATCGTCTCCTCGCCGAGGGCCACGACGTGATCTGCATGGACAACTTCATCACGGGCTCACCCGATAACGTCGCCCATCTGATCGGCAACCCCAGGTTCGAGATGATCGAACTGGACGTCACGAATTACATCTACGTCGAAGGGAGCCTCGATTACGTACTTCACTTCGCGAGCCCGGCCTCGCCGGCCGACTACCTCAAATATCCCATTCAGACGCTGAAGGTCGGCGCGCTCGGCACGCACAAGGCGCTCGGATTGGCCAAAAACAAGGAAGCGCGCCTCCTGCTCGCCTCGACGAGCGAAGTCTACGGCGACCCGCTGGTCCACCCGCAGCCCGAGTCGTACTGGGGCAACGTCAATCCGACCGGCTACCGCGGCGTCTACGACGAGGCGAAGCGGTTCGCCGAAGCAATCACGATGGCCTACCATCGCTACCACGGCGTGGAAACGCGCGTCGTGCGCATATTCAACACGTTCGGTCCGCGCATGCGCCTGGATGACGGGCGAGCCCTTCCTACCTTCATGAACCAGGCGCTGAACGGCGTGCCGATTACCGTCTACGGCAAGGGAGACCAGACCCGCTCGTTTCAATACGTCGACGATACGGTCGAGGGAATCTACCGCCTCCTGATGAGCGACGTCACCGAGCCGGTGAACATCGGCAATCCGGATGAGATCAGCATTCTCGAGTTCGCCCGGGAGATCATCGAGCTGACGGACAGCTCGAGCGACATCGTCTTCGAGGAACTGCCGGCCGACGACCCGCAGGTGCGCCAGCCGGACATCTCGCAGGCACGGGCCCGGCTCGACTGGGAGCCGCGGTACAGCCGGCGTGAGGGGCTCCAGAAGACGATCGACTACGTTCGCTCAAAAGTGAAGCGGGAAGAGGAAGCCGCGTGACGAAGCGACGGTACCGGGCGGACTAGAAGC
>JBBDTI010000072.1:0-73021 GCA_040904565.1 Rhodothermales bacterium
AGCATTCGGCTGTTAACCGAAGGGTTGTAGGTTCGAATCCTACCCGGGGAGCCAAGCCCGTTTCCTCTACAGGAGACGGGCTTTCTTTCTTGCTTGGACTCATTGCGTCGCATCTGGTGACGCCCCAGGCAGTAAGAGGCAGGAAACGTTGTGGGGCTGCTCTCCCCAGTCCGAGAAGGCGCGCGGCAGGTGCACGAACTTCTCGTGCCCGATGAGGTCGTCCATCGTGAGCGTGAGCGGCAGCCGCGAAACGAAGATCCGAGCCGTGCCACTGTCGTTCAGGGTGCGATTCTCCGTTGATGGTCAGGGTTAGCTTTATGCTGTCGCGCTGCGCAGAGGCGCTTCCGGCTCGGGTGGGTCTTCTATCCATAAGAAGGTGTATCTTCTACGATAGCCGGCACGACGTGCATCTATCCAGGGAGGCATGCGTCATGCTATTTTACTGGTGCAAATTCGCATCAATCACCGCGTCCGAATGTTTCCGGGATGCGATTACCTACGAAGATGAAGTCTGTCGACGGTTCAGAGTTCGAGCGCTCGATTGCGATGGGCTTCGCGTCATGTCCGCCGCGCGCTATCCCGTCTATATGGATTTCGTTCGCTGGACGATGCTGCTTCGGACGCGAATGCTAAAGGTATTGCTGAAGCATAAAGTGAAGCCGGTTCTCGGGGCACAGAAGATCATCTACCGAAAGCCCCTCAAGCGCTGGTCCGATCAATGTCTACGCAGTCTCCAATTGATCGAAGTTCGAAGAGCTGATTCAAACCTTTCCCGAGACCAGCGTTCAATCTACCCGGTCTGATGTAGACGCGATGGAATGCCGCAAGCACGCTGATATGCGTTTTGAATGAGTCGTTCTCGTAGAGCATGGCCGCGGCGTGAAAGGTTGCATAACAGGCTCGAGAGGCCCCACTGTCGTGAAGCATTCGGTCTAAGAAGGCGGGCGGCAGCGAGCGATTCCCGTGCGTGGTGAAAATTAGCTCGAATCAACTCTTCGCGAGGGTGACTCATACGGCCATACGTTCTTCCTGCACGTTCCGGTACAGCTGCAGCCGCGTGTTGTCGAGCTCCTCGCTGAGCATCAGACGGCAGGCCTCCTGGAGTTGCAAGCGGCGGTGCCACGCAGTGGCCCTGCCGCTTTTGCATTATTCTTGGGGATAGCCGCCGCTCGTTCGCATCGGATCAGTACAATCCGTTCGTGCGGAATTGGGCGCGCGAAAACTCGGGCCACAGCGACGGTCGTGGGGAAATCCCCCACACCAATCTGCGGAATGTGACGTAATACGGGGGTCGTTCAGGACGTAATTTGATTATGTGCGTGTGGTCGTGCGACCGGCTTGCCATCGCATCATGCCCGTCTTCCCAACCCGACAAAATTCCGCTATGGAAATTCAATTGTTTACGGATCGGAGCTTGTGGACGATGGTACACGGCATTGCCCTTACGGGCGCGGCCATGATGGCCCTCTCCGCCGTCCTCTTCTCTCTCCTCACTCTTCACGCGGGCAACATAGACGAGCAGGCCGCTAGCATTCAGAGCCGCTACGTCGCCTGGCTGAGCGTCTTTGTCTCCGTAATGCTCTGGTCCACGGTGCTGGTCGGCACGTACGTGATCTTTCCATCCTATCGTGCCGTTCCGCCAGAAGGAGTGGCGGATCTGGGCATGTTTCCGAAGGCCCTTATTCAGGCGAATCCGGCCACGGCCTGGTTGCATTCCTTCGGGATGGAGACGAAGGAGCACGTGCCGTGGATCACCGCAATGCTCGCGACGGCCGTAACCTTCGTCAGCATTCGCTACCGCGCACAGCTCCTGCGTGATGCGACGCTGAACAAAGCGGCGGCATGGCTGATCGGGATCTGCCTCGTACTGGTCTCCTACGTGGCCCTGCTCGGCGTCTTCGTTAACAAAGTCGCCCCTCTCGAGTAATTTTGCGGTATACGATCATGGCTGTCTTCCAGGAAACCGGGACGGAAATCGCGAACGGCGCGGCGATGGCGGCGTACCTCTCCGCAGGCATCGGTTCGTTCGCAATGGGCTTCGTCGTTCTGCTTAATTCGATCGGACTCTTTCCGTTTCCCGCGCTCTATGCACCCGCCGGGGGCGTCACGACACGGACTACCGCCGCCGTGCTGCTCTGGCTTGGTGCCTGGGTGCTGCTGCACCGCCGATGGAAAGCCCGGGAGATCGACAGCCGGAAAGTTCTCCGGACGACGCTGGCGTTAATTGCGCTCGGGGTACTGCTTACTTTTCCGCCTTTGTGGCAGCTCCTCTAGGGACTGCATCCGATCGGCCGAGACTATCAACCGTGCTCAGATTCAGTTTACCGTGGCAATCTGACACGATATTTATTTATCTGAGCGAGGCGGTCGAGTGTGTCGAACCCGATGTCTGCGAGCCCTCGCCACAGAGCGTCAAGATGAGTATGTCACGGGCTGCCATTTGGGGGCCGGCTCGCTGTCACGCTCGATGAAACCGACGACGAGCACGCCGCACGGCCTCAGTATGCGGTATGCCTCACGAAACATGGCCGATGCGTCGTCTACGAAGCAGATCGTGGTCACGCTCAGGGCAAAGTCGACGCTCTGATCCGAAAACGGGTGGGCTTCGGCTACTCCCTGGACGGCCTCGATGCCTCTCTTCGCTGCGTAGTCTAACATCTCCTCCGCCGGATCGATGCCCGCGTCTACTCCGAGCGGAGCCGCAAAACGGCCTATGCCGACGCCGATGGAGAGGTTCCGACCGCGCCATGGCAGCAGGGCTCGGACGGCCAGTAGCCCTCAATAATAGGCAGCCGGATGACGATCGAACCAGGAGTCGTACCGGCGGTGATGGGTTCCAAAAGGTGACGTTCGCGGCATGATTTCCCCTCCGGCTTTCGTGCTCCTCGTCATCATCGCGACACGTCTATGACGGCCCCCAGGCCTCCCTCGACGAAATCGTCGCCCCACGCCTCGCGAAATAGACCGACTGCGCGATCTCCCGTACAGTGGCTCGGCGCCACCTTTCTCACGCCCAATCCTTTCACACGATCGATGATCGACCGAATCTCGGCATCCGCGCGGCCGCTGAGGTGGAATCCCTCCGACGAGCAGGTGGGTCTCCTTACGGAGTTGGGCCGCGCGTTTTCGGCCATCTCGTCAATGCTGGGATGCCCGCACCACGTTATCACGACCAGTCCCGAGCCGGTGTCCACAGCCTGTCTCCGCCGACTCGAGAATCGCGCCGTTCCGCAGTCGATCTCACTCCCGTCGTACGGCATGCGACGTCAGATCGATCAAGCGTTGAATGGTGCATCAAGATTGGAGAGGTCGTCAAGGCCGCCGGCCTGCGGCTCGGCTATCACGATCATCTCGTCGAACTCATCGTAGGCGAGAAGTTTCGGTGCGAGCACATCATGAATGCGCTCGAGCCCGACCGGTCACCATGCAGTTTGGGCTCGCGTTCCCGCCCCGGTCAGTCCCCTCGCCCACCGTATGGCCACCACGGATTCTTGTAGGCTGGAGATTCGATGACGACCGCGCGGTCGCCCCGATGGTATGTCGCGCGGACCCGCACCCAGTGCTCGCTCCAGGGCATGGCGCCGATCTCCAGCCGGCCTGATCCACCGGTCGTGGATGCCACGACCGCATCGTTGATTACCAGGTCGACGCGATCGACACGTGCGCCGTCGGCATTTTCTACGTGCACCTGAACCACGCCGAAATCCGGGCCCCATTCGAGATCTATGTCCGGGGTGCCGGGGCTCCCCGTAACCTCGGCCAGCAGCTCGAAAAAGTCGCGCTGCCGGTCCGACGTGATCTGCCAGTTCACCGGCACGCTCTGGTGACCGAGATTGTACTCCGTCGCCTCGTCCTCCCTCCGAAAATCGAAATATCCCCAGGAGGCCCCCTGTTTGACCGCGACGACGAAATTGTTTCCGTGCTCGCCCCATCCCTGCTCCTCGACGCGCCAGGGCTGATCGTCTTCATTCACGACAATGGGCATCGGCGCGTACGCATCCATGGACCGCACCGACCGGATCATCTCGACGATCCGCTCCGGATCACGGACGCCGTTACCGTGCAGGAGCACGTAGTCGGATGCCGCGACCACGTTGGCAGGCGGCACCGAGCCGCCGCCCAGGGACGTACTCACGAGAAGCGAGTGCCCGTCCCGCTCGATGCTTTGCACCCGTTCGATGAGCTCGTCGACGCGGTCGCACCGCAGGATGGCGTGATCGTAGGCGATGTTGCATTCGTTGTTGATCTCGACGATGACGTTTCGATAGCCATGCTCGAGCACCCACTCGGTGGCGTTCTCGACTGCGCGGACGACGGCGACCTCATCTTCGAGCCGCTCGTCCTGTCCGAAATAGAAATAGCCGAGAATGGCGATCATTCCGAGCTCGTCGGCCCGGTCGAGGATGCGGGCGAGGCGCTCCATGTAGGCCCCTCGAAGGGATCCGTCCGGCGCAAAAGCGGAATTCTCCCATGGCTGCGAGCGGCAGTACCCATAGGGACAACCGCCCTGGAGGTTGACCGTGAAGCCGATCAGGCCGTGTTCGCGCCATCCGGCCAGCGCCCGGGCGAACTCGTTGGTATTCCGGTCGGGATCCCAGCGCCTCGTGTCGGGATAGGCCCACTGGCCGCGCGTTTCAAGGTTCAGGTCGTCGAAGACGCCTTGCACGAGGCGGGCGTTCATCAGGAGCCCCTCGATGCTGTGCTCGTCCCCATCCGACGTGGTCCACGTGCGGCCGTCGTAGGTCGGGAGCCCGTTGACGTGGAAGGATTCACCCTCGATCGAGACGACGGTCTGCCGGTTCTGCGCGCCGGCGCTCGAAACTATCGACGTGCCCGTAAGACAGGCGAGCAGGATCAACAGGCGTGTTACGGGCGATGCCGGAGCGTGTGAAAGGATGCTTTTCATATTCATCGGATGGATCTGTCTTATGCATTCGCTACTGTGAGCGTATGGATTCGGCTCGCCGCGCGCCGATACTTCTCCGAACATATGCCGGTTACCTTCGCGGATCGGGCCGCCGTGTGCCGGGGGTCGCTCATGGTTCATCTGCTGGATGCCTCGCCGGCGTCCGGTACCCGGTGGATGGTCTTGTGGATAGTGTGGCGCAGGGTCGTTCCATCCTCCGCCTGCACGTCGTACTCGATGGCCATCACCAGGCCCAGTGCCGCATCGATCTGCTCGGGAAGATTCTCCATCATCGGCACCCGCGCATCGATCGGACCGGGCTCGAGCGCCGGAATGTCCAGAACGACCGTTCTGCGATCGTCCGACAGGTGAACGGCCCGGACTTCAACCTGGTCAGCTCCGGTTTCGCCCGGATTATAAACCGAATAGACGCGTCCCCGCGCGCCGTATTGGCTCGTCCAGGGGTAGGTCCATTGTTCGATGCGGTAGTTGTCCACCTCGGTCGCAGACGGATCCAGGGGCTCGCTGAAGCGAAACTCGAGTCCGCCGGCTATCGTGCGCAGGGAGACGGGCAGGTGAAGCGGTTCTCCGGTATATCGGACGCGGTGAAAAGAAGCCCAGTCGCCGCCGTGACCGGCGGACTGCCAGCCCGTCATGCCGGCGAGGTAGAGGTGCCCGTCTTCATGAAAACGGGCTCGTTCGAGGCCCGAATTGAAGCGGAGCGGAAGGACGAGGTGACCGCCCTGCCATTGCCCGTCCACGTCCTCCATGAGGACCAGGGACAGCGTGCCCCGGCCGTAGGAGGCGAGCAAAAGATGTCCCTGCAATTCGGCCGGCCATCGGTCACTGTCGATGAAGATCGGCTTGGCCGGGGAATTGTCGACGAAGTGCGGCGTCCACACGATCGGTTTCTGGAAATCGCGATCCGTCGGCATCTCGTCCATGTGTGCCGAGTGCACGAATCCATGAAAGGCGCCGGGGCGGATTCGCTGCACGAATCCGGTGGGGATCCAATTGCCTTCGTTGTCGGCGTAGACGATTTCGTCATCCGGGCCGATCGCCATCCCGTTCGGGTTGCGCAGTCCGGTGGCGACGACCTCCAAATCCGATCCGTCGGGAGGAACCCTGAACAGCACGCCGTGGTGAGGCGTGATTTCGGCCGGCACGTCCCGGACCACCGGCGGCCACGGCGTGGCCTTTGCGAAGTAAAAGTTGCCGTCCGAATCGGTTTCGAGGTTCATGGTGAAGGCGTGAAAGTTCGTCGCCGCCATCACGTCATTGTTGAAGTTCTCATAGAAGTCCGCCTCGCCGTTTCCGTCGCGGTCGTGCAGGAGCGTGATCTGATCGCGACCGGTGACGTAAATGCGGTCGCCGACGACGCGGACGCCGAGCGGCTGGTTGAGTCCGGTGGCGAACCGTTTCCACCGTAGCGTCGAAGGGACTTCTGAGATACCGTCTACCAGCCAGACGTCACCGCTCAGAGAGGTCACGACGGCCCTTCCGTCGGACAGAAAATCCACATCCGTCAGCCGCATATGTGAATTCCACGGGTTGGGCACCGGCACCGTCAGTTCGTCGACCGCGAACGCACCGTCCTCCTCGCCCAGGACCGCCTTCGTCTCGAGCACTTCCCAGCGAGCCGGGCCGGGGCGCGTCAGCTCGGTCAGGGTGGGCAGCGGAGCAGCCCGGCGAAGGTAATCCCTCATATACTCCGCATCACCGGCGCGCTCGACCGGACCTATGGCAAGTTCGAAGCGCGAGGGGGACGCGGCATCGGGCCGGGTCAAGATGAGGTGCCGGTTTTCGAGCCGCCACTCCGCATCCTCCGGGACACCGCGAAAGCCCACGAGCCGCCGCTCGGCGCCGGCGACGATCTCCAGGTACCCGGTCGAATCGGAAAGTCGGGTCCGTTCTATGCCGGCGGAAGGTCCGTCCGGCGCCTGAAGAATTTGCATCGATATCGGACCGCTTGCCGAGATCATCTCGACGGTTCTCGTGAAGACGGGCCGGCCTGAAACCCGCGTAAAGCCCGGCATCTCGAGGATGTCGCGGCCCGCGATCGAGTAGGAAAACACGACGTCGTCTCCATGAAGGTAGAGGCCGTTGTAGCGGCCCCGCTCCTTCGGGAGCGGACCGTAGCGCCAGGGACGCGGATCACTGAAATTGTCGGTCGTCCACCCCGGCCGGCGACCGGCGGTGAGATGCAGGAAGCCGTCGGGACTCGGCCAATCTTCGAGGCCGTCTCGCGCCGGGTACCAGTTGAGAAATCCACCTGTCCACGCCGCCGCGACGCGCAGCAGGTCCGTATCAAAAACCAATACGGCCTGGGAATCCACCTGAACGGCGACACCCTTCTCCACAAGGATGCCGTCCGCCGTAAGCGGATCGACGGATATCGTCGTGGAAACGAACGGGCCGTGATCCATACGATTCATGTTGTCGTGCCCGAAGAACTGGGCGGCGGACGGGATGCCCAGGATCGCCCAGAAAAGGCACGGCAGCAGCGCAGCTACGCGTGCCCGGACTCTCAAGCCGCATCGTCTGCTCGTATTCATGGTAATATTCGTAGGTCTATAAATCTGTATATACCCTACCAAACGCGCGTATTCTCACTCCGTCGAGACAAGCCTGCCCTGCATCATCGTAAAGTGCCCTGAATACGTGCAAATATAAGGGTACGTGCCCGGGGGTGGAACGACGAACGAGAAGGTATCCGATTCCCCCGGATACAGGAGACGACTATGAATGATGATGCGGTCCGTTTCGTCTTCCGGAATGTAATCATTCCGATGAGCATTGAGGGCCGCATTCCCAACAACCGTAATGTCCTCTTCGCTGCGCACGAGCACAAAATTATGGGTCATTTCGCTCCCGGCATTGTCGTACCGGATCGTCAGCGTGTCACCGGCGGTCGCCCGTATTTCCTTGACGTCGTAGCTCAATTCGATCCCGACCGACGCGATCACGACGGTGTCGCCGGCCGCAGCTGCGACGGGCGGCGCTACGACGTCGTAGCGCCGCACGTCGAGCGATCCGGCCGCAAGCCATAGGACGAACAGGGTCACTGAATATAGAGGTTTCATACGGCGCCGGCGACTGTTCGACATACTGTGCAACATACCGAAGAACATCACTGCGACAACCCCGATTCGCGCCTTTCGTTCTGCAAACCGTCGTCGTCCACAGGAGCACCGCTCCCGGTGAGCCGGACGACCTGACCCTTCGAGTTGGACTCGTAACAGGCCTCTACGACGCGCAGCGTTCGGAGGTAGTCACCGATCGCTGCTGAAATGAGACTGCAGTAATTCTTCGGCGTCCCGGCGCACGTCAGGCGCATCATTGCATGCGCGGTCCAGATAAGGCGTACGCTCCTCGGCGTCAAGTTCTACGACCGTCGCGAGAGATGCCGGATAAACGACTGATGGGGCGGTCGCAGGCCGTGGAATAAACCTACCCGGGGAGCCAAAGTATGCCCGCTTCCCTCCGGGAGACGGACTTTTCTCATACTTCTGAAAACGGGGTGATAACATCATCTACTTGTCGTCACCCGTAATGTCTCCGTCACCTGAGTGCACTCTAAGCACTTCGCACAGTCGGCGGACATCACGTATGGATTGGAAGGTCGTCGCCCGATCTGCGGTTCGCCGCGCGTTGTGAACGAGGTTATTCCTGATCTGAACACGATCTGAGCAGAACAGCAGGGAATTGTTCCTCCATGAACGGAATCGGCAGTAGGATATCCGTCGATCTCCTTACACCTTGTTCATGGTCGAGTTGAGAGAATCGGTCGACGTACTCCCAAGAATTCCCGGGGTTCGGCCACGGCCGTTTTCAATGGCTCGTACCGGGCGACGCGGCGGCATCAAGATGCGCAATGTCGTTTATTGGTCCCGTAGGTTATCCGACAAAAAAATCGCACGTGCTCCAATGCAGGACCTCGCCGCCATTCACGAACCGATCACGGATCTTTTCACCGGCGGTGCCGCCGAGCGGTACCGGCTGAGTGACGAACAGATCGAATTCTTCTGGGAAAACGGCTACGTGGCCGGCATGCGCGTCCTGTCGGACCGGCAGGTTGAGGCGCTCCGGTCGGAGCTCGAGCGTTTCTTCGACCCTGAGCATGACGGACGGGAGCTCTGGTACGAGTATCACGCGAACGAATCGGACGAGCCGGACAATGTATTATTCCACGCGCTCGGAGCGTGGCGCATCGGCGAGGGCTTTCACGACGTCCTCTGGAATCCGGCATTCACGGTGCCCGCTTCCCAGATCCTTGATGGGCCGGTCCGCTTCTGGCACGACCAGCTCTTCTGCAAGCCGGCACGCCACGGGGGCGTCGTAGCCTGGCATCAGGATTATTCGTACTGGACTCGAACTCAGCCCATGGCCCACCTGACGTGCTGGGTGGGGCTCGACGACGCCACGGTCGACAACGGCTGTATTCACTACATCCCAGGGAGCCACGAATGGGACCTGCTGCCGGTCACCGGTCTGGCAAACGACATGGACGCAATTCAACAGGTGCTGAGCGAGGACCAAAAGAGACGTTTCAAGCCGGTCGCGGTGGAGCTGAAAGCAGGCGAGGCGACATTTCATCACCCGCGAATGGTGCATGGATCGTATGCGAACCGGACCGACCGTCCTCGCCGGGCCATGGTGATCAACGTCGTGCGCGACGGCGTCGCCTCGGCAACGGATGAATCGCTCCTCGAAGGGGTGCCGCCGGTTCCGAAGGGGCAGCCGCTCCGAGGCCGATTCTTCCCGCTTCTGTACGCCGGCGCCTGAGTTCGGGCGTGGGCCCGCCGACATCCCGTCCAGCCTCAGGCCGCACTGAGAGCGAAGTGCGTGCGCGCTTCCGCGGCCACCTGCGCCGAATGATCCTCCGTCAGCGCGTACAACACGTCTACGGCCGCGTCTTCCTTCACGTAATACGTCCGGATGCCGCGCACAACGACGAAATAGGGTCCATGGACGCTCCACGCGTCGATGACGCCGATTTCGGCCGCCATTGGCAGTAGCTGGATTACCGGCTTGCGGTGTATAGAATTCGACATACCTCACCTCGTTGGTCCTTGTGCGATCCTCTTGCAGAAGTATCGACGGCGGCGGCGTGGTTCTACATAGGCGAAAGCTCAGATTTTGCCTGGCTGAGTCTCCCGAAATCAGCCTCGGAAGATCCGCCTAGAGGCGGCGGCTGCCAACGACCGTGGATCCGGTTGCGTGTACCACTCTCAGGAGGTGCTTAGCCGGCGGTCAGTCCGTTACACTCGACCTCATCGGCCTGGGTCCACTCGATGGAATTAACTATTCAACCGTCTACACGACGAACGTAGGAGCCACGGAAAACGAGGAGCGAACCGCATTTCTGCGGAGGTTCCAGGCCGGCGTTAGTCAAGCGGCCGCGCACGGACGCCCTCGAACGGCCCGGCAGGGCTGTCGCTGACGGCCACGCCGATGCCGCCAACCGCATCGTCGTGTTGAATGTCGTTGGCGGCGAAAAAGTAGTAATACCGGCCGTCCTTTTCTATAGCGGAAGGCGCCCACATCGCGCTGTCCGCCCAGGCGACGCGCGCCATATCGAGAATGCGCGGATGCTTGGTCCAGTTGACGAGATCGGGGGAGGAAAACGCGTCGAAGAACAGCTGCTCGTCGTAGGGCGCAGAATAGGTGGGGTACACCCAGTATCTGTCCTCGAAGATCAGCCCTTCCGGATCCGCATACCAGTCCTCTACGATCGGATTGCCGGCGCGGTTTTCTTCCTGGGACGGGCCGTCGGTAGCATCCGGTGGCGCGCAGCCCTGTATGACGAAAATCGCGAGCAGCAGCGGTAACAAGATCTGCTTCATGGTTGGACGTGCAAGCACAATGATCTGCGGGATACGGTCATGACGACTCGACACAGTTATTAAAAGTAATAACTATAAAGGTCTTGGACCCCATCGAGCAGGCGCATGACGGCGCTATCCCATGCCACACCTGGTAAATCCTCAGGGGGTGGATTAACTTATCTATGCTGATATCTGCTTCCATTCCAACTCACCCCAGTATTCATGAGTACGTTCAACCGCAGACATTTCCTGGCGATGGGCTCGGCTGCCGCCGCAGGCCTGCTCGCAGCCGATAGCGCCGCTGGACGCGATCCGCGGCCCATTCCCTCCATCCTGACGACGGCGCCGTTCGACAGGCCGATCTCTTTTCAGTCGTACGGCATGCGCCATCAGATCGAAGAGGATTTCACCGGCACGCTGGAGCTGGTGAAGGAGCTCGGCTTCGACGGCGTGGAGATGTGCTCACCTCAGGGCAGGTATTATCGGACGGCCGGCTACGGAAATCTGACGGACGTTCCCCCGGCCGACATTAAACAGCAGATCGAGGACGCCGGTCTGTTCTGCCGGTCCGCTCATTTCGAGGCCCACGAGGTGCTGGAGGATGACCTGGAAAAAACGGTTGACTACGCGGCCGCTCTTGGGCTGCAGGACATCGTCATGTCCGGTTCGACGTTCGGGAACGACGGCACCGAAGACGAGATCAAGCGGTGGGGAGAGCGGTGCAACGAGGCGGGAGAGTTCGTCCAGGCGGCCGGCCTGCGGCTCGGCTATCACAATCACCAGGTCGGGCCCATGGTCGGCGAGAAGCCCCAGTACGAGCACATTATGGATGCGCTCGAGCCCGGCCTGGTCACCATGCAGTTTCAGCTGGCGTCCATCTCCGGGGGCTTCGACCCGATCTATTATCTGGAAAAGTATGCCGGTCGGTATTCGTCGCTGCACATTGCCGACTACGATCCGGCCATGAAAAGCCGGCGGGCGGGCAGGCTCGGCATGGTGGTAGCCGTGGGCGACGGAATGGTCGACTGGGCCGCCGTGCTGCGTGCCTCGATGAAAAGCGACATGGCGGATCACGGCTTCATCATCGAGATGGAGACCGAACGACCGCTCGAAGACCTGCGGAAGAGCATCGCCCATCTGAAATCGGTGTCCGTGTAGGAGGTCCGAGGCGCACCCGTAGCTCGCTCGTCTCACCTGCGGGCGCATGACGCCGTCATGATGACGGCCGGACTCTCGGCTGTACGACCACGTCGTGCCGCTCCCCGTCATCTGCGAGGGGAATTCCCGTTCCCTCGACGACGACTCCGTCGACGCGCACTTCCGCGGTGTGTCGGTCGATTTTGCCAGGCTCCCGGACGGTGATGGCGTATACGCTTCCGCCATGCCGATATTCGACGGCGTACTCCGGCCAGGCGGCCGGCGCATGGGGGTCGATAAAGAGGACGTCCCCCTCCCTCGTGAACCCCAGTATCGCCTCGAGCCCGACACGATACATCCAGCTTGCCGAGCCGGTGTACCACGTCCACCCGCCGCGACCAACGTGACCGGCGGCCGTGTACACGTCGGCCGCGACGACATAGGGCTCTACCTTGTAGGTGGCGACGTCTTCGGGAGTGCGCGTGCGAGTGAGCGGATTGATCATCTGGAAGAGCTCAAAGGCACGGTCGCCCCGGCCCTGTAGCGCCGTTGCGAGGACGCTCCAGAGCGCGGCATGCGTGTACTGCGCTCCGTTCTCTCGCACGCCTGGCACGTAGCCTTTGATGTAGCCCGGATCCAGCGTCGTTCGGTCGAAGGGGGGCGTGAGAAGCGGTAGGAGCCGGGCGTCATCCCACACGAGGTGCTCCTCAAACGATCGCATCGCCTGCTCGCTCCTCGCAGCATCGCCGGCACCGGAAATCACGCTCCAGCTCTGGGCAATGGCATCGATACGGCACTCCGCGGCGGCGGCTGAGCCGAGGGGGGTGCCGTCGTCAAAGAAAGCACGGCGATACCAGTCGCCGTCCCAGGCGTGTTCTTCGATCGCCGAGACGTAGGCGTCGCTCCGCACTCTGAAATCGGCGGCTACTGCCGCGTCGCCCCGCTCCTCGGCGTGTTCGGCGAACCGCCGCAGCGTCGTCACGAGGAACCACGCCAGCCAGACGCTCTCTCCTCGCCCCTCCACGCCGACACGGTTCATCCCGTCGTTCCAGTCCCCGATGCCGATCAGCGGCAAGCCGTGTGAGCCAACCGTGCAGGCCCGATCCAGGGCGCGGCGACAGTGCTCGTAGATGCTCGCATGCTCGTCGGTGACGAGAGGCAGGTCGTACACTTCGTGTTCGTGCGGTTCGAGAGACCGCATCGAGAGAAACGGTACGTGGACGTCGAGTACCGACCGATCACCGGTGACGCGCACGTACTGGTCGACGACGTAGGGAAGCCATGCCAGATCGTCCGAGAAGCGGGTTCGCACGCCTCGATCGCTGTGTGGATGCCACCAGTGCTGCACGTCCCCCTCGATAAACTGCCGGGCCGACGCGCGAATGATGTGCTCACGCGCTATCTCCGGCTCCGCGTAGAGGAATGCCAGTACGTCCTGGAGCTGGTCCCGGAACCCATATGCCCCGCCGCTCTGGTAAACGGCCGAGCGGGCCCACATCCGGCACGCGAGCGCCTGGTAGAGGGCCCAGTGATTGATCATGGCGTCGAAGGAGGGCTCAGGCGTTCGCACGGTGATCGCTGAAAGCCGGTGGGACCAGTCCTTCCGCGAGCGGGATACGGCCTCGAGAGCCGAGCTCCGGTCGCGATACTTTGCCAGGAGTCTGTCCGCGGCGTCCTCTCCTTCAGCAGCACCCAGCAGGAAGACGATCTCCCGCGACTCGCCGGGCGACAGCTCCAGCATGCATTGAACGGCCGCACACGGGTCGACGCCGGTTTCGATCTCCCCGCCCAGCGTCGCCTCCCGCAGGCCGTGTGGGTCGGCCCGCGTACCGTTTCGGCCGATGAACGCCCGCCGGTCGCTCGTGTAGTCCGATAGGGGCTCACTCAGGGCACAGAATGCCACATGCTCCGCGAAATGCGGATCGAAAGTGTTCCGAGCGAATATGGCTCCGACGTCCGGTCGCGCGACGGTCCGTACCTGGTGTTGTGTATGTTCACGGAGCGCGCCAAGCGTCCATTCCGCGTACCCGGTTACCGAAAGACGTCTCGGCCGGGAGCTCTCGTTGGTAAGTCGGATGACGGAGATCTTCACGGCGTCTTCCGGCGCCATCGCCATTGTGAGGTCCGTGGCGATCTCCGCGAATTCGTGACTGAAGGACGAGAAACCCGCACCATGCCGCACCGTGTATTCGACCTCTCGGCGGATCGGAGCGGGCGTGGCGCTCCAGAACGTGCGGGTCTCTTCGTCCCTTACGTAGAGCACTTCGCCCGGGGGGTCGGTGACCGGATCGTTGTGCCATGGCGTGAGGCGAAAGAAATGGCTGCTCCCGGCCCATGCAGAACCGGCACCCCGTTCGGTGACGATGAATCCGCCTTGCGCGTTCGCGATGACGTTCGCCCACGGCGCGGGCGGCACCCGGTCGCCACACACACGGATCTCATACGTGCCTTCGGGCAGGATCGTGCCGAATCCATTTTCAAACACCGAAGCGGTATCGCCTGGCGGTAGATCCGCCGCATCCGGATGGGCCTCCAAAAGCCCGACCACGCCGTGCTCGGACGCGGACTCCGAGGGTACGATCGCACGCACTGACGGTGAAGACGACTCGGAATGTATGTCCAGAGAATCAGAGGATAGTTCCACCTCCAGAATGCCGCTCAGAGATCGGCCGTCACACTCCACGTGGACGGGGGCGGTGGCGCGGAGCATGAGGAGTGCGTCGGCGCCGAGCTCGTCGAGCCGCCGGATGAATACACCTCCCGAGCGATCGAGCTGGTCGGAGGCGTATGTGGCGTAGAGCATCGCCACGATGGATTCG
The DNA here is from genome assembly GCA_040904565.1 of Rhodothermales bacterium. Taxonomy (GTDB): domain Bacteria; phylum Bacteroidota; class Rhodothermia; order Rhodothermales; family VXPQ01; genus JBBDTI01. The sequence goes on from JBBDTI010000072.1 coordinate 14,691, forward strand.
TTCAGTTCCCGCAGGTACGAGGGGGAGTCGGCATTGAGGATCACGAGGTCGACCATCATGCCGCGCCGCCGCCAGTAGTGGTGCGCGGATAGCAGCTCGCGGAGGGTCGGCAGGCCGTCCGACGACTTGATCACGGCGACCAGAATCGGCCAGTCCCCCGAAAGGCCTAGCGACCAGAGGAGCGGTTGCGACCCGCGGTTACGGTCTCGCTCCTCTTTCGGAGCACGCAGGGAAGGAGACGGGTAGAACAGGCGACCTGCCAGCGCCTGAAATGCGGCGGCCTCCGCAGGCGTGGTGCCCAGCTCTCGCAGCTCGACCTGGGTGGAGGCCCATGCGAGGTCGAGCGCACGCTGCGCGGCGTGTGAATCGTGGTATCGGTCGGCGAGCTCGAATGCCCGTTCGCGCGTCGTCGCGACAAGTGTCGTGAAGGCGGCGCCGGCCGATTGTCCCGGCTCCAGGTGCAGCCGGACGCGAAGGGCGAAAATCGGGTCGAGGACGGCCCCGGTCGTTTCCGAAAGTGGTCCGTCGGCTTCCAGTGCGACGGGATCACGTGCCGAGCGTCCGCGGCCGATAAATCGGGCACGATCGGTCTCGTACGATACGGGCTCGACGTGTTGCTTGTTGGTGTCAACGACATGTACGCACCAGAGCGCGGGCTCGCTCGCCGACCGGGGCCGGCGCGTCGCGGTAATGGCCGTACACCACGCGTGCCATTCCGTCTCGACAAAGAGATTCGAGAACGCCGGGTGTGCCCGCTCGGCGTCAGGCCCGGCCAGAACGATCTCGCCATAGCTCATCAAAACGACGTCGCGCGGCGTTTCACTGCAATTCGTCACCGTGACGCGGCGCACTTCCGCCGAATCCTCCGGCACCACCGTGATCTCCGTGTGCGTCTCGATGTCACGGTCGACGCGTAGGAACGATACGCGGTCCGAGGCGAGCAGCGCCCGATACTTGTCGGCAGGTGCACAGACAGGCTGATGGGCGGCCGACCACACGTGCCCGGTCGACATGTCCTTCAGGTAGCAGAACTGACCGGTCTCGTCCATCGTCCCGTCGGCACGCCATCGAGTAACGGCCAGATCTTCGTAGCGGCTATACCCCCCGCCGCCGTTCGTCACCATGATCGTGTACGGCAGGCGGCCAAGCAGACCCACGCGGGGTTCCGGCGTCTGGGGCGTCTCTAGCTCGCGCACGACCGGCTGCTCGAGATCGGGATCGGGCAACCCCTCGCCGGCCCGTGTCGGCTGCGGCGGCTGAAGGACGAGACGTCGCGGAATCCGTTCGTAGAGAAGCAGCTCCGCGGCGCACACGAGCGGGTCGCTATGGAAGCGGCTCTGCCAGAGCTGCCCCTTCAGAACATTTGCCAGCGCGACAAGCCCCATTCCTATATGGTGAGCCATGTAGTTCCGGACGACCGCATAGCGCCGGCCCGGATCGGGGCGTGTGTAGTCGAGAGCGTCGTGAAAACCGTAGGGTCCGAGCGTCCCCATCGAATCCAGCCGGTCCAGATTGCTGAGCGCCGGCTGTGGGTCGACCATCATCGCGAGGGCGCTGGCATACGGAGCGATCACCAGGTCGCCTCCCAATCCTCGCTTCAGGGCGAGGTCCGGCACGCCGAAGGCCCGATACTGGTAGGTCAGATGGCGGTCTCGCAGATTGTAAGCACTTTCGCTCATTCCCCACGGTACGCCGGCCGCTTCGGCGTACGCAATCTGCCGGCGGACGGCTCCCCGGTACGTCTGGCTGAGGAGGGTGACGGGGAACGAACGCATCACGAGCGCCGGCATGAGGTACTCGAACATACTGCCGCTCCACGAGACGAGTGCCGTCTCTCCGGCAGTACGTGTCAGGGTGCGGCCCAGGCTGAACCAGTGTTCGACGGGGACGTCGTTCTTCGCCACGGCGACGAAGCTGGTAAGGCGCGCTTCGGAGGCCAGGAGATCGTAATACGCCCCGTCGAACGTGTGGCCGCTTACATGATACCCGATCGAGAAGAGCTTCCGATCGTCGTCGAAGAGAAAGCGAAAATCCATCTCCAGAGCGTACTTATACGCCCTGTGCGCGAGGCCCTCAAGGCGCGCAACCAGCGTTGTCGCAGCCGTAGACGAAGCGGCGCGCCGCCGCAGCGTGGGCGGTCCGGAATCCGAAGCGGAAATCGGCATTTCTTCCTCCTTCCGCGCGGCATCGATCCGTCGGATGACCCACTCCAGCCATTCTGAGGACGAACTCCCGTCATCGTGGCCCGCCTGCTGCACGAGGCGGAGTGCCTGCTCGACAGGCTCCGCGACGTCGTCCAGGTCCTCCTCGGCCGGGGAGGCGAGCACCTCGCGAGCGCGCCGCACCTGCTGCGCGGCACCTTCCTCAGAGCTGCCATCTAATCGCTCTTCGGCCAGCGCCAGCGCCGTCGCAAGGGCCTTCTTCGTACGCCCGTCGGAAAGAGGGTCGTCCGGAATCGTGAGACACGCCTGGCGCAGCGCGATCAGGTGGCCTGCGAGATTGCCGCTGTCTACCGTCGATATATAACTCGGCTCGAGTACGTTCAGATTATCCAGATCGTACCAGTTGTAAAAGTGGCCTCGAAACCGCTTCATCCGTTCGAGCGATCCGAAAACCTGCTCCAAGCGCTCCGTCATCTCGTGAGCCGTGACGAATCCGAGGTCGTATGCACTCGTCGTGGCCAGAAGCTGCAGACCGATATTCGTCGGCGACGTGCGCATCGCAATGATGGGTTCGGGATCCTCCTGGAAGTTGTCGGGAGCAAGCCACTGCGTCTCGGCGCTCACGAACCGGTCAAAGAATCGCCAGTGCAGGAGTGCGTAACGAAGAGCGCTCCGTCGCCCACTCGAGGAGAGCTCTTTCTCCGGCACCCGCAACGGACGGCCCAATGCGTGAGCGACAGCCGGCGAGGCCAGCCAGAGCCCGACGAGCGGCAGCACGGCAAGTATGCGCCGCCAGAGCGGCGAGATGGCGACGTCCGGATGCTCGACCACACCCCCATAGACACCCATCTCGAAACCGGCTGCCACGACGAGGATCGCGGTTGCCAGCACGGTTACCGGCCGCATCGTGCGCCAGACGTCGACGCTCGAAGCGGACATGACCCGCTCCGTGGTCGAAGCCGTCTGCCACTCCAACAGATGCCGGCGAGAGATAGAGACGCGCCAGAGCGTGCGGAATATCGCATCGGCCGAGATGATAGCCTGGTGCGCGAGAAAAGCGACGTAAATCGCCACCTGTCGCGCACTCGTCACGGTGTCCCTACCCACGGCGGCATAGTAGGCACGCCATGATTTGTCCAGCGGTGGACGTACAAGTGAGAGGATCAGCGAAACGATCCAGGGTGCGGCGACCATGCAAAGTACGAGTGCCGTCCACTGCAGCGGCGAGCCGGGCAGAATCGTCCAACCTGCCAGCAGAAGAACCAGCAGCCCAATCTCGACGGTGCTGCGCCGCAGGTTGTCCAGAATTTTCCACCGTGAAAGAAACGAGAGCCGATTGGCTTCCGGGCCATCAGGGCCTGGAACGCTGGGGGCGAGCCAGCGCAGGAGCTGCCAGTCTCCTCGAATCCAGCGATGCTTGCGATGAGTGAACGTGAGATAGCGTGGCGGATAGTCGTCGTATACGATGACGTCTGTGGCAAGGCCCGCGCGGACGTAGCTGCCTTCGATCAGGTCGTGCGAGAGCAGCGTGTTCTCCTCAAAACGCCCCTGCGTAGCCTGCTCAAAGACGTCGACATCGTAAATCCCCTTCCCCGTGAAGCTCCCCTCACCGAAGAGGTCCTGGTAGACATCTGAGACCGCGGTGGTATAGGGATCCACGCCGGGATGGCCGGAGTGGATGGCGGCGAAACGCGAACGATGCGCGCTCGGAAGCGAAACGCCTACCCGCGGCTGAAGAATGCCGTAGCCACGAACGACACGCCCGTACGCCTGGTCGTACACGGCGCGGTTGAGCGGGTGCGCCAGGGTCCCGACAAGGAGCGGCGCAGCGTCGGGTGGCAGAACCGTATCGGCGTCGAGCGTGATCACATAGCGGACCTGCCGAAGCAGTGCCGTACCGCCGACAATAGTCGAGAACGCTCCGCGCGCGCCGCGCAGGAACCGGTTGAACTCGGCCAGCTTCCCGCGCTTACGCTCCCATCCCATCCAGACACCTTCCTGTGCATTCCAGCGGCGCGCTCGATGGAAGAGATAGAACGCATCCTCCGCGCCGGAAGCATACCTGGTATTGAGGTCCCGTACGCCGGCGCTGGCGGCCTCGACGATCGCTGTATCCCCGTCACGAGTTTCGGTCGGCGCGTCCGTGAAGTCGCTCAGAATCGCGAAGTGGAGATGCGTCTCCCGATTTGCCAGGTACTGGACTTCCAGGTTTTCGAGAGCCTTCTCAACGTCCGCTACGCTGTCGAAAAGTGTGGGAATGACGACGGTAGTTCGGAATGCCTTAGGTATCTCGCCCTCTGTATAAAAGTCGAGCCGAGGTAGCGGACGGGGCGGCAGCAGGGCGGTGACGAGCTGGTTAACGAGATTGACTGCGACCTCTGTTGCGGGAATGAAGGAGAGGAACACGACGAGCATGGCCCACCCCCACGTTTGCGGTCCGATAAGCCACACAATCGCGGCGAGCACGGCCGCCGTGCTCGCGATCAGCCCGCCGAAGTATACCGCGTTTGGATGCTGCAGTATCCAGCGGTAAACCGCTTCGCCTACCGGCGGACGGTACCCGGTCGCCCGTTCAAGCGCGTCGATACCCTCGTCAATCAGATAATAGCCGACGTGCACCCGTCTCGTATCGAGGGAATTCTGCATTTCAACGGAGGCGCGTGCAAGATCAACGGCACGGCGTGCCACGTCCTCCTCACGGCGGCCGGTCCGCCGAGCGATTCGCTCGACCACGTGCCTGTACCGATCGCGTGTGGCGAAGGTCATGCGCGGATAGGCGGCCGAAGGGTCCTCTCTCAGGACCGTCTCCATCGCACTCTGTTCTTCGACGAACGTCCGCCAATCCACACGGGCGACGGTTCTCAGGCTCGTGACGCTGTGGGCCATCATGACCTGTGTGAGAGCCAGTCGCTGCGTTGCGCGCGCCTCGGCATCGTCAGTATTCAGGCCCTTCTCGATCATCCATTGCTCCAGCGAACGGCGGAACAGGGAATCATCTTGCACCTCGCGGAGCTGCTGCAGGAACCGAGACGTGAAGACGGTAGCGGTCGACAGAGGTTTGCCCCCCAGGCGCGTGAGCGCCGCACCCAACGCGCCCTTTTCCGTCGCCGCACGAATGCGGCTGATCCACCGATCGGCCTCCATCTCCAGATTCAGGTGCTGCACCGTACGAAGCGCCATCCGGCGAACGTTCTCGATCAGTCCCAGGCGAAGCATCGCAGGCAGCGCCCAGAGTTCTCCGATGGTGAGAGGTGCCGCCTGCTGAAAGGCACCGACGAAAAGGGATACGTTGTCGAGGTCGATTCGTCCTTCTGTGTGGGAGATCAGTGTGATGGCCAGCTCGTACACACGAGGGTAACCGGCGAGCGGACCGGCGTCGAGCTCGGGAAGCTCCTGGTAGTACCCGCGGGGAAGGTTCTCACGCACCTCGCGGATGTGCTCCTCGACGACGTGGAAGTTGTCCAACAGCCATTCGCCCGCCGAGCCGGTCTCGACGAGGGCGCCCGTTCCTGCCGAGAGCTTTTCGTGGATGTCGTTCAAAATTCGCTGCGTGCCGGTCAGGCGCGTTAGCAGAGGGGTCTGACGCGATCGTCGTCTTCCGGTGACGACGCTCTGATGTCGGGCAACGACCCGCGCGCGCTCCGCAAGGTTTTCTGCGCCGAGTAGCTCGCCCCGAATAGGCCCGGCAAATTGCTGCTGCCGTGCACGCGAGCTGCGTGAAAACAGGCGAGCAATATTCTCCCAACGTATGCCTAAAAGTGGCATGGTGATGATACCGGATGTAGGCGGCGACGACCGCACTGGATGGCGGGGCTCTGAGCCCCGAGCCGCGTGCAGCGGTGTAGAAAAGTGATTGCCCGCTACGGAGCGACGAGATTCTCAAGACCCTCGACCAGATCGTCCGACAGCTCCCGCAGCCCGGTGTCGAGCAGGGCCACCAGGCCATCATAATCTCCTACCACCCAACCACCCGCCCGAAAGTCGGTCGTTCCCCGCGCGAGCACGGCACCATCTTGCGGGTCAATAATCTCCCAGATAGCCAGCAGCGAGGCCTCGCCCTCGGATGCCGCCGGTTCCTCCGGCACCTGGCCCTCGAATCGCTGCAGATGGAGCTGGATCAGGTAGTCGTGTCTGGACTGCGGCGGCCACGGCGCCACATCAATGACTTCGAAGGAGGCTTGGGCCGCCAGGTGGCCGGCTAGAGCCCGGTTGACTCCGCCGCCGAGATCCTCTCCCCACCGATGAAACTCGGCGTAGCGGATCTCGTGGAGTCCATGGCGGACGACGATACGGGGCGTCGTAAGGTACCCGGCAAGCTGCAGTCGTCGCAATCCGATACGGACACCGGCAAGGCGTTCGGCCGACCCCTCGGTCTCCTGGAGCCGGCTTCCACCAAGCACGTAGTGCTGTTGGGGCGGCTCGTCCCTGGCCAGGCTGAAACATCCCGCCAGGACGAGAAGAGCGAGCAGGAGCGTGAAATGGACGGCTTTGATCTGGTACGTCATGGCTGTGGTTCAGTCGATTTCTTTCCGCGGAGCAGCATGTCCGGATTCCGTTCCAGCGAGAGGGTGAGTGTACGCAGCGCGTCGGCCGCCTCCTTAAGGCTGGAAAACGCCTCCTCCATTCGATACCCGACGCCGGAGTCCGTCGAGATCAATCCCTGCGTTGCTTCCATGGCCCGCCGCATCGATTGCAGCGTGAGGATGACTTCCGCGTTCGTACTATCGACCTGTCCTTGAAGGGGCTCGATCGCGCCGCCGAGGCGGTCGGCCAGGCGCTCCATCTCTGCCATCGTTTTGTTGAACTGCGCGGTCATCTCCGGAACCTCTTCGAAGGCTGCCAGAATCTCCGGCGATTCGGCCAGGCGCTCGACGGACTGGGCCGATGCCACGACCGACGCGTTGAGACTTTGCATGTCGATCTCCTCCAGCATCTCGTTTACGCGAAACAGGATGCGCATCGCATCGCCCACGAGGCTGCCGGCCTGCGTTCCGAACGCGGCCAGGAGCGAAGGCGTCGTCGGGATCTCGGCAAACGCGGTCGTTTCCTGGGAGAATTCAGGTGGGGCCGGATCCACGCGGTACGTGAGTTCGACGTAGAGCTGCCCGGTAACGATGCTCTCCATCTGCAGCTGGGCCCGGAGCCCGTCGTCGATCTGCTGCCGCAGCACGGCCTCGTCGCTCAGGTCGACGAACGTGCCGGCCCGCGACGTGAGGCGCGTGAGATCGATTTCGTACTGGACCGGCACCTCGAAGGTTTTGTCCGTCAGCTCGATCCGAATCAGAAGATCCGTTACACTTCCGACGGGCACGCCCTGGAATTTAACCGGCGCGCCTACTTCCAGGCCGTTCACCGACTCCCCGAAGTTGCTGATGAAGGTCGACCGCTGCGTGAACCATCCGGTCGAGGCGAGCACGGCGACGCCGAGCACGGTCAGCACCAGGGCTCCGATCAGAAATAGCCCGATCGCCGTCGGGTTAGCGCGTAAGCTCATGACTGGGGCGTAATTGGTGATGTAGATGCTGATGTCGCAGGTGCTTCAACCTCGCTGCTGCGCGTGAGAAACCGGTGCACCTCCTCGCTGGGCGGATTGTCCCGCAGGTCGCCCGGATCGCCGAGTGCGGTCATCGTTTTCTGTTTGATGTCCAGAAACAGCGCCCGGTCGGCGATCTTGAAGATGCTCGCGAGGTCGTGGCTGACCACGACGATCGTCGTGCCGAAGCTCTTGCGAAGCTGCAGTATCAAGTCGTCGAGGCGGCTGGCCGTGATCGGGTCCAGGCCGGAAGAGGGTTCGTCGAAGAAGAGCACCTCCGGATCCATTGCCGATGCGCGGGCGAGGGCCGCGCGCTTGCGCATCCCCCCGCTGATCTCATTGGGGTAGAACGACTCGAAGCCGCGCAGACCGACCAGGGCGAGCTTGAGCGAGACGACCTCCGAGATCGCATCCGGACGCAGACTCGTATATTCCTCGAGGGGCAGGGCTACGTTCTCGGCCAGCGTCAATCCGCTCCACAGGGCGCCGTTCTGATAGAGTACGCCCATGCGGCGAAGTATCCGCTTTCTGGCCGGCGCGTCGGCCTCCCCGAAGTCGTCTCCTTCGAACAGGATCGTGCCTGCTGCCGGCTTCTTGAGTCCGATAAGGTGTTTGAGCAGGGTGCTCTTCCCACTCCCGCTGCCTCCCATGATGACGAAGATCTCCCCCCGCTCCACCTGAAAGTTCAGGTCGCGCATGAGGACGAGCGACCCGTAGGCCATCGTCAACCCTCTGACTTCAATGGGAGGTGCTGCTTCCATAACGACGTTATACTCCGAGTAGGACCGCGAGCCAATCGATGACGGCGTTGGCCAGAATGATGAGTGTGATGGCCGTAACCACGGCCGAAGTCGCGGCACGCCCGACCGCCCCCGCGTCGTTTCCGGTCTGAAGGCCGCGCAGACAACCCGCCAGGCCGATGATCACTCCGAAAACGGATCCTTTGAAAACGCCCAGGAGGCCGTCGGAGAGGGTCACCGGCGTCAACAAGCCCCCGATAAACTGCGTCGTGGAAAGATCCAGGAGCGTGACGGAGACGATCATTCCTCCCATAATACCGACGAAGTCGGCGTAGATCGTAAGCAGGGGCATCATCAGGAAGAGTCCCATGACCCTGGGTAGCACGAGATGCTCGACCGGCGAGAGCCCTAACGTCTTAAAGGCATCGATCTCTTCGGTGATCTTCATGCTCCCGATTTCGGCGGCAAAGGCGGCGCCCGTTCGGCCGGCCATGATGATACCCGTCATCAGGGCCCCCATCTCTCTGAGCATCCCGTAGCCGACCAGGTAGGAGACGTAGTAGCCGGCTCCGAACCGCTGAAGCACGACGGCCCCCAGGAAGGCAATGATCAATCCGACGAGAAAGCTGATCAGGGTGACGATGGTGAGCGCGCCCGAACTGTTTGATTGCACCACGACCCAGAAATCCCGCCAGCGCATCCGCACCCGGAACAGAAGTAATCCGATGAAGCCGGCGGTCACTTCACCCGTGAACGTCACCGACTCCAGGAAGGAGTCGAACGCGGAGAGTCCCTTCTTGCCGAGCCGGGCGACGAACGAGGCTTTTTCCTCTTCGCGATCGATCTCCTGTTCCGGTACCGCCTGGGCGAGTTCGAGGAGACTCGCGATGTCTTCCGGCAGGCTTTCCGCTTTGAAGGCGAGGTTATGGGCCTCGCAGTAGTTCATGGCTTGCAGCAGAAACGTGAGAAGGCTACTGTCCCACGTACCGAGATTCGTGGCGTCGAAGCCGACGGCCCGCACCTCGGCCACCTCCGGCCGGTCCTCGACGAGCCGGTCGAAGCGTGGGGTCGGGTGTTCCAGTTCCCAATCACCGGCGAGTCCGGCGACGAGTGTATCGTCCGTATGGTGAATCTTAACGTTCATCGTTCTTTGCCGACACGGACAGATCAGGGGCCGAGGGCGATTCTTTTAGTTTCGTTCGTAAGGTCCAATCGTCCAACGGGAGGCACGAAGTCACGCGACCCCGCTCCGTGTACGCAGCGTGCTTGAGCACGACCTGGACCAGCGTTCTGGCGTCCCGTTCCGGAGGCCTCACCCCTCTCGAGGCCGCTCCTCTCCGGCGGCGGCCGTATTATTATTCTCGACCCAGAGCACAGCCCGACGCACCAGCTCGGGAGTGCTTTCGATGCCCAGTTTGGATTTGATGCGTCCCCGGTACGTGGCTATCGTCTTGGGGCTGATGTCCATCGCCTCGGCCATTTCGCGCGTGCTGAGACCCCGGCCGTGCAGCTCGAAGGCCTCCAGCTCCCGATCCGACAACTGCGTGCTGGGATCCTCCTGGCCGACGGACTCTTCCGCGGTCATCCGTCCGGCGAATTGAAGCATGATCTTTTCCTGTATGCGATCGCTCACGTAGTATCGGCCTCCCAGCACCTTCCGAATGGCGGGTACTACACGGCTTTCGGCCTCACTTTTCATAAGGTAGCCTGACGCGCCGGCCTGGAGCGCACGACCGGCGTAAAGCGACTCCTCGTGCATCGAAACGACAAGCACCTCCAGGCCTGGCCGCTCGGCCCGAAGCCGCTTAATGAATTCAATCCCGTTCATCCCATTCAACGAAATATCCGCGATGACGAGGTCGGGAGCGGCCCGTGATATTTTCTCCAGGGCATCGGCGGCCGTGCCGGCTTCGCCGCACACTTCGAGATCCATCTCTGCATTGATGAGCGCTCGGTAGCCGTGGCGCATGACGGGATGGTCTTCGAGAATAAAAATTTGGGATGTCATCGGAGGGCCTGCAAACAAGTCGTAGCATTATGATAACGTTCCGGGACGAGCAGATGACCGTTGTCGTGCCGAACGTGAAGGCGAGGGGAACGGCTGTGTCCTCTCCCGGATGCGCCTTGGGAAAGAACGCCTTGCCTCCCTCACGCGGTCGGATCTTTTGCTATCTGTCTGACATGGAAAGCACCCTGATGAGCCGGCCTGTAAAAGCCGGCAAACGAATAAACACGCATTGGACCGCTAAAGCTATGCATTCCATGGGATATCCTTGTAGGCAATATGCTTACAAGGGGGGTAGGTGCGATCCGGTAAAGCACCTACGTGTCTACCTAGCGGCTCACGTACACCGTGCCGTCGAGAATCTGCCGGATGCCCTCCAACATGGCCAGCGGGTCCCCCTTCAGGATATAGCCGTTCGCACCCGCCGCGAGTGCCCGCTCGGCACAGGTGGGATCCGTCTGTCCGGAGAGCATAGCCGCTCGTTGCCCGGGCATCCGTACCCGCAGACGTTCTATGAGTTCGATGCCGTTCATTCCCGGCAGCGAAAAATCAGTCAGGATCAGATCAGGGCTCACGCCGGAGAGGACCTCGAGCGCTTCGATAGCCGTTTCGGCGACGCCGCACACGACCAGGTCCGGCTCGTCCTCGATCAACATAACCAGAGCCTCCTGAACGAGCAGATTATCTTCTACGATATAGAGGGTCTGTTTCATCGGTCGCGGCTCGGCTTTTCCTTGGAATCACCCTCCGCCGTCGTTTCCCCATCGGTAGCCCGGTCCTCCAGCGGCAAAATAAGTGTGGCACGCGTGCCCTCGCCGGGAGTGCTCTCCATGTCGAGGCGGCCTCCGATGTGCCGCAGCCGCTGTTGCATCTTGGACAGACCCGTACCGCCCTCCTTCCCTGGATACGATTTCTGCGCCGCCGTCACGTCGAACCCTGAACCTCTGTCTTCGACGAAAAGGACGAGCCGTTCGTCCCTACCGGTAACGTTCAAGCGGGCCCGGTCGACGCCGGCGTGCTTGACTACATTGAAGAGCAGTTCACGCACGAGTTGATATACGAGCGCGCGGAGATCGGCCGGCAAGTCTACGGCGTCTGAGGATTCTACGTCGACCTTCAGGCCGTGCATCTCCTCCATCTGGGCCGCGAGATAGTCAAGTGCTACGATGATGTCCTCCCCTTTTAGCATCGGCGGGCTCAGTTCGACGGTCAGCGTGCGGGTCACGTCCAGGGCCCTGTCGATCAACTCGGTAGCCTGCTCGAGGCGGACTGCGTGCTCCTTCGAGAGGCTCTTCAAAAGCGGACTGATTCTCATCTTAAACGCATAGAGCAGCTGCTGCAAGTCGTCGTGAAGGATCTGCGCGATGCGTTGCCGCTCAGACTGCTCGGTATGGATCAGCTCCGAGGCAAGCTCTTTAACCTGCGCCGTACGCACGGTAAGCAGTTCTTCCAACGTCTCGACGAGCGCCTCGAGGTGTTCGTCATACTTTTTCTTCTCCGTAACGTCAACGAACGTGATCACGACGCCATCGATGGTGCCGTCAACACTGCGGTACGGCCGGAGGCGAACGAGGAACCACTGCCGGCTCGGCACATGCTCTACTTCCCGCTCTATCATCTCGAGCTCGCGCAGGACGCTCGCCGCATCGTCGGGTAAGCTTTCGCTGCCCAACTGGTGAGCGACCTCAGCCAGGGGTCGGCCCAGATCGGCCCCGTCGATCTGGAAGAGATCCTCCACCCGCGGCGTATAGCGCCTGATGCACAGCTTCCGATCGAGGAAGATGGTCCCGATCTCGGTGGCGTACATCAGATTTTGCAGGTCACTGTTGATTCCTTTGACCTCCTCGATCTTGCTTTCGAGTTCCTCATTGAGCGCCAGCAGCTCTTCATTGACCGATTGGAGTTCTTCCTTGGAGGTCTCGAGTTCTTCGGTCGTGGATCTGAGCTCCTCGTTGATCGACCGCATCTCCTCGTTCGAGGCCGTCATCTCTTCAAGGGCGGCTTCGTGTTCGTTCGTCGTCGCGTGAAGCTGCTCTTTCACTCTATCGAGCTCGGCTTCGAGCTGCCGGATGACGGCTTCCGCCTCCTCAAGGCTGGACGGTTCGATCGCATCCGACGCACGTTGCGTCTCCTGCCCGGCGTCCTCCGTGGCTCCAGGCTCGGCGGGCCGACGTACGGGTGGATCCACTTCGCAGAACAGGACGTGCACGTGATCGTCCTCGAAACCCGGCTCTGTGACAGGCTCCACGACCAGCTCGATCTTACGGAGCGTGCCCTCGACGCGGACCGGGATGGCGCGAGACCGCGTCCGCTCGGCCTTCCGGAAGGCCTGGTACAGCGCCGTGCGCAGTTCGAGGCGCAGCTCCTCGCGCACGACCTTGAGCACGTCTTGCGTCGGCCGACCCGGACTAAACGTAAGGTACGCTTCGCCCCCGCCCAGTGCATGCACGACCTGGTTGTCCTTGCTGACGATGACGCTGGGCGGAGCATACGGGGCGATCAGTTTGCGATGAAGCGCTTCAACGCCGAGGAACTCTTCTTCAGGGGCTGCATGCGGCTTCGCTGACGGAGCCGCGTTCGACGGCGGCGCTGGTGCGGAAAGGGAAGGCCGGATCACGGACACGCCTGCTCGCCGCTGGTAGAGTCCGCATTTCTTGTCTTCCGCCCGAAATAACTCGGAGGTGTCGATCGACTCCGCGTTGCCCAGAAAGAGGTAGCCGCCAGGCCGGAGGGCATAGTGAAACACCTCGAAAATACGCCCGTGCACGTCGCGGTCAAGGTAGATGAGCACGTTCCGGCAGGTAATGAGATCCAGCCTGGAGAAGGGCGGGTCCTGCACCAGATTATGCACGGTGAATACGATCCTCTCCCGCACCGCCTGCTTGATGAGGTAGCCGCTCGGCTCCTTATCGAAAAACCGATTCAGCCGCTCCCTGGGAACGTCGGCGGAAATAGCCTCCGGATACAACCCCTCGCGCGCCACGCCGAGCGCGCTTTCCGAGATATCCGAAGCAAATATCTGAAAGGCAGGGGGGCGGGACTGGCGCTCGGCCTCCTCACCTAGCAGCATTGCGACGGAATAGGCCTCCTCCCCCGTGGCGCATCCACAGGTCCAGGCGCGCACCGCCTCGCCCAATTCCTTGTCCGCGAACAGCTTCGGAATGACTTTTTCCAGTGCGGCGAACGCTTCCGGATCGCGAAAGAAATTGGTAACCGTTAGCAGGAGATCATTCAGGAGGTGGTGCACTTCGTCGGGTGTGTCCCGGAGATAACCGAGGTAGGCCTTCAGGTCCTCCGCCCCGCAGAGGTGCAGCCGGCGTGTAAGACGGCGCAGAACGGTGGCGTGCTTATAGTGGGTAAAGTCGTGTCCCGTGCGCGCGCGCAGGTGCGCAATGATCTTCGAGAGCACCGCTCCGTCGGCCCCGGAGAGTTCCTCCGAGTTTTCTGCAAGCGTACCGCGACGTGCGCGTTGTCGGTACTCCTGAAGCTTCTGGGTTAGCTCGGCCACGGGCAAGATCATATCGACGTGCCCGGTTGCCACGGCACTACGCGGCATCGCATCATATTCGGCCTCATCCGGGGACTGCGCCATCGTCAGCCCCCCGTGTTCCTTGATCCGCCCGAGGCCCACCGCCCCATCGCTTCCGGTACCCGAGAGCACCACGGCGACGGCATGGCGACCGTGCGTCTCTGCGAGCGTGCGGAAAAAGTGGTCGATGGGGGCGTGCCCGCGCCGCGACCGTTCGGAAAGCTGGAGATGACCGTCGGTCATCGAAAGATCCTTTCCCGGCGGGATAACGTAGACGTGGCCCGCCTCCACCCGTACCGGGCCGTGCACCTGGGCAACCGGCATCGACGTGTGCTGCCGCAGCAATTCCGCCATCTGGCTCTCGTGCTCCGGCGAGAGGTGGACGATGACGACGAAGGCCATACCTTCCGTCTCGGACACGTGGCTAAAGAAGGCTTCGAGCGCCTTCAGCCCTCCCGCCGAGGCACCAATGCCAACGACGACAAGTTCATCTGGTACTTCCCCGTCTTCCGATTCCCCCAACGAAGGACGAACCGGCTCTTCTGACGACGACGTATGCTTCTGGATGGCCATGTCGCATGTCCGATTGTCAAAAAGAGGGCGGAATCGCGTGGACGTTCACGTAAATCCCATGTTATCATTTAACAAAAGCGTTCCGCACCTGCTTCTATTATACGCGTTATGAGTGCGGGCACCTTACAATGACTAGATTTGTATCGTATTCGTCAAATTCGCTTCCCCTCGTGCGAACTGGGCCGGTGCCACGCAGCCTCGAACAAAAACTGCGCCGGTGATCCCGACATGGAAGCCGAGGTGGGAACCTTATTTAAGGCTCGCAAGGAGGCCTGGATCTACCGTGAGCTCAGTCGATCTGACGGAATGTGGACCTGCTGGCTTCCGCGCCGAGCCTGCGCGCTCACGCACGCGACCTTCGTCAGAGCTCCAGCCGGCTCAGATATTCATAGCTTTTCGTCACCCCTTCGAAGGGCTCCTCGGTGCCGACCTCTACGATGTAGCCGAACTCGTCGATGTCGCTCATCCGGGCCGCCTCGAACAGTTCGGGCCAGTCGAGGATTCCGTTTCCGACCGGCACGCCGCCGTCACGGTCCGAACCGAAATCCGACAGATGCAGCGAGGTAAACCGGCCGGCGTATTTCTTCAAATACTCTACGACGTCGTATCCTTCCCGACCGGCACCGATCTGGAACTGCATTTTGACGAGGTCCGGATCCAGGAGATCCATCAGATGATCGTACTGCGGCTTCCCGTCGATCTCCGGGCCGATGATGTGGTTGTGATACCCGAGCTGGAGTCCGGCCGCCTGGACCGCCTCGCCCGCCGCATGCGCCTCGTCGGCAAACTGTTTCCACCGGTCCAGCGTGGCTTCTCGCTCATTGAACGGAGCGGAAGAGATGTACATCGTGTGCAGGCGGAGCTTTTTTGCGAGCTCGATCGCCGAATGCACGTTATCGCCGTTGTTTCCCAGCACCTCGTCACCTGTAAAATGAGAGCTCCGGCAGCGGAGTCCGGCGTCCTCGATGCGCCGCCGTAAATCCTCCGGATCCGTCGTCTCGTACGTCACGAACTGGCTGTAGCTGGCGGGCGAGCACAGTTCCATAGCGTCGTAACCGATCTCTCGCATCCTGCCGAGCGATCCGTCCAGATCGGTGCCCATGGGCTCGCGCACCACCCAGTACTGGAACGTCAAAGGAGCATTGAATCGACTGGCAAACGGCCGGATAGCATTCGCCTTCAAGGCGAGGAAACCCATGGCGCTGGTGCCGAGAAACTGTCGTCGGGTCAGGGTCTTCATGGTGTACACGTGATTGGAGAGGCTGGATGGAATACAGTCAAAGGGATCTGCGCTATCGTCGGCGGGGGAGGAATAATAAACGCCAAGAATGGCGGTAATGCCAGTGCGACGGTCCCCTATTCGGTCCCTACGAAGAGTACCTACGTAGCGCACCCCTCGAGCGGCCGGCGGGATGCCGTTCGTACCACCCACCGGCGGCATTGCTGCCCGTCGTCGTGCGGACCTATGCGTGGCTATGATTCTGAGGGCGCATCGAGAGGCTAATCCGGCCGAGCTTCTCGTCGATGTCCGTTACACGTACGGAAACGATCTGTCCGACCTTCACTACGTCGGTCGGAGCCTTCACGAACCGGTCCGCCAGCTGAGACACGTGGACGAGCCCGTCGCGCTTGACGCCGACATCCACGAACGCACCGAAGTTGGTCACGTTGGTTATCACGCCTTCCAGCCTCATGCCTTCCCGCAGGTCGGACATCGTCGTGACATCCTCACGAAAGCGGGCGTACCGGAATTCCTCGCGCGGGTCGCGGCCGGGCTTTTTAAGCTCGTCGACGATGTCCCGTAGCGTAGGCATGCCGACCGTATCCGTGGCATAACGCCGCGGATCGAGCATCTCGATACGGTCTGCATCACCGATTAAGGCCCCCGGCGGCACGCCAAGATCGCTCGCCATCCGCTCGACGACTGGATAGCTCTCAGGGTGAACGCCCGTGTTGTCGAGGGGGTTGACACCTCCACGAATGCGCAGGAATCCCGCCGCCTGCTCGAACGTCTTCGGCCCGAAACGATGTACGTCCATCAGCTCCCTGCGCGTCGAGAATGCCCCCTGCTCGTCGCGGTGCGCGACGATATTCTCCGCGACGGACGCCGTGATGCCCGCCACGAACCGCAGCAGCTCCCTGGAGGCCATATTGAGATCCACGCCGACGTAGTTGACGCAGCTTTCGACCGTTTCTTCCAGTTTCCGCTGAAGCAGGTTCTGATCCACGTCGTGCTGATACTGGCCCACCCCGATCGACCGGGGATCGATCTTTACGAGCTCGGCCAGCGGATCCTGCAGCCGGCGTCCGATCGAGATGGCGCCCCGCACGGTGACGTCCAGGTCGGGAAATTCATCGATGGCGACCTCACTGGCTGAATAGACCGAGGCGCCGGCCTCACTGACGAGGACGCAGACCGGCGTATCGCCCCCCTCCGACAGCACCTTCGACGCGAACTGCTCGGTCTCGCGTCCGGCCGTGCCGTTTCCCACGGCTACGAGCTCGATATCATGCCGCGCCGCGAGTTCGCTGAGCGCGCGGGAAGCATCCTCCTGCCGCACCTCGGATCCGTGAGGAAAGATGGTGGCATGCTCGAGAAACTTGCCGGTCTCGTCGAGGACGGCCAGCTTGCAGCCGGTCCGGTATCCCGGATCGATCCCGAGCGTAGGCCGCATCCCGGCGGGAGCCGCCAGAAGGAGCTCGCGGAGGTTTGCCGCAAACGTTGCCACCGAAGCCGCGTCGGCCTCCTGCTTTTTCTGCTGGCGGACGTCGCCGACCAGCGTGTTTTTCATGAGCCGGCCAAAGGCGTCAGCCACCATGGTGGTAAGAAATCCGCGCAGCGTCGGATCGGGCGTCCGTACCTCACGGTCGGCGAGGTAGGCGAGCACGCGCTCCTCATCGAACGAGAGCTTGACCGTCAGGATGCCTTCGTCTTCTCCGCGGAGCAGCGCGAGCAATTGATGAGCTGCGACGTCCTTGACCGGGACACGGAAATCCCGGTACGTCTCGAACTGCGTCGTGCCTTTCTTGTACCGGCCCTTGATCTGAGAGGTGAATACGCCCTGCTTGAGCAGATAGCGTCGGATGCGCGCCCGATAGTTTGCCGTCTCCGCGACGCCTTCGGCCAGAATATCGGATGCACCCTGCAGCGCGTCCTCGGGCGTCGGTACCTCTCGATCCGCATCCACATACCCCCCTGCTTCTGCCAGGAGATCCACGCCCGTCGTGATCGATTCGTTCTGCTTCTGAATCCATTCCGCCAACGGTTCCAGACCGCGTTCGCGCGCTGCCGTAGCGCGGGTCCGCCGCTTCGGCCGGAACGGCAGATACAGGTCCTCAAGCTCCGCCTTCTGCGCCGCCGACTCGATGCGACGCAGCAGGTCATCCGTCAGCTTGCCCTGCTCCTCGATGGATTGAAGGATGACGTCCTTCCGATCCTCGAGTTCGGTAAGGTATTGATGCCGTTCGAGGAGACTCCGCAGCTGGATCTCGTCCATCCCGCCGGTCTGCTCCTTCCGATAGCGGGCGACGAACGGAACCGTGCCTCCGCCGTCGAAGAGCTCGAGCGCGTTATTGATCCGCCAGGGTTCGAGCGCCAGCTGCTTCGCGAGCGCGCGGCGGATATCGAGCCTGCCTGTTCGCTGAGAAGTGGTGTTCGGGCGCACCGCTCAGCCCATGTGCGTATGCAGATCCTCGCGCCGATGCTTCTTCCGAAGCTTGCGGAGTGCTTTCTCCTTGATCTGCCGGACGCGCTCCCGGGTGAGTCCGAAACGCTGGCCGACCTCCTCCAGCGTCAGGCGATGCTCGCGGCCGATGCCGAAGTACAGCCGCGTGATTTCAGCCTCGCGCGGACGCAGCAGACTCAACGCGTGCTCGATGTCGATCTTCACGGACTCGTCGAGCATCCGATCGTCCGGAGAGTCATCTTCATCACACGGGACGACGTCCAGTAAGCTGTTGTCGTCCTCGTCGTTGAACGGGGCATCCATCGACAGATGACGCTTCGCATGCTGCATCGCATCGCGAACCTTATTGACGGCGATATCCAGCTCTTCCGCCACCTCCTCGATGTTCGGGGCCCGCTCGTGCTTCTGCTCGAGCTTGGCCCGCGTCTTCCGCACCTTGGATATGGTACCGATACGGTTCAACGGCAATCGCACGACACGACTCTGCTGCGCCAGTGCCTGCAGGATCGCCTGGCGTATCCACCAGACGGCATAGGAGATGAACTTGAACCCGCGCGTCTCGTCAAAACGCTTCGCCGCCTTGATAAGACCGTAGTTGCCCTCATTGATCAGGTCGGCGAGCGTCAGACCCTGACCCTGATACTTCTTGGCGACGGAGACGACGAATCGAAGGTTGGCTCGCGTCATTTTGTCCAACGCTTCCTGATCCCCTTCGTGAATGCGCTGCGCCAGTTCTACTTCTTCTTCTGGTGTGAGAAGCGGAATCTGGCCAATCTCGTGCAGATACTGATCCAGCATCCGTTGCTGGCGTGAATCATACATAGGCTGATCAGCCGATTAAGTGATAGTAGCAATGAGGCCGAATTTTGCGGTGGACTACTTAGGAAAATTCAAGGATACTGGCGGACTAATAAGACGTGCACGGCGGAAAAGTACGATCGAAATTCCCCGTATTATCCCGATGTGACCATAATATCCACGGATCGCGTGCTGCCATGTTCCGATCTCTTTACAATCCGGATGCGCCACCGAACCGAATCGATCGAGGTGTCGTACGATGCCCATCGCTTCACGCAGTAGAGAATTCCCCAAGTGCGCCATGAACATGTTGTCGCTTTTACTCCTTTCGAGCGCCGTCTCCCTTACGATGGCCCTGGGTCCCATGCAAGACGACCCGAATGCAACGAACGAGAAGGACGGACCGGTGCGTCACGTCGTCGCATTTAAATACACGTCGGATGCAACGGACGATCAGATCGCCGAAGTCACTGACGCCTTTCGGGAGCTCCGGAACAGCATTCCAGGTATCGTGAGCTTCGAGTACGGCATCAACAACAGTCCGGAAGGTCAGAACGACGGCTTCACGCACCTCTACCTGATCACCTTCGAAGATGAAGCAGCTCGTGACGCCTATCTCCCTCATCCCGAACACGAGAAGTTTGGCGCGCTCCTTGGAAGGTTGGGCGTCCTGGAGGACGCCTTCGTGATCGACTACGTGCCGCAGGAATAGCGGGACGGTGATGCTCAAGCCTCTTCCCGCAGGAACGATTCGGCTTTCCGCACCATCTCGCTGCTGCCGATGTACAGCGCCGTGCGCTGATGCAGGCTTTCGGGCTGGATATCGAGAATGCGGCGATGGCCATCCGTCGCGCGTCCGCCGGCCTCCTCCACGAGAAAGGCCATGGGATTCGCCTCATACATCAGGCGCAACTTGCCGTCCGGGTACACGGCCGTGGCCGGATAGATGTAGATCCCGCCCTTCAACAGGTTGCGGTGGAAGTCGGAGATAAAGGACCCCGTATACCGCGTCTTGTGCGCCTGCGGCTTCTCCTGCTCGTGTTTGAGCCAGTGCATGTAGCGCTCCAGACCCGCCGTAAATGCGGCGGCATTGCCCTCGTCGATCGAGTAAAAGCGGCCGGAATCCGGCGTCTTGATCTTCGGATGGGAAAGCATGAACTCACCTACGGAAGGATCCAGCGTGAAGCCGTTGACGCCGTCGCCGGAGGTGTAGACGAACATCGTCGAGGAGCCGTAGATAATGTATCCGGCCGCCACCTGCTCGACTCCTGGCTCGAGGACGGAATCCAGCGTAGGCCGGCCGAAGTCTTCCGGAAGCCGGAAGACGGAGAAGATCGTGCCCACCGAAACGTTCACGTCGATGTTCGACGATCCGTCGAGGGGATCGAGGAGGACGACGTACGAGCTGTCGTTCTGCGGACGCGTATCGACCGGAATAATCTCGTCGCTCTCTTCCGAAACGATGAGCCCACATTCACCGCCCAGCCGAAGGGCTTCGATAAATTCGGTGTGGGCGATGACGTCGAGCTTCTGCTGGATTTCTCCCTGCACGTTGACCGCATCGGTCGCGCCCGTGACGTCCAGCAGTCCAGCACGGCCGATGTAACTGTTGACCACCTTGGCAGCGATGGAAAGGTCGCGGATGAGCCGGGAGAAGCTGCCGGTTACCAGGCGAAGCTGATCCTGACGCTCGAGGATGAACTGCTCGAGCGTCTTATAGCGACTCGAGGGGCGTCTAACGGTCGGTGCAGACATGAAATGTTTCTCGCTGTTGAAAGATAGACACATTCAACGCCCGCCTGTACGTGGATCGACGAACGCCATTGTGTCAACTGGTCAAGAACAAGAACAGGGAATCCGTGATACCGTTTCCACATGAGGTTCTACGAGATGATGCGGTAGCACTCTCTATGGGCCGCCGGATCAGCATATTGGCTCGCTTTCGCCGCGGCCTCGTTCGTCAACGGCCCCGACACGTTCTCATTGAGAAAAGGTTGTAGCGATCCACCGGTACCTCGAACACGGGCCCCTGCCGTCGATTCCACTAGATAGACGAACGAGTGAATCCAGTATCATCGACAGCAGGCTCCGTTATGGCCCATACATTCACGGTCCGGACCGGCGCATTCGACTCAGGCACCGCTCTTCCGGACAAATACACGTGCGAAGGAGAGAACGTCTCACCGCCATTCACGCTCGACCACGTACCGGACGCGGCGAAGACACTCGCCATCATCGTTGACGACCCCGATGCGCCCCGTAAGACATTCGTGCACTGGGTGCTCTTCAACGTTCCGGCCTCGGCAACCGACCTCCCCGAAAACCTGGACATCGAGGCCGACCTGCCGCCCGGCGACGCTTTGGAGGGTGTGAATGATTTCGGCGACATGGGATACGGCGGCCCGTGCCCGCCGCCGGGTGCCGACCATCACTATCAGTTCCGCTTTTATGCCCTCGACACGCCGCTGGACGTCGCTCAAGGTGCGACGAAGAAGCAGGTTACGCAGGCCATGGACGGCCACGTGCTTGCCGAAGCGGAAGTTGTCGGTACCTATCGGCGATGAGCGGAACGAGCCGCGATACGAGATCCGTAGCGCCATGACGAACCAGGAGACACCTCCGAATAATGCGAGCATCGCGAATCAGTTCGACGAGGTCGCGGAATTGCTCGACGTGCAGAACGCCAACCCGTTCCGTGTACAGGCCTATTTGAACGCCGCCCGGACGCTTCGTTCGCTCGACCGCGCGGTCGCGGATATACTGGCATCGGAGGGCATCGAAGGCCTCGAGCAGCTCCCACATATCGGATCCGGTCTCGCTGCGACCATCGATCAGATCGTGCATGACGGACGCCTACCGCTGCTCGAACGACTGCGTGGGGAAACGTCCTCGCTGTCGATCCTCACCACAGTGCCCGGGATCGGCAAGCGCCTGGCAGAGCGCATACACGAGGAACTCGGCATCGGCACGCTGGCCGAGCTGGAGCAGGCCGCGCACCACGGCCGCCTGGATGAGGTGGAAGGCATTGGACCCAAAAGATTACGGGGCATCCGGGAGTCTCTGGCTGGACGGTTTCGTCGGACGCCAGGGCGCTCGAGTTACAGACGAAAGGCGGACATCGCACGTGATCAGACGCCGATATCGGAAATCTTGAGCGTCGACGAGGAATATCGAACGAAGGCCAGCAAGCGCGAACTCCCTCAAATAGCCCCCCGCCGTTTCAACCCGACGCACGAGTCCTGGTTACCCATCCTCCATACAACACGTGACGACCGGCATTACACGGCACTGTTCTCCAACACCGCCCGCGCCCATGAATTGGGGATGACGGACGACTGGGTCGTTATTTATCGGGATGATTCGGGAAGCGGCACGCAGTGGACGGTTGTGACAGCCCGGTACGGCCCGCTCGAGGGTCGCCGCATCGTTCGCGGTCGTGAAGTGGAGTGCCGGGCTCATTATGACGTGACCTCATAGGTGACCCGTTCACGGCGCATCGACGGGTCGCTATTCTTCGTCGGCATAGTCGTAATGCACGCGCACCACGATGCGACCGTCCTCGTTCGAGTCGATCGCCGTCACCTTGTGTACGACAATCCCCGATTCCTCGATGGCCGGCTTGCGATGAAACGCGTCGACCATGCTCCGTACGCGCGACCGCAGCGCCTCATCGCCCTCTGCAGCACCTTCTCCTTCCACAAAACTCAGGTCCAGCTCAACCGGACCGTCGTGGTTCATCTCGTACTCGCGCACGACCTCTTCGATATGGGCCTCCAAATCGCTCTGATACTGCTGCACGGCCCGGGCTTCCATTTCTTTCCGACTTTCATTCGTTTCCATCCTGGCGACCTGTATGTGGTTGCATCGGCGTCCGATCCTTGCAACCGTCACCGACAGGCTTGTTTCCCGTCAAATGCTACGCAGCTGTCAGGGGTGCCAATCTATCCAGAGGCGTTCCCGTTCCCTCCTCAAGCGTCCATTTTCTCGGATGTAGTTCGGGCGAAAACCGTGTGCCCTATCGATTTTTCCCGGGCGTCCGACACGAATGGCTTCACTCCGAACGGACCGTCAATCACCCGCCTCCCTATCCCGGTTCAAGAGCGGCGCGCGCAGCATACCGGTGACGGTCTGGTCTTCCGGACGATCGAACTCGTCCAGCCCGAGCCGTAGCTCGCGAAGGTTCTTCCTCAGCCTGAACGACCGTCCGATACGATCCCAGAATGAGAAAAGCGAGGAATAGTTCGAGTCCGTCTCCGGCTGCCACCTCGAATGATGCACCTTGTGCATGGCCGGGGTCACGATGATCGCTCGCAACGCGCGGTCGACCGGCTCGGGAAGGGCCAGGTTCGCGTGATGAAACTGGACGACGGCGAACATCACCGTCTCGTAGAAGAGCAGCTCCCAGAAGTAGACCCCCAACAGGATTATGAGCGGAATGCGAAGCAGCGAAGAGAAAAAGATCTCGCCGACGTGGAAGCGGCTTGCCGTCGTGACGTCCATCTTCGAATCGTAGTGGTGCACCCGGTGGAACCGCCAGAAAAACGGGATCATGTGATTCAGGCGATGCCACACGTACGTCCACGCATCGAGAAGCAGCACGGCGCCGAGAGCGTGAACCCAGAGGGGCACGCCGGACGACGACACCATCCAGTGCAGCAGGCCGAAACCGCGCTCTGCCGCCCAGCCGGCCGCCGCGTACCAGGCGCCTGCGAACACGACGGCGACGAGGATCGCGTTGAGTCCACCAATGACCAGATTGCGCAGCACGTGCTTCCCGCGCTCCTTATGCCGACCGCGAAAATACGCGAAAAACGGATGGGCCTGCTCCCAAATGAGGAGCACGACCAGTCCGGCTATCATGACCGCAGGTTGAATCTGTTGGATGTCCGGCATGGCGTCAGGCTGCTTGCGAAACCGGATATCCGGCGCGCTTCCATTCAGGAAATCCATCGCGGAGCTTGCGTGCTCGAACGCCGTGGGACCGGAGCAGGCGTACGGCCTCGTGCGCGAAGACGCAGTAACGCCCCCGACAGTACGCCACGACCTCACGGTCCGACGACAATTCGCCGAGATAGTCGGAAAGTTCTTCTAGCGGGACGGACCGTGCGCCGGCGATGTGGCCTTGATCGAACTCGAGGCGCGGTCGGACATCGAGAAGGGATACGCTCCCGTCGTCCATGGCGGACTTCAACTCCTCAAGCGTCATTTCACGTCCCTGCTCTTCACGGAGTCCAACCGCGGCAAGCAACCGATCGATTTCGGCCAGATGCTCCTCGCCGACCCGGTGCAAGGCCCGCACGACGTCGACTACGCCGAGGCTGCTCAGCCGGTAATAGGCATACGTTCCCTCACGACGGTTGACGACGAGGCGAGCGCGCAGCATCGTCCGGAGGTGCTGCGACGCACTCGCGACGGGCATGGCCGTCTCCCCGGCCAGCTCTTCCACGGTGCGCTCTCCCTGCGCCAGCACGTCCAGCAGCTCCAACCGCCTGGCGTGCCCGAGCGCCCGGCCGATCCGGGCAAACTCCCCGTACAATCCATCCTTAAAGGCACGCTTCTCCTCGTGGTTCATGCCGGCTCCTCGCTTGCTACGACCTCTTTCGAAGGGGCGGCGGCCGCGCGGTTGAGATCCGACAGCAGTCGATCGAGTGGAATCCGGTGCATGCGGGCCGCATTTCGCACGGACATGACGCGGGCCATTATTCCGAAAAATCCCGCGCGCATATCCGGACAACCGTGAGAGAAGAAGACCTCTACCGTGTCCGGCCAATCCTGAATGACCCTGGCTACCTTCATATCGGACGTAATCGATGCCATGACTCCCGCTCTCGATTCACGTTACATATACGCTATCATACTATTCAATTAAAGCATTGACTAGTATATACGCAACCTGCGGCGAACCGATTTGTGTCGCATCGTCGGCACATTGATTTGGCGTAACCAGGCGAGACGGTGCGAGAGGTAAACGCCGGTGCAAACGTCCCTTTCTTCCCCGCCTCCGACGTGATGGAATTGACGCCGGATGTGTTTAGACCATCATCACGGTTAAAAAGCGGAACATCAGAAAAGCACCGCCGGAAACGGTCATGTTGGGCTGCGTTTTCTTGGCCGCGTCGCCGCCGAAACTCGAATGCGTCACGGAACCACGAACCCCCACGGACAGCGCGGACGGCAGAACGGCCTGCTGGACGGTCGCAGACGGGGCGTCTGACGCAACATCATTCGCGTTCATGTTTACCTGTGCATGCGCCCAGGTCGCTCCCATGAAGAGAAAGAGCAACGCAAAGGCCACATGCCGTACACTGCTCGCTAGTCGTTTCATGGCGCGCACCTCAATACCTGATGTTGATCGTGATCTACCATCGCCCGGCAACGGGCGACATCGGAAGGAATGCGATACGAGGAGCGTATCGCATTCCATCGATGCATATCGCGTTTCGCATTTCCTTACTGCACTTTTCAATAGAATTAAACAGCGTTCCAATCCACCTCATATACTGGCCATATTGGAAGTGGGCCACCCCGACGCGAAAACTTGACACAGGCCCGCCGCACATGCTGTCAATTTTCCAGCACGCCGGCCGGCGCATTACGGCGTCCATGCCCGATCATCCGCATGTATGACCTACCGGCCGATCGCCGCATTTTCGAACGACACCGATGAACGTAAAGGCATCCTACGAACGCATTCCGGCTGCACTCTACCGTCAATGGTGGGGGGCGCTGTTAGTCGGTTCCGCTGTCGTCGCAGCGACGACGGCCGTCCTGCTCGCCGTGTGGCCTTTCCGTCATGCCGCACTCTGGGGTGCCACGGGGGGCATCACGCTGGCATATGTATTTGGCTACCTTCGTTACGGCCTGAAGTACAATCGCGCGGCGGCATCCGAGCGTATAATTCCACACCTCGGGCCAGCAAACAGTCTCACCGTGACACGCGGCATACTCGCGGCCGTACTCTCGGGCTTCCTGTTCGTCCCCGAGCCACACGGACCGCTGGCCTGGTTACCGGCCGGTCTCTATCTCACGATCGGCGTACTGGACTATCTGGACGGACTCCTTGCACGGTCCGGAGGGCGTGAGTCTATACTTGGTTCCAAGATGGATATGACGTACGACGCGCTCGGAACCGTCGTCGCGATCGCGGTGGCCGTTCGATACGGACAACTTCCGGCGGTGTATCTGGGGATTGGACTGCTCTACTACGTCTTCCACGGGCACATGTACCTTCGGCGCATCAGAAACCTTCCCGTCCATCCGCTGCCTCCCAGCCGCAGGCGACGATTTTACGCCGGATGCCTTTTCGGTTTTCTCGCCGTGGCCCTAGCGCCTCCCATGCAGCCACCGGCCACGGTGCTTGCCGGATGGCTGTTCGCGGTTCCGGTGGCCGCCGGATTCGTCCACGACTGGCTCGTGGCGATCGGACGCGCAGACGTCGCTTCCCCACGCTATCTGCGCATTCGGGCTCGCATGCAGTCGATCCTGTTCGACCGGCTTCCGGTTGCCCTGCGGGGTTTTGCGGTGGTCGCCGGACTCATTCTGCTGGGGCGGGGACTCTGGGGTCCCGCCACGTGGTCGGCACGAATTACAGACGTGACGATGGTGGCGCCGCTCGTGCCTGCGTCCACTCTCGTACTCGTCCTCGTACTCTCCGTGGCGAGCGTGGGACTCGGGTGGATGGGACGACTGGGGGCGGTCGCACTCCTCGGCGTGGGGTGTGCGGACATCCTGCTCGCGTCGTTCGACATCCTCAACGCGGCCGTCCTCGCGGGAAGCATCAGCCTTCTATTACTTGGAACCGGCATCCTGTCGCTAAACACGGCCGACGCGGAACAGATACTCCGGCACGCCGGCACGCCGACCTCTTCATCCACTGAATAATCATGCTCGATCTCGGCATCGTCCTCGCCTTCATCGTCTACGCCGTCGCGGCGGGCTTCAAGGCCCGGGGTAAGGCCTCACGCAATCTCGATGCGTATTTCCTGGCCGATCGCGACGTGAAGGGATGGAAGGCCGGCATCAGCATGGCCGCCACGCAGTACGCGGCCGACACCCCGCTGCTGTCGACCGGACTCATCGCTACGGGCGGCGTCTTCGTTCTCTGGAGATTCTGGATTTATGGATTCGGCTACATCCTCCTCGGGCTCGTATTCGCGGAGATGTGGCGACGAGCACGGGTGCTCACGGACGCCGAGCTGACCGAGCTTCGGTACAGTGGACGCGGCGTCCTGGCCCTGCGAACCCTGAAGGCGATCTACTACGGCACCATCGTCAATTGCTTCTTTCTGGCCATGGTACTCATCGCGGCCGTTCGGATCGCTGAGGTTTTTCTTCCGTGGCACACCTGGCTCCCCGCAACGCTGTACGATGCGATCGCCGCGGGCGTACAGATCGCAGGCATCTCCATCGGTACGAGCGTAACCGGACTCGACCCGACGACCACCGCTGCAAACGGAATCATCAGCATCATCGCGATCGTCGCTTTCGTGCTGCTGTACTCGGCCACCGGTGGTTTGCGCAGCGTCGTGGCTACCGATGTCATGCAGTTCGCCTTTGCCATGGTGGGTACGGTCTGCTACGCCGTCCTCGTCGTGCTGGAAGTCGGGGGGATCGACCGGCTCGGCATCCGGCTGAGTGAGATATATGGACAGGCACAGAGCCGGGAATTGCTCGCGCTCCTTCCAACGGAGGGCGGCGCGCTGCTGCCCTTTCTCGCCATTATCGGACTGCAGGGCCTTTTCTGGATCAGCAGCGACGGGACCGGATACCTGGCCCAGCGAGCGATGTCGTGCCGCACCGATCACGATGCCCGCATCGCCGGCATGGTATTCAGCTGGGCGCAAATCCTCGGTCGCAGCCTGATCTGGCTGGTCATCGGCGCGGGTTTGCTGGTCGTCTATCCATTCACGCCGGCCGACGCGGCCGCTGAGGGATTTGCTGCTTCGAGAGAAATGACGTTCGTCCGCGGCATCGACGACCTGATGCCTGTCGGACTCAAAGGCATCATGCTGACCGGATTGCTGGCCGCACTGGCCTCCACCGTAGATACACACCTCAACTGGGGAGCCTCCTACTGGACGAACGATCTCTACGACCGGCTCCTCTGCCGCCGGTGGCTCAAGCGTCCACCCGAGGATCGCACCCTCGTTTTCGTAGCCCGGCTATCCAACGTCGTCATCCTCGTCCTGGCACTGACCGTGATGGTCAACCTGCAATCGATTCAGGCCACGTGGTTCGTCTCCCTCGTCTTTGGGGCCGGCATCGGTGGCGTGCTCATGCTGCGCTGGCTATGGCACCGTATCAATATGTATGCGGAGGTCGCCGCAATCGCTACGTCGCTCCTCGCAGCGCCGCTCATTATCGCAACGGTAGACGCCGAGTGGCTGCGCCTTAGCCTGATCGTCGGTCTGTCGACGGGGGCGGCCATCGGTACGGCCTACCTCACACCTGCTACACCGGCCGCCGCACTCCAGGCATTCTACGATCGGGTTCGTCCGCTCGGGTACTGGCCCGAACACATCATCGGAGCACACCGGCCGATGCACGCCCTGCGCCGGCGACTGCGATTCACGCTGCTGATGACCGCCTCGCTATTTCTGGCCCTCGTCGGCCTGGCGCGCCTGCTCGTACCCGTCCCGTCCGGCACGCCGCTATGGGGATGGGCCGCGCTTGCGGCATCCATCCTCCTCATACCGTTCTGGCTCTCCGCCTTCGAAAGGGACACGTTCGCGGACGGGCGTACGGAGGAGGCAGACATCGTGACGGATCCGGCGTCCAGACGCGAACAGAACGAGTAAAGGGAGGGCAACATGAAGCCGGGTAAGGGGAGCCCATATGAAGGCGAGGAAGCTCGGTCCACTCAACGGCCCACTAGTGTCTAACTGCCACCCCCGTAGTGTTAAACAGCCTCTCGAAAGGCAGTTTAACCTCTATCGAATTGCCGGATGCTACAGGATCTTTCGGTTAGCCGCGTCAATCACGTAGCACGCGTAGCAAAGGAGTAGCGATTTATGCAGCGTGGACTTGATATGGAGCTCGGCGAGCTCCTCTCATCTGCCCGAGCGAGCGGGCATATAGATTCGTGGTCTCGATCGGGCACTTCCCTGCACGTTCGCATAGGCTGCGTCACGTACAATCTTGAGATGAACGACGCCGCAACGTTTCTGCGCAGGCTCATCCATGCGTCGGACAATGGATCCGCTCAGTTCTCGGCAAAGCAGTAAAAGAGACCGTCTCCGCCCGTCCCCTGTAGGTCGGACTGGCTGCAACCGCTGGATGCGTGGGCCGAGTTCCATGAGGTCGGATTCGCGCCGCCACCGGTTCGGTCATGATGACCGACCTGGGCGCTACCCTCGCCGTTGCTCGTCCAATTCTGACAGGTCAGGTCTTCGTCTTGAGGGAACGCGGTACCGTCCAGCTGCGACCCCGTAAGAATGTCGTGCCGGTTCGGATCGTCACCCCGACCGTTCACCACGTTGCCGTTTTCGTCGAGGGAGACTTCCTTACTCAAATTGTTGTCGTCGCTGTGCAGGTGCTCTACGTTTTCCGCGGCGAGTACCCCCTCGGCATTATACCAGGGTCCCGACCCAATGCGGTCGCGTGCGTCGACAGCATCCGCATCGTCGGTACCCTGCGTGCTGAGATACGCACGCCACGCGCGATCACCGGCATCAGCTTCCTCAGCCAGCACCTGACAGTGTTGATCCGCGCCGGCGAGCCCACCCAGATTAGCACCGTCTCCAGGCCCCGCACTCGTAATGAAGAATCCCATCTCGTGCTCCATGCTCGAATCGGAACCGGCCGTATCGGCCGACCCTCCGCCGCCGCAAGCCGTGAACGCGAGCAACAGCATCAGGACGGAGACCGTCTGAACATACGGCATCACCGATGTTCGAAATGTCGTCTGCGATTTCTGCATTGCTGTATTCACCATGATTGCGGGCATATGATCGGTCACGGAAGCGTCAGTCGGACGGCCTCAATATACGATTCCGTAACGGACTTCACATCAACCTCATAAGAATCCGTCGGAAGAATGGCGTCTCCCCCGTCAAACGTTCGTCGACAGCGTCGGACGCGAGGAAATATAGTGGTCGAATGAATACCGCCCGGCACCTGCCAGTAGAAAGAACAGCGCGATGCACAGAAACAGGACACCGCGTTCCCGATTACCGAACGGGTCGCCGGCATGCGCTATGAACACGACGGTCAGCATGTTGAGCGAGATGAAGAGCGCAGCCGGCCGCGTCGCCAGACCGATCGCCAGAAGAAGGCCGCAGCCAAACTCGGCAAACCCGCTCATCCAGGCGAAAAACGTGGGGAACGGGAAACCCATCTCGCCGGCCCCCTGGATGAATCGTTCCGACGGAGGCACCTTTCCGAGTCCGTGCGCCAGGGCGAGGGCGAGTCCCGCCCCGATCCGCAGCAATGCACGACCGGCGTCCGCCGCGGATGAATTCAAGGCGGCACTTCCAAATACAAGATGTTTCACTTCACCACAGAGTTTCTTTGAAGGTATCGAACGATGCCCGACGATGGACCGCGGAGGTCCGTCGCAGGGCATTACCGTACGCTGGCCAACGGCATGCTATTGACTACCGAGGCCGGTCGAAAGAAAGCAATCACGAGCGGCACCGTGACGTAACGAATTGCACATGGAAGCCCCACGCCCGGCGCATCTTATACGAAACGTCGACGTCCAGCAGACGGGACCATCCCTCGTGCATCGGCGGTAATACCGTGGAGAACGAATACCATGTTACGAATACGGACATAGCGAATGGTCGGCCGGGTCTGGCCGGTGCCCGTCCCGTCCACCGCCTCCCACACAAACGACCTTACGATATCGTGAACCTCCGATCTTACACCCTCCTCGCCTGCATCGTCGGGCTTGCCTTCGTCCTTACGTCGTGCGATACCACCGAACCTGAAACAAGGCGCATCCTGATACCTCGCGAGGTTCAAAGCTCTCAGTACACGACGACCGAGAGCGGCCTGAAATACTACGACTTTATCGTTGGTGAGGGCGCCGAAGCCGGCGAGGACAGTCGCGTAACGGTTAATTTCGCCGCGTGGCTGTCCGACCAGTCGCTGCTGTCGAACACGTTCGACGGGGACAACCCGCTCACCGTTGATCTCGCCTCCGAAAACATTGTGGAAGGATGGTCCGAGGGCGTACCCGGCATGCGCGTTGGCGGACAGCGGCAGCTCGTCGTTCCACCGAGTCTGGCCTACGGTGAAGACGGCTATCCCGAGGGCGGAATACCCGCCAACGCGACCATCACGTACGAGATCGAGCTGCTCGAGGTAGAAGAGTAGTCCACCCCATCGACGTACGGCAGGCCGCTATCCACGATGATCCGTATATCGTGGGGAACGACAACCGCCGGCTGTTGTCCATGCGGCGCATGGAAGCCGACACGGCCGATGCACCAGCCTACGTGACGTTCTGCTGATGGTCCACTATCTTGGAGCCCATCGTTTTACCCCGCCCGTCTGGCCGGCACGCCCGGCCGGCGCCGGATCAATCCTTTCATTCCGACCATCCCTATGCTTGATACAAGTATCATCGGTAGCTATGCCTGGCCTTCCTGGTTCATCACGAGTGTGGAAGCCATAAGGCAAAGGCGCTATGGCCGAAACGATATCGAAGAAACGCTTAACGACGCCGTAGACATTGCGATCAGAGACCAGGAAGACGCCGGAATAGATATCGTGTCGGATGGAGAGATGAGGCGGCTCGGCTTCTTTACGGCCGACTTCTACGCGCGCCTCGACGGGCTCGGCGACCTGCGGCCCAGCCGCAGGCGCATCGGACCGGCCGGCCACGACCAGCGTGAACGGTATGAGGCCGTCGATCCGATCACGGCCCCCGACGGACTCGGGCTCGTCGCCGAGTTTGAGTACGTTCGCACCCGGACGACGCACGCCATAAAAATGCCCTGCCCGGGCCCGTTTACGCTGGCCGGACGCATCAAGGTACCCGGGACGCATTATCGCGACCGGATGGAGGTGGCACACGCCTTTTCGGACATCATCAATGAGGAACTCAAGCAGCTCGTGGATGCGGGCGTCGATTTCATCCAGCTGGACGAACCGTCGTACGCCGTCCATCCGGATGCACCCTCCGAGTTCGTCGAGCTCTTCAATCGGACCGTGCGGGGCGTCGAGGCGCGCATCGGCATCCACCTTTGCTTCGGCAACTTTGTCGGACGCCCCGTGGCACATCGGACCTACGCTCCCCTCTTTCCCTACATTCTCGATATAGACGCCGACGAACTGGCCATGGAATTCGCCAATCGGGAGCTGGCTGAAATCGATCTGACGGCCCGCGTCCAGGAAGCGGGTAAGACCGTCGCGGCCGGACTCGTAGACGTGAAAAATTATTTCATCGAGCCGCCGGAGCTCGTTGCGACGCGTATACGCAAGGTCCTCGAGTACGTGGCGCCGGATAACCTGGTCGTGACGCCGGACTGCGGCTTCAGCCAGACCGCACGCTGGGCCGCGCGCGCCAAGCTCAGAAGCCTCGTCGACGGCACGCAAATCGTGCGGGACGAGCTGGCCTAGCGCCTCCTGGACCGCGTCCGCGCAACTGCCTGCGCAGTTACCCGCGCAGTTATCCGCGCATGTGACGGTATCCGCTTCCCGGCCGGCGGGGTTGCGGCACCTTTAAAGATCGCAGCTCCACCGGCCGCCGGACTGCAGGCGAACCGCCCGCTGGCCTATTTGCCGGCCCGCTTCGAAGAACGGCTCCGGGGATGAGGTGTTGAACTCGAACATCTCGTAATGGCACGGAATGGCGACCCCGGCACCGAGATCTTTCGCGAGCTGCGCCGCTTCGGGCCCGGAAAAGTTGCCCGGGACCCCACGGCTTGGATCACTCCCGTTTATGGGAAGGATGCAGACGTCGATGTCAAAAGGATCAAGCCGCTCGACCATCCCGTCGTAGCGGACCGTGTCGCCGCTGAAGTAGACGGTCCACCCATCGAACGTCACGACGTACCCGAGATGCGTGTGCCGCCCTTCCTCGTCCGTTTCCAGGTCCTCGTGCGCGGCAGGCACGGCCGCGAATTCGAATCCGGCCACGGTGGCGGACGCACCGTCTACCAGTCCAATCGGATACGCCGGGTCGCAGTCCAACCGATTCGCAGCAAAGGCCCTGTTCGCCTCCGGAATGATAAGAGGCAACCCTTCATTGACCTCCATCAACGGACCCAGCGTCTCGGCATCCAGATGGTCGGTGTGATTGTGCGTGGAGGTCACGACGTCGATAAAATCGAGCTTTTCCGGCGCGATCACACGCTCGGTCATGCGGACGTGGGGCTTCTCCGTCCCGGCATATTTTCTCGTAAGGGAGTCGGACAGATAGGGATCGAACAGCAGGTGCCGCCCGTCCGTCTGGAGCAGAAAACCGCTCTGGCCCAGCCACCAGATATGGAAGGGCTCGGGCCGGCTTCGAGCGGCGCGGACGTCGTCCAGGAAGGCGCTGCCGGATCGTTCAGGTTGTATCATGAGATTCATCGTTACTATCACCGGTGACAACATTTTTGTCCTGAGTGTGGTATCTACTACGCCGTACCACACTGCCATCAACATGCCATCCTACATGCATCCGTCAAACTCGTTCGCCGCAATCATGATTTCCATGCTCTTCCTTGCCGCGTGTGCCGACTCATCGGAAGATGAGGGACCAAACGCCGCGTCGACCATTCGAACCGCTCCGTTCGGAGACGTCGACGGGCAGTCCGTCTCTCTGTTCACCATGACGAACGCGGGAGGTATGGAGATGAGCGTTACCAATTACGGCGGCATCATCACGCACCTGCGCGTACCTGATGCGTCCGGCCAGGTCGACGACGTCGTCCTCGGTTACGACTCGATCGATGGATACCTCGAATCGTCGCCCTATTTCGGCGCGATCGTCGGACGGTACGGCAATCGAATCGGTGGAGCGGAGTTCACGCTCGACGGCGAGACCTACACGCTGGCGGCCAATAACGGCCCCAACCATCTGCACGGCGGCATCCAGGGCTTTGACAAGGTCGTGTGGTCGGCCGAACCGTTCGAGGCGGCGGACCGCCGCGGCATCGCTCTCTCCTACACGAGTCCGGACGGCGAGGAAGGCTATCCCGGCACCTTAGAGATCCACGTCAGCTACACGCTGACCGACGAGAACGAACTGCTCGTCGACTACCACGCCACGACGGACGCCGCGACGCCGATCAACCTTACGCAG
Source organism: Rhodothermales bacterium (assembly GCA_040904565.1). Lineage (GTDB taxonomy): Bacteria > Bacteroidota > Rhodothermia > Rhodothermales > VXPQ01 > JBBDTI01. The sequence goes on from JBBDTI010000072.1 coordinate 48,952, forward strand.
CATAGCTATTTCAACCTGGCGGGCATCGGATCGGGAGATATCCTGGACCACGTCCTGACCCTCAACGCGGATCGATTCACGCCGGTCGACGAGACGCTCATCCCGACGGGGGAGCTGCGGCCCGTAACCGGCACCCCGTTCGACTTTACCGAACCGACGCCGATCGGAGAGCGCATCGAGGCGGACAACCGGCAGCTGGAGATCGCCGGGGGATACGACCATAACTTCGTCCTCAACGGTTCACCGGGTGAGCTTCGCCTCGCCGGCCGCGTGCTCGAACCCGCCAGCGGCCGCGTGATGGAGGTGCACACGACGGAGCCCGGCGTACAGTTCTACACCGGCAACTTCCTGGATGGATCGATCACCGGCAAAGGCGTCACGTACGAACGCCGGAACGGTTTCTGCCTCGAGACGCAGCATTTTCCCGACTCGCCGAACATAGAGAGCTTTCCATCGACGATCCTTCGGCCGAGGGAGGACTATCAGACGCGCACCGTCTTCCGCTTCAGTTCGACCGACGCGTAACCTATCCCTCCAGAGACGTGTACGAACCATGAAGACTTCCCTTCAGAAGGCCACGATCGGAGGCGGTTGCTTCTGGTGCATCGAGGCCGTCTTGGAGCGCCTGCGCGGCGTGGAGTCCGTCGTCTCCGGCTATGCCGGCGGCCACGTTCCGAACCCGACCTACGAGCAGGTCTGCACCGGCGCAACGGGGCACGCTGAAGTCGTCCAGATCACCTTCAATCCGTCCGAGATCACGTATCGGGAGGTGCTGGAGATCTTCTTCACGATGCACGACCCGACGACGATGAACCGCCAGGGTGCCGACGTGGGTACGCAGTACCGGTCCATCATCCTCTACCACGACGACGAGCAGCGAGAGACCGCGGAGGCCGTCGTCGAGGCCTTCGAGGAGGAAGGCGTGTGGAACGATCCGATCGTTACGGAGATCGAGCCGCTGGATGCGTTTTATCCCGCCGAAGCCCACCACCAGGAATATTATCGCAATCACACGTCGCAGCCCTACTGCCAGGCCGTGATCGCTCCAAAGATCGCAAAGCTGCGGAAGACGTACGTCGATCGGCTCAAGTAGATGCCTGCGCCATGATCACGCTGTATCGCAAACCGAACGATGCGACGTCGGACGACATCGTATCTTCGCTCGAGGGTCTCGTCCTCGCGCATCGCGTCGTCGAGGTCAATGCCGGACGGACGGGCGACGTTCCGTCCGACCGATCCCTGCCCGTTCTCGTCGAAGGTGACGACGTCTATTCGGGAGAAGAGATCGCGCAGTTCCTGGAACGGCGTGCCGTGCGTCTCCAGATTTCCCGGCAGATGTCGGCCGACGCGTGCTTTCTTGATCCCGACGACCCGGATCACTGCATCTAGCCGATCTCATGATGCCGCCCCGTGAAATGGCCGGCAGGTCCCTTGTAGCCGCCCCACGCGACGGGCACCCCATCGCCGCATAAAGAGTGAGAGCCTGCTAGCTCGAAACCTTTCGGTACTGCTTGACGGCCAGCGTAAGGCTTACGACGGCAAACGCACCAAGCGCCGCAGCCTGCATCGCTACGGCCTCGATGCCGGCCCCTTTCAGCAACACGCGCCGCATGATCTTGATGAAGTGCGCAATCGGATTCAGCTCCGTCAGCCACTGTGCCCACATCGGCATGCTCTCTATCGGCGTGAAGAGACCGCTCATGAGGATGCACACGACGAGGATGAACCACGCGATGAACATTGCCTGCTGCTGCGTCTCGGTCACCGTCGAAATCCACAGTCCGAGCCCGAGCATGGCGAGCAGGTAGATCGCCGCCAGCGCGAAAATCAGCGCCAGGCTGCCTTCGAGCGGGATCCGAAAGACGAGCCACGCCACGAGAAGACCGAAAGCCAGCTCGAACAGCGCGATGATCCAGAACGGAAAGAGCTTTCCGGCAATCAACTGCCCCTTTCGAATCGGCGTCACGTTCAGCTGCTCGATCGTGCCGATCTCCTTCTCGCGTACGACGTTCATGGCCGAAAGAAAGGTGCCGATCATCGTGACGAGGATCACGAGGATGCCCGGAACCATGTATGTCTGGTAGTCGAGACGCGGGTTGTACCAGTGCATCGGGCGAACGATGATGCGGCCCGGCCCGACAGGCGTCGCCGCCGCGTCGCCCCCGCGCGACACCAGGCCTTGCACGCGGATCGCCGACCGATCCTCATTGAAGTCCGCCACGATGCGCGACAGATACGCCTGGACGACACCCGCCGTCGCGCCGTCCTGGGCGTTGACGACGATCTGAAGAGTGTGATCGGTGGATTCATCCGCGAGGCCACGCGGCATGTGGAAGATTACGTCGACGCGGCCCGACTGCATGGCCTCATCCGCCTTCCTCGCCGACGTGGTGGTCTCGCGGACGGAAAAATACCCCGACGCTTCCATCCGGCGGACGAGCTCGCGGCCCACCGGATCGAGATCCTCCACGACCAGTGCGACGGGCGTTTGCTTCACCTCGAACGTGGCGGCGAAGGCGAGCACGAGCAGCTGCACGATGGGCATCACAAAGATGATCGGCAGCATGGCCCGGTTCCTGAATATCTGGCGGAACTCCTTGCGGAGCAGTACGAGGATCGTCTGCATGCTATTCGAGCCGTATGCTGAAACTGCGCACAGCCACCGTCATGAAGACCGCCGTCATGCCGACCAGCACGAGCGTCTCCATCCACACGACCTCGAGACCGATTCCGCGAATCATGATGCCCCGAACCACGATCAGAAACCATTTGGCCGGAATGAGGTGGCTGAACAGCTGCAGCGCCTCCGGCATGCTCGAGATTGGGAAAATGAAACCGGACAGCAGGACGGTCGGCATGAGCAGTCCGGCCAGCGCGATCATCGTGGCCGTTTGCATGGAACGGCTGCGCGCGGAGATGAGCATGCCGAGCGACAGCGCGCAGAGGATGAAGAGCAGGCACTCCGCCAGTAGAAGCGCCAGGCTGCCTCGCACGGGCACGTGGAAAAGCGCAACGGCCAGCACCAGAATCGTGGCCACATTGACCAGGGAGAGCGCCAGGTAGGGCAGCACTTTCCCCGCGATGATCTGGAGCGGGTGAAGCGGGGAGACGAGCAGAACCTCCATCGTGCCGGTCTCCCGCTCGCGGGTAATGGTGATCGACGTCATGAGCGCGCATACGAGCATCAATATGACGGCGATCAATCCCGGAACGAACAGGTACGCGCTCTCGAGATCGGGGTTGTAGCGCATCCTGACGGAGGGTACCACGCGCCCGGTTCCATCCGAACCGTCCGCCGCGACGATCATTCCCCGCTCCAACGCCTGCTCGGACTGCACGTCGTTCAGGACGGCCGTCGTGTATGCCAGCACGGTGCTGGCAGCATTCGGATTCGTCGCGTCGGTAATAACCTGCACGTGAGCCTCACCCCGTCGAAGCCGCCTGGCAAAGTCCGGCTCGAACGCGAGTGCCGCAAGGGCATCACCCCTCTCGAAAGCTGCCTCCACGTTACGACGCCCGGCGCCGAATTCGACCACGTCGAAATAGCCCGATGCGCGGAGCCTGTCCACAACGCCGTCCGTCGCCTCGTCGCGGGACGCGTCCACTACCAGGAGCGGCACGTCGTCGATTTCATTGCGGATGGCGAAACCGAAGAGCGCCATCATGATCAGCGGCATCCCGAAGAGCACGGCCAGCGTGCGGCGATCACGCAGAATGTGGTAGAACTCCTTACGAACGAAGCCGAAGAAGATGCGCCTCATGCTTCCCCCCGCGCCAGGCGAACGAACACGTCGTTCATCGTTGCCACCCCGTAGCGACCTTTCAGCTCGGCCGGTGAGCCAAGCGCGACGATGCGGCCGTCCACCATCATCGAGATGCGATCGCAATACTCGGCTTCATCCATATAATGGGTCGTCACGAATACCGTGACTCCGGCATCCGCCGCCTCGTAGATTTGCTGCCAGAACTGGCGGCGCGTGATGGGGTCGACGCCGGCCGTCGGCTCGTCCAGGAACACGATCGCAGGATCGTGCAGCAGGGCGACGGAGAAGGCGAGCTTTTGCTTCCATCCGAGAGGGAGCGTAACGATGCGCGTATCGGCGGCATCTCGAAGCCCGAGGCGATCGATCAGGTCCGCCGACCGATCCCGCAGCGCGGCCTTGCGCAGGCCGTAGACCCCGCCGTAAAAACGGATGTTCTCACGAACGGTAAGGTCCTCGTAGAGCGAGAACCGCTGGCTCATATAGCCGATGTTCTTCTTGATCTGCTCCGTCTGGCGATATACGTCGAAGCCGGCGACGGTCGCCTCACCCTCCGTGGGAGTGAGCAGACCCGTGAGCATACGTATCGCCGTCGTTTTACCCGCTCCGTTGGCCCCAAGAAAGCCGAAGATTTCCCCGCGACCTACCTCGATCGACACGGCGTCGACAGCCGTAAAGTCGCCGAATCGCCGTGTCAGGCCACGTGTCTCGATGACGTGATTCATCCGGTCGTCTGCATCCGTTCCATGAAGACGTCCTCGATCGTCGGTTCGATCTGCTCGACCGTCACGCCCTGAAGCCCGCGCGCTTCCAGGTAGCCGGTCATCGATGCCGGGCTCGGGCCGGGAGCACTGACGGCGACGTGGACCGCGTCGCCAAAGGGATGCACGCTGTGCGTCTTCGGGTGGGCGCGCAGTGCAGCCATCAGCTCGTTCCTGGATCGCCCGCGAACGCCGTACAGCGGGCGCTCGAACGAAGCAGCGATGGCCTGGGGACGGTCGACGCCCAGGAGGGATCCGTTCTGCATCAGGGCGACCCGGTCGCACTGCACGGCTTCGTCCATATACGCCGTCGATACGAGGATCGTGACGCCGGTTGATTGGACCGCGGAGAGATTTTGCCAGAACTCGCTCCGGGAAACGGCGTCGACGCCGGTCGTAGGCTCGTCCAGCACGAGAACTTTCGGGCGATGGATGAGGGCGCACGACAGGGCCAGCTTCTGCTTCATACCGCCGGAAAGTGCACCGGCGCGGCGCTTGCGGAAGGGCTCGAGCGGCTCATATACCGGGCGGATCCACTCGTAATTCGCGTCGATCGTCGTGCCAAAGACGCGGGCAAAGAATGCCAGATTTTCCTCTACCGAGAGATCCTGATACAATGAAAATTGTCCCGGCATGTAGCCGAGGCGCGTGCGAAGCATCCGGTAATCGTCGACGACGTCGAGGCCGTCGACGCGCGCCGTACCACCGTCGGGCACGAGCAGCGTAACCAGCATCCGGAACAGGGTCGTCTTTCCGGCACCGTCCGGGCCGATCACGCCGAACAGCTCCTCTTTCTCGACGTCGAGACTCAGGCCCGCAACGGCCTCCATGGCACCGAACGTCTTCCGTACGTTTCGGACTTCGATGGCCGGCACGGTCATCCCTCCTCCGTCGCGTTGAGGAAACGGACTTCCCCCGGCATCCCGATTTTCAGGAGTCCGTCCGGGTTCGGCACGCGCACCTCGACGGCATAGACGAGATCGACGCGTGCTTCCCTGGTCTGGATCAGACGAGGTGTAAACTCAGCCTCGGAAGCGATACGGGCGACCGTGCCGGGAAGCGTGCGCAGCGCGCCTTCCGGTCCATCTACGACGACGTCGACGGGCATGCCCAGCCGCACGTCCGGGAGCTGTGCGCCACTGACGAAGGCCTTGAGCACGAGGGTATCCAGCCGAGCGATCGTGTACAGCGGGCGTCCCGGTGCGGCCAGCTCGTGCGCTTCGGCGAACGAGGAGATGACCGTACCGTCGATCGGATTCCTGACGACGTGTCGATCGAGTTGTTCTTCGAGCTGCGCCAGCTGCGCATCGATCGCCTCCGACTCGCGTTCGATCGTGGAAATCCGGGTGCGAACGCCCGCTATCTCCCGGTCGATTACGCGTATGCGATCGTCGACCTCGTCGAGTTGCTGGCGGGCCGCGGCGTCGTCCTCTACCAGACGGGCGATGCGTTCGCGATCTCGCAACGCGATTCCACGCTTTTCTTCCAGCACGTCGATCCGCGAAAGCACGCCGTCGATGCGGGAACGCACGACGCGGCCGCGTGCCCGCAGCGTCGCGCGCTCCAGTACGAGTCCGGCTGTGTCGACTACGGCTGCGACGCGTCCGGCCGCCAGGCGCTCACCCTCGCGCACGGTGTAGGTGACGAGCCTTCCGCCGGTCTCGGCCGAGATCGTCGTCTGATCGGCCTCGAAATTACCGTACGCGTCCGACGGAGGCTCCTTTATACCACAGGCTGCAAGCGTGGGCAGCAGTATGATGACGATGACTCTAGCGATACTCATCGGCCTGTCCGAGTAGCGTTTGATAGCGCACCATGGCGTAGCGTAGCTCGATCTCGTGGCGCCGGCTATCCAGCGCGGCGCGATGTTCGGCATGCCGTTCCGTGACGTATTCCGTGGCTGAGATGACGCCGTTCTCGAATCGACGCGCCGCGCGCTCGGCAATCCGCGTTCGAAGCGACTCGATCTCGACATCGCGTTCTACCAGCGCACGCAGCCGCTCCACCTCCTGCCACGCCCGCTCGGCAGAAGCTTGCACGCGTTGCACGAAGGCGTCTTCCTGGGCATCGACTGCGTCCTCCTGCAGCCCGATCACCTGCCGGTCGCGGTCGGCCGAACGCCAGTCCCACACGGACCACGACAGCCGTACGCCCATGGAAAAGTACGGGCTCAAGGCATCCTCGAAGATGTCCATCCCCGCCGGGCGCCCATACGCTCCCGTAGCGAAGGCGCCGATGGTCGGCTGCGCCCGGCGCCGGATCTGCTCCCGCTGCAGGGTAAGACGCTTCCTGCGCGTCTCGAACACCGTGAATTGCGGGTGGTCCGCCACGACTTCCGGAACGGACGCGTCGACGTCCGGCACGACGAGGGTCACGTCGTCGGACAGATTCAATCCCGTTAGAACGGATAGCGCCGCCAGGGCTCCGCGCCGGGTCTGCTCCGCCGTCTCGATCCGCTGATCCACGCTCAGCAGCTCCACGTCGAGCACGTCGAGGGCCTCGCCGGATACTACCCCCTGGTCGATCCGCGCCAGGATGGCGGCGCGGCGCGCCTGGAGTTCATCGCGCAGGACGCCGAGCGTGGCGGCCACCTCGCGCTGGATCAGCGCCCCGAAGAAGACGTCGTTGATATGCGTCTTTAGTTCGTGCAGCGCCACGCCCACCTCCCCTTCCGTAGCCCGAACGGAGGTCTCCGCCAGACGGCGCGCCGTTCTGCCGAATCCTCCGTCGTAGATCACCTGGTTCACGTGCAGGGCTGCCGTGTACTGATCGTGCGGGATGCCCGGGATCTGCGCTCCGGGCAGATCCACGGGAAGCTCGGGAACGGACGAATGATAGACGCCTCGTCCCTCCAGCATGACGTCCGGCCGGTACCGAGCGTCGATATTCCGGATCTCGAGCTCAGCGATACGCTCGGCAAGGTCTGTGCGCCGCGCCGTCGGAAAATGTCGTTCGGCCGACTTGTAGCAGGTCGCAAGATCCACCGTATCGGGCGGCAGGTATCCGCCCGTCGTCAGGAGTGCGATAAGTATCGTCATCAAGGTCATGATCTCGGACGCGGACGCAGCGCGATGCCGCCGTCGGTATGGGCACGTCTATCAGGTGGGCTTCAGTGCATGCAGAATGAAGTCGGTGACCACCTCCTTTCGTTCCTCGATGAACGCATCGTAGGCGGTCTCGTCCAGTCCCGTCACCGTTTCGAGCATGGGCCGGGCGATGAAAGGAAAGACGCAGAGACCGATCAGGTTGGCGAGGAGATGCTCGGGCTTGATGGGGCGGATCTCCCCGCGATCGACGGCGGCATCGACCTCCCCGCTCAACTGATCGAACACTCCCGCGGCCTGCTGCCCGATGAATCGCCGCAGTCGACCCGGATTACGGCGCAGTTCCTGGATGATGAATCCCGGCACGTGCGGATGCTTCGACAGCAGGTCGATGTACGCATGAACGATCTGGGCAATCTTTTCCGGGACGCCGGCATCGGATCGCACGATGCCGAGGATGGTCGGCAGGACTTTCATCGCTGAGACGCGAAAGACGGCCTCGAAAAGCTTCTCCTTGCTCCGGTAATAGTAGTGGAGCATGGCCTTGTTGATGCCCGCACGATCCGCAATCTCCTGCATCCGCGCGCCCTCGTAGCCTTGAACGTGGAACACGTCACGAGCGGCCTCGAAGATCTTCCGCTCCGCCTCCGACTGCTCGCCCATGGGTACAGGTTCGGTCATGCTTGCCGGCCCACTCCTGGTTAGCCTCGTGCCACCCCCCGGTAGCCACTCGATCTTCTCCGCCGTTTATCGCGGCTCATACCAACAACGTACGTAATGCAACCATACGGTTCAACCATTTAGTTAAATCGGGTGGTTAGGACATCGCCGCTCGCGGATTCCATGGCCGCGGATGCGTCGTCGCGGATGCGTCGTCGCTGATGTCGTGGCCTGCGAACGTGCGCGGAGTCCCGAAACTCTTCACCCCCTACGCTCTTACCTTAGAGCGCAATGTTGCACGAACCAAGAAATCTACCGTACACCTATGAGAACGAAAGCGCTGGGACGAACCGGTGAAGAGCTTACGACGATCGGCCTCGGCACGTGGGCGATCGGAGGTGGAGACTGGAAATATGGTTGGGGACCGCAGGACGACAGGAAGTCTATCGCGGCGATCCGCGAGGCGCTCGATCTCGGCGTCAACTGGATCGACACGGCACGCGTTTACGGCCTCGGGCACGCGGAAGGGGTGGTGGGGGAAGCCATCAAAGACCGACGGGATGACATCTTCCTCGCCACAAAATGCGGCCGCCACTGGCGTGACGACGGTACGATCTACGGAAACCTGAGTGCCGAAAGCGTTCGGGAAGAGTGTGAGTCGAGCCTCCGCCGCCTCAACGTCGACGTGATTGACATGTATCAGATCCACTGGCCCGACCCCGACGAAGACATCGAGGAGGGCTGGACCGAGATCGCGCGTCTTATCGACGAGGGAAAGGTCCGATACGGAGGCGTCTCCAACTTCAACGTGAGCCAGCTGAAGCGCATCCAGGCGATACATCCGGTCGCGTCGCTGCAGCCGCCGTACAATATGCTCGAACGGGACGTCGAGGCAGAAATACTCCCGTACTGCGCGGCACAAGGAATCGGCGTGGTCGCCTACAGCCCCATGATGTCGGGCCTGCTTACCGGCAAGTTCTCGCAGGAGTACCTTAATCATCTCGACGAAAGCGACTGGCGGCACGGCAACAAGCATTTTCAGGAGCCCGCTTTCGGGGCCAATCTCGAATTCGTCGAACGGCTCCGGCCGATCGCGAACCGCAGCGACATCTCCTTGCCGCAGCTGGCCATTGCCTGGGTACTGAACCGCCCCGAAATAACGTCGGCGATAGTGGGCGCGCGCCGACCGGATCAGATCGAGGAGACCGCCGCCGCGGGCGACGTCGTGCTCTCCGTCGACGACGTGCAGGCCATCGAGAAACTGCTCGCATGGCGCGAAGAAAGCGTAAGCGCAGCGACCTGACGCCTTCGAACGTCTGAAGCCATTCCCTCGTAGAACGCTGGTCGTTTTTCCATGCATCCCTTACTTGCATGACGCGTTTTTCTCTCACGTACTTCGTCGTATTCGCCGTGCTGACGGCCGCCGGATGTTCGGCACCTCAGCCCTCCGATCCATCCCCCGAGCCGGCAATCCCGCAAGAGCCGACGCCTTCGCCGCAGTTTGATTTTCTTGCCGTCACCGAAGACGGATTGGTCCTGCTGGATGATCTCACCTCCTCCCCTCGGCACATCGCGGACGGCATATGGCAGCGCCGGTTCGTTTCACGATCTCCGTCGGGAAATGAGGCCGTAATTGCCTTCCGGGACGGCGATTCGACCCGCCTGGCACGCGTGCACGTCGATGAGGGCCGTCTGCGTCGTCTTCATGCGTCCACGGGCGACGTGGAATACACCGCGGCCTGGGCGCCCGACGCGGAGCGTGTGCTGTTCGGATATCGTTCGTCCGGCTCCGGTGACGTGGCGATCTCCACACCCGACGGCCTCGTCGATCCGGGCTGCTCGTCCTCTACGGTCGCAGCGCACTGGCCCGACGCCGACCGCCTCGTCACGGGCGACGGCTCGAATCGGTACGTCGTCTCGGCGGACGGCTGTTCCACGTTCGCTAGCGTGGACGTACGAAAGATGCATCACCTTACGTATCCGACGGGCGGCCGGAAGATGGCATACATCTTTCGGGATCTGGTCTACGACCGAGAGAACCGAAGCTACGTCCCCGACTCCACCCTGTTTATCGCCGACCTCGACGGATCGAATGCCGAGGAATTGTTCGACGATGCCTACAAGCCGCGGCATCTCGCGTGGTCCCCGGATGGATCGACGCTGGCCTTCGACGTTCGACTGCAGGAGGCCCCTAATCGGCGTCGCATCGTTTTGAAGGAGCTTGACGCCGAGTTTACGTACCTCATCGCGCCAACCGACTTCGCGGACGCCGATGTGGAACGGCCCGTCTGGTCGCCGTCCGGGCGGCACGTTGCATTCGACCTCGTCGAGGACGGCAGCGTATCGAAGGCCGTTCGCTCGTTTGGAGGCACCGACGTGCTGACGACGTCCGCCGATTCCACATGGGGATGGGTCGACGACGAAACCCTCATCGTCGTTACAGACGACGACTCGCTTCGTGGGTTCTCGATCGACGGTGAAGAACGCTTTACGCTGGCCCCGGAGACTGCTCTCATTCTCGCCCGCGGCCGGGACGTTCCCGGGGCGCGTTCGAGTCCGTCCGAGTAAGTCGACCGGTACGTCCTGCGCCGAAGTCCGATAAAGTTAGCACGTCAGGCGCCGATACGTTCGGAAATGCTTCCTCCGAACGTTCCTGCGTGATGACCGAACAAATACCCTCTTCCTCGAACGGTACGGTGCCGAACGATTCAGCGCTGTTCCAGGGTATCTACGACGCATTGCCGGACCCGACCGTACTGACCGATACGGATCGTCGAATCCGGCTCGTGAATATCGCCTTCGACAGGCTGTTCGGCCGGCACAGGGCGGACGTGATCGGACGCTCCGTGGAGGATCTGTTTGTCGAGGCATTGAACGATACGGATGACCGTGAGACGTTCGACCGGACGTGTCGATCCGGCGACGACGAAACGTTTTGTGGCCGGGTTTCCGTTTCGGAGGTCTTGTCAGGATCGGAACCGGTAGGATTCCTCTATCACATCCGCGACATTTCGATCGATCTCGACACGACGGACGCCCTGCTGAAGGCAAAGAACGACGCCGAGCTCGCCGTTCGCACGCAGAGCGAGCTGCTGGCCAAAATAAGCCACGAGATACGTACGCCGATGAACGGTGTCGTGGGAATGACGGAGCTCATGCTCAACTCGTCTCTCTCGCACGCTCAGCGTGAGTATGCCGAGTCGATCTTCGATTCCAGCGAATCGCTCCTGAAGCTGGTCAATGACCTCCTCGATCTTTCAAAGATCGAAGCGGGCAAGATGGAGCTCGAATCCACCCCCTTCGACCTGTACCGCCTCGCCGGCCAGGTCGTAGAGCTCTTCGCGCCGCAGGCCGACGCGAAGGGCATCCGTATCGGCTACGACGTAGATCCCGCCCTACCGCCGGAGGTAATAGGAGACTCCCTGAGACTCCGACAGGTGATAACGAACCTCGTCAGCAACGCCGTCAAGTTCACGGAGGAAGGAGAGGTCATCACGCGCGTCGCGCTAAACGCCGCCGTCGATGGCACCGCCTCGATCGGCATTAGCGTTTCCGACACGGGCATCGGCATCGCTGAAAGTGAAATGCACCGCCTGTTTGAAGCCTTCGGACAGGCATCCGACTCCACCGCACGTCACTACGGCGGTACGGGACTCGGCCTGGCCATTTCCAGACAACTCGTCGAGCTCATGGGCGGCTCACTCGACGTCCGAAGTGCGCCGGGCGGAGGTTCGACGTTCGAATTCGAGATCGAACTCGGAGCCGGCGGATCGGTACCGGATCGACCTGACGACGAGCAGGCCCTCGCCGACCTCTCCGTCCTCCTGGTCGACGGCAGCGATTCGCTTCGAGCCATCGTCGCCTCGTATCTCCGTAGATGGCAGATAGACGTGCACGAAGCCCGGGATGCATCGGACGCCGTCCGATCTCTCGCCCTGCGGCGCTACGATGCCGCGCTGATCAGCAACGAGCTGGAGGATATGTCGGGGTTGGCGCTGGCCGAACAACTCCAATCTGTCCGCGAGCGCGACGGGCTCAAGTTTATCCTCATGGCGTGCTTCAAGGACCGCGTCCTCACGGACGACCTTCTGGGTGCCGGATTCGACGCATGCCTCGCGCAACCCGTCTGGCCGCACCGCCTCCGGTCGGCCCTGACCACAGCCCTCGGTGAAACGCAATCTGTAGCGGACGCGGACACCGCTGCGACGTCCACGGCGCCTCCAGGCAGCCGCGTCCTCCTGGTGGAAGACAACGCCGTCAACCAGCGCGTCGCGTGTGCCCTGTTGGAGCGGCTCGGCTACGAGTACGAAGTCGCCGACGACGGCCAGTCGGCCCTTGGCGCCCTCGAAACGGGGCGGTTCGATGTGGTGCTGATGGACTGCCAGATGCCGCAGATGAACGGATTCGAAACCACGCAGCGCATTCGCGAGCTGACGGGCGAGCGATCGCGGGTGCCCATTATCGCTCTGACGGCAAACGCCATGAAAAACGACAGGGAACGCTGCCTCAAAGCCGGCATGAACGACTATCTCACGAAGCCCTTCAATTCCACGTCACTGAAGGAAACCCTGGATCGTTGGATTGCAGAGCACAGGCCCTGATGCACGCGACCACTTGCCCCGGTACGCACTGCCGCCCGAATCTACTTGCACAATTCGTCGCGTTGCCCTACCTAATAGACGAATCAACCTCGATCAAATCCTGACTCACTGCTTGCAGGCGACCAAGCCTCGCACGTCCGACGTGCGAGGCTTTCGTCTATCTGCGATCAGAGCGCATCGTTCGTCACGTAGCGTGTGTGGTACTCCCGCCAGTCGTCCGCATGCCGGCGGTAGACCGGATCGTCTTCCAGGGGACCGCGCGGACGATCGTAGCCGGGCATATCTTGAGCCGGCAGGGGCAGTACGGTATCGGAATACTTCGTATTGTAGTCGCCGTCCTTGACCCAGCCGTCGCCGATCAGCACGTAATCGCGCGTCCAGCCCGGGGGAGGATCGTCCGGGGCTTCAAATTCGAAACGCAGTTCGTCACCGGCATTCATGATCACGTACCGGTCGTCGACCGTCTGGAGAAGCTCGCGCACGTCGCCGAAGCGGGTATAGTACCCCTCAAGATCCTGCCACACCTGTGCGGTCGACGCCAGCTCGTCGTATACCGGTACTTCCGGATGCGTCCGATCCGGCTCCACGACAGCCGAGTAACCTCGGTAGGCGAGTTCGGCCCTGGATGCTTCCAGCCGCGTCGTCCGAAGCTCGGCACCCGGACGCGCAACCGCCCACGAGATGGCATCCCAGTAGATCTCAAGGTTCGTCGTCAACCGTACGACCTGTTCGGCCGGAAACACGTCCGTGAGATCGACGACTATCGTCTTGTGCTTCCCGGCCGGGAATCCCAGATTCGGATAGACGGTCGTCCACCCTCCGCGGCCGTCCGGTACCTCGAGATGGAGTCCAGCCGGCGGTGCGTGACTGCCCTGGGCCAGCGCCACGTTGATCGAGCTGTCGGTCGGACGGATCCAGCCCGACGCCAGGAGCCGAAGCGGTTGGTCCGAAGGGGCATCCGTCAGATCGACCTCTATCGAGTGCTCCTCGGCGATGCCCTGGTACTGGCCCTTCTCGAACGCGGCGAGATAGCGCGCGTCTTCGGACGCGACGAGGTCCGTGACGTCGCGTCCGGCGTCGTCCGTTACACGGGAGACCGGTACGGGCTCACCGGTTACGTGCACGTCCAGCTCGGGAGGCGGAAACGCGAAGCGCTCGTCGACGAAGATGTCCGTACCTATCGGATGGTCGACGACCATAAGCGATACGTGATCGAAGAAGTGCGTCTCCCAGAGTTCGGCCGTGATACGGAGGTCGTAGGCACCGTCCTTCGGAACGAGCTGGTCGCCGCCGATCTTTACCCAATCTTCGGTCATCATGACCCCGGCCGTTTCCTGGGCATTGATGGCCAATCCGAGCGGCGACCGCCAAATGAAATCCGTAACGAAGCTCATGCCCTCACCGTCGTAGGCAAACAGCCATGGACACGACCCTTTGAGTCGCTGCCTGGTCTCCACCGTTTCGCTCGCCGAGAGGTCGAATTCCGCCTGGATGTCGCCGTTCGGCCACACGATCCGAGCGACCTCCACGGCGTCGCGCTCCCCCAGACCGAAGTGCACGGTGGGCTGCGTAATGGGCTGTTTCTGATAGAGGAGGCCGGACCGCACCTCGATTTCGCCGCCGATGCCGAACGGGTTGATACGCTGATCGCCCGTCGCGTCAGCGGCGAGCGGACGCACGCTGGCCGAGCGATAGTCCAGTGAGCCGGTATTGTCGAGGCGCACGGCCGCCGCGCCGGCGGCCGTTCCCACGAGATCCAGGCGTCCGTCCCCCGTCATGTCGGCGAGCGAATACACATCCGCCTCCAGTTCGGAGTCCGTCTGCGTGAAGACGCTGTCGGCGCCGCTCAGAAAGATCGCTGCTCGTCCGCCCGCCGAGGCCAGCACATCCAGCCCCCCGTTGTTATCCAGATCCATGGCGAAGAGCCTGGCCGGGGCATCGGACTCGAGATCCCAATTCGCGACCGTCTCGGCGGCTTCCTGCGTCGCACCGACCGCCTGTTGATGCCGTACCACCTCGCCGTCGGCACGGAGCATGACGAGTTCGAAGATGCCGTCGGCGTTCAGATCCGCCGCGGTGATCGCCCGCACCTGATTATCGATCTCGCGGTGCGAGAATCCTTCCGACCGATCGTTGCGGAAATAATGAACGCGCCCGGACGCATCGAGAAAGAAGGCGTCCGGATCCCCGTCCCGATCCATATCCGCCCACGCAAAGCCGCGGACGGACGACGCCTCGCCAAACCGGTCTAACACGCTGAACGTCTCGTCGCCGTTGTTTCGCAGAACGATCGATGGCCCTTCCACGCCGGCAAGAATCAGATCCAGGTCCCCATCCATGTCGACGTCCGCCGTCCAGGCGGCCGCATAGGCCGCATCCCGCACGCCGGTGGTCGGAAGCACATCGGCCGAGACCTCGACGAATGAACCGTCATCCGCACCGCGATACAGACGAAATCCATTCGGCCCGGCGAGTCCGACGTCGATCTGAAAATCGTAGTTGTAGTCCGTCGCCACGAAACCGTCCGCCGTCAGATCGCCCGGCATTTCCAGGACCGTGCCATCCTCGAACACGACCTCGCCGTCACGCCCGGCCACCGCTACGGGTCCCGTCGACGCCGAGCGCGTCGTCGCACGCACCCAGCGCCACGACGCATCCGCCGCTTCGAGGTCCGCCAGCAGCGGCGAAGATGTAAACGTCAGCCGTTCATCCCGTGCAGCGTGGCGGCGCGGGGGCGAAGGAAGTGCGATGAACGTGCTGATGAGCTCCGTCGGCTGTCCCGGCTGCGTTCGCACAGCGGCAAGGCTCTCCCGATAGGCCGGTTCGCGCTTCAGGACGTTCGTGAAAAACGTCAGCTCCGTAATCGTCTCCGATCGATCGCCCTCCTCCCTCGCCCGCTCTAGCGATGCAAACTGGTCCAGCGTTTCGGCAGACCAGTTCGTCGAAAAGTCATGCAGCCGATCCATCGTACGGACAAACGCCGCGCTGTCATCCGCGATGACGTCGAGGCGCGCCCGCTCGACGAGTACGGCGAGATTGTTCGGGTGAATCTCGAGAATGGCGTCGACGAGCCGTCTCACATCTTCCATGGCCGCGTCCCCGCGCAGGGTTTCCAGTTGTTCTGCCAGGGCATAGATGGCGCGTACGTTCCGAGGATCCAGCTCGCGCGCCCGCTCGAAATGCGTGATGGCTTCCTCGGCATTCCCCCGGGTCGCCTCCACGAGTCCCAGCAAGAAGCGAATCCGGCTTTCGTTCGGGGCTAGCTCCTGCGCGTGACGGAGCCGGTCAACGGCCACGTCGAGCTCGTTGCGTCGAAGAGCAAGCAGCCCGAGATTGGCCCAGGCGGCCGCCTCGTCCGGTGCAAGCTCTACCACACGAAGGAGCAGTTCCTCCGCCCGCCGATCTTCTCCAACTTCGATCGCCGCAATGGCCGTGTGGAAAGCCGTCACCACTTCGGCGTACGCGTCGGACGAAGGAGAAGGCATCCGCTCACCACATCCGGCCGTCACGCCTATAAGCAGGGCGACGGCGATCCGTGCCGAAAGAGTTACAGCGGGCGTTCCGGTAAGACGATCGAACAAGTTGGCACGTAGTTGGTGGACGGTCGCTTCACGAGGTGAAAGGTAAGCATTCCCGGCGTGGATATCGTACCGCGCCGGGAACGCGGCCGACGAGGTACCCGATGTGCCGGAGTCTGGAGACGCACGGGGCTGTACGTAGGCCGCACCGGGGCCGCAAGTACGCCGCATGTAGACTTTGCACCTAGGCCGGCTCGAGGGCGAACTGCAGTTCGATCGGGTCTTCCAGCCGGAAGTAATCCGCAAACGACATGCGGATGAGCTCCGTGTGGGAGCCCGCGTTGAAGGCGATCTCCTCATCCTCTGCCAGCACGGCGGCCATGAACGTCTTCATTCCGTACAGACTGCCGAACGGCGGCATCGCTCCCACCTCGCAGTCGGGGAAAAGCTCCTTGAAGTCATCCTCCGACGCCAGTTCGACGCTCTCCGCTCCCGTACGGTCCCGAAGCCGATTCAGATCCACCTGATACGACGCAGGAAGCACGGTCATCGCCATCTCTCCATCAACCTTAACCATGACGGTCTTCGCCATTTCCTTTCCCGGAATATGCGCCGAAGCGGCGACTTCCTGCGCCGTGAAAGCACGTGAATGTTTGATGACGACAAACTTTACGCCCTCTTCGTCGAGATATGATGTCAATTTTTCGATCGGCATGGCCGTCCTCCGGGATCGCTATGTAGACATTCTGTGAGTCTCGCATGGTGCGGCCGGGCAGGTCCCTCCGCCGTTTCGACGCGCACGGACGAAAACCCCCGGTCGGCTTAACGTACCACGCTCAATAGTCATAGACCGTATAGTTTTACACCGGCCGAACATCCGCAGGTTTTTCGCCGCGGCGTCGACTTTGCAACGTCACTGTAACGACGTGCACATGTTATCCCGGCCTGATCCGTCGAGTTAAACATCCAGCGCTCGCTCTAGAGGATGTCTGCATGTCCGAATTACGGCAGCTGCCGTCCGATTTACGACACAGGTTTCACACGAGATTAGGTATAGAATGGTCTGAAATCGACGATACGAGTGAATGAAGGGGCCCAAGGGCTTCATCATCACCCTCACGGGGATACCCCGCAACGCTCAGACCTGTCCCGCGCGGTCATCTGACCTGGCGCGCGACGATACTACGGCGCGATACATGGAATACGTCTCGGACAGAGAAGTAAACGATAAGGCACGCCAGGCGGTCGAGGCAGCCATCGTCACGCTCGCCGCCTGTACGTATGCCGTAGCCTTCCCGACGATGTACCGCGGTATAGGTCCTGGTACGGGCGCGCTGGCCGTACTCCCGGTCATTCTTATTTCGTGGTTCTGGGGCTTCCGCGTCGGTGTGTCGGCCTCCGTCATGGCCGGACTCGTTCTCAACCCTATCCTCTTCTATCGATTCGAATCCGGCGCGGATGTACTTACCGTGCTGATCCATTCCCTGCCATATTTTATCGCCGTTCTGATCATCGCCGCGTTGACCGGCCGGCTCCGCGACGTACGGGTGCGTCTCTCACATATGCTGTCGGACCACAACAAGCGGCAGCTGGAATCGGAGCGAGAAGCGCGGGAAAAGGTCGAAGAGCTGCTGAAGCTCAAATCGGCCTTCCTGAATAATATGAACCACGAACTGCGTACGCCGCTGACGGGAATCCTTGGCTTTGCCGAAATACTTAGCGAGGAGGTCCCCCCCAAATTCCAAGAATTCGCCCTCCGCATCGTTTCATCCGGACAGCGGCTGCAGGAGACGCTGAACTCGATTCTTGACCTTGCTCAGCTCGAAGGCGGCAGCCTGGAGCTGGAGCCGGTGGTGGTCGACGTGGCGTCGTGTGTGCCGCAATCAGCGTCCCGCTACCGCGCACAGGCGGAGAAGAAGCAGGTCGATTTCGACATCTCGACGCCTTCCCACCGCGTCGAATCGAGTCTTGACCGGGCTTCGCTCGACCGCATCGTCAAGAGTCTGGTAGATAACGCCATCAAGTTCACGGACGAAGGTGCCGTCTCCGTCAGCATTTCCAGCGAAGCCGGCCATGCCGTGATCCGCGTGAAGGACACCGGCATCGGCATCAGCGCAGGATTCCTGCCGCATATGTTCTCTGAATTCAGGCAGGAATCGATCGGCACCGCCCGGTCCTACGAGGGCAGCGGCCTCGGACTTGCCATCACGAAAAGGCTCGTCGAACTGATGGGAGGCCACATCGAGGTGGAAAGCGAGCAGGGCCGCGGCAGCACGTTCACCGTCGCTTTTCCCCTCTGTCATCATAACGAGCTGCACGCCCCCGTACAGGTTACAGAGACCCTATCGGCAACAATGAACGCCACGGCAGCGCGCAGCGACACGTCTCACCGGGTTCTGATCCTCGACGACAACGCGGACACACTGACCTTGACACAGCATCAGTTGCGCGGACTCTTCACCGTACAGACGGAGGAAGACGCCGACGCCGCCCTTGCAGCAGCCCGGTCGGAACGGTTCGACGCCGTGTTGCTGGACATCAACCTGGGTGGAGGCCACGACGGCGTCGACGTCCTTCACGCCATCCGCGAGATGGATGCGTACAAGGAAACGCCCATCGTCGCCATGACGGCCTATGCCTTGCCCGGAGACGAGGACCGGTTTCTAGACGCCGGATTCGACGGGTATTTAAGCAAACCCTTTACTAAGCAAGAGATTACGGACGCCATCCGTAATGTTCTGCATGAGCGTCCGAGCCGCCCCGCCGGCGTCCATTTCTGAGTCTCGTTTCGCAACACGTCTCGTTATGAAGTACGACACATCGCCATTTTTAGCCATTTTAGGGGGGTTCCAAAAAAAGGTCTGGATTTTGCGATCAGCTGCGGAAGGATAACCAGGATGATCTTTCTGCAGCCAGATGAACGTGATTGCATTCCACCTACTGATCGGACTCACCGGCTTGATGGATGCCGCGGCGGACGCGCCACCGACGCTCGTCGGCGCCACGCTGTTCGCCGTAGCCGCCTTCGTCGCCCTTTGCATGGCCCGTACGACGGCGCCTGGAGAAGAACGCGAGGTCGAGTCCGACGCTGCCCCAACCAAACGACGCTCGGCCCCCGGTGAGCCTCGCGCCACCCGCCGCCGTCGCATCGCCGTACCTGCCGAAGACGAACGTGCCCCGCGTCCCGGCCCCGCAGCCGACCGCCACACGGTCCTGGTCGTCGACGACAACGCCACGGTGATTCGCTTTGTCGAGCGAGCGCTCGGTGACGCGTTTACCGTCATCTCCGCCAGAAACGGCCGCGAAGCGCTGGAGGTCGCCGCCGGCGCCATCCCCGACCTCATCATTAGCGATATCATGATGCCGGTAATGGATGGTCACGAGCTCTGCCGAACGGTGAAGGATGACCCCGTACTGCGTCACATTCCCGTCGTGCTCCTGACGGCACTCGTGTCCCAGAACGATCTCATCGAAGGGCTGGAACTGGGCTCCGACGATTACATCTTTAAACCGTTTAACGCGAGAGAGCTCAAGGCTCGCGTCCGCAATCTGATCGCGGCACGCGAGGAACAGCGCCGACTGGCGATCGAGAATCGTGAGCTTGTCTCGGTCAGCGAGCGCAAATCCGATCTGATCAACATCGCCGCGCACGATCTCAAGAATCCGCTCACGGCCATACGCGAGCTAGCCGACATCCTCAAGGAAGAGGTAGGCGAACATTCCGAGGCGTTCGAGCCCGCCGACCTGATCCATCATTCCTCCGATCAGATGCTGGCGCTTATCGCCTCCCTTCTCGAATCCGAAGCGATCGAGGACGGACGCATTCCGCTGCACCCACAGTCCATGGACCTGACTGAGGCCGCGGCAGACGTGGTCCGACGGAATGACTTCCTGGCCGGACGAAAAGGTCAGACCATCGAGCTGACGTTGCCCTCCGGCGATGCAGGCGAGCGCCTGCACGTCTACGCCGACCCTCACCTCCTCGTCGAAGCGATGGACAACCTCATCAACAACGCGGTGAAGTACTCGCCGCCAGGCGCCACCGTCCGCGTGCGCGTCCGATCCGATAAGGACGACGTTCTATTCTCCGTAGAGGACGAGGGGCCCGGCATTCCGTCGGACGAACAGCACCTCCTCTTCCAGAAGTTCCAACCGCTGTCCACACAACCAACGGCCGGAGAGACCTCGACCGGACTGGGGCTCTCCATCGTCAAGCAGATTGTAGATCTGCACGAAGGCACCATCGAAGTGCGGAGCGCACCCGGCGCGGGCAGCACGTTTTCTATCAGGCTGCCTGCCGAACTGGCCCATTGGGCCGTCACATAGGGATGTACCTGAAGGGCGGGTATGGGTACGTGGCCACTAAATGACGTTAGTGTATGACATTAGTCGGCGGCACCGGACGAACGCAGAACTAACGGTCCGTCCGGCGCCAGGCCCGACTAATGGTCACCACCACCATGCCCACCACAGGCACTCAGTGGCTCGCGACGTGTGTCACGAGCCGATTTTGTAAGCGAACATATTCGACGTCCGGTCGCCGCCGGAACGTTCGACACTATAGTCGACACCCTGCGCGCTTCGTTCGATCGTAATCTCGATCGGCTCTCCCGCGTCCTCGTACGCCATCGCTTGCTCGGCAACATCCGAACAACTCGACGGAGTAAGTGACACGGCTACCAGCACGACGACGGCACATATGTAGCGGCAAAGTGTCATCTCAATGTATTCCCGTAGTTCTTCCTACGTCAGCGTTCTTCATGCAGCGAGCCACCTGCTTCCGGTGACGTCCCCGCTGCTGTACGATGGAATGAACAAGGGGCATACCAACTTGAGGCAGAAAGGCAGATAAATCACAAAAGCGTCGATTTTAAGCCATATAGGCACATTTTCTTACGTTGCCCGGATGCTCTTCCTACAGGGCGCGCGGCCGGGTCGCACTTCGATACGTAAAGGCACGAGTAATTTCGTAACGAATCCGACCCTCTTCGCGGCTGCTCGACACTTTGTTCGTGGGGATGGATACAAGGGATCGAAGGTCCGTTGCGTCAGTCAGCGAGCCATACAATCCGTGATTGGCTATCCTGCGGACCCACCCTCACGAATTCGCCCCTCTATGCGTCCCTCCAAGCGCACGTCGATCGTCTGGATTGACCGCGACACCCGTCTTCGCGACAACGCAGCACTCTTCCAAGCCTTCGAAGAGCAGGACCGCGTCGTCCCCGTCTACGTGCACGCCCCCGAATCGGAAGGCGACGCCGCGCCCGACGCCGCGTCGAGGTGGTGGAGGCATCATTCGCTGGCCGCTTTCGACGGCGCGCTGCGCGCACGGTCCTCCAGGCTTACGATCCGGCGTGGCGATCCGCTCGAGGAGATCCAGCGCGTAGCCGAAACGACGCGTGCGCGTGCGGTATACTGGAACGAGCGCCTGACGCCTGCATCCCGCCGCCGCGACGCGCACGTTCGAACCGCCCTGCGCGAGGACGGGCTCGACGTGCGGATATTTCGTGGACCCATCGTTCACGATCCCGATCGTATCCGGACCACGTCCGGAGGTCCATATCACGTCTTCACGCCTTTCTGGAAGAAACTGAAGCAAGAGATCTCGGAGGTGCGCCCGCTCCCCGCCCCGCCTGTCGGACCGGGTAGTGCGCCCCATGCGTGGCCGGAAAGCCTGTCGGTCGACGATCTCGATCTGCTGCCTCGTGCGAACTGGGACGCGGGCCTCCACGCACACTGGACGCCCGGCGAGGAGGCCGGACTCGACCGCCTCGAAGCATTCATCGACGCAGACCTGCTCGACTACGAGACCGTACGCGACCGCCCCGACCTGCATGCCACCTCACAGCTTTCACCGTACCTCGCGCACGGCGACGTCGGCATTCGAGAGGTATGGGCGAGCGTCGACGATTGGGTGCAGAACGGCGTGATGCGCGCGGCCGCCGATGCGTTCCTCCGACAGCTGGCGTGGCGCGAGTTCTCCTATCACATGCTGTACCATTACCCGGATACCACGTCCGAACCGCTGAAATCGAAATTTCAAGATTTTGAATGGGTGGATGACGACGAGCTCCTCGAACGGTGGCAGAGCGGGCGTACGGGCTTCCCGATCGTCGACGCCGGCATGCGGCAGCTCTGGTCCATCGGATGGATGCACAACCGCATTCGCATGATCGCGGCCTCCTTCCTCACGAAAGACCTTCGCGTTCGATGGCAGAAGGGCGCCGCATGGTTCCGGGACACGCTCGTCGACGCCGATCTGGCGAACAACACGATGGGCTGGCAGTGGTCGGCGGGATCGGGAGCCGACGCACAGCCCTTCTTCCGGATCTTCAATCCGGTTACGCAGGGCGCGCGGTTCGATCCTGAGGGCGCATTCGTGCGTCGGTGGATCCCTGAGCTGAGCGAACTGCCTGCCGATTGCATCCATAGGCCCTGGACCGCGTCGGAAGAGGCGCTCGCGCAGGCAAACGTCACGCTCGGCGAGACCTATCCCTATCCCATCGTCGATCACGGGATGGCTCGAAAAGCTGCGCTGAAGGCCTACGAGGCCGTAAAGTAGCCTATCGCATTCCGTACGGCGTCGGCTCGAGGGACTGTAGATGCAGCCAGAGGGCACGTATCTCCGTGTCCGTCATCTGAGAGGTCAGCTGCACCGGCATAAAGGGATCGATCTCCGTGCCGTCGGGCCGGATCCCCTCGCGCATCGCGCGGGTAAAGTCGCCCTCCGACCAGGTACCCAGCCCCGTCTCCGGATCCGGGGTCAGATTGGCCCCCGGTGGAAACTCCGGTGGCGCCCCGGGTATCGGTCCGCCGGCGAGCCCGTGTCCGTGACATCCAAAGCACCCCGTTGCCAGATATCCCCCGAACTCCGCCGTGGGGGCTTCCTCGACGCGGTCGGGCGGACGAAGGTTCTCGTGATCGACGAGCTCCGCAGGCACGAGCTCCATCTGGCCGGCCAGGAAGAGCAGGCGTCCGACCGGACCGATCGTCGTTTCGGGGATCTCCCGGTCTACGGGCGGAACGCTCTTGACATATGCAATCAGGTCGTTGATATCCTCATTGCTCAGCACCTGGTATTCCTGCGCGGGCATAAACATCAGCCCCCTATCGTCGACGCCGATACCGTGCCGGATGGCCCGCACCCAGAGCTCGTCCGACTGATAGAGCGGCGCCTTCCCGCCCTCACCCGAGGTCAGATTGGTGGCATACAGCATGGCTACCGGAGGTGCCTCAATGACCGGACCGCCTCCCAGATCGGCCCCGTGGCAGTCCACACACCCGCGAATCGTCGCGATGTGCGCGCCGCGGGCCAACGATGCCGAATCAGCTTCAAGGGAGAAGGGTGCCGGGGAGAACGCATAGGTTGCGTTAAATCGGGCGTTCGTCAGAAGGTAAACGGCCGCGGCGGCCGCCACGATCAAGATGACGATGCTCGCAATAACGATACCGACCCATCTCAGGGCTCGACGCATGGGGGATGCCTCGTAGTAGTCCTTTTGTTAGGGTATAGCTAGGTAGTTCGGGTACAGCTATGAGAGTCCTGGAAGACGCTGCAGGCGCCTGTCATCGGATCCTGCTCTTATTCGCAGTTAAAGCCGCCGATTTCATTCGGGTCCGGCGAAAAGGAAACAACGTTTGAACCCGCCGGAGCCGTAGCGGTCCGCGTATCGACGTTGTCACCGTACGTTGCACGGAACTCATATTCCTCGCCCGGCACCAGCG
>JBBDTI010000072.1:73121-91926 GCA_040904565.1 Rhodothermales bacterium
TCGACGTTGTCACCGTACGTTGCACGGAACTCATATTCCTCGCCCGGCACCAGCGTGGCTTGGGCTTCCGCGCGTACGCTGCTCTCGGTGACCTGGATATTCCTGGCCTTGCCCATGTCGGAAAACTGCACGCGCCGTCCGGAGGGGCGATAACCCAGGCTGAGCCCGCTGAAGCTCTGTCTGGTGATTTGAGGCGACAGCTTCTGACCGCCTGAGCACGACAGCGAGGCGCGGACCGTATATTCTTGCGCCTCGATCGTCGGCAACCGGACGGTCTGATCGAACGTACCGCTCGGTACCGTAAAGAAGTGCGTAAAAACGACCCCTGATGAAAGGCCGACCGTAACGTACCCCATCCGCCCCGTAGGCAGCAGTACGCCCACATTGCGCGTCAGGGATTGACCGCCCGGCACGACGAACCCGGTTCTGATCGTCCGACTGGTACCGAGTCCTGCAATGCGCACCCAGTTGATGGTCTGAGGCGCGGCATTCGCGGAATTGTCGAACGTGACGGTCATCAGGCGGCTCTTTGGAATCACGCGACGCCAGCTCCACCAGGAGCGACGGTGGCGATGCCAGCTGGCCGCACCGACCTTGTTGGGCGAAGACGCAGCGGCGTCGACCAGCGGCTGCATGTCCACGTTCGCACCTTCTCCACCTACGCAGATCGTCGCGACGACCGTCGGACGCTCGCCGAGCGTGAACGGAACGGCACCGAGGTTGACCTCTTCCAGCCCGTCTATCGACGTGACGACGACATCGGCGTCGTCGACCAATCCCGCTTCGATGGCATCGTACAATTCTTCATTGTCGACCTCATTCGTCAACGTAAAGGCACATTCACCGGCCTCTTCACCCGCCTCGTAATCGAAGGCCACCTTTCCGGAAGCGTCCGACATCCCGAAGCCGGCCACGCCGAGCAGCGCCTCTTCTTCATTCTCTTTGAGCTGCGACGGAACGGCATCCAGGCCCTCATCGAGGTCGAAGACCTGCAGGTCCGTCGTGATCTGACCGGTTAACGCCGTACCGTCGGAGCCTAGCGGCTTCGTGCCCTTTTCCACCTTCGCACTCGTGCTGGCCTGCACGTTGTTCTGTTGCGGCGTCGTGACCGTCACGGACTCCGCAACGCCGGTTTCAGCGGAAGACTGGGTCTGTGAATTCTGTACGCCGGAGGTACCTTGCATCGTGGTTTGCACCTTGTCCGGCAGCAGCTGAACGGTCACGTTGTTTCCACCCGAATCGACCAGCGCGACATCGACCGTCTCCGACAGATAGCCATCGGCCTCGACGCTAAGACCGAATTCGACCGGACTGTTCTCGGTGGGCAGAACGGAATTCTGTATGCCGAAGGTGACCACGCCGCCAGAAGCCCGGATATCGGTAATCGGGTCGCTGTAAACGTCGATGATGACGCCTGCATTCTGCCCGGTGAACGAGAGCACCGCACCGGGAATGGACTCGAGCGTCTCGTAGTCGAGCACCTGCGCCGAGACGGTCGTGTTAATTTCTTCGAGTTCGATGATCAGATCGAAATCGTCGGCGGCCTTGTCGAGTCCGCTTAGATCACATCCTGCGAGAAGGAACGCGACGAGAACCACGCCGGCGAGAGATCGAAGCGTTTGGATACTCATGATGCCGATAAATCTTTGAGACGAAGAGTGGACAGATGAGATGGTGAGATGGGAGGTGCCTTTATCGTCCCATGAACTTGTAGGAGACACCGACGGATACCAGCGGGTACAGGACGATGCCGCTGAGATTTTCTTCCAGCTCCGCCGCCTCGCCCGCGGTGGGTGCTATCATCCCCGTTCCCTCCATGGATACGGCCGGTGAATCCGTGTAGAGAATGCCGAGGTCGAACACGAAAGCCAGCTTGCCGCCCGGTCGAACCGAGTTGCCGAAACCCACTCCGACGTACGGATTGATGCTCGCCTTATGCGATACCTCGGCGGTCAGCGAGCCGATCTTCTCCGGCGCGAATTCCTTCTCGTTGAGGGTGTACGATTCCAGAGGGAGAATGGTCGACGTCACGTGGTTGTTGTTGTATACGAGGCCCGCCGTCAACCGGACGCCGCGGCGAACCGGGAAGAAATCGACCAGCGCACGAGCCGAGCCGAGCGACAGATCCGAATCGGCGCGAATGCGGATTTCCTCATCGTCGATATCATCGGATCTCGAATAGGAATAAGCGTTCGCGCCCGCGCGGAGGTTGATCTTATTCGAAAGCGCACCGGTGAGCTCGACGCCGGGGCCCATGCTTCCAGCCCGAATTCCAACGGCCAAATCCTGAGCGTGCAAAGGTGCCGGCCTGACCGCGATTACGAACAGTGCAGAGAACAGCGCAACGCAGACTAGATATTGTTTCATGGGAAGCGTGGCACACGTGGAAAAACGGTGGGTGATTCGAATACGGGAAGGCAGGGCGTCTCCCGACAGCTGTTCCCTCAGAGAGTGACCATAGGCACGGCCTCTCTACACGAAAATCGGTCGTAAATTAGGAGGAAAACAAATCCGATACGAACGTTTCATCAGCGGCGTGAAAATATAAATATCAGCAGAATCACATCCGGAGCGTTCAGGCCGATTCATCCGCCACGCCGAGCTGTTCGGCGGCGTCGCGGATGAGGGCATCAGCCCGATCGCCCGACGCTGCTTCGGAATAGATGCGGAGCACGGGCTCCGTGCCGGACGGGCGTACGAGAAGCCACCCGCCGTCCACCAGGTGTTTGAACCCGTCGAGCGTATCCAGTTCGTGAACCGGCTCGCCCGCTATCTCCGCGAGGCCCCCCTCCTCCCGGAGGCGCTTCAGCACGTTCTGCTTCCTCGCCTCCGTCGTGTGCAGATCGATGCGCCGGCACACGTGGGGGCCGAACTCGTCGTGCAGCTCTTCCACGAGTTCCGAGAGCTTTCGCCTCCGCTTGGCCATCATCTCCAGGATCAGAAGCCCGATATAGAGGCCGTCCCGCTCCGGAATGTGCCCCTTCACGGCGATGCCGCCCGATTCTTCACCGCCTACCAGCACGTCCTCCTCGACGATCCTCGACGCGATGTACTTGAATCCGATCGGCGTCGTCTCGAGCGGAAGGCCATACGCCGCCGCCATGCGGTCGATGAGCGACGTTGTGGAGACGGTCTTGACGACGAGGCCGGAGAGATGCTGCTCCGTGTGGAGGTACTTGACGAGCAGCGCCACGATGGTGTGTGAATCGACGAAGCGGCCTCGTTCGTCGTACATCCCTACGCGATCGGCATCCCCGTCATTGGCGAGTCCGGCCGCCGCTCCGCGATCGATCACCGCTCGAGCGAGCCCGGCGAGGTTGCGCTCGATGGGTTCGGGGGCCTCTCCGTCGAAACCCGGATTCCAGGTGCTACGGATTTCCTCGACCCTGTCTTCACCTATCAGCCGTGAGAGGAGGCCCTGCCCGGACCCATACATGGCGTCGTGGACCACGAGCAGGCCGGACGACCGGATCGCCTCCAGATCGAGGCGGCCTCTCAGGTAGTCGAGGAAATCGTCGGTGACGGGCCGGCGTTCGATCCGCCCTTCCGCCTGCATGCGCTCGAGTCCGGGCGGCGCGACGGCATCACCACCGAGCCGGGGAAGCTCCCCCTGCACGGCGGAAACCATTTCCGGTGGTGCCGATCCTCCAAAATCCGCCTTCAGCTTGAACCCGTTGTATTCGGGCGGATTGTGACTTGCCGTGATCACCACGCCCACGTTGGCCTCGTAGGCCTTCGTCGCCCAGCTCACCGCCTGCGTCGGCGTGAAGGCATCGGCCAGCATGACCGTAACCTCCTGAGAGGCAAGCACGCGTGCCACGTATTCGGCAAACTGCCGCCCCATGAACCGCGTGTCGTATCCCACGACGGCGCGAGGGGCGTCGCCGTGCTGCCGCCGAAGCCACCGCAGCGTGGCGCGGGAGACCGTGTCCAGGTTGCGGAACGTAAAATCATCCGCGATGATACCGCGCCAACCGTCCGTTCCGAAGGTGATGTTTGTCATGCGTATACGATGGGCTGTTGCCGGCTCCCGGGGATACGTTTTGAAGGGCCTTTAACGTAGGCAATATCTGCCTGTGACGCACGGTTCGGTTGGTGTGGCTCGTGCGGGTGCCGGACTGATGCCCGAAGGGCGTCACCCCGGACTTCCATCCCCTGGTCGACGTCTCATGATGAGATCGCGTCCCAAATCGTAACACCGCCTTGCACCGTTCTCATAACACCCTGTCATCCCGCTTCTCGAGTGGAGCACCATGCAGGCCTGAACCACAAAACGTGGCACGCCTCTTGTGGAACACTAAGAACGAAGATAAGGTAGCAAATATGGGTAGTTTCTCCACCGGACACCCCGTACGTTACACAGGTACCCGCGCCAGGTACGCTTGTTAGTTAGTTACCCTGGCAGAACGGCCTTCACCAGAGCGACCTTCATCCCCATTCCACCCGCGTGATCCAAAAGGTCCTCATACTCTCGATTGCCCTCGCTTTTACGGTGACCTGTGCGCGCGCTCAGGAAGAAGAGCGCGAGAGCATCCGTATTGAGGCGGAGCTTATCACCGGAACGGATGCCCTGACCGGGCAGACGGCGGACTCGTTTGATGGACAGGCAACGCAGGCGCCGGGTATTGCGCCAGGAATCGCGCCGGGGGATACGGGCGAGCCCGGCACGGATGACGCCGGCGTAGGCGACGATCCGCAGACCGGGCAGCAGCAGGCCGTCGGGCAGCAGCCCGAAGGTGGACAGCAACCCGCTGCCAATCAACCGCAGCAGAGCGTCAATGATGTTGCTGCCCAACTTGCCGGCTCCGCGCTGTCGGGGAACTTGAGCCTCGCGGACACCGCGATGGTCGCCGCTCTGAACGCCGGAAGCCGGTCGCAACGCCAGAATGTGGATGCCCTGGTTTCGATCACCGTGATCGACGCCGACGGCAATATTAGAACCTCGACGATGCGGAACGGGGATTTGAATCCCGAGCTGCTCGCTCCGTCCGCCGGCCTCCGCACGACCTTCGGCGCCGACCCTAGTGTGGGTCAGGACGCGGCGTTCGTGCCGCAGCAGGCGCAGACGGCGGCACAACAGTCAGTATTCGCCGGCGACATCATGCGCCGATCCGCGGGTACGACGTATTTCTACATTCAGGTCTGCAGCTGCGGGCTATAGGGAGATGAACCTGACGAGACGATCCATATCGAGCAGCGTACCGGGTGCGGCCCGCCTGGTGAGATACCTCTCCTTGCTGGCTGCCCTCGCGCTAGCCGGCGTGCATGCCGGCCTGGCCCAACAGATTCGGAGAACGACGCCCGTCGCCGCTAATATCGGCATTGAGGTTCAAATCGCACAGTCCCTCTCGCTGGTTGCAACAAACGACCTGAGTTTCGGGCAAATTCCGACGTCGAATGCAGGCGGACAGGTGTTCATCCGCCACGACGAGCCGGATGCCGGCCGTTTCGAGTTGCGGGGCTCCGGAAGCAACGATATCGTCGTGAACTACGTCGCTCCCACGCAGCTTACGAACGAATCCGGGGCGGGCGTCATCGGCGTCAATCTCGAACTCTACGGAACGACGTCCCAGGGAAATGCCTCAAGCGCGGAGCGCCTGCTGCAGAATGAAACCGTTTCGTTGTCGGGTGGCCGCTACTTCTTTTTCGTGGGCGGCGAGCTCGTAATCGGTCCGGTTTCCTCCAATCCGCCCGGCATCTACGTCGGCGAATTCGAGTTGGAAGTTTCCTACCTCAACTTATGAACTTTGCATGAATTATCCTTGAGAGACTTAGCATATTGGCGTGGACGGCGCGAACTGTCGTACCATTTATCTGCACAATATTCTGTAAAGTGAGATGGATACGACGAGCCAACCTTCGCGAGTGCACTGACCAGACGGCATTCTTTCTACCGACAGAAACCACCGTCTGAACCACCATTTGAACATCAACATCCCCATCCACCGAACACACAAGACCATGAAGAGAGCACTATTAACCGCATTTTTGACCGTGGCGCTCGTGGGTGCCGCGCAGGCGCAGAGCAATCTGTCGCAATTCCAGAATCTCACGGAGGCTACGGCAGATGTCACCGTGTTGACCACAATTATTCAGCCGATTACGGCTAACACCACGGGGAATATCGACTTTGGAATCGTTGAGCACGATCCAAGTGGAACTACGTCCGGGATTAACGCGCTGGAAACGGCTACGCTTGACGTGACGGCGTTCCCAGGCTCCACCATTGACGTTGAAGGGGACGCGACAGTAACTCTCAACGCTGCTGATGGGGGTGGAGGAACGGTAACGTTCAACCCGGCCGGACCCAATACGGATAATATTACCATTCCGACTGGTGGCGGGGCATCGGCTACCCGGACCGGTATTGACCTCTCGGGTACGCTCTCGATTGACGGCAACGCATTCGGCGGTTACAATGGGACGTATACGCTGACGTTTAACTACAGCTCGATCTAAATCGAGTTCGAAGCGCCTACGGGCAGATAGGCCAGGCTCCTGCATAACTATTCTGCCGATCATAGGGGAGTGCCGCAAGCACATTGCGCGCACTCCCCTTTTTGTATCGGAAATATGTCGGTGTATCGCGCCGGATCAACCGTCCGGCGATGATCGTACGCCCCGTCAATCGTCACGCCCGCCACGTTCCACCATTCCATGGCACGTATCGAAGCCGTATTTCGCCGATATCTCGCCGTCTTCGCGGTCCTTGTCTCTGCGTTTGGACCGAGTAGCACCGTGGCACAGGGCCCGCCTCAATACTTAGAGGTCGTACCGCTGTCCGACCTGGATTACGGGGTGCTCTCGAGCGGGGCCGGATCCGTCACCGTCGATACGGAATATCCGTACATCGCGTCGTTTCAGATTCGCGCGCGGCTGGCGCTCCCGCCGGGTACGTTTCCGGAGGTGGATCTTACCTTCGTGCCGCCGGCGTCGCTTTCGGGTCCCGGTGACGCGATCCCGTACACCATGAATGCGTCCACGAACTCACAGGTGGACAACCCGGACGGATCGACGCCCGTCAGCGGCACGACGGCGAGAATCACGCTCGAGAACTATGAGGGCACCGAACAGGGTCTTCCCGTATACAGTGCCTATGCCTACGCGTTCGGCACGATCGACGTCTCGTCCTCGGCCCACGGTGGCTATAACGCGTCCCTTCAGCTGCGAGCGGAGCCCGTCTTCAACGTCCCCCCAATCTGTCTATCCGACGAATGGAATCCCAACCGCAGGTATCGCGCGGGAGACAGCGTCACGTATGATGGAGCCGCCTGGGAAGCCAACCGCCGCACGCGAGGTGACGAACCGGGTGCGTGGCCCGGAGGAGGCGACGATGATGACGATGAGGATGAGGACGAAGATGATGATGACGAAGAAGACGACGAAGATGGTGGCGGCAGCCGGATTACCATCTGCCACATTCCCCCAGGCAATCCCGGAAATCAGCAGACGATGACCGTTTCACGGAATGCGCTTTCGGTGCACCTCGGTCACGGGGACCACGAGGGGCCTTGCCTTGGTGACGGTGACGGTGACGATGACGACGGTTTTGGACCCGGCAGTCCATGGGACCTTATTACGACCTGCCCATAATGCCGTACTTTGCCCATCATGACCCGCGGCTTCACTTTTGTGGAATATTTTTCGCAAATTTGGCAGGTGATTGCTAGTCTCGCTTATTCCTCTTCATTTCCAGACCGCACGTCCGTCATGGCCCGTCGACTCAACCTGGTTCTAATGGCGGTCGTCGTTGTAGCGGCCTTCTGTGCCACATCGACGAAGGCGCAGGTATCCGTGGCACCCACCGCGCTGTTCCTCAACGACCAGGAACGCTTCGGTACACTCTACATCGGCAACCCGACGTCGACACCGCAGGAGGTGACCATCGGTTTCCGGTTCGGGTATTCGACGGCGGACTCGACGGGAGCCGTGTACGTCGAGTTCAACGACTCGACGGCCGCGGAGCGGTATTCCATTGCGGAAAACGTTCGCGCGTTCCCGCAGCGGTTCATCCTCCCGCCGGGTGAAACCCAGGTCGTGCGTATGACGGCCCGGCCCCCGGCGGATTTCGAAGAGGGCTGGATGTGGTCGCGCGTGGTGACGACGTCGACCCCGCAGGTCAGCTTTCAGGATACCACGGCGTCGGGCGTACAGGCTAATCTCATCTTCCGCCTGCAGCAGGTCACGGCCCTCTTCTACACGAAAGGTGATCCGGAAGTCACGTTGAACGTTGTCGACGTATCGGCGCGCGTCGATTCCAACGAAGTGATCGTTCATGCTGAGATGAACAAGGAAGGCGAACGTCCCTTCTTCGGCCGCGTCAATGCCCGGCTTCAGAATGCGGATGGGGACGTAATTGCGGAGGAGATGAACCTGATCGCCGTGTACGTGCCGGAGCGGCGGCGTTTCGTTATCACCCTGCCGGAAGACGTATCGGAGGGACAGGATCTTCAGGTGGAGCTCACCATCACGCCCGACCGGCAGGACATTCCGTCGGAGTACGTCCTCGATTTCTCGCCCATCGTCGCGACGACGCCTGTCACCTGGTAACGTTCGGGCACCGATCCGGCAGACTCTGGACCGGTTCTTCCTGATGGGTCGGATCGGGCGGTCGGATCTATGTGGGCTCGAGGACGTATTCCCGCATCCTGAAGCGAACGACCATCCTCTAACGAACGATCGCTGTATCCGTCCGCCGTCCCACTATCGCGGCGGGCTCGTCTCAAAACGATACGTCCACCGACGAGCGTTGACGGGAAATCCGCTCATCCCCACCCAACTGCGGATTCCCCTCCTGCACTCGACGCATTCTGACCTGATCGGGAGCCCTTTACGCGGGACCCGCGGCTTAAATAGTACGCCTCTCTCCTATTTAGGCATGCTTGTTGTGGTCGGTTGTCGAGACCAGAACCTCGTGCCAGATGTCCACCATCCCCGACCGAATACCGACCCGCTCACATCCCGTGAGCCTCCGGCAGCGCCTGACCCGCGCCTCCCTGGCATTGGTCTACCTGCTCGTCGGTTTTGGATCGGATGAGGTCGTTGCCCAGGAAGCCCAGCCGGCAGACGATCTGATGGAGGTCTTCTGGGAGTTCCGGTACTCCGGGGGCGTCAATACGGTGATCGAGTCGCGCTACGACGGGCAGCGGTTCTACATCTCCATGGGCGACCTATTCGGCGCCCTCCAGGTGAATATCGTTCAGGAGCCGTCTCAAAACATGGTGCACGGCTTTTTCGTGGATACGAGCCGCCCGTACGAGATCGATTTCAATGCGGGGCGGATGCTGCTCGGCAACACGGAAATCCGCTTTGATTCCACGGATTTCGTCAGGGAAGAACTCGGCTACTTCCTGGAGCTGAGTCTCTACGAACCGCTGTTCGATATGACGATCACGCTCGATGAGCGTAACCTGAGTATGTCGCTTACGACGCCGGACGAGATGCCGGTGGTCGCGGAGGCCCGGCGCCGGGCCAACCGCGTCATCCGAGAGGAGCAGACGTTCCTGCAGCGCAACGCTCCGCTGCTATTCGACCGCGATCGATCCGTCGCCAGCGGCGGGGTCGTCGGCTATCGTATGTCGACCCAGATGACGGGGACATCTCCTCGAGCGTCCTTGAACCTGCGCGGCGGCGGGGAGCTCCTGGGAGGCGACCTGGAACTCGGCCTCAGTGGTAATTACGCCACGGTGGTGACCAGTGGAGAGTCCTTCAACTTCGACGTCGACTCGTGGCGGTGGCGCTACGTTACACGCAACCTTCCGGCACTTCGGCAGGCACAGGTAGGTGAGCTTTCGTCGGATGGACTGCGCTCGTTCTCGTATCGCGGTGCGCGCATATCGAACGATCCGGTCGACGTGCAGCGCTTCTTCGGCTCGTATCCCATGCGCATCGAGTCCGAGCCGGGCTGGGAGGTCGAAATCTACCTCAACAACCAGCTCATCGACGTCCAGCAGAGCGACGCGACGGGCGTCGTCAATTTCTCCGTGCCGATTACGTATGGTTCGACATCGGTGACCGTCCGCGAGTACGGACCTACGGGCGAGTATCGAGAATCGCAGCGCCGCATCCAGGTACCGTTCACCTTCGTCCCTCCTGGAGAGGTCCGCTACAACCTCTTTGCGGGCCAGGCGCTCAATGGCGACAGGGAGCTGGTACAGGCGACGACCTCGATCGGTATTACGAGCTGGCTGACGGCGAAGTGAGGATTCGATTACGTGACGGCCGACGAATCGAGACCGGGCGAGGAACTCGCCAATCTGTCCTGGGGATCGGTATCGGCCCGCATCGGGCCGTCCTACATTTTTACCGTACGAGCGGCCCCCGGCGCGCTCTACAGTGCATCGGCCAACGCCTTCTTCCCGTCGCTGGCTTCGTTCGCTCTCAACTTTACCCAGTACGAGGAGAATCGCATCTACAATCAGTCCGGGCGGCAGCACGAATCCCGCGCCACGATGAATCTGCCGCTGCGGCTGGGTTCTCTACCGGTGAATCTGCGCACGACGGTGAGCGAGCGGATGGACGGCAATGATACCTTCGCATTCACCGGGCAGCAGAACGTGACGTTCAATCCGGGCGTCTTCCGGCTGGACTTAGGGTTTCGCGGTGACGCCCGGTATATCAACGAAGCGCTGGTACCCTCGAGCATGCGGTTCGAGCCGCGCCTTGGCTATTCCTTCGCGCGCGGCAGCGGCGTTCCGCGTCCGCTGCGTGGTCTGCTTCTCTCCGTCCGCTCCAGTTACGACGTCAGGGACAGCGACTTTCTGAGTCTCACCGCGAATTTCTCGCGGCGCATCGGCGGCAGTCTTCGGCTGCAAACGGACATCGGGCAGCAGTTTCAGCGAAATGAGACGACATTCACCGTACGGTTGTCGATGGACCTGAACTCGATCCGAACGACGACCGGCGCGCGTATCCGTACGGCCAACGCGCCCTCCTTTACGCAAGACGTGAGCGGAGCACTGAGCTACGATACGGCTTCCGGCCGCCTGGCCGTATCCAACCGCGACTGGGTCGGGCGCTCGGCCGCGACGATCCGCATGTTCGTCGATTACAACGGGAACGACCGGCACGACGAAGACGAACCTATCATCGAGAACGGCGGGGTATCCTTCCGACGCGCCGTATCGACGCAGCGCGGTCCGGACGGGCACCTCCTCGTCTACAATCTGCAGGCCTACGAGCAGTACAATCTGACCGTCGACCAGAGCCGCATCCGGAATCCGTTCTGGGTGCCCAAGATGGAGGAGTTCTCGTTCGTGACGGATCCGAACGTGCACAAGCTGATCGAAATCCCCTTTCTCGTTACGGGTGAGGTATCGGGGTCCGTGCTTCGCGAAGGGGACGCCGGGCTCCGGGCCGTACCCGGACTCCGGCTGCACGTCGAGCAGATCGACGGCACGCAGTCCTATGAGGAGCCCGTCTTCTCGGACGGATCGTTCTACAAGCTGGGCATTCTTCCTGGCTCGTATCGGGCCTGGGTAGACTCTTCGCAGACACAGATACTCGGCGTGACGTCGGATCCCCCGGTGCAGGAATTCACCGTCGCGCCGTCGGAGATGGGGGATTCCGTCGATGGGATCGATTTCGTCCTGCGCCAGCCGGATGCCGACGAGGCCGAAGACGGCGAGCCGGCAGATGACGCGCCCGAAGACGCCCCTCCGGCAGACGAGGCGCCTGAAGATGCCGCCCCGGCAGACGACGCGGATGCGGCCGATTCGGGCCCGTACGTGGTCGAGGAGGGACTCGAAGGATTCGAGGGACTCCGCGAGATCGCACGTCGGGTGTACGGCGACACCTCGCTGTGGCCGAAGATCTGGCTGGCGAACACGGACCTGCTCGACGATCCGAGCGATCTGACGGCCGGGATGGAACTCGTGATTCCGGAGCAGGCACCGCTTACGCCGATCGAGCGTGCGGCCGGTGCAGGATACGAAGCCGAGCTCGAGACGGACGCGCCTGACGACGAATAGGCCCTACCGCCGCTCCATCAGCTCGCGGGCGCTTTTCAGGGCAGCGTCGGTGATCTCGGCGCCGCTCATCAGGCTGGCCACGTGCTCGGCACGCATCTGGTCGGACAGCCGACGGATCCGCGTCTTCGTCCGACCGTCCTCGACGTGCTTTTCGACGAGGAAATGGACGTCGCCCCGCGCGGCGATCTGCGGCAGATGCGTGATGGCGATGATCTGATGGCTGGAGGCGAGTTCGTGCATCGCCCGGCCGACCTTGCCGGCCACCGCCCCGGAGATGCCCACGTCGATCTCGTCGAAGACGAGAATGGGAAACTGCTCGCTCTTGGCCAGGATGCTCTTCAGGGCCAGCATGATGCGGCTGATTTCACCGCCCGACGCCACTTTGGCGAGCGGGCGCGGCTCCTCGCCGAGATTCGTCGAGATGTAAAACTCTACCCGATCCATTCCCGCCTCGTAGGCCGCGGCTCGGCGTCCATCCTCCAGTCGTATCCAGCCGTCTTCCCTCAGGTCGACGTCGAACGTCACGCGAAAGCGGCAGTCCGGCATGCCCAGCCGAGCGCACTCCTCCTCGACGGCCTTCTCGATCCGTCCAGCCACCTCCTGCCGCCGCTCGCTGAGCTGGAGGGCGGCCTCCGAGAGTGATTCCCGGGCCGCGTCGATCTCGCCGGTCAGCCGCTCCAGCTCTCTGTCAAAATTCTGCGCCGTTTCGTACACCTCGCCGATTTCCCGACGGTGTTCCAGCACGGCGTCCAGCGTGCCGCCGTACTTCCGCTTGAGTCGTTCGAGCTCGCTGACCCGCGACCTGATCTCGTCCAGTCGTTCGGGATTAAACTCGACGTCCGCCCCATAATCCTGCAGGAAGGCCGCCGCCTCCGACGTGATGATGCGCGCCGAATCGATCTCTTTCAGCGTCTCCTCGAACTGCGCGTCGATCTCCACCACCTCCCGCAGCTCGTTGTGCACCTCGACGAGCTGGTCGTGGATCGAGCGGTTTCCATCATATAGAAGTTCGTACAACCGCGTCGAAACGTCGTACAGGCGCTCGGCATTTTCCAGCACGCGCCGCTCGCCATCGAGCGTCTCCTCCTCGCCTTCCTGCGGATTGACGCGGTCGATCTCCTCGATCTGGAAACCGTAGAGCTCCTTTTTCTCCTCTAGCTCCCGCTTCCGCGTTCGAAGCCGATTTCGGGCTTGCGTGAGTTCCGCGACCTTCGCATAGCGTTCTGCGTACGTCCCCCGCGGTTCGTCGAGCTGCCCGAAGCTGTCCAGCAGCCCCACGTGCGTCGAGACGTCGAGGAGCGACTGATGCTCGTGCTGCCCGTGCAGGTCGATGAGGTGAGACGCCACCTCGCGCATTACCTGCAGCGTGGCCGGCGTGTCGTTGATGAATCCACGGCTGTACGACGTGGTAATCTCGCGTCGGAGAATCACGACGGGCTGGGGGTCGATAGCGTTCTCGTCGAGGATAGCCGCAATGGAGGGATCGTCCGCGTTCCCGAACACGCCCTCGATCACCGCCTTCGACGCCCCCGACCGCACGGTGTCCGTCGAGGCGCGCTCACCCAGGATCATTTGCAGCGCACCGACGAGAATGGATTTACCGGCACCGGTTTCGCCCGTAATAATGTTCAGGCCCGCGTCAAACTCGACGCGGAGCTCTTCGATGAGCGCGTAATCTCGAACGTAGAGCGACCTAAGCAAGGCAGGCGAATGGATTTGAATGGGATGCCTTCAACACAAGACACATGCGCGACCGAAACGTAACGCGCGGGACGTCAGCTTCCAAGGCGCTCTACCTACTTATGCCACACCTGTTAGCCACGATGGGCGTCGGCTGGCGGATACCTCGCGGACTGCTTCGCTCGTCGGGCCTCGCGCCGCTGACCCGGCGGCTTAATCTTACGCCGACTCCCGCGAAAGCAGCACCCACCCTTCATCAATTTTCGGCTCGGCGTACTTGTACTTGAGCGTTTGTGTTTGTCCGGTAGCGGGATTCTGGATCGTGACCTTTTCATTGCGGCCGATCTTGTTCTCCACGACGACCGTTTCCTGCTGCGAAGACGGATCGCGTTCGGCGGATGATTGCTGTCCGCCGCCGGCCTTGACGCCGTAGGTAGGCTCCATCGAGTCGTGCTGTGTCTTGGCCCGCTTCGGGTCCAGGCGCCGCCGCGCGGCAGCCCTCTTCTTCGCCGCCTGATCGCTGACGAGCGGTCCGGCCTTATAGACGAACGAGACGACCTCTTCATTGACCGTCTCCATCATCTCGGAGAACAACTTGAAGGCCTCCATCTTGTACTCGACGAGGGGATCGCGCTGTCCGTAGGCGCGCAGCCCGATGCCCTCCTTCGTCTCATCGAGCTCGCGCAGATGCTCCGTCCACTTCTCGTCGATGATGTTGAGCATCGCCGTACGCTCGAGCGTGTCGTTAATAATGCGCCCTTCCGTGCCGAGAGCCTCTTCCACCTTCACGACGGCCCGCAGAAGGCGCCGGCCGTTCGTGAAGTCCACGAACACGCGGCTGGGGCGCTTGTCCTCGTCCTGCTCCATGACCTGCTTCATGCCCTCGTGGAACGGCAGGGCGAGGGCCTCGCGCTTCCTGCGATAGAACTTCAGCGCTTCGTCATAGACGAGCTGACCGACGCCGTCCTCACCGAGGGCGACGAATCGCTCGCGCTCCAGATCGAATTCGAACGCCAGCTTCCGGAGCACCTCCTCGTGGAGCTCGTCCAGATTGCCGGCACCGTAATGCTTCTCGACGATCTCGGCGATGACCTCCTGCAGCATTTCGAGGATCTCCCCGTGGAACCGGTCGCCCTTCAGGGCATGCAGGCGATGGTCGTAGATCACCTGCCGCTGCGCGTTCAGCACATCGTCGTATTCGAGCTGGCGCTTGCGTATCGCGAAATTATTCTGCTCGACCTTCTTCTGCGCTCGGGTGATGCTCTTGTTGACCCAGGGATGCGTGATCACGGCGCCCTCTTCGAGGTTGAGGCGATCCATGACTTTCGAGACGCGGTCCGATCCGAAGAGGCGCATCAGATCGTCTTCCAGGGACACGTAGAACTGGCTTTCTCCGGGATCCCCCTGACGGCCCGCGCGGCCGCGCAGCTGGAGGTCGATGCGGCGGCTTTCGTGCCGTTCCGTACCCAGAATGGCGAGTCCGCCTACCTCACGCACCCCCTCGGCGAGCTTGATGTCCGTACCGCGACCGGCCATATTCGTCGCAATCGTGACGGCGCCTATCCGTCCGGCTTCGGCCACGATGTCGGCCTCCGCCTTGGCCCGATCGCGCCGCGCGTTGAGCACGTTGTGCTTAATGCCCGCGCGCTGCAGCATGCGCGAGAGCGTCTCCGAAACCTCCACGGACGTCGTACCGACCAGGACGGGCTGTCCCGTCTCGTTGTATTCCGAGATCTTCTCGATGGCGGCGCGGAATTTCTCGCGGCGCGATTTGAATACGAGATCGTCCTTGTCGTCGCGTACGATCGGCTTATTGGTCGGCACGACGACGACGTCGATTTCGTAGATCTTCCAGAACTCCTCCGCTTCCGTTTCAGCGGTGCCGGTCATGCCGGACAGCTTGTTGTAGAGACGGAAGTAATTTTGCAGGGTGATGGTGGCATAGGTCTGCGTGGCCGCCTGAACCTGCACGTCCTCCTTCGCCTCGATCGCCTGGTGGAGACCGTCCGAGTACCGGCGGCCCGACAGCACGCGCCCGGTGTGTTCGTCCACGATCTGGACGCGTCCTTCCTGTACGATATATTCTTTGTCCTTCTCGTACAGCGTATAGGCCTTCAGCAGCTGTTCGATGGCGTGCAGCCGCACGGCGCGCTCGGAGTACAGGTTATAGAGCTGACGCTTCGCCTCCTCTTCCTCTTTCTCGAGGAGGCGGGTGTCGTTCATCAGCTTGTTTTCCTTCTTTTCCTCGTCGAGCGAATCGTCGGATTCAATCACTTCCTCGAGCTCTCGGCGCTTCCGGGCGTATTCGGCCTCGATCGACGCGATCTCCTCACCCATGTCGGGCAGCACGAAGAGATCCTCGTCCTCCCCGGCCGAGCGCGCGGCAAATTCTCGGCCTTTTTCCGTCAGCTCGATCGCGTGCTGCTTCTCCTCCAGGGCGAAGTACATGGCGTCGTCCACGTACGGCATGTTCTTCGCGTTGTCCTGCAGGTAGAAGAACTCCGTCTTCCGGAGCAGCTGCCCGACGCCGGGCTCTTGCAGGAGCTTCTGCAGCTTCTTATTGCGCGGGAAACCGCGCGAGGCGCGGAGGAGCGCCAGTCCGGCTTTATCCTCCAGCCCGCCGGCGTGCTTGCGATCCCCCGCTTCGAGCGCTTCATCCCGCTCCTTCAGCTTCTGCTCGGCCTCGCTGGCAAAGCTGGCGACGATCTTCTGCTGTGCGTAAACCAGGTTTTCGATGGTCGGCTTGAGCTCCTTGAACCGGTCGTCGTCGGACTCCGGCACCGGTCCCGAGATGATGAGCGGCGTACGCGCCTCGTCGATCAGGACGGAGTCGACCTCATCGACGATAGCGAAGTGGTGCTCGCGCTGGACGAGCTGTTCCGGCTCGACGACAAACGAGTTATCGCGGAGATAATCGAAGCCGAATTCGTTGTTCGTGCCGTACGTGATGTCGGCCCGGTACGCTTTGCGACGTCCCTCGGAATGCGGATCGTACCTGTCGATGATGTCGACGGTGAGGCCGTGGTACTCGAAAATCGGCCCCATCCACTCCGCATCGCGCTCCGCCAGATACGGGTTGACGGTAACGAGGTGGCAGCCGCGCCCCGCCAGCGCGTTGAGGTAGAGCGGCAGCACGGCGACGAGCGTCTTCCCTTCACCGGTCTTCATCTCGGCGATACGACCCTGGTGCAGCACGACGCCGCCGAGCAGCTGCACGTCGTACGGAACCATGTCCCACTCCACGAGGGAGCCGCCCGCTTCCCACTCTTCCCCCAGCATGCGACGGCACGTCTCCTTGATGACCGCAAAGGCCTCCGGGACGAGGCTATCGAGCGTCGCCTCGACCGTGTCGAGCCATTCCTCATCCAGTGCGTCGAGCTCATCGTAGAGCTCCCTGCGCTCGTTCAGTGAGAGTTCGTTATCCCCATCGTCCTGTCCGTTTTCAGGCAGCGCCGGTGCCTGGCCGTCCGTCCCCTCCGACAACTCCGCGTTGAGCCCCACCGTCTCCCGCTGCCCCTCGCGGAGACGCCGATTGATTTCTGCTTGACGAGCCTCGATGTCGGCGAGGGCTTCCTGGATCCTCTGCCTGAAATCGTCCGTCTTCCCCCGGAGCTCGTCATCGGTCAGATCGGTTAGATCTTCGCAGCGCTCGTTGATCTGTTCGACGATCGGCCAGAGCTTCTTGATCTCGCGCTCGTTCTTATCGCCGAAGAGGGATTTGAAAAAGTCTATCATATCGTGCGGCTATCCTGAATACAACGTACCGGGCCCGGTCGCCGGAAGATGGGTCGATTGGCGGCAGGCAGAAACCCACACTTATCGGCCGTGATTCTCACGCCACGAAGGGGGATCCGTTCCCCGCGACCGCCTGCACGCCGCTCAAAAACGATGCCTCGGTGTGATGAAACCGGTATTCATGCCAATTCGGCGTCTGAACGCGCGCTGCTCGACCGAACCATGTGACGATCCCGCAGTATAGAGGGAGCCGCGGCCTTTAGGGGCGTCGAACCGATGCGTAACATACGTTGTGCCGTCGGATTCTTTCTCGAAGCACTTGTGGCAACCTTCCTCGTAGCCTTCACCATGCCCATACGATCTGCACGGATTGCCTGCCTCGTGCTGCTTTTCGGCGTCGCTGCAACGGTCTCGAAGGTGCAGGCGCAGACCGCGTTCTCGTTTCTACGCCTGGATCCGTCGGCCCGAGCCGCGTCGCTGGGCGGCGCCTTTTCCGCGGTGTTCGACGACGACGTAAACGCACTGTTCTACAACCCGGCGCTCCTCAACGATTCGATGCACCGGGCGCTGTCAGTATCCTATCTAAACCACGTCGCAGGCGTTAACGGCGGCTTCGTCGCACATGCTCGCCACGTGGACGGCCTCGGTACGCTGGGTGCCGGACTCCGATACGTAGGCTGGGGCCGTCTGGATGGATACGATCAGGAAGGTAACGAGACTGGAGACTTCGGTGCCGGCGACGCCGCACTCACGCTGTCCTTCGCCCGGGCGGAGCAGGATCGGTTTCAATACGGCGCCGGGATCCACGCCGCGTTCTCAAGCATCGACACCTACAGTGCGACGGCTCTCGCCGCCGACGTGGGCGTCGCTTATCACTTCCCCGACCATCTGCTCACGCTGAGCGCGTCGGCCAACAACGTGGGCGTAGTACTCGACCGGCTCGGCGCGTCGCGCGACGAACTACCGCTCGATCTACGCATCGGGCTGTCGAAGCGACTGGCGTACGTGCCCCTCCTCATTTCCGTTTCCGGATACGATCTGAACCGTGTAGGGGAGGATTCAGGAAACGGAAGCTTCATCGCCGGCGCGTTTCGCCACGTGGCCTTCGGAGGCGAGTTTCGGTTCAGCGAGGCATTCAACGTGCGTCTGGGTTACAATCACCGTAGACACCAGGATCTCAAGATGAAAAGCCGGCTCGACCTGGCTGGACTCGGAGTCGGCGTCGGCATCAAGGTCTCAACGTTCCGCTTCGACTACGCATTCAGCTCCTGGTCGTCGCTCGGCGGACTCCATCGCTTTACGCTGCGCACGGTCATCTGAGAAAACTATCTGAGTGCGGGTATTTGAGGGCGACCACCTGAGAGCGACCACCTGAGGACGACCTACCTGAGAGCGACCTACCTGAGAGCGACCTACCTGAG
>JBBDTI010000072.1:92026-93810 GCA_040904565.1 Rhodothermales bacterium
CGACCTACCTGAGAGCGACCTACCTGAGAGCGACCTACCTGAGGGGCGTACGCGATCTGATTGCTGGCAGCCCCTTCCGCGTCCCGCTCAGATGTCCATCTCCTGCAGCTCATTCGGATCGCGTTTCAGGAGGCCCTGCTTCTTGAAATAAATCATCGTCGTATCGAGCGTACCGTGGCGCATGCGCTTCTTGACCTCATCGACGCTCATTCCGTCGTTCAGCCAGATCAGCGCGGCCGTATGCGTCAAGCTGTGCGGCGTAATCCCCTTTCGCTTGATTTCGGCTGACTTCAGGTGCTGATTGATCCGGCTGCGAACGGATCGCGTATTCAGGCGCGCACCATCCGACCGGTGACCGTGAGATACGAAAAGCGGCTCCTCCGGATTGAGTCGTCCGCGCGTGTTCAGGTAAGTCTGGATTGTTTCGATTACGGGTGGATCGACAGGCATCTGCTGGTCTTTGACCGTATGCCCTTTACCCTGCACGCGCAGGTACCACCCCATCAGCGTCTGCTCGAGGTCCTGCACGTCGGCCCGCACGATCTCTATCTCGCTCAACCCGCCGTAAAGCATCAGGTAGATGATCGCCTGGTCGCGCTTGCCGATCAGCGTCGTCGTATCCAGGCTCTCCAGCAGCCGCTCGATGTCATCCTCCGTCAGGACAGACCGCGAATGGGACGACGGACGCCGGTTGCCTTTCACGGCCAGGGCCGGATTTTCGCGAAGCAGCCCGATATCCGACAGATACTGACAGAACCGGCGAACCGCCGTCAGGTAGGTCGACACGGAGACCTGACTCAGCTCACGCGTCTCCATCAGGTACCGTTTGTATTTGCGGATGCCCTCCTCCGAGAAGTGAAACCGACCCTGCTGCTGCGCAAACCAGCGTTCGAATTCGTTGAGAGACCTGCGGTAGGTCCCTACCGTCTCTTTACTTTTCTCTTTTAGATACTCTCGCTGAAAGTCGTCGAGCCGCTTTTCGAGCTCGCCGAGCGTCAGCTTCAGCACCTCGCCGTCAGCCGCCGAGGGAGGAGATGCGTCGCGTGAAGACTCCATGTTGCCGCACGTGGTGGTTTGCCCATAGAGAGGTGGAAGTACCGGCCGATCACGACGGCCAATTACTGCACCGGTATATGTGACCAGCATCCGTACCGGAGCCTGTAACAGTGTCTATGCCCGGCATCCGTACCGGAGCCTGTATCAGTGTCTATGCCCGGCACCCGTACCGTAGCCTGGCTCCAGCCTTTGTTTCTAGATACGCATTCTCCCCCATGATTGCAATAACGGCATTAGGCTCGATCGTCTGCCTACCGGCTTCGCGCGCGTGGCGGGACCCAGAACGCGATCTATCACAATGTCGTCGTGCTGCTGCCGGCTTCTCGCGCGACGGGACCCTCGTTTCCACGCGATTTCCAGGAATGAGAAGGCGACCCCTCAAATTTGGCCAAATAGGGCGTTTCCATACGGATGGAAACCGAAATACCGGCTACGTACCTAAATATTATCGTGCCAAAATACGCGACCAATGCAACGGGGGGCCGACGCCACACACAACCGACGCGGCAGATTTTCGACAGCACAGATTACCGATGCCACAGATGCTATTTACCACTGACGGCCGACGCGGCAGATGTTCGACGCCACAGATGGCCAACGCGGCAGATGACCAATACAAGAGAGGACCAACGCAAGAAATGTTCGACGCGGCAGACGGCCACAGCAACAGATGACCAACCCAACAGATCTCTAACGCCGCAGATGCCCGACATCACGCACGCGGCATG
>JBBDTI010000073.1:0-22034 GCA_040904565.1 Rhodothermales bacterium
CGCTACCGTCTCTCACGCTACCGTCTACAAAAAGACCGTGCACAATAGTCTCGGTTCTGGCACGTTTTTCTCAATGAAGAACAGTGCCGGGGCCCGCGGGCAGCTTTCGGAGGGCAGCTTT
The DNA here is from genome assembly GCA_040904565.1 of Rhodothermales bacterium. GTDB lineage: Bacteria > Bacteroidota > Rhodothermia > Rhodothermales > VXPQ01 > JBBDTI01. The sequence goes on from JBBDTI010000073.1 coordinate 122, forward strand.
CGAAATAGTGCCGGGGCCCGCGAACCGCTTTCGGACTCGAATGCTTTCAGCGAGTGTATAGAAATCTAGACATTTTTGAGCGACCGATAGACCTATGATGAATGCAAAAGGAAAAGTATCTCTGGCCGTACTCGTCGTCGTGGCCTTCGTTGCGGGCATCCTCTTTACGACGGCGGGAGCCAACCTCTTCGATGTAGGTGACAAGGTCGGCGTCGAATCCAGGGCGGCGGACGGTACGCGGATTCAAGACCCACCGCCTAACGCCGTCAACCTCGAAGATGCCTTCACGGAAGTCGCCGAGCGTGTCAATCCGACCGTCGTACAGATCCAGGCCGAACGACTCCCCGATCGACGGTCGCAAGACGACCAGCGTCGGAATCCCTTTGAAGGTACGCCCTTCGAAGACTTCTTCGGCGATTTCGGCTTTAACGGACCTCAGCAGCCCATGCCGCGAAGCGGTCTCGGGTCGGGCGTCTTGATCCGTGCCGACGGCTACGTCTTGACGAACAACCACGTGGTCGAAGATATGGACGAACTGACCGTCGTGATGATGGACGGTACGGAATACAAGGCCGAAGTCATCGGCGCCGATCCCGTAAGCGACGTCGCGGTCGTAAAGATCGACGCGGCCGACCTTCCTTTCATCAGCCTCGGCAACTCCGACGACATCCGCGTAGGCCAGTGGGTCATGGCCTTCGGATCGCCGCTGAGCCGGGAGCTCAGCAATACGGTCACGGCAGGTATCATCAGCGCGACGGGCCGCATTCAGGGAGGAATAGGGCGTCGTGCACCGGCCGAACAGAATCGTCCCTCCACGATGCACAATTTCATTCAGACCGACGCAGCCATCAATCCGGGTAATTCCGGCGGCCCGCTGGTCAACCTGCGCGGCGAGCTCGTCGGCATCAATACGGCCATCATCTCCCGCACGGGGGGATATCAGGGGATCGGATTTGCCATACCCGTGAACACGGTGCGCCGCATCGCCGATCAATTGATCGAGACGGGGCGTGTAGAACGGGGGCGTCTCGGCGTCCGATTCGGTCCGGCCAGCGGTAGCCTGATCGAAGCCCTCGACCTTCCGCGCGGTGCGGCCATCGTGCAGCAAGTAGTTCCCGGTTCGCCGGCCGATGAGGCCGGCCTGCAGGCCGGAGACGTCATCGTCAGTGTCAACGACCGAACGCTGACTAACTCCAACGAACTCTCGCTGTATATCGGTAACATGAGACCTGGAGAAGAGGCAACCATTACCGTAAATCGGGACGGCGACGAGCTTTCCTTCGACGTCGAGCTCGGCGGTTGGCCGGCAGCCGATGAGGATGAACCGACAACCGCTTCGGCGACGGAATCCAGCCGGGAGCAGATGATGGATGAACTCGGTCTTCGGCTGGATGAACTCACACCCGCGATGGCTGAACAGGCCGGATTTGAAGATGTCGTCGAGGGCGTGATCGTGACCGACGTCGACCCGTCCAGCTATGCGGCCCGTGAGGCCAACCTCCAGCGTGGTGCCGTCATCGTCGAGGTAGACCGCCGTCCCGTTCGCAACCTGAGTGAGTTCGAGGAGGTTTACAGCGACGTCGAGCCGGGCGCGTCCTTCCTCGTTCGCCTCCAGATTCCGGACGGCGGAGCGTACGTGACGGCGCTCAGAAAGCCTGCAAAGTGATCTCCGATCGGAATACGTAGCCGAAGGGCCCTGCCTCGCACCTGTGAGGCAGGGCCTTTTGCCGTCGACCCATCGCGACGGTCACCGCTGTCGCCCCTGCCCCGCCCTTTGCTGTCGCCCCGATCGCCCTGTGGCCGGGGTCCTGCGGCGCAACGGGCTACCTTCCCGTGTTGAGAAAGCGCACCACGCGTCGGGTAAGTGCACGTGGCGTGATGGCAACGACGAAGGTACCCATGCGATTGGTGATGCCAGGTACCACGATGGCCTTTCCACTTCGAAAACCCTCGTATCCCTCTCGGGCCACATCCTCAACTGTTGACGGCATGAGCCGCGAGACGAGAGCCGAATCCGTCCCGGCACGCTCGGCGAACTCCGTGTCGGTAGGCCCCGGGGCCAGACACGTCACCGTCACGCCGGTATCCCGCACCTCCTCGTAGAGCGCTTCAGAGAAGGATAGTACGTAGGCCTTCGTGGCATAATACACGGCCATCCCAGGACCGGGCTGAAAGGACGCGGTAGAGGCCAGGTTGACGATACCTCCACGTCCGCGCTGGATCATCCCGGGTAGAAAAAGCCTCGCAAGATGCGTCACGGCATTCACGTTGACCTGTAGCATGTCCATCTGCCGGTCGCCATCCAGATCTGCAAATTCCCCTCTCGCACCGAATCCGGCATTATTTACGAGCACGTCCACGGAGGTCTCCTTCTCGTTCAGCCGGTCGAACACGCGGCGCGGAGCAGCCGGATCGCGGAGATCGGCCGCGCATACGTCGGCGCGCACATCATACTCCGACGCAAGTTCCTCGCTCAGCTCGCGGAGCCGACCTTCGCGGCGGGCCAGAAGCACGAGGTTCGAACCCGCCCGTGCAAAGCGGCGGGCGAGCTCTCTACCGATTCCTGCGGATGCCCCTGTCACGAGAACCGTTTCCTCTGCGCGCATCGTGCTCCCCTCAATCTACCTGCAACACAATCTTACCGATATTCTGATTTTCCTCCATCACGCGGTGCGCCTCGGCCACGCGCGTCCACGGAAGCACGCGGTCGATGACGGGACGCAGCGACCCATCCTCAAATTTCGGCACGATGTCTCGGACGACGTCCCGCGCCAGCCGAATCTTGTAGGACAGGTCACGGCTGCGAAGCGTCGATGCGAACACGCTCGCTCGCCTGGCGAACAGCGTCCGCAGATCGACGTGTTCCACCCGCGAACCGCCCAGCATGGCCAGGAGGATGAGTCGCCCGTCCAGTGCCAGCGAGGCCGCATTCCGCTCGAAATAGGGACCGCCGATGAAGTCGACGATGACGTCGACACCGCGCCCCCCGGTAAGCTCATGGATCCGTTCTGCAAAATCCTCCGTCCGATAGTCGACGGCCTCCTCCGCTCCCAGATCCAGACATACGTCGTGTTTTCCCTTCGATGCCGTGACGAAGACGCGCGCTCCCACCGCCCGCGCCAGCTGAATGCCGGCCGTCCCCACCCCACTGGCGCCCGCATGGATGAGCACGGTCTTTCCTGCGTCGACCCTCCCGTACCAGTGAAGTGCCTGATACGCCGTGAGAAACACTTCCGGAATCGCGGCCGCTTCCTCGTAGGAGAAAGATTGGGGCGGACGCATCGCGAGTCCGTGATGGATGACGGTATACTGCGCGTATCCTCCCCCGGACAGGAGACCGCAGACACGAGCCCCTTCCTCCCATCCTTCGCACGCCTCTCCAACGGCGACCACCTCCCCGGCCATTTCCAGGCCCAGAATCGAACTCGAACCCTCGGGTGGAGGATACTTACCGCTTCGCTGCAGCAGATCGGCACGGTTCAGCGCCGTGGCGCGCACCCTCACCAGGAGCTCGTTCGGTCCGCAGGCGGGCCTTCGTGCGGACCCGATCTCAAGAACGTCCGGGCCGCCAGGCGAAGCCGTAAAAACAGCCTGCATCGTGGGATCGGGATCCAAGTGTGCGTCGGATCTGTCGGAAGCGTTCGATTCCATCTCGTTCAGGCGGACTCGATCTGACTTGTCAGGACCTGCACCTTCCCTTCCAGCGTTCGGTGGACGGGACACCGATTCGCAATCTCGATGAGCCGTGCACGCTGCTCGTCATCCAGCGGACCGTCGAGCTGAATCTCCCGCTCTATCTGGTCGATCTTTGCGTCAGTCCGATCGCAATCGCTGCAGTCGGAAGCGTGTACCTTCTGATGGCGCAGCCGTATCGTGACCTCCTTCAGCGGCCACTCTTTCCGGTCCGCATACATCCGGAGCGTCATTCCCGTACAGGCTCCGAGTCCAGCCACGACGTAGTCGTAGGGAGAGGGGCCGGCGTCCGTTCCACCCGCCGCCTTCGGTTCGTCGGCCACCAGCGGGTGTCCGTTTGCCAGAATGCGCGTGAGATAACCCGACTCGCCCGTCACCGCATAGACTCTGTTGTCGTCCGGCTGAAAATACTTGGCCTCCCGCACGGCGGGCTCAATGTACTTGCGCGCCCAGGCGCCCAGCACGTTGCCAAGATAGACCGAATCGCTTTCGCTCGACAACAGGTGGTCAGCCTCATCAAGCGACACGAAACTCTTGGGATGTTTCGCCGCCGTAAATATGTCGGCCGCATTGTCGATACTGACAAGGTTGTCGAGTGGGGAATGAAAGATCAGGAGGGCACGGTCGAGCTGTTCGATCGCCTCCCGCGGCTTCCTTCCCCTCAGGTCGTCCAGAAACTGTTTTTGGATCGTGAACGGCCGCCCCGCAAGCCGAACGGTCGCGCGGCCACGCTCCTCGATTTCGTCTAGAGAGTCATCAAGCAGGCCCAGCACGTGATCGGGGCGAAACGGTGCGGCAATCGTGACGACGGCCGTCGCGCTGGGAATTTCGCCCGCCGCCTGCAGTACGGCGGCCCCTCCCAGGGAGTGCCCTACCAGGATGCTTGGACCGTCATACTCTTCCGCCATGAACCGAGCGACGTCGACAAGGTCTTCTATATTCGACGAAAAATTCGAGTCCGCGAACTCCCCCTCGCTCTCTCCCAGTCCCGTAAAATCGAAGCGAACGACGCCGATCCCCTGATCCGTCAGCCCCCGGCTGATATGCTGGACGGCCTTCAGGTTCTTGGTGCAGGTGAAACAGTGGGCGAAGAGCGCGTAAGCGATGGGTTCCTCATCGACGGGCAGGTCCAGCCGTGCGGCCAGTTTTTTTCCATCCCGATTGACGACTCGTACTGCTTTCGTTTGCATGGGCCTCGATACGTCTGGATGCGAAAAGGTGATGGCGACGCCGGCTCGGCCGTGACAGGCATGCGACGCCTTGCGACCGGATACTACTCGCCGGCTGCCGAACCGTTCGTGTCGACGTCGAACCGAAACGTTTCGGTGCCCAGCTGCGCGCCTTCAGGCCCGTAGGACCGCTCTACGAATGTCACGCCTCCACTTCGGTCGATCAGCACGACCGTCGACGCCCGCGTTCCATAGGTCGGATCAGCGATAAAGATGGCCGACGCTCTCCGCTCGACGTCCATTTCGAGTCCCGTCCTGGGCAGTTCATCGTCGGCCGGCCGCTCTTCGTCTCTCAGCAGATCCAGCAGCGGTTCCGGAGCGATATTGCCCGAGCGAATCGTTCGATTGAGCAGCATCTTCGCCCGCCGGACCTTCGGCCACGGCGTGTCGAGGAATCCGTTGCTGAGCCCGTAGAGTCCCGGGTCCAGCGTCCGCGGGGTGCCGTCGCGGTTGGACAGGTAGTAGAGCGTCCGGGCGTCACCCAGGATGAGATTGAAACCGTTGTATGCTTCGCCGCGCTCGTGAACGTCGTCCAGATAGTCCGAGGCCTCTACATCCTCCAGCAAACAATCCGTGACGAGCTCCCCACGGGAACGGGCGTCGGGACGTTGATCTCCCGGTTCTCGGAAGTTCGTGACCGTGGCAAACCTGCCGGATCGCGACAGACCGAGCCACGTGCCGCCGGCCTTCAAGTCTCGCCCCGCCAGAAGGCGCGGCGCTTCGTCCCAAAACGCGGCCGGAGCCGCCGGACGGCCGTGAAATTCGTCACGGTTTCCGGCGAAGATCAGCGGATACTCCGTGTGCTCTTGAAATGAAAAGACGATCAGGCACATAAACGAATTCGCTGCAGGGGATTTCGGCCGGGCACGCGGCTCAAACCCTTCGCTACTCACGTATGAGCAGAGTCACCCCGTACTCATGATCCTCGATCTTCATCGGCTGCGCCGAGAACGGCACCTCGTACACCTCATCTTCGTGAGGTAGATTGCGCACATCGTAGGTCTCGCCCTCCGGAGAGCGAGTCCCCCAGAATCCCATCCGCGTCTGTTGACCGGATGACGTTGGCTGGATGGGTAGTTCGTACACGCGAATCTCCTCTCCCGCCTGATAGAGAGAGACCGCGCGCGTGCCGAAGCTGCGACGCACGCGCACGGTACGGGGGACGGTCCCAACGTCGCGTCCATCTACGAGCACGTGAACCTGATTCGTATAGACTCGGCTTGTGTCCGACTCGGCGCCTTCCGCGTCCCCATCCCCTACGACGGGCACGGTGGACTGGCAGGCCGCCAGAGCGAGGAAGAGTACCGCCAGCATTGCATAGAGTCGGAAGCACTTCATGTCGAGCCCTGAATTCTGATTCGTAATATAAGTATCCATCCGCCGCGCTATATGTATACCGCACGGAGAAGCGATTGGTTTTCATCGACTTGTGAAAACCCGTCGTCGGTCGGTGCGACGGCCGAAAGAATCGATTACTCTGTCGGCGCGACGGCCAAAAGAATCGATTACTCTACGGAACGCCGCCGCGACGGAGACCTACACGAAGAGTTCTTCCAAGGGAAACTCGAACTTGAGATGCGAACGATGCATCTTTGTGAGCGTCCTACCGACGCTTAGAACCGCGAGACCGGCAACCGTGACCGCGCCGAGAGTTATCAGGGCCTTCTGCAACATGATCCTGTCTTATGCATGTGATTCCGTAGCGAACCGGTTCAGGCCGAAGGCTCCGAACCGTCAGGGAGAACGCGATTCGGCGCGCAGGCCCTTTACGTACATGTATTTGCATCAATAATTGTACCGAAGTACAGAGAACCGTCATGCCGATTACAAACGGCCGCGATGCGCTTCACGTCGAACTCGGGGCGGGTCGTGACTATCCCATCATCTTTCACTCGCTGGACCATCTGGCGCAGCACTTGATTGGGGTCGGACTCTCACCCGGTCGCTGCATCGTCGTGACGGATGAAAACGTGGCTTCACTGCATGCCGAAACGGTAACGAACGGCCTCGTTTCCGCCGGCTTCCGTCCCGTTACTATAACACTCCCCGCCGGTGAAACAACCAAATCCGCCGACCATCTCGGCCGCATTTACGACGAGGTGCTCCAGCGGGGCGTGGAACGCGGTACGCCGCTCGTCGCCGTCGGCGGCGGCGTGATTGGGGATCTTGCCGGATACGCGGCGGCGACGTTGCTTCGCGGCGTGCCCCTCGTGCACGTGCCGACGAGCCTGATCGCACAGGTGGACAGCTCCATAGGCGGCAAAACGGGTATCAACCATCCCACAGGAAAGAATCTGATCGGCGCGTTCTACCAGCCTCGCATGGTGCTGACCGACACGAGCCTCCTGCAGACGCTTCCCCTCCGGGAGTGGACGAGCGGCCTGGCGGAGGTCGTCAAGCATGGTCTGATTGCGGATGAGACGCTCTTCGGGGACCTCGAGAGGAACTGGGCCGACGTGGTCGACCGAAAGCCGGAAACGCTGGAGCACATCATCCCTGCGGCGGCCGCCGTGAAGGTCAGGATCGTAAGCCGGGACGAGCGAGAAAGCGGCCTCCGTGAGACGCTTAACTTCGGCCACACCTTCGCCCACGCGATCGAGCGCGTTTCCGGATACGGTACGTACACGCACGGGGAGGCCGTCGCCGCCGGCATGCGCGCGGCCCTCCACCTTTCGCGCCACATCAACCCGGACATCTCCTTCGACCGAGCCGACGCCCTCGTCGCCCGGATCGACGTGCCTCCCGGCCTCACCGATCTCTCCATCCGCGCCCTTATGGAAGCGATGAAGTCCGACAAGAAGGTCCGCGACGGTACCGTACGCTACGTTGTACTCGATCGAATCGGACAGGCGTTCGTTACGGAGAAGGTCTCTCGCCGTGCCGTCGAACGCGCCTGGGACTATGCCCGAGAGGCCGTCGGGTAGACAGCCGACACCGCTGCCGTGCGACGGACGACATCGACCGGCACAATTGGACCCGATCCCTGTTTCACTGCCGTCACGATTCCGGAAGAATACGCTCCTCGTTGTCCACTCACCGCCTCATATCTCACTCCGGGCGCATCGTCCGCTTTGCGGCATACGCCTTCGCTGCGGCCGTCGTCGCCTTCTTCGCCGTCACGCGAACCGAAGTCGGACGCGACGGCGTCCGTCAGGAACTGATCCGTCAGTTCGACCGCTCGCTGCATGGGTCGCTGGAGATCGGTACGCTCAGCGGGAACGTCGTCAACCGGCTTTCCGCCTCGAACGTCGTCGTGCGAGACTCATCCGGACGCCCGGTCGTGGTCATCGATTCCGTCGTCTTTCATCCGTCCTGGAACGAGCTGTTCCGACGTACCGTTTCCGCGGGACGCGTAACGCTCGTTCGCCCGAAAGTCTACCTGCACCAGGCAGCCGGCGCGGGCTGGTCGATCCATTCCGCCTTTCAGGTCGTCTCCGGCACCGACCCACCGGCGGAATGGTCGTTTCGATCCACTCGCATCGACATCGTCGAAGGGCACGTCCGGTCGCAGTCGAATGCTCCCGGTCCCGAGGTCGTTCGGAACGGCAGCATGTTCGATTGGACGAATGCGGACGTTGAACGCATTTCAGGGCGGATGCTGGTGGATTGGGAACCGGATTTGAAGCTCGTCGACGTGCTGGAGCTGCGCGGACGGCTCGACGACGAAAACATCCAGATCGATACGCTGAGGGGCCAGCTCGTGCTCGAGAACGGTGCACTTGCCGTCAATGAAGCGCATCTCCGCACATCGGCGAGCACGCTCCATCTCAACGGCTCGATCACACCGCTGGAGGCGCTGCAATCTGATCCGGGAAGCGCACGTATCGGACTGGACGTCGTCTCGAGCACACTGGACGGCGACGAGCTCAGCCGTCTCTTCCCAAAGCTGAACCTGCGTGGAAGAGTTGCGACGAGTGCACGACTGAGCGGACCGATCGATAGTATCGCCGTCGAACACGTCCGCGCCAGCACGGGCGGGTCCGAGATAGAACTGAGCGGCACGATTCGCAGCCTGCCCGAATCGATCGTTTATGATCTCGCTCTCCGTCCGAGCACGGTCCGATCGCACGATCTCCGCTCCATATGGCCCGAGACGCCCGTTCCCTCGTTTCAGCATGTGGGCACGGTGACGCTTGAATCCGTTTCCAGCGGCACCGTCCGGTTTGCTGAAACGAGCCGGCCGTTGCGGTGGGAAGATCGTACCGATTTTCGTGTGGAAAGTGATGCTGGCGGACTGGAAGGCAGCGCCGGCGTGGCGATCGGCGGGCTCGACTCCGTTCAGGTGCGCGGTCGTGCGAATTTCACCTCGATAGACGCCGGGCACCTTTTCGATCACACGTGGCTGACGAGCAACCTGAACGGCGTCGTGCACTTCGACGCCGCGGGTGCGCGTTTTGCAGACGCATCAGGACGTGCCCTCGTGTCTCTCGACGCGTCCAGCTGGGCCGATCGGTCCGTCGACACGCTGAGCCTGAACCTCTCCGGCGCCCGCCGGGCGATCGAAGGAACGGTGTATGCAGCTCACGGCGGGTCGAGCCTCCGCGCCGGCCTCGAGGCCGTCTGGGCGCCCGGTCGTCCGTCCTATCAAATCGCGGGACGGTTCGAAGACGTCGACGTGGGTATGCTCCTGCTGAACGATTCGCTGTCGTCCGCGCTAACCGCCGACTTCGAGCTCGACGGCAGCGGCCGAACCTGGACGGATTTTGAAGGGCATGCGTCGTACGCTTTCGAACCATCGCAGCTGCGCTACAAATCAAGGCTCCACGCGATCCCGTCCCACCGGTCCCAACTGGCGATTCGCCAGAGCGATGTAGGATCGCCGCTCATCGACGTGAGCGGCGACATCCTCCACATGCAGGTCTCGGGCGACGTCGCCCTACGTCCTCTAGCACTCCTATCGCGCTATTGGATTGGAGAGATCGCACGATCCGTCGAGGAAGAACGCGATAAGCCGTACAGACTCGCTGGAGGCGTGCAAAACGAACCGACGTCTTTCGCAGTCCCCAACCTGGAGGCGGACCGGGACGTGGCAGGCGTCGCGCCGCAGTCCGTGGACGTTCACCTGCAGTTTCACCGATCCGATATCCTCACGAATTTCCTGCCGGTCCTTCCCGTCTTGCGTACGAACCTGAACGGCGAGGCGTCCGTGCAGATGGACGACGATCGGTTCGATCTCAGCCTCCGGCTCCAGGCCGACTCGGTCTATCTGGGTACCCTTACGGCGAACGACGTACGTCTGGAACTGACGGCAGACGCCACGGCCTCGCCATCCGTGTCGCGAACGCTCTCGGCCAACCTCTTCGCAGGTGCATCCGAACTCGCTGCGGGAGATCGAACGCTCGAGCACCCCTCCATTACGTCCAGCTACGAGAACCGCGGGTTCGATCTCGAAATCGGCGCGGACGTCCCACAGACGGCCGCCCCGCTCCGTCTGCGAGCACGCATGGACCTCCTCCAGGACCGCAATCGACTTGTAATCCGCGAGTTCCAGGTCGGTGGTCAGCGGGAGATCTGGACGACGCAAGGCCTCAACGTAGTCGACTTCTTCCAAGAGGCGATGTACGTTCGCGGGATTCGTGTCGTGCGAAAGGTGGATGAGCGTTCCGAGCGTCTTCCGGATATCTCACCGCAGCTCTCGCCGCAAATTTCGGAATATCTCGAGATCGCCGGCACGCTTTCGAGCGCGCCGGAAGATACCCTGTTCGTGCGCGCACGAGGCGTCTCGATGGAGCACGCGGGCGGACTCCTTGGCGTGGAGAGTCAGGTTGGTGGGCGACTCGACGGGCGCCTTGCGTTTACCGGGTTCGATCGGCATCCGGAGCTCACGGGCCGTGTCGACATCGATCAGCTCAGCTACCGGGACCGCCACCTGGGGCGCCTGACGGCTACGAGCGCGTACGTTCCTGGATCACCCGAGGTCGCGCTACACCTGGCGCTGGCTCCGAGTCCGCCTGCCGACTCCACCTTGATGGTCGAAGAGAGCGACGTGACGGTCGCCGGAACGTTCCGGCTTCCCTCAATCGGTCGAGCCGGAACATCGCAGGACCCCGGTTCCCTGGACCTGGATGTCGACGTTGCTCGAGCCGATGCCTTCTTCTTCGACTTCCTGTTCCGTGACCTCGTCGCCGATGCCTCAGGAATCATCGAGGGGACCGGACACGTCGGCGGCGATTTCTCCGCACCTGTTTTCGACGCAGCACTCGATTTCCAACAAGCTAGCTTCCGGATGCCTGCCTTCGGACTCTCCTACGAGCTGTCCGGTCCGGTTACGATCGACCGCTCGGGGATACACCTGGAGGACGTCCAGCTCGCCGACTCGAACGGGGGCGACGGTGTGGTCGGCGGCTCCATCCTGTTCAACGAATACAGGTATTTCTCCTTCGATCTCGCAGCCGAGCTGGATGACGTCGTCGTGATGAACGTGCCGCAATCCCGCGACCTGCCGTTCTACGGACGCATTTACGCCTCGGGGGGGGTTCGACTTTCCGGCCCCATATCGAATGCCCTCCTCGAGTCGTCCAATATACGGGCCAGTCCCGAGAGCGACCTCTTCATCCCCATATCCGAGTCCGCCTCCGCGACGGATGCCGGATTCATCGTGTTCGCAGACTCGATGGGCAACGTGCCGGACTTCGCGGGTCTGTCCCGTCGAAACAGCCTCCTCGCCCAGCGACCTGAGGGCGAGCGACCGTTCCTCGACGGACTCGATATGGACCTCAATATTCTGGCACCACAGGGATCTACGGTGCATCTCGTCATCGACCCACTGCTTGGCGACGTCATCAATGCCGTCGGCAGCGGGCGCGTACAGCTCGTCCGAGAGGAAGGTGACTTTTCGACCTACGGCACGTTCTCCGTTTCCTCAGGCGACTATCTCTTTACGGCAGGCGAGGTGTTTTTTCGCCGGTTCCTGATCGAGAGCGGTACGATTACGTGGGACGGCGATCCTCTGAATGCCATGCTGAATATCTCCGCGACCTATCGCACCAGGGCGTCGACGGAAGGACTCGGGCTGGCGGGACAGGAGCGGCGCCTCATCCCTTTGATCATCGAACTGGACGTCAGCGGACGGGTGGCGACGCCCATCGTCGACCTGGCGCTGTCGGTCGACCGATCGGATCGCAATCTCATCGGGGGTTACGATGGGCTCGAAGCCCTATTGAATCGACCGGAACATGCCGCTCAGTACGCCACGAGCGTCCTGCTGACGAATTCTTTCCTGCTATCGGCTACGTCCGACGATACCTTCGCACACACGCGCAGCCAGCTGGCCTTCAATAGTCTCTCCCAGCTCGTCGCCGGCCAGCTCAACAGGTACCTGAACTACGCCCTCCCCAACGTCGACCTCAGTCTCGGCGTACAGGGTGAGAGCGCACAGGACCTGGACGTGACCTACGGCGTCGCGCTTCGACTGCTTGAAGAACGACTCATCATTCGCGGACAGGGGATCTACCAGAACGATCAGGTCCAGCGCCAGCAGCAGGGGGTGCTCGACGAGTTCGTCGTCGAAGTCCGCCTCAATCCCCAGGTATCCATGGAGGTGTTCTATCGAAGAGAGGGCGATATCTTGAGCACGGAAGCGCTCAACACGAGCACGACGGGGGCGGGCCTTTCCTATCAGACCGAATTCTCGACGTGGCGCCGCCTCATCGAGCGCCTCTTCGGCTGGGTTCTCCCGGAGACCGGCGGCGATCAATCCGACGAGGACGCCGTCGCCGGAACGAGCGACGAACGTTGAATCTGCGTTAATTGCGCGGATTCGCCAGAATTTCGGACCGTCTTGGTCTACCAGACGTATCTTTCTTCTGAAAATCCATCAAATTGTACATTCAAGAGCCTTTTACGTGTCCCAGATAGCATCCGCGGAGCGCATCAAGCGCGACATTCTCAGCCTGCTCAAAAACAACGGCAACAAGGCCTATCACGCCAAGCAGATCGCGAAGGAGCTGCGTTATAAGGACAATCAGACATTCGATCGCTTTCAGAGCGTTCTCGCCAATCTTGAGGACGAGCGGTTGATCGACCGCGTGAAGGGCGGCCGTTACACGTTCAGGATTCAGCCTTCAAAGGTGGAAGGCGTGCTTCGCGTAAACGCCAAAGGCTTCGGATTCGTCGAGGTCGAAGATCGCGACGAAGATATCTTCGTGCGCGAGAGCAATATGGAGACCGCTCTCGATGGAGACCGGGTCCTGGTCGGACTCGCCGCGCCCAGCCGTGGCGATCGTCGCCGCGAAGGAGAAGTGCTGAGCGTTATCGAACGCAAGCGTACGCAAACGGTCGGCACCTTCCAGAAGCAGGGGCATTTTGCTTTCGTCGTCCCTGACGACAAGCGACTCACGCAAGACATCTACGTGCCGTCCGAGGCCTTCAACGAGGCCGACAATGGGGACAAAGTGGTCGTATCTATCGACCGATTCGACGATCGCAAGGCATCGCCCGAAGGCCGCGTGCTGCAGGTCATCGGTGCCGGAGACGATCCATCCGTACGCGTCCTCTCTCTCGCCATGAGCCTCGACATTCGGTCCGGTTTCCCGGACGAGGTGATACGAGAAACGCAGGCGGTCCGCGATGCCATCCCACGGGAGGAGATCGATCGACGTGTCGACCTGCGCGAGAAACCGATCTTCACGATCGACCCGGAAGACGCGAAGGATTTCGACGACGCCATTCACGTCCTCGACCTGCCGAACGGGAATCTCGAGGTGGGCGTCCATATCGCCGACGTGAGCCATTACGTTAAGACCAATACGGAGCTTGATGCGGAAGCACTCCAGCGAGGCACGAGCGTCTATCTGGTCGACCGCGTCATCCCGATGTTGCCCGAGAAGCTCTCGAACAAGGTCTGCTCGCTGCGGCCGGATGAGGACAAGCTGGCGTTTTCGATCATCATGGAGGTGACCTCGCAGGGCGACGTGAAGGAGTATGAGATTGCCGAGACGGTCATCCGCTCTCACGCTCGGTTCACCTACGACGAGGCACAGCAGTTTATTCAGGGCGGCTACCCTGAGAATGCCTTCTCGGACCACGTCGTCCGAGCGGCGCGGCTCTCGCGCACGCTGACGTCGAAGCGGATGCGCGCAGGGTCCATCGACTTCGATATCCCGGAGATCCGCGTGATTCTCAACGATGACGGAAGCCCCAAAAAACTCGTCCGAAAAGAACGCATCGAGGCGAACCGGCTCGTTGAGGAACTGATGTTGCTCGCCAACCGGACGGTGGCGGCGCATGTAGGCGCTCGAAAGAATGCGAAACCGTTCGTATATCGCATCCACGACGCGCCCGACTCCGAGCGGATTACGAAGCTCGCCGAATACGTACGCGCATTCGGGCATACGCTCGAGGTCAACGACGGCAGAGTGGATTCCAAGAGCCTGAACGCCCTCCTGAAAAAGGTCAAGGGGAAACCCGAAGAGCCGGTGATCGAGCAGGCCTCGCTCCGGGCGATGTCCAAAGCCATCTATTCGACCGAGAATATCGGTCACTTCGGGCTCGCGTTCGAGCACTACTCGCATTTTACGAGTCCCATCCGGCGGTATCCGGACCTGATGGTGCACCGCCTGCTGAAACGCTACGCCAGGAACGGCGGCCAGGTCGGCGAAGAGACCCTGAAGGCGAATTGCAGGCATTGCTCGGAGCGCGAACAGATCGCCGTCGAGGCCGAACGGGAATCCGTGAAGCTGAAACAGGTCGAATACATCCGCCAGCACGTGGGTGACGAATTCGACGGCGTCGTGAGCGGCGTCACCAAGTTCGGCATCTTCGTCGAACTCACCGAGCTGCTCGTCGAAGGCATGGTGCACGTCCGAGACCTCAACGACGACTACTACGAGTACGATGAGAGCACGTATAGCCTCGTCGGTCGCGATAGCGGACGTACGTACAAGCTGGGAAGCAGCGTTCGCGTCCAGGTTGCCGGCGCCAATCTCGAATCGCGCGAGATCGACTTTCGGTTCGTCGACCGATAAACCGTGACGGAAAGATCCATGAGCGATCACACGGTGATCGTTACCGGCGGAGCACAGGGTATCGGTAAGGCGATCGCCATTCGACTCGCCGCTGACGGATACGGCGTCGTGATCGCGGACATCGACCGCGTTGCCGGTCGCGAAACGGTCGAAGAGATCGGTAACCCGGAACGTGTAACGTTTGTTGAAACGAACGTGGCGGACGAGGCGTCCGTCCAGCGCATGGTTCGGCAGTCCGTAGAGCGCGATGGTACCCTGACGGCACTCGTAAACAATGCCGCCATAGCGAATCCCCACACGGGTCGGATTGAAGAACTCCAGCTGGACGACTGGAACCGTGTGCTCGACACCAATCTAACCGGGTCGTTTCTCTGTACGAAGCACTCGGCAGCCCACCTCCGTGCATCGACCGGTGCGATCGTCAACATCGCCTCGACGCGGGCCATCATGTCCGAGCCGCACACGGAAGCATACAGCGCCGCGAAAGGGGGCCTCGTCGCGCTGACGCACGCTCTGGCGAACAGTCTCGCACCGGACGTACGGGTCAACTGCGTGAGTCCAGGATGGATCGCAACGCAGGCATGGCAGCGGTCGGACCGCCGTCGCGAACCGGAGCTGCGGCCGGAGGATCACGCACAGCATCTTACGGGACGCGTAGGTACCCCTGGAGACATCGCCGCGATCATCGCCTTCCTTCTCTCGTCCGAAGCCGGCTTCGTGACCGGGCAGCAATTCGTCGCCGACGGCGGGATGACGCGGAAGATGATCTACCGGTGACCGATCAGGTCACTTCGAGGTCGTAGGTGGTAACGTACGCTTCGGCCGCATAAAACTCGGGCAGGCCGAGCGCGTTCAGAGCGCGCGCCGTATCGGTGTTACGGTCCTGAGCGCGCTGCCAGAACTCGCGCTCGTCGTACGCCCCCGGAAACATGGCTCGATCCTTCTGGCTCTCGTGCTTGTAGATGGCTTCGACCTTGCGATCCAGATCGGCCTTTGAGAGCGGAAGGAAGACGTCGGCTCGGTAGATCTCCCATTCCTGCCAGGCGCCGCGATACAACCACACCTTAGGCCTGATCCTCGACGCGGCCCGGTTCGCTTTTCCGTTCGTCTGATTCCCCTCGGAAGCCTCCTCCTTCTCCTTGCCGGATCCTCCTTTCTCGTTCCTGTCGTTGTACTCGCCCAACGCCCTTCCGATCGCCTGGTAGCACATGCGATGGGTACCGTGCGGATCCGACAGGTCGCCTGCCACGAAGATATGAGCAGGTTGGATTTCTTCGATGAAGTCGAGAACGACCTTGACATCGGCCGGACCGACGGGATCCTTGCGCACGCGCCCCGTCTTGTAAAAAGGCATGTCGAGAAATCGAGCGTTCTCGGCACCCAGCCCCATCACTTCGAGACCTTCGATCGCCTCCGCATACCTGATGTAGGCCTTCATCGCCTGGACCTCGTCCATGTCGACCGAACCCGGCGCTTTCTTCTCGAGAAACTTCAGAATCCGCACCCGCTGTGCGGAGAGGTCGTTTTTGCCGTCCTCGGTGAGTCCCAGCACATCCTGGCTGAGATCGATGAAACGAAGATACCTGCGCACGTCCGCATCGAAGACCGCCACGGATCCGTTCGTCATGTACGCGACGCGGATCTCGTTGCCGTTTGCGACGAGCTTGTCGAGCATCCCTCCCATCGAGATGACGTCGTCATCAGGATGCGGGCTGAACACGATCACCTTTTCCCCTTTTATCAGACTGTCGCGATAGGTCACCCGCTGCCGCAAGTCCTCGAAGACGGTCCGACATAGGTTGTCGATGTGGTCGTACGCGTATACCAGCTCGTGAAGATTATTGCGGTAGAAGTCGGACTCCTCCAGCGTCAGTATCGCTTTCCCGAGCTTTTCGCTGAGCCAGATGACGGCTCTCTTGCCCATCATCGGCGTCCACTCGACGTGCTTGACGAGCCATGGTGTCTTTTCCCTCGTCAGCTCGCTGGCGGCGGACCGATCCGCATAAATCGTGGCGTTGCGGTGATGCTGGAGGTAACTGGCCGTAACGCGCCGATTCGGTTCTTCCTCCACGGCGCGGCGAAGAATGGGAGCCTTGTGTTCACCCGTGGCGAGCAGGATGATCTCGCGTGCTTCCAGAATGGTCCCAACGCCCATCGTGAGCGCCTGTCTCGGCACGTTCTCTTCACCGAAGAAATCACTCGCGGCATCCTTGCGCGTGATCTCGTCGAGAACGATGAGACGCGTCCTGGTGTCGGCGGCCGATCCCGGCTCGTTGAACCCGATGTGACCGCTCCGCCCGATCCCCAGCATGAGCAGATCGAAGCCGCCAGCCCTTTCGATTTCATGCTCGTACATCGCACAATATGCTTCGACATCGTCCCGAGGAATGTCGCCCTCGGGGATGTGAATGTTCTTCTCGGGGATGTTGACGTGATCGAAGAAATTCTCCCGCATGAAGCGATGGTAGCTCTGCAGGCTCTCCGGATCGATAGGGTAATATTCGTCCAGATTGAAGGTCACGACACCGGAGAAATCGAGCTCGTCTTCCTCGTGCATGCGGATCAGGTTCTGGTAGACGCCGATGGGCGTCGAACCGGTCGGAAGACCCAGTACGACATTCTTTCCGACGGTCTTGCCCTCTTCGATCAATCCGGCGATGCGTTTCGCGACCTGACGTGCCATCGTTCCAGGCTCGTCGAAAATCAGTACGGGTACGCGCTCGAGCTGCGCGCCTGGAATAGACGACCGGGACGACGACATCTCTCTCGTTACCGATCGATCCTGAAAGGTGCTCATGACGGAATGTGTCCGATGGTAGGTAAGTCTATACTACGATACGGCCCGTCCGCCGCGACGCGACGGCTCGCGGATAGCGGTCCGGCCGTTCATGTTTCGTGAATCTCTTCGAGGGCTTCTCGCTGCACCTGCAGCGTACGGTCCACTTCCTCCTTCCCGTGCTCCGTCGAAAAGAAGAAGGCCTCGAACTGCGACGGTGCAAGATAGACACCGCGCCGGAGCATCGCGTGAAAATACCGACCGTAGCGTTCCGTGTCGCTCGTGCGCGCCGACTCGTAGTCCGTCACGCGCTCCGACGTAAAGAACAGCGACCCCATCGAGCCGACGCGCGTCGTGTAATAGTCAAGCCCGAGCTCTTCCAGCGTACGCTTCGTCCCTTCCTCGAGCAGCCGGCCCGTCTCTTCAAGCCGTTCGAAAAGGCCTGACTCCTCCTGAAGACGCTTCAATACTGCGTTACCGGCAGCCATAGCCAGGGGATTGCCGGAGAGCGTACCGGCCTGATACACGGGACCGGTCGGAGACAGATGGTCCATGATCTCCTTTCGCCCACCGTAGGCGCCCACGGGAAGGCCTCCCCCGATGACTTTCCCCAGCGTCGTAAGGTCGGGAAACACGCCGTATCGCTCCTGCGCACCGCCCCGCGCGACGCGAAATCCCGTCATCACTTCATCGAAGATAAGGAGCACGCCCCGCGCGTCGCACAGCTCTCGTAGTCCGTCCAGGAACCCCGGCTCCGGCGGTACACATCCCATGTTGCCGGCCACCGGCTCGATCACGATGCACGCGACTTCACCTTCGTTCGCATCGAGGAGCCGCGTCACGTCATCCAGGTCGTTGTAGCGTGCAATCAGCGTATCGCTCGCCGTCGCGGCCGTAACGCCCGGTGAATCAGGCCGGCCAAACGTCGTCGCACCGCTACCCGCCGCGATCAGGAAAAAATCCGCGTGACCGTGATAGTTGCCTTCGAACTTGATGATCTTGTCTCTTCCCGTAAATCCGCGGGCGAGACGTACGGCGCTCATCGTAGCCTCCGTGCCGGAGTTCACCATGCGTACCGATTCGACGGACGGTACGAGATTACAGATCCGTTCGGCTACCTCGACCTCTACCCGTGTCGGCGCGCCGAACGACGTAGAATCCTCCGAAGCCGCGCAAACGGCCTCCACGACGGACGGCTCGGCGTGCCCGAAAAGCATCGGTCCCCACGATCCGACATAATCGACGTAGCGGTTGCCGTCCTCGTCCTCCACGTACGCTCCTTCAGCCCGGCGGATGAATACCGGAGTACCTCCGACGCTCTGAAACGCCCGAACCGGCGAATTGACGCCACCCGGTATGACCTTACGGGCACGCTCGTAGAGCTCGCTACTGATAGTCAGCATGTCGCAGATATATTCAGTTCCAATTAGACGGCGTGTCGCAACATCCTCATACCGGGGTCTGTTCGTCCACCTTCCGATAGATCGCCCGCACGACGCGCCCGTCGTTGCGCGCCGCGATCGACGGTCGTTCGGATACCGTGAATCCCGCCCTCACGAGCACGTCGTCGAGCGTCCGGGGCATGAACGTCGGCGCCATGCCGCTATCCCCTGCGTACCCCCGATCTGCTGCACCGAGCCCCGCTTCGGCATCCGGCACGGCCGGAACGGCTACGTAGATCCATCCGCCGGATTTCATGACGCGTCGCACCTCGTCCAGCATCTCCAGCATGTCACGGTCACTTTCCACGCGAGCGAGCGTATCGAACGCCACGACCCAGTCGAAATAATCGTCAGGATATCCCAGCGCGTCAAGACGTGATTCGCTGCATCGTTTCTTCGCTTCGGCCGCACCCACGATGTCGGCGAGCAGCGATCGAACCGCTTCGACTGCCTTCGGACTCCGATCACAGGCATACACGTCGAACCCCAGTCGCATCAGGGGCTCCGTATGTACTCCTCGGCCGCAGCCGAGATCGAGCACGCGACTCGACGGCGGAACGGCACCGAACGTGCGAAGAAGATGGTCGGAGGACTCATCCATACATGCTACGAGACTGGACGTGAATCACGCGTCGCGGTCCCGCCCGTCGCCTCCCGCAATGATTCCGCCTCCAACTTCGTCCTGTCAACGAGATGCCTGCGTTCGGTTGGGCGACGTCTCAGGCGTACCTGACGGAAGATCCCACCGGCGGGCCTCCGTGACGCGCTCGCACTGGTGGCATCTAACGCACCGTTCGGACCCACGGAACCGGGGAAGATCGTCCAGCGGCCGAAGCGGATAGGCCTCACCCGAGGCCACGCCGTCTCCCGAGGCGCTCATCGTACCGACCCCTTCCGGCAGTATGAGCTGCGAAACGGCTGCCTCCGCCAGGGCCTCGATGAAAAGCGGATGGCAGTTCAGTCCGGATGAAACCTCGAAATGGTCGATCCCTCCTTCCTCGGCTACCTCACGCAGCTCCACGTCGAGCTCGTAGGCCGTTTCAATGTGATCGGTCACAAAAGCAATGGGAACGACGACGAGCGCCTTCACACCCTCGGCCGCCAGCGCGTGCACCTTGTCGACCGTGCTCGGCGTGAGCCATTCCATCGGCCCCACCTTACTCTGAAACGAGACATGGAACGGATGATCGTTGTCGCGCTGCGCCATCACGCGGTCGACCGTAGAATGGATAAGGCAGCAGTACGGATCGTGGCGTTCCTTCATCTCCTTCAACGGCGTGCCATGCGCGCTGAACAGAAGCTCGGCTTCGCCGCGCACCCCCTTGGGAAATCGCTGCAGCGCTTCGTCGATCCGCTCCGAAACGGCCTGGATGTATTTGGGGTTCGCCGCGTACTCAGATACGTACGTCGTTTCCCATTTCGGAATTTCGCCGGCCTCCTGCAGGGCGTGCCAGTAGACCAATCCCGACCCCGTCGTGGTCTTCGAATACTGCGGAAAGAGAGGAAGCAGCAAGACCTTGTCGACGCCGTCCGCCTCCATCTTACGCGCTGCCTCCTCGCTGAGAGGATGCCAGTAACGCATCGCCAGATACGTTTTGAACTCGACGCCTACCTGATCCCCGTATTCCCGCACGAGCCGTACTTCGAGACTTCGGGCCTGCTCGCGGGTCAATCGATTGATCGGCGAACCTCCGCCGATGACCTCGTAGTCCTGACCGACGGTTTCTGACCGTCGAGAAGCAATGAACCGGCACAGCCAGTGCCGCAGGATGCCGCCGACGGGAATGTCGATGATGGCGGGATCCATGAACAGGTTGTAGAGGAACGGCTCGACGTCTTCACGCCGGGAAGGCCCACCCAGGTTCATCAGCACGATGCCCACCGTGTCGCCCCGCTCTATCTTTAGGGGCTCGGAGGGGAAGAATTCACCGGTGACAAGCCTGTCATCGTACGAATACCTCTTCAGAAATTCACGAGGCGTCATATGGGCGCGGCCGGCTAAATGAATGTCGGCGGATACACCTAGTTCTTTCTATAAATCTAGTCTCGCAGTTCCTGGTCGACGTTGAACTTTCTACTAACTCCATTTCCGCTGCGCTCTCTGGACGTAAGCGCTTTTACGCATTCTCTCGGCACTCATCCCGGGGCGTCGTCAGGTGCCGCCGCGAGCCAATCGCGCGGTTCGAAATACCACAAAGCACGCTCTTCGGGGGAGTTCGAATCGGCGTGCCAGTCATAGTGCCAGTGTGCCGCCGGCGGCAGGCTCATGAGGATGCTTTCGGTCCGCCCCTGCGTCTCGATACCGAACTTGGTTCCCCGATCGTACAACAGATTGAACTCTACGTAGCGACCTCGCCGTACAGCCTGATACGCCCGCTCACGCTCCCCGTACGGTTCGTCGCACCGGCGTTTCACGATCGGAACGTAGGCATCCATAAAGGACGCACCGGCCTCTTTCACGAATGCAAACGTCGCTTCGGGCGTATCCCGCATGTAGTCGAAAAAAATCCCGCCGATGCCCCGGGCTTCCTCTCGGTGCGGGAGATAGAAGTACTCGTCGCACTGTCGTTTGAAGTGCTCATAGTCGGCCACCTTGTGCGCGTCGCATACGTCCTTCCACACGCGATGGAAATGCCGTGCATCTTCCAGCACGGGATAATAAGGCGTCAGGTCTGCACCGCCGCCGAACCACTGATCGATGGGGTCGGCAAGGTCTTCGCCGAGCCCGAAATAGCGAAAGTTCGCGTGAACCGTAGGAACGTGCGGATTTCTGGGATGGATGACGAGGGACAGCCCCGTGGCGAAGAA
>JBBDTI010000074.1:0-3518 GCA_040904565.1 Rhodothermales bacterium
TCGATGTCGTTCTTTTCCGTGAAACCCGTGAAGGACATCACGACGCCCTCCAGGAACTGCACCAGGTCCAGCCGCTTCGGCTTCAGCTCCATGCGTCCGGATTCCAGCTTCGAGATATCGAGCAGCTGGTTGATGAGGCGCAGCAGGCGACGTGCATTGCGCAGCATAATGCTGAGCTGCTTCTTGAGCGGATCCGGAACGGGCCCGTAGAGTCCGGTCATTGCATTCTCGAGCGGACCGATATTCAGGGTCAGGGGGGTACGGAATTCGTGCGAGATGTTGCCGAAGAAGCGCGTTTTGACGCGATCCATCTCTCGGAGCTGATCGGCCTGTTCCTCGATGACCTCCTTCGCCTGCTCGACCTTCTCCTTCTCTTCGCGGAGGTCGCGGGTGCGCTCGTCGACGATCTGCTCGAGCTCACGCTGGCGCGCCTTCAGCTGCCGCACGCGCAGCCTGTAAACGCCGACGCCGCTGAACATGAGCGCCAGCGCCATCAACCCGAAAAACCACCAGGTCTGATAGAAGAACGGCTCCAGATAGAAGGAGATACTCGCCGGCTGCGCGCTCCACACGCCGTCCGCGTTCCGGGCCATGACGCGGAAGGTGTACTGTCCCGGACTCAGGTTGGTATAGAAGGCCTGCCGACGGCCGCCGGCCTCGACCCATCCGTCGTCCACGCCGTCGAGCATGTACCGGTACACGATCTCGTCGTTGGCGATGTAGCTGAGCCCGATGAAGTCGACCTCGAGCCGGTTGCGCCCGGCTTCGAGGACCATGGTCGTATCGAGGCGCATCGGTTCGTCTCCGGCAATCACGCGCTCGATTACCACGGGAGGGGCGAGCTCGTTGACCGGCATATCGTTCGGATCGACGCAGACGAGTCCGGCCGACGAGACGAACCAGAGGTTCCCGTCTCGATCCTTCCAGCCGGCCGGCTGCAATCCCCCGTTGAACTCCGTCGTGGTCAGTCCATCGCTGCGGTCGTAGACGGTCGATTCGACGACATCGAGCCGCCCATCCATCGTCTCGTGGATCTGCTCCTTATCAACCTTGAACAGGCCCGTATTCGAGCTGAACCAGAGATAACCGAGGTCGTCCTCCAGAATCTGGAGGATGTTCTCGCTGTAGAGTCCGTCCGCCGCCGTCAGTGTGGCCAGCCGGCCGTCCCGCAGCCGGCTCAATCCGCCTTCCTGGGTGGCGATCCAGACGACCCCTTCCTCATCCCGATACAACGAATTGACGTTGTCCTGCGGGAGCCCGTCGTCCGTCGTGTAGGTGTGAATGACGACGCCGTCCTTCATGAGATTTACGCCGCCCCGATACGTGCCGAGCCAGAGATAGCCGTCCGGTCCCTCCACGATGGCCGTAATGGCGTTGTGCGACAGTCCGTCCTCCGTCGTGAACGTCACGAATCGACGCCCGTCGAATCGGATGAGACCTTCCTTATAGCTCCCCATCCAGAGGACGCCTCTCGAATCCTCGAAGATGTTGTAGATCTGGTCGTCCGGAAGACCATCCGAGACCGTATAATGTCGGAAGTTTCCGTCGCGATATCGCACGAGGCCGGCACCGCGCGTACCGATCCATACGTCCCCGTTGCGTGAACCGTAGAGACCGCCGATCGAGTTCGTCGGAAATCCGTTCTCCGTCGTGTACGACGTGAACCGGCCGTCTGTGAGGCGGTTTACACCCTCGTCGATCGTGCCCACCCAGACGTCCCCCGCGGCGTCTTGAACGACGGAATACACGCTGCTGCTGCTGAGGCCTTCCTCGGCCGTAAAGACCGTAAATTTGCCGTCCTGCAGCCGACCCAGTCCTTCGCGCTGGGTTCCGATCCACAGACTGCCTTCCATGTCGACCATCACGTCGAACACGCTCGAGAGGCGATCGGTGGGATACGTATCCATGCGCCCGTCGACGTACCGGCTGAGTCCGCCTTCCTCCGTCCCGATCCAGATCGTACCCTGCGCGTCCGCGCGTGCCGACCGGATCAGGTCATTGGGGAGTCCGTCCGCGCTGGAAATCAACTGCATCGCGTCCCCGTCGAAGATCACGAGGCCACCTTTCGTACCGACCAGTACGGATCCGTCGACGCCGCCCGCGAGGCTCGTGATCTCGTCACTCGGCAGACCGTCCGCCGTAGTCAGCCGGGTGAAGTCCCGGCCGTCCAGCCGAATGAGACCGGATTCCTGCGTACCGAACCAGATAACGCCGGCGTCGTCCTGATGAATTGATCGGATCGAGTACTCGCGAAACGCCGACCCGACATCCAGCGGTGCGAGCGAGTCCCCTTCTAGAACGCTCACGCCCGTCTGCGTACCGGCCCAGACCCGACCCGATCGATCGACGGTGACCGCGTATACCTGGTCGCTCGTCAGGCCGTCTTCCACACGGTAGCTCGTGAAACGTCCGTGGCGGAAGCGTGCCAGGCCGTCATACGACGTCGCGATCCACAGATTTCCGGCTTCGTCCTGGGCCAGATCACCGACGTCGTTGCTTTGCAGCGGCGAATTCTTGCTGTCGAAAATGTGAAAGTCGAATCCGTCGAATCGGACCAGACCCTCCTGTGTCCCCATCCATACGTATCCGTCAGACGTCTGGAGCAGCGTCTGCACCCGATTCATCGGCAGCCCCTGCTCGGCCGTCCATTGGTCGAACCGGAACTGCGTGAGCTGCTTGTCCGCATTTAGCGGAAACGCCGACTGACTCCACGCGGGCATACCTCCCCAGCATCCTACGATGAGGACGGCCAGGAGCAGCTGTATGAACCGGCGACAACGAATCATGTAGTCGGATTCTCGTTCCTTCCTCCTGAAAAGACCCAGACAGTCGATGCGTTCCGGGCTATGCAGCCGAACGCGGATCTTTTCCTCATGAGGGTCCAATTCAGGAATTAATTGGAGGCACGCAAAAAAAGCGCGCACGGTATCTGTATCTAGAATCGGCCTTACAGGAGTCGTTCTTAAGGTAAATATAGCCGTTTGTGGGCCCAATTTCGGCCTGCTCCGTCATCCTGGCGTGGCAGCGGGGCCTTTGCTATGCGTGTATGATGGCTGTGATGTCAACGTAGGCGCGTCTCCTCGGAAAAACCTCGCCGTGCTGATCGACCGATGTTGCTTCGCCCAACGCGTTCCATTCCAGGGGAGATTTCTCCTCCGTACACAACGAAAAACGGGACGCACCCGCTGTGGGTGACGCCCCGTCTCCGGTCCGAGGGACCGTGTTGCGGTGGACGCAAGCTAACACAAGATCCTCTGGACGGATCGCTTCAGCCTCTCGGGAGACCGATCATGTAGTCTGTGGTAGGATGGTTGGATGTTCAGGGCGAGGCCCGCAATGCATCGCGAGTGATCTGCCGATCGGCCCGTGGTGGGCGGCCTCTCTATCGAGAAGCGTGGTGGTGACCATTGCGTCGCGCCTTCAGCTATAGTATCGCCGGAGGCGCCCGTCACTGAATAGGCCGTCTCGACCAAATCTACAGGGAAGCTTGACCGAATCGTGGTAGGTAGATTCCTCCA
>JBBDTI010000074.1:3618-20737 GCA_040904565.1 Rhodothermales bacterium
ACGCGGCTTAGTTGCCGATCCATACGCTCTTGTTGATCGTTCCCGACGGCGTCGCCCCGTTGATCGTACGCCCGCTTTCCTGGAACGCAGACACGACCTGATCGGGTGTGGCTGTCGGATGGTTCGCCAGGTAGACGGCGGCGGCGCCGGAAACCATCGCCGCGGCGGGCGACGTACCCGTCGTCGTCGGTGACTTCGTCGTCGAAGACTCGTGGGTCGAATTCACCGTTTCCAGCTTTTCACCCGGCGCAAGGATGTCGACCATGCTGCCGTAGTTAGAGAAGCTGGAAAAAACATCCGTCTTTCCGTACGAACCCACCGTGATAGCCTTCACGGCATGCGCCGGCGTGTAAGTCGAGGCATCCGTGGCGCCGTTGCCGGCCGATACGACCACGACGACACCAGCATCGACGGCGGCATCAACCGCCTCGTCGAGGGAGATATACTCCGTCGTACCGATGTCGGCACCGAGGCTGATGTTCACGACCATGGGCGTCAGCGGGTGCAGGGCTTTACGCTCCACCACGTAGTCCAGTGCGGCGATCACGTAGGCCGACTCCGCCGAACCGTCATCGCTCACGACCTTCATACTGAAAACGTCGACGCCGGGCGCCACGCCTACGATGCCGTCGCTGTCGTCAATGGCCGAAGCGAGTGCCGCGACGTGGGTCCCGTGTCCGTCCGTGTCGTCACCGCCTTCGGCATACGTGCATCCGTCCAGGATCTCGTCGTCGGCGACCTCGCAGTGCGTGAAGTCATAGCGGGCGGCAACGTTGATGTCGTCGCTGCTCACGCCGCTGTCGATGAAATAGACTTCGACGCCCGCGGCATCACGCGTACCGGTCGCACCGATCTTTTCCATGCCCCAGGGCGTGATCTGCTCGGGATCATCGTCGATGAGCGACGGACCGTTTCCTCCTCCGAAGCGAAAGCTCGGCTCCGCATAGCGAACGATGGGATTTACGTTGATGAAGCTGACGAATCGGCTCACGTAGCGGCTGGGCAGCGAAACGGCTATGCCGTTCATGACGCTAGTAAAGTCCGCGTAGCGCGAAATATACTCCCACCGCGTAAGCAGCTCCTCATACGTCATGCCCCATCGCTGCAGCAGCTCGTCGAAGCCCAGCTCCTCCCAGCGCTGCAGCAGCTCGTCACGGGACAGCAGCTCCCAGCGCGAGAGCAGCTCGTCACGCTGCAGCAGTTCCCACTGCTGGAGATCCTCCAGGCGGCTGAGCAGCTCGTCGCGAGAGAGGAGCTCCCAGCGAGAGAGCAGCTCCCAGCGGGACAGTAACTCTTCGGTCTGCATCTCTTCCCAACGCGACAGCAGTTCGTCGCGGCTTAACAGCTCGTCACGGCCGAGCAGTTCGTAGCGCTGCAAGAGTTCGAAGCGCTGCAACAGCTCGTCCATGGACAGGTCTTCCTGCGTGTCGATCAGCTCGTAGCGCTGAAGCAGCTCGAAACGCTGCAAAAGCTCGTAGCGCTGCAACAGCTCGAAACGCTGCAGCAGTTCCTGCTTCTCCAACTCCGTCGTGGTTTCGTCCATACTGAGGACGAATCCCGTCTCGTACTCGTCCTTACCCACCGAGCGCGTGGCACGGTCGATCAGGTTCGCGTGACGCAGCTTCGAAACGTCGCCGCGCTTATTGGGCGCGTCGACGGCGTCCGCCGTCGGTGACTCCGGAGCCTCGTCGAGGCCCGCTATCTGATCCGTACAACCGGTGAAGGACAGCGTCGCGGCTAGTAGAAACGCGATCGCCGAATACATCGTGGCCCGAAGCCGCGAGGGGCGATCGTCGAACCGGCTTGGTGTGAATATTGAGTATAACATGGTTTTGCTCGTTTAGGCAGTAGACACGCCGGAATGCCGGCGCCCTAAGAATTTGCTTCCCTACAGGTATCGCGTATTCGCCGGCCGGCCAAATAGGACGTTTGACCTAATTCGCATCGGGTGATCTGGTGAATCTTGCCGCCTGAGGCCCCATCGCAGGCGCTGTAGGCGCCCGGCCGGCGTGCGGCCCGAAGACTCGTCATGCGCGCACGCGCTCGTACCGGCTGCCCAAAAAAAACCGGGCGGCACCTTTCGGTACCGCCCGGCTGCTCTCTCTCATCAAGAGCGATGGTTATATCGAAGGAGGGAGTTTAGCCCTTCCCCTTCTTTTTCTTCTTTCCCTTTTTATCGTCTTTCTCGTCACCGCCGATCCACACGGTTTTGTCCGTCGTGCCCTTCGGCGCGTTCTTGACGAGTTTCTCGCCGCTCTGGTCGAGCGCCTTCTCTACGTCCTTGGCGGACGCGTCAGGGTTCTGGGCGAGATAGACGGCGGCGGCGCCGGCGACCATCGCCGCAGCGGGCGACGTACCCGTGGACGTAGACTTCTGATAGCCGGTAGCGTCGTCCGAACCGACCGTCTCCAGCTGCTCGCCCGGGGCAAGAATGTCGACCACCTTGCCGTAGTTCGAGAACGTGGAGAACACGTAGTTCTTCCCGTACGAACCGACCGTGATCGCGCCCTTGGCGTGCGCCGGCGTGTACGTCTCGGCATCGGTGCTGCCGTTGCCGGCGGACACGACCACGACGACACCTGCCTTGGCAGCCGCATCGACGGCCTCGTCGAGGGCGATGTACTCCGTCGTACCGATATCGGCGCCGAGACTGATGTTGGCAACCATCGGCGTAGACGGATTCGTCTTCTTGCGTGCCATGATGTAATCGAGCACCTCGATGACGTAGGACGATTCCGCACTACCGTCGTCTCGGACGACCTTCATGCTGTAGACGTTCACGCCCGGGGCCACACCTACCACACCATCGTTATCGTCGATGGCGGAGGCGAGTCCGGCCATGTGCGTACCGTGACCGTCCGTGTCCAGCCCGCCCTCTTCGAGCGAACAGTCGTCGAGAATGACGTCATCCTCGACCTCACACTGGGTCACGTCGTAGCGAGCCGCGACGTTGACGTCCGAGCTGCTCACGCCGCTGTCGATCATGTAGAGCTCGACGCCGTCGGCATGACGCCCATCCTCGGCGCCTATGTACTCGAGACCCCACGGCGTGATCTGGCTCCCGTCGCCGTTGAGCACGGGACCCGGATTGCCGATATTGAACCCGATGTCGGGCTCGGCCCACGACACGTGCGGCTGACGCTGGATAAAGCTCGCAAAGAGTCCGACGAGTCGACTCGGCATACGCACGGCGATGCCGTTGAAGACCTCGTTGTAGTTGCCGTAGCGCTGCAGCAGCTCCCACCGCTGCAAGAGCTCGTCGAACGTGAGTCCCCATCGCTGGAGCAGCTCGTCATAACCGAGCTTCTCCCAGCGCTGCAGCAGTTCGTCCTGATCGAGCTTATTCCATCGCTGGAGCAGCTCCCAGCGCTGAAGCAACTCCCAGCGCTGCAGCAGCTCGAGGCGATACACCAGCTGCCAGCGAGACAGCAGCTCCCAACGCTGCAGCAGCTCCCAACGCTGAAGCAACTCATCACGCTGTAGAAGCTCCCAGCGCTGCAGCAGCTCGTCGCGCGTCAACAGCTCGTCGCGGCCCAGCAGCTCGTAGCGCTGTAGCAACTCCCAGCGCTGAAGCAGCTCGTCACGCTGTAACAGTTCGTCACGGCCGAGCAGCTCGAAACGCTGCAAGAGCTCGAAGCGCTGCAAGAGCTCGAAGCGCTGCAACAGCTCGAAGCGCTGGAGCAATTCCTGCTTCTCAAGGTCGGTCGTGTTGGAATGCAGGCCCAGGATGATGCCCGTCGATTCGCCGTTCTTGCTCGTGTGGACCGTCGCGCGGTCCATCAGGTTGGCGTGGCGAAGTTTCGTGATCGGTTCCATCTTGGAAGATACGTCCGGGATGTCCGAGTCGACCGCGGTCGTCTCAGATCCCCCGGCATCTTCAAGACCGGCGACCTGATCGGTACAGCCCGTAAACGAAAGGACCGCAGCGAGCAGGAATGCAATCGCCGAATATAACGTCGCTCGAAGTCGCGTAAAGCGATCCTCCGAGGTCCTTGGGATGGATAGTGAGTTACGCATAGTATTGCTCGTTAATGAACGTTGTGCGCGGATGTAGACCGGCACGGCAGATTTACTCGTATCCAGGGTATCGCGGACTCCCGACGCGCCTAAATAGGCAACTCGACCGGTTTTCTCGTCAGACCTGCTGAAATACGGGTGCACAAAAGTGCCTATACCACGTAGGTAGAATCACCTAGACAGGAAAGGGCAAGGCCGAAAAGACGGTTGCTCTCCCGTCCGTCCTTCAGCCTTACCCTTTTGATAGATCGCGTTGCGCAGACTATATCGTCACCCTCAGCGCACGATCCATCAACCTGTCTTGTCCAGGTTCGCCGGGCGCCCGGGTCGCGTGGACCCTTCGACGCGCCGACAATTATAGTATCGTGGGATGCGGGCCCGATGTATATAGGCCGAAGAACGGAAATCGCGGGGCCGTTTTGCCGGTTCTTGGACGGATCGAACTACCCACGGCGCCTAGGTAGCGATGCCTACTACATGGCACCAATTCATTCCTCAGGCCGCCTTCCGCTCGGAAAACCACTGGATGGCGAACCGGTCGAGCTCGGACGTGCTGTCGAGATCTAGCTTGCGCTTCATATTCTCCCGGTGTGAGTTGACGGTCTTCGGACTCACGTGCAGCGCCTCGGCGATCTGACGCGGCTTATATCCCTGACCGATCAGCTCCAGCACCTCCATCTCCCGCTCGCTGAGCTCAGAGACTTTCTCGTCGTCGCTTTCTTCGTCGGAGGCCAGCGATCGTGCCAGCACGTCCATCATGTTCTCGCCGATGTACACTTTTCCGGACAGCACGCGTCGGATCGCGTCGGCCAGACGCTGAATGGACTCTTTTTTATTGACGAACCCCTTCGCGCCGGATTTCAATACCTTCTCGAGGTAGTCCGGCGCGTCGTGCATGGAGACGACCAGCACCGGCAGGTCCGGCCAGCGTTCGTGAATGGTTTCGATAAGATCGAGACCGCTCTCCCCATCCAGAACCAGATCCACGAGTACGATGTCCGGCAGCTCCTTCTCGAGCAGCTCGAGCGCACCCGCACTGTTTTCCGCCTCGCCGGTCACGGAGAGATCCTCCTCGCGGTTGAGCAGGCGGCTCACGCCATGGCGTACGATCGGATGATCGTCTACGATAAAAACGCGGGCTTTGTCGGGCATGTCTTCAGCGTGTCAGGTAGTTGAATGGATCTCTCCGGCATGGCGCTCCGCGGAGGCCGGCAGCGTACAGACCACGCGCGTGCCGCGACTCCGCCGGCGACCGATAGACAGCACGGCGCCGATCGTCTGGGCACGATAGTGCATGGTCCGAAGGCCCAGGCCGCTGGCGGTCTGCTCGACCCCCTCCGGCAGCCCGATGCCGTCGTCCACGACCTGCAATACGGTCTTCCCCCGCTTCGTGGTGAGGGAGATGGCGACCTGTTCGGGTTTTCCGTGGCGGACCGCGTTGTTGACGGCCTCCTGTGCAACCCGGTACATGTGCAGGGCGATTTCAGGATCTTGTATCGGTCGATACGTCCCTGTCTTAAGCGTACAGGAGATGCCGTAGACGCCCTCGACGTGAGAGCGAAGCCGCTGGAGAGCTGCCTCGAGACCGTTTTCCTCCAGTTCCACAGGAAGCAACAGCTTGCTGAGGCTGCGCGTGTGGTCGATCGCGTCCTCCACGAGGTAGGTAATCTCGGATGCCTCTCCGGACAGGTCGTCTTCTCGCGCTTCCAGCGTCTGCGCAAGCGTCTTGCTCAAAAAACCGATGCCGGTGAGCAGCTGCCCCAGACCGTCGTGCAGATCTCGTCCCACGCGCTTTCGCTCCCTCTCGCCGGCCTTGAGGATCTCCTTCTCGAGGATGCGCTGCTCGGTGATGTCGTGGAGCACACCAATGACGCGGCCGGACCGGTCGTCCCCGCCCGAGCTGAATTCCATTTCCACCACGCGCTCCTCTCCGTCGGGCCGTCGAATTCGAAATTCGCCGCTTCGCACCTCGCCATCCGCTCCCATCGAGAACAGGTCGAACACGCGGCGGCGATCATCCGGCTGAATCTGACGTGCGATGTGGAATAACGCCGGGCGAAAAGAGTCCTTATCCACCCCGAAGATTCGATACGTTTCGTCGGACCACATCAATGCCCTGCTTCCCGGCATCCAGCTCCAGCTTCCTAAGTGCGCGATGCGCTCGGCCTCCTTGAGAAGCGATTCGCTGGTGCGCAGCGCGCGCTCTGCTTCCATGCGTTCGTTGACCTCGTGGCGCAGTTTACGGTTACCCTGTTCCAGCTCCGCCGTACGTGCGGCCACTTTCCGCTTGAGCTCCATCCGGGCCGTCCGCTCAAATCGGTCGCGATCGATCGCAATCCCGGCGACCTGTGCAGAGACATCGAGCAGCCGGAAATCTTCATCGCCCGGTTCGGGCGTATCGGGATGAAAGAGAACCAGTACGCCGTTGGCGTCTCGATCCCTGGAGACAACCGGCATAGCCCAGCACGAGGCGTATCTAAAGCCCGACCAGTCCGGTTCATCGAGGGTCAGCGTGCGCACTCTCTCTCTCGGCGGGACGTCGAGCGCAACCGGAAGCGGCAGATCATTCTCCCATTCCTGCTCGAGGATAAGCACCTCGTCATCCGTGAGTCCCGGTGCGACGAGCGGGCGGATGAGATTCTGGTTCCCATCGAGCACCAGGAGGGCAACGGCTACCCCCGGCAGCTGCCCTTCGAGGAAGTAGGCCAGCGTGTCGAGCGAATCGATCAGCGGCTTCCCTCGGGCGACCAGCTCGAGGAGACTCTTCTGCCCGATCTGAAGATCGGCCAGCCGTCGATACTCCGAGATGTCGCGCGCCACGACCTCCAGCGCCGTCGTGCGACCTTCCTCTTCCACCAGGTGCGCCTCCTGACCCAACCAGACTACGTGGCCGCTGCTGGATAGAACGGGGACCTCCGCATACGTCCGCAGTTCGCCGCTCCGCACCTGGCGCCCATAGGTCGAGAGTATACTCCGCACGCTTCCGGGGGCCAGAAATTCATCCACCCGCCGACCGACGACGTCGTCGCGATCGTAACCGAGCAAGCGAGTCACGGCCGCGTTCACGTATCGAATGCGACCGGCCCGGTCGAGCGTATAGATCAGGTCGCCGGCCTGGTCAACCAGCGATTGGAATGCGAAAGGCTCCATCTGGCATCGATTCCGAGGGTAGGTGTGGTACACCTACTAGAATCGACGGCGCACGCCCAATATTAAGCGCGCGCTTCACGAGGCAAATCTCGCTAGTTGACGAGCTCTTCGTATGTAGAGATGTGGGAAGGGTCGAGACGGGTAAGATGGTCATACGCCTCGGAGCTGCGCTGCCATCCGTCGAAAACCGACGGAAATTCCGTGTATTTTGCTGAAAAGAACAGATCTATGGCGTACTGCCTGGACACGTCCTGGAACAGCTCATCGAGAGAAACCAGGACTTCCAGCATCGTCGCCCGAGCCGCATCGGTCTCGGTGGTGAAGCGGTCCAGTCCACCAAAATGATAGTCGAAATACGCCTTGCGAAGCGGACGAAGGCGAGGATCGAGGATCTGGGTGATCAGATTCACGCGCCCCCGGTCACTGCCTACCTGCGACCAGCCGGGGGCGGACTGCGACTGGGCGCGCTCCGCAATGCGGCGCGCCGTCGCGAAATGGTCCGAGCCTCCGTACTCACTGAA
Source organism: Rhodothermales bacterium (assembly GCA_040904565.1). Lineage (GTDB taxonomy): Bacteria > Bacteroidota > Rhodothermia > Rhodothermales > VXPQ01 > JBBDTI01. The sequence continues at coordinate 11,307 of JBBDTI010000074.1, forward strand.
GGTGTCGTAATCGTACCCCAGCATGACGTAGGCGTAAAAGTCGATGATCGAAACGAGCGGATCGTACTGGTCGAGATTGAAGACCAGCGGCTGGCCCTGAGCGTAGTTGAACTGCCACTCCGTATCGTTGAACTGCACGACGGTCGTGTGCTGCGTCGTGTTATAGATCGGCCTGCGCGAGGCGATGATGAGCCGGGCTCGGAAGCTCGTCAACGAGATGGCCTCCTCGACCGTGACCTGCATCGTGCATTCGATTCGCTCGTTCTCGCGAAAGCGGTCCTCCGTCCACGAGCGCTTGTTGACGTACTCTTCGATTCGGTCCTCCAGGTCACTCAAAAACCCAAAATCAGAGCCGCTCAAGCTGCTGTAATTCACCGAAACGGTGCAATTGAACTCCTGCGCCTGCACATCCGACGGTGCGGAGGCCACATACATGCAGGCACACGCCAGCAGTACCCCGGCACGCACCAGAAAACGAGTCATCCACATCAGCAACGTTCCGTCTTCATCCACAACCTATCCATAGCAAGCGACACCGACACAGTACCACACCCGGAAGCCCCGCCGTTCAGCGGTTCATACTGGAAGCGCACCACCCCAGTTTCACCGGAAGTAACACCTCGCATCACACGGCACATCACCTGAAGGTTACATCCTACCCTCGCTCGTGTCTGTGTAGTACGAAGACGATCGAATACGGTGCCCTCGCCGTGATATAAAGACGCCGAGCGGAAACCCACCGGCATCTCCGTCTCCGTTTGACGAGGCCTCCGTACGAACGACATCGACGGGTACGTTCATGTGCCGCTCTCTGTACCTTTTCGTTCTCACTTTCGTGCTCGTCCTGCCGGCATCCGGGCAGACGGCGCTCCGGGGCCCGCGCAGCGCGGCGCTCGCTGGGGCGACCAGCGCGCTGTCCGGCGACGTCTACGGCGAGGTGAACCCCGCGGCGTGGGCGCAGGCTGAAGAATTTGGGCTGCTGCTGCATGCCGCGCAGTTGTACGGTCTCCGAGAACTCAGATTCGCCGGTGCGCTCCTCATCTTACCCTATCGCACCGGATCGGCCGCGCTCGGCGGCTCTACCTTCGGATTCGAGTTGTATCGGACCAGCACGATAGATATCGGATTGGCCCTGAGGGTTCGAGCCGGGTCCTATAGGCATTTCTCGATCGGGTTGCGCTCCCGGTGGCGGTACGTGACGATAGACCGATACGGAAGCACTTCGGCACTTGGATTGACGGCCGGACTCCAACTGCCCGTAACGCCGTTCATCACGATCGGCGCCGCCGCCCAGAATGCCGTCGTCGGCGGTCCGTATCGATCCGACGTGCCGCGACGTCTGACGGTCGGCGCCGCATTCGTGCTCACGCCTTCCTTCGCCGCGATGGTGGACGTGTCGAAAGACGTTCTAACCCCGGTCGCCGTCTCCACGGGGGTCGAAATATCCCCCGTTCAGGTCGTCGTGCTTCGTCTTGGCGCCGGCGCCTCACCGCCCCTCCTCGCTGGAGGCGTCGGACTCCGGCTGGCAGGTTTTCAGGCGGACGTGGGAGCCGTACATCACGCCGTTCTCGGCTGGAGTCCGTCCGTATCCGTCCTGCTGGAGAGGTAGCGGTATGCTGGCCGCACTGTTCGCTCTCGCCGTCATTCAGGCAGGTCCTGCTGCTCCCGACACGAGCGGTGTGGATCAAATCGTGGAATCGCTGCTCGAGAATCGAATAGACGATCAGGACGATGCGAGCCGGGAGCAGGACGCCGGCCATCTCGTAGAGCTGCTCGAAGACGCTCTGCACCGGAGAGTGCCGATCAATACCGCCTCCGAAGAAACGCTGCGGGGTCTGGCCGTACTGTCGGAAGTTGACGTGCGCCGCATCGTCCACCACCGGGCGGAAGCCGGTCCTCTGCGTGCGGCTGCCGATCTGCTTGCAGCCGGACTCTCAGACGAGGCCGTGCGTCAACTCGAGCCGTTCATTACGTTTAACCTCCATCAACCATCATCCGCGCGCCGGATCCGTGTCGACCTTATCCAGCGATGGAGCCGGCGCATCGACGTCGGTCGTGGTTTCCAGCCGTCGTCTGCGACAGGTTCGCGGTATCTGGGGGCGCCCCTCGCCTTCCAGTCCAGACTGCGGCTCCGCGTCGGTGAGCAGGTCTCGGCCGGCCTTACGCTAGATCATGATGCCGGGGAGCCCTTCGTCTGGCGGCCCGGCCGCCGCCGATTGGGCCCCGATTACATCTCATTACATGGTACGTTGGACGGCGTCGGACCGGTAGAACGACTCGTAGCGGGCAGCTTCAGCGTGCAGGTCGGAGAAGGCCTCGTCATCGGACAGCGTACCGCAGCGATGGCCGCCGTACGCACGGCTACCGTAGACCGCCTTCTGCGACCCCATTCCTCGTCTCGAGAAGGTGCCCATTTTCGGGGTCTCGCCATCCAAACCAGGTCCGTTCACGGCCTAACGCTCGGTGCGTTCGTCTCGCTCCATCGCACCGATGGACGCCTGGATACGCTCGATGGGAGCTGGCACCTCGCTGCCGCGGGGGCCCACCGCACACCCGGCGAGCAGCGCGGCCGGAAGCTCCTTCGTGCTCGCACGTCCGGCGCGCTGTTTAGTTTTCGCTTCGGCCCGCTCCATGTAGGTGCCCTCACCGTATACACGCGCTACGGTCCAGACAAACCCTACCGCACGTCGACTTCCGGCACCATTTTTGCTGGATGGGTCCGGCCACGATGGACCGTAACGGCAGAGATGGATCCGAACCTCTTGCACGCGGCGGCAACCGCCATCTTTCGAGGTCCGCGTGACGTCACGACAGCGATCCGATTCGTCGGCACGAGATCCGGCACGACCAGAGTGCATTCACCATCGGGCGTGAATAGCAGGGGTGAAAGCCTGGATATGCGGGCCTGGGATGCTGAATACAGCTTCCGGCCGTTCCGATCGTGGACCTCCGCCACCAGATTCCGCTACCGCGTGAAAGCTCGTATCGACGAGCCGGCCTACGAACGCCGGTCCGTGGACACACGTCTGGAATTCGCCCCCCACCGATGGCTCCGCGTACAAGTTCGCGGTACGAGCAGCTCGACGGAAGAAGCCGCGGCGTGCCTCGCGGGGCGGCACGTACTCCGCTGCTCCACGACCCGCACCCGGAACACGGCACGCCTGGAGATCGAATACCGACACAGTCCAACGTTCCGCTCGCGGTCACGCATCGAACTCGTCGACGCCACGGGGCCGGCCGGTCTCCACCAGGGTTTTCTCATCTACGAGGAAGTTAGATGGCACGCGGCCAAACGTCTCCAGCTCGATCTCCGATTGGCCACGTTCGAGACGTCCGGTACACGTGCACGCATCCATACGTTCGAGAACGACGTACTTTACGCCTTCAGCGTACCTTCTTTCGCAGGTCGCGGACGTCGGCGGTACGTGCTCGCCCACGTCCGCGCGTCGTCGCGCCTCACCCTCCAGCTAAAAATGGCCGTAACGAACTATGTGGACGTGCGCACCGTCGGATCGGGATTGGATGAAGTGGCAGGCAACAGGATTCGCGAGGTGAAGGTGCAGATTCGGTGGAAGACCGATTAACATCGTGGCGGATCATTCGCAACGTCCATTAACATGGATGAATGAATGCACGTCTCGTAGCTTTTGTAATTCCTTTCCCGATTACTTGGTCTTGTACGAAGAACTTATATATTCAGTCGGATGGCCGATCACTTACATAAGACGGCCGAATACCTACATCCCCGCTGGTAGTCGGCCATTCGTCCACCCCCGTACCGTTGGAGTGGCAACCATTCAACGTTCCCCATGGCTCTAGATAACACGCCGAGCATTCTTGCCGTCGAGGACAACCCCGACACGCAGTTGCTGCTTCGCTATCTGCTCAAACCGCACTACGACGTCGAAATCGTATCGCACGTCGACGACGCTCTCGATGTGGCGAGGCGGCAGGACTTCGACCTCCTCGTTCTGGATATCAATCTCGGCGAAGAGCGAACGGGGGTAGACCTCCTGCGAGAGCTCCGCGATATGGATGCGTACACGTCGACGCCGGCTCTGGCACTTACAGCCTACGCCATGCCCGGAGACAGAGAACGCTTTCACAGCTCCGGCTTTTCGCAGTATATCAGCAAGCCCTTTACGCGGAAAGAACTTTACGAGGCCCTTAAGGATATGCTTGAGGGCACGTAAGCGCGACCGACCCCTCGACCGGGCATCGGCCTCGGTCGCGACGTGCTTCGGATACCTCCGTCCACGTTCACTGCATTACCGATGTTGATCGCGCATGTCTGCCGGCGAACGGGAACCGGCATCAACGGCTTCCTCTTGATTGCCCTCCTCATATTGACAGCCGGTTGTGCCGGAGAACGTACGTACGAGGTGCGGGGGCGCGTGGCGGGATTCGGGGACGACGCACATACCCTTATCGTCGAACATGAAGACATTCCCGGCCTCATGCCGGCGATGACGATGCCGTTCGACGTTCTCGACCCGACGGCCATCGAGAACCTGACTGTCGGCGACGCGATCGCCTTCCGGCTCTCCATGACGGGTGACCGGTCGTGGATCGAGGACATCACCGTGCTCGCCGACGATGCCGTCGCCGAACATCCGGCGGGCCGACCCGATCCCTTTCAACCGAACACCGAACGCATCCTCGATCGTGGGGACCGCATTCCCGACGCCGAGCTGCTTACGCACGCCGACACGACGCTGCGGCTGGCGTCTCTACGTGGACGGAGAGTCGTGATCACGTTCATCTATACCGAATGTCCGATCCCGGATTTCTGTCCACTCATGTCACGCCGGTTCGCCGAGCTGCAGCCCGAACTCGAGCGGCTGAGCGGTCCACCGACGCACCTTCTCAGCATCAGCTTCGATCCGTCTACCGATACGCCGGACGTGCTGCGCGACTATGCAGATCGATATACGTCGGATCTATCAAACTGGACCTTCGCTACCGGAGATCAGGAGACGATTGACCGGCTGGCAAACCGATTCGGGGTGTTCTATCGAACGGATGCCGAACAAATCATCCATAATCTGGTCACCGTCCTGGTTGACGCGGACGGTCACGTTCGCGACATATGGCGCGGCAATGAGTGGCTGGCCGACGACGTCCTCGACGCGCTACAGCAGATGAATCCGGACGCCTGAATCGTCCACCTTTCCCTACGGCACGATTCGCTCCCCCGGCCCTCGCCGTCCTGTTCTACCACTGCGGTCCCTCCTGTCCGGTACGACCGACGTACCTGCAGAGCCATCGGCTAAATTCACCTAACTGCAACGAGCACAAGCGGATACGACTTGGTTCTTCCGGCCGCATCGTCTATATTGATATTCGGGATGCGTACGCGGCCCGATATACACTACCGCTCCTCGTTGACCTCGCTGCCGGTAACCACCGCCCGGTTCGACGACAGCGTAGAGCCACTGGTCATCAAGTGGTCTCGGTCGGATGGGAAGAGAGAAACGCAAGCCGTTGCCGGTGCGGTCAAGATCGTCTATTCGAACGGAATACGTAGGTCGGACCCCGGAGAACTCGGCGTCCACGCAAACACGAATCGTTGCATTTCGGAGTGGGGAGGCCGTTCAACACCACCCTGAATTGATCCCGTTACTACGGGAAGGGTGGACGATCCAATCTGCGGCTCCCTACCTGGATGAGCCTGATACGGTACGTCTGATGGTTATACTCGAACTGCGGATCGACCAATCTCAAGAAAGATCGAACCCCAGAGAGACATCGACGCCCCAATAGGACGCGGCCCTCAGGAAGACGTCCGCCGCCGGCCCTTTAGTTCGAGCAGATAGATTTCAGCACGTTGCGCCGGCTAACGAGCTTTTCATGCCAGGCGTCGTGACCGATCCGCTCGTCATCGACGTAGTACTCCCACTGGTCGACCGATTCGTCGTGCGACGTAACGGGGGCGTCGACGTGAGCGACACGCTTTAGCTCGGGTGACATGCCCATCTGATGGACGAACGTAATCTTGTAGTCCCCTCTACGCGTCTCTTTTACCGACAGCCAATTGTCGCCACACACGTGGCACGTATAAAACCGCGAATCCTGGTCATCACGTCCCAGGTCGACTCCCTCGATGTCGTCTTCGACGACCACATCCATAGGAACCATGCTGTAGCTCCCGCAGGCCTTGCAATGCAACTTTTCCATGTGCTGGATCGACGGTTTTTCTTTTTTCAAACATTGCAACCGTTCAGCTCACAATAAGTTCGTTCCGGGCCAATCGCAACCGGCGTGGAAAAGTAGCCCGGCGACCTCGCCCCGAGCGAGCGGGTCGGCCACGCAATAACGGCTCCATTAAATGGGCCGCTAAAAGTTATCCGGAGGTGCCGGGATACGAATGCGCTGGACGAGCCCGACACGCAATAACGGAGTATTAGCGCCGCCGATGTCAGGGTTCACCGGAACGTCACGAACCAGTCTGACGGCTCGAGCCGGTAGACGGGTGCGGCACGAAGCGTAAGGTCGATGTTGTGAAAGAGTCGCAGCTGGATGCCGAGCCCCGCGCCCACCGTGCTCCGCCGCGATGCGTGCCCCGTGATGCCCTGCATGGATTCGGCGAAACCGTAGACGAAGAGGGCCTTGACGAAGACGGGCGGCAGCACAAACCCGTCGTCGACGTACCACAGCGCGCGCGTCAGCTCGAGGCCGGCGGTGCCGAACGTACCCGCGTCCAGAAAGATTGTCTCGATCTCGTACCCACGCGGGTAAAACGTGGTGAGATCGATGAGGCCGCCGCCGTTCTGCGCCAGGAGCCGGGCCGAGACCTTGATGGCCGTTCCACCGCGCCGCAAAAAAGGAAGATAGGTGGATGCATCCACACGCAGCCAGCGAGACATCCGGTTGCGCTCCGACCACACGTCGAAGGAGGATCGGACGGCCACGTGGGTACCGGTATTGGGCTGCAGATCCCGTGGATTGGCCTGCATGCGGTAGCTCAATGAGGCGAATGGACGCAGGGTAACACGCCGTTCGCTCCCGCGTACGGTATCGCCTCGACCGTCGAACAGCCGCTCGCTGCGAACGAAGGCCGCCAGTCCGCCCGCGATCGCCGTCCGAAACACGTTCGACCGCAGTACGACGGGAAGGTGCACGGCAACGCCCGCACCATATTCTTCACGTCCCACCCGGAGCGTATCCATTCCCTGGGACGTGTTCCGGCGCACTACGACCGTTGACGGCGTCCTGTAGATTTCGGCCGACGGTCGGAGTAGAAAATCACTCGAACGCAGCTCCGCACGTCCCCACAGCGCCCGGTTCTGGTAGAACAGGTTCGTATGGGCCGTCCACAGCGCCAGCGGATCCGCCCACTCCAACCCGACACCTCCACCGAATCCAAGATGCACGCCACCTCCCGAACTGGAGGGACGCTGGTACACGACGAACGGATAGGCCGCTCGTGGACGCAGGTTCGCGATCGGCATGTAGGCGGTGCCGCCTGCGTTTTCCTCCGCTTCGCTGCCATCGGCCGATGCCGCGCCCGTGGTCGCAACGATCGTCGGAGGCGGACCCTCGAACCGGCTCACGGATGCCTCCGACCACGAGCGTCCGCCACCCGCATCGAAGGGTATCGCGGCCAGGTCGTATCTCTCGTGCCGATAGTGTACGAAAGCGAGCGTGCTCCCGTCCGGAGAGAGCGCAGGCTCGAACGCGCCATAGGCCGCATTCGTGACCTGCACGACGCGGTCTTCCTCCCGGATCCACGCAAACACGTTCACCACCCCACCCGGATCCGCTGAAAAGAGCATATGTCTCCCATCCGCACTCCACGACGCGTCGTAGATCGATCCGTCCGCGAACTGCATCCACGGCTCGAACCGGGTAAGCCGTCCCGCGTCAACGCGCGCACGATAGATGCCCTGCCAACCGTCCCGGTGCGCCACGACGGCGACGTCGTGGCTCTGCGGATCCGGGTGAAGCGCCAGGATCCTCGTTCCTTCGACGGCCCCGACGACATCGACCTCGCCGGACGGACCGATCCGTACCCACTCGTTGAATCGATCCACGTTGCGCAGCGCCCAAATCCCCCCCCCCTCCACGGCAACCGGCGCGAACACCCGTTCGTCCGTCGTCACACGCTCCACCTCTCCCGTCACCACATCGAGCCGAAAGACATCGGCCAGGGCACGCTCCGGGTGCAACCTATCGATGACGTACCGCGAAAAGAGAACGCTCGATCGCCGGTCATCGAGCGTGAACTGTACGTCTTCCGTGATGGATTGCACCGCGACCGGGTGCCGTACGCCCGTCTGGACATCCACCCGATAAAATCCGGGGCGATCGTGGTAGCTTCGCGCGTATGTCAACAGTGACCCGTCACGGAGCCACACCGGTCGCCTGAACGAGCTCCCCGCGGCCGAAGCCAGGGTCCGCACCCTCGTCACCTCCCCCAACGAATCCCGGACGGCTCTGCCCTCAGTCCGCGCACGTTCCTGCAGGTCGACTGTCAGCCGCCAAGGGCGGCGTCCCGTCGCCAGCCAGAGCGGGGGCCCGAATCCAAGCAGCGGAAAACGGTAATAGATGTCGCGAGCCCGCCGAAAGAACGGGATGTCGCCATCGACGGCCAGGTATTCGAAGAGGTGCGCGCCTCCGATGTAGTAGCGGTCGAATGGCCGGGTATAGGCGGGCGGTTCGAGCATCTGAACGAGACTCCAGGGGTTGGACGAGTCCATCGCAGCGCGAAACTCCATCCCTGCCATGGAGTGATTCAACCGGCCGGCACCCGGCCGAACGCGACTCTCCAGCCATACGGCCAATCCCTCGTTGATTCCTCGCGGCGCCGACAGATTCAACGATCGCGCCAGATCCGGACCGATGTAGCGCAAGAGCCAGCCAACGCCGACACCACGACCCGATTCGGCATGCAGAGCATGTGCCAGTTCGTGCGGCGCGACGGTTTCGTGCCAGTCACGAAAACGCGGAGAGAGCGTATTTCCGCGCAACGGTACACCCTCTATCTCGATCCGTAGCGGCCGGGGGGTTACAAATCCGTTCGACCGATCGGTGAATCGATTCAGGACGACCGGAATGATCGACCGCCTGTCGAGTCCGATCCGTGCCCGCATTTCAGGAGCCGATGCCTCTAGAAGCCTGGCCATGGCGCCGGCCTCCTCATACAGCCCGACCTGATAGATCAGACGAAAGGGAGGGGCCGAGAAGTGCCGATACTGAACGTCCACCGGACGAGGACGCGGTTGATACAGCTGCGCGGCGACACGGCAAGGCAGCAGACCTGCTGCCATCAAAAGGATGGCGAAAGGGAGAAGTCGACGCATAATTCCGGAACGTACGACGGGCGGCGCACACGCAACATACGAAAGGCCGCGACACGATCGCCGCGACCTTCAGGTATGGGCTGTGGTTCGTCGCCGACTTGCATCAGCGCTGGCGGAGGGGGAGGGATT
>JBBDTI010000075.1:0-106407 GCA_040904565.1 Rhodothermales bacterium
CCAGCGTTCCGGCGTCGCCCCACCATCCTTCCAGGATGCCGTAGCTGAGACGTCCGGCACGCACGTAGGCGTTGCTCACGTCGCTGATTTCATATTCGCCCCGTTCGCTGGGCTTGAGGTTTCGAATGACGTCGTACACCCCGGGATCGTAGAAGTAAATGCCGGTGACGCAATAATTGCTGGGTGGATCGGCAGGTTTCTCGATGATTTCCACGATGCGGTCGTCCTCGAGGCGAGGCACGCCGTAGCGTTCGGGATCGTGGACTTTCTTAAGGAGGACGCGGGCCCCGGCGCCGTCACGTTGAAGCTGCCGGTCGAAGGCCTGTACGTCTGCCGTAAGGTCGTCGCTGATGATATTGTCCCCGAGGATCACGACGAAGGGGGCGTCGGCCGTAAAATGCTCGCACAGTCCAAGCGCCTGCGCGATGCCCCCGGGTTCGTCCTGCACCCGAAAGGTGAGGTCCAGTCCGAAGTCCTGCCCGCTTCCGAGCAGGTTGACGACGTCGCCCATGTGCTCGGGGCTCGTCACGACGGCGACCTCTTCGATGCCGGCCTCTCGCATCCGCATGAGCGGATGAAAAATCATCGGATATCTCCCGACGGGAAGCAGGTGTTTGTTGGTAACCTTGGTGAGCGGATACAGGCGGCTGCCCGTGCCGCCCGCCAGGACGACGCCTTTCAACGATGAATTCACGAGTAGATCGAGATGGTAAGAGGGTGGATGAAGGTGAGGCGCGCTCAGCCGCGGCCCGCGTACTGCTCGTCGTAATACCTGCGGTACGTATCGTCCAGCACGGCGTCGAGCCACGCCGGATGTTCGAGATACCAATCGACGGTGGATGATAGTCCGGCGTCGAGGTCGTGTCTCGGCTGCCATCCCAGCTCGTGCTGCAGCTTGCCGAAATCCATGGCGTACCGATAATCGTGGCCGGGACGGTCTGCCACGAATTCGATCAGCCTGCGCGACGATCCCGGTTCGCGCTCGAGTGCCCGGTCCACGATGTCTAGCAATGTTTCCACGAGATCGATATTCGTACGTTCTGTTCCACCTCCAACGGCATACGTCTCGCCGGTCGTCCCGGCGCGGAGAATCATTTCGATCGCCTCGCAGTGGTCTTCCACGAACAGCCAGTCGCGTACGTTCTCGCCCGTGCCGTAGATCGGGATCGACTTTCGGTCCTTGGCGCGCACGAGAACGAGAGGTATCAGCTTCTCGGGGAATTGAAAGGGGCCGTAGTTGTTCGAGCAGTTGGAGATCACGATCGGAAGGCCGTAGGTGTGATGGTATGCTCGAACGAAATGGTCGCTTGAGGCCTTCGACGCCGAATACGGCGATCGCGGGTCATACGGCGTGCGTTCGGAGAACGCGCCGTCGTCGCCCAGGCTTCCGTATACCTCGTCGGTCGAAATGTGGTAAAAGCGAAATCGATCGGATCCGAGCGCATTCGACGGCCAGGCCTCCCGTGCCGCTTCGAGAAGGGTAACGGTTCCAACCGTATTGGTGCGGACGAAAGCGAGGGGCGCCTTGATGGACCGGTCTACGTGGCTCTCCGCGGCAAAATGGACGACGGTAGAAAACGTATGTTCTTCAAAGAGCGACGCCAGGAGTCCGGCATCCGCTACGTCGCCGTGGACGAACGAATAATTGGCTGCATCCTCGATCGCCGCGAGATTCATCAGGTTACCGGCATAGCTGAGTAGGTCCAGATTCACGAATTGCACGTCGGGGTACCGGGGCACCACGCGGAGCAGAAAATTGGATCCGATAAAACCGGCTCCCCCGGTCACGAGAACCGACCGCGGTTCGTGTTGCAGGGGCGCTTCCTTCATGGGATCTTCGATGGCGGGGACCTTATCGTGATGGTATAGAACGAAAACCTGTCGGGCGCTTTATAAAGTACGCACTCAGACCGGTTCCACAGATGACGAACAGATCGACGTAATGGTACCAGCAAACGAGACGGACGCCGCATTTGATCGCGGCAAGCTTTACCTGCTGGATGCGATGGCACTCGCGTATCGCTCCCACTTCGTATTCATCAGCCGTCCCCTCATCAACTCGAAGGGCCAGAACACGTCGGCCGCCTACGGCTTTACGAATTCGCTGATGAAATTGATCGAGGACCACGGCATGGCGCACATGGCCGTCGTCTTCGATGTGGTCGGGGAAGACGAAGAGACGTTTCGCGACGAGATGTACGAGGAGTACAAGGCGAACCGGAGTCCGATCCCTGAAGACCTCGTAGAGAATCTGCCGTACATCAAGCGCATCGTTCGGGCGCTCGACGTACCGGTGCTCGAAGTGTCGGGAGTAGAGGCGGACGACGTCATTGGTACGCTGGCGCGTCGGGCGGCCGGTGAAGGGGCGGACGTGGTCATCGTGTCGCCGGACAAAGACTTTCAGCAGCTGCTCGACCCGCACATCTCCATCTTCAAGCCCGCTCGGCGCGGCGAGCAGTTCGATCCGATCACGGCCGATTCGTTTCGAGAAAAATACGGCCTCGATCCAGACCAGTTTATCGATATGCTCGCACTTATGGGGGACTCGAGCGACAACGTGCCGGGCGTCCGCGGCATCGGCGAAAAGACGGCGATGAAGCTGCTCAAGAAATACGGGTCCGTAGAGGAGCTTTTGGAGCACGCCGAGGACATTAAAGGAAAGCGCGCACGTGAAGGCCTGCTCGAGTATCGTGATGAAGCGCTCCTGAGCAAAAGGCTCGTTACCATTAAGACCGACGTGGACGTCGACGTCGATTGGCATCGGTTTAAGCGGGCGAATCCGGATCGGTCGGAGCTGTTGACACTCTTCAAGGAACTTGAATTCAATACCCTTTTCGACAAGGTGCGCACCGGCGAGCTCGTCGGTGCTAACGGTGCGGCCGTTCACGCCGGCGACGACGGGATCGAAGGCACGGTGGAGACGATGCCTGATGTCGCTTCGTATGACGAGGGAAACGTGGTGTATCATCAGGTTCGCTCGCGTGGCGATCTCGAGGACCTGGCCGACGTGCTGGGCCGTCAGGATCGGTTCGCGTTCGATACGGAGACGACGTCGACCGACCCCATGTGGGCGTCGCTCGTGGGCATATCGTTTTCATGGGAGGCCAACGAGGCCTGGTACGTCCCGACGCCCATGCCGGACGGCACGCCGACGGAGGAGGTGATGGAGATCCTGGCACCGGTGTTGGGGAGCGATCGGCTCAAGATCGGCCAGAATCTGAAATACGACATCGTCACGCTCGAGCGACATGGACTGCGCGTGGAAGGTCCGCTCTTCGATACGATGGTGGCGCATTACCTCATTGCGCCGGAAGAGCCGCACGGACTCGACGCCCTTTCGCTTCGGCTGCTAAATTACAAGATGGTCCCGATATCCGACCTCATCGGAACGGGGAAGAACCAGCGGTCGATGCGCGACGTGTCGGTCGAGGAAGTGTGTCCATATGCCTGCGAGGATGCCGACATCGCCCTGCGGCTCGCGGACGTGTTGAAGGCCGAGCTCGAGGAGGAAGGCCTTCTCGAGATAGCCGAGGCCATCGAGTTCCCCCTGATTCGGGTACTGGCGGATATGGAGGTGGTCGGGATCAAGGTCGACCCGGCGATCCTGGACGACATTTCCCAGGAGCTCGAGGCGCAGATCGCGGAACTCGAAGTGGAGATTCACGAGCGGGCCGGTGAGGAATTCAATATTGCGTCGACCCAGCAGCTCGGTGCCATTCTGTTCGAAAAGCTCGGCCTGCGCGTCGTATCGAAGACGGGTACGGGTGCCCCGTCGACCAAGGAGAGCGTCCTGGAGGAGCTTTCCACCGAGCACGCGCTTCCCGGTCTCGTGCTCGACTGGCGCAAGCTAACGAAGCTGAAGAGCACCTATGTCGACAGTCTGGGAGATCTCATTCATCCGGAGACGGGACGCGTCCACACCAGCTACAATCAGACCGTAGCCGCGACCGGCCGGCTTTCGTCCTCGGGGCCGAATCTGCAGAACATCCCCATACGTACCGATCGCGGCCGGGAGATTCGTAAGGCGTTCGTCGCGGAGGACGGCTGGAAGCTCCTGTCGGCCGATTACGTGCAGATCGAACTCCGCATTCTCGCGTCTATGAGCGGCGACGAAGGGCTCAGTGAGGCGTTTCGACGCGGAGAGGACATCCACCGGGCGGCGGCGGCGCGCATCTTCGACATTCCTCCGGAGAACGTCACGCGCGACCAGCGCCGCAAGGCGAAGGAAGTAAATTACGGGATACCGTACGGGATCTCGGCATGGGGACTCGCACAACGCCTTCGCTGCACGATGAGCGAGGCGCAGGAGCTGATTGATACGTATATGCGCTCCTATTCGAGCGTCACCGCGCACATCAACCGTGTCGTCGACGAGGCTCGAAAGAAGGGCTATGTGGAGACCATCCTGGGACGCCGGCGTTTCGTGCCGAATATCGATTCACGAAACCGTACGCAGCGATCTTTCGCGGAGCGCGTCGCCGTAAACATGCCCATCCAGGGGTCGCAGGCGGACATGATCAAGATCGCCATGGTGCGCATCGACGAGCGGCTCCGGGCAGAGGGCCTTCGGACCAGGATGCTGCTTCAGGTGCACGATGAGCTCGTTTTCGAGGTGCCGGATAAGGAGATCGAGACCGTGCGTGAGCTGGTCCGCGCCGAAATGGTGGAGGCGCTTCCTCTCGACGTTCCCGTGGAAGTCGACATGGACTTCGGCGAGAACTGGCTGGACGCGCACTGACGCCACCTCGACCGGACGCCGGTCCCGTCAGGGTCGGCGCGACATATCGTCACGACGGGAAAAGTTCACTGGGAGCGTTTACAGGGAGAGTTAGCGGGAGAGACGTATGGATGTACCTGGCGGTTACACGTTTGAGGAAGAATCCGGCGGCATCGAGGCATACCGGCTCGACGCCAACGACATGCAGGTGCTGCTCCTGCAGGAAGCGGCCGCCCCGGTGGCTACCTTCATGGTAACCTACCGCGTCGGCAGTCGAAATGAATCGTTGGGTCTCACCGGGGCCACGCATTTTCTCGAGCACCTGATGTTTAAGGGTACGAAGCGGTTCAACAAGCGTACCGGTACGTCCGTCTTCAACGTGCTGCAGCGCGTAGGAGCGCAGGTCAATGCTACCACGTGGCTCGATCGAACCAATTACTTCGAGCTGCTGCCGAAGGAGCATCTCCCGCTTGCTATCGAGGTGGAAGCGGACCGCATGCGGGGAGCGCTGCTCGATGAACGCGACGTGGAGAGCGAGCGAACCGTCATACTTAACGAGCTGGATCGCGGCGAGAACGACCCGTCACGCAAGCTCTATCACGCGCTGTGGAGCGCCGCGTTCGTGGCCCATCCTTACCATCATCCCACGATCGGGTGGCGCAGCGACGTGGAACACGTAACGCCTGACGGACTCCGGCATTTCTACGATACGTTTTACTGGCCGGATAATGCCACGGTGAGCGTGATTGGCGATTTCGACAAGGACGACGTGCTTGCGCTGCTGAAAAAACATTTCGGGACGATCCGTCGCTCCGGTGACCGCGTAAGGCCCGCCGTACATACGGTGGAGCCCGCCCAGCAAGGCGAGCGGCGCGTGACGGTCCGCCAGCCGGGTGAGCTGGGTGCCGTCATGATCGGTTTCAAGTCGCCGGCGGGGTTGGAGGTTGATACGGATGCCCTCGACGTGCTGTCCGTCGTACTGGCATCGGGAAAGAGCAGCCGCCTGTATCGGGCATTGACGGATCACGGTCTTACGACGCATCTTTTCGGTGGAACGTCGCGCTTTCGGGACCCGGGATTGACGTATTTCTTCGCCATGCTGGCCCCGAACCGAACGCACGAAGAAGTGGAAGACGCCATGTATGCCGTCATCGACGACATACAGCGGAACGGAATCACGGACGAGGAGCTCCAGCGAGCAAAGAATCAGCGGCGCGCGCAGGAAGCGTTCGGCCGCGACGGTCCGTTCGCGATTGCGTCTCAGCTGAATGAGGCTATCGCGGCAGGGGACTGGACGCTCTACACGAAAATCCGGGAACGGATCGATCGCGTCACGTGTGAAGACGTGCAACGAGTGGCGTGCGAATACCTCGTCGAAGATGCCCGCACCGTCGGCTACTACGTACCCATAACCGCATCCGCCGAATGAGTCGTACCAGCGTGACAGAACATTCCAACCTGGATACCTTCGAAGAGCGCGTGCTGGAGCGCCGTGTCGGTCCGTGCAGGCTGATCATGCTGCCCACGCCCGTGCAGTCGGTCGTAACCTGGCGCGGCTCGTTCATGAGCTATCCTGATCTTGACGCCGATGAGGACCTCTTGCAGAACGTGGTCGTGTCGCTGCTGGATAAAGGGACGCGTCGCCGCGATCGGTTCGCGATAGCCGAGCTACTCGAAAACAAGGGTGCTCAGGTTCAGTTCTCGTCGGACGGCCTTTACGTCGATGTATCCGGACGAGCCCTCCGGGAGGACGTGCCGGACGTGCTCGGCCTCGTTGCCGAGCAACTTCGCGAACCGCTGTTCGGTGAAACGGAAGTAGAGAAAGCGAAGGCACGAATCGGTGCGTCCTTACGGCGTTCGATGGAAAAAACGGGCTCTCAGGCGTCCGGTGCGCTGACGCGTCAGATCTATTCCATCTCGCATCCGAACTACACCCCGGATCCGGCGGAGCGGCTGGCCCGCCTCGAATCTATCGGCCCGGAAGATGTCGTGCAGTACCACCAGCGCCATTTCGGGGGGAATGCGTTTACGCTCGCCGTCGTCGGCGATCTGGATCCTGACGAGATCGTCGAGTCCGTTCGAAAGCATTTCAGCGGTTGGAAGGAGCACGACGCGCCGCCGGCCTTTTCGGCATCGGCGGGTCCGTGTCGCGACGGGCGCACCGTCGTATCCATGCCCGGCAAGCAAAACGTCGACGTGCGTATGGGGCATCCCGTGTCGTTTCGGCGTGACGATCCCGAGTACATTCCCGTCTATCTCGCGAATTACGTTCTCGGCGGTAATTTTTCGGCTCGACTGATGCAGACGATCCGCGATGAGATGGGCCTCACCTACGGCATCAGGTCCGGCCTGTACGGGATTACGGCGCAGTACGAAGGTCACTGGCAGGTTGCCGTCACGCTGTCCCTGGAGAACGTGGAGCGGGGTATTGAGGAGACGTTACGCGAGGTACGTACGTTCGTCGACGAGGGCCCCTCGGCAGAGGAGCTGGCCGACAAGAAGACGACCGTGATCGGATCGTTCAAGGTCGGGCTTGCTACGACGTCGGGCCTGGCCTCCTCGCTTCTTAAGAACGCGGAGCGTGGATTCGACGTGGGCTACCTGGATCGTTTTCCAGATGAGGTGAACGGCGTGACGCTTGCCGAAGCGAAAGCCGTTATTGCAAAGCACTTCAACCCCGAGGCATTTCACGTAGCCGTGGCGGGCGGGATATCGGACGCTACGCGCTGAGTGACTGGATGTTGAGCCAGCGAGTGAGCATGTCGACGAGCAGTTCTTTGCGCAGCGGCTTGATAAGGCAATCGTCCATTCCTCGACGAATGGAGTAGCTGCGATCGCTGGGGAGGGCAAATGCCGTGACGCCGATGATAGGGACGCGCCGCCGGCTGCCCTGGGCGTGCTCGATATTTCGGATCATCTCCGTTGCCTCGAATCCGTCGATTCCGGGCATCTTGAAGTCCATCAGCACGAGGTCGAACTCATTCGCTCCGAATGCCTCGACGGCTTGAAATCCCGTAGAGACACAGGTCACTCTGCAGCCAATCATCTCGAGCAGCAATTTGCTCAGACGCTGGTTGATGGAACTGTCTTCAGCAACGAGAACTCTGACCCCATCGTACCGCCTGGGGCGTATGTCCTGAATCATGTTCGCGGGGATGCTCCTGGATCGCAATAGACTGTCCGAGCGCGGCGTGTGCCCATCCGGTTTGACGTACCGGCTCACGTGCGGAAAGTCATTGTACAACGACCGTGCCGATCGGAATGCAGCCAGGAAAACGGCGGACGATGGATTGAAACCGGTCAAATTGAACCTTCGGGCGGACAATACTACCGTCGGCCATTTCGGGAGTCGACCGGGGACGCTTACGCTTCCGGCAAGACGAGCCAGAGAACGAGGTAGACGAGAAGACCGGGAAATGCCGCCGAGAGCACGCTGAGGAGGACGAAGACGACGCGAACCAACGTCGAATCCACGTCGAAAAACTCGGCGAGTCCACCACAGACGCCGGCGATCATTCGGTCGCTGACCGAACGTGTAAGTCGATTCGATGTGGACATGGCTTCCATGCTAATCTTTGATAATCGTCACTCTTGCTTCCTGTGTACGTTCCTCGGGATCGGGCATCACGATCGCGAGGATGATGTATGCCAGGATAAGCGGTGGACCACCTGAGGCGACCAATCCGACAACGAATGCGATTCGCACCAGTGTTGGATCGATGGAGAAGTATTCGGCGATTCCTGCAGCGACGCCCGATATCTTCTTATTCCGTGAGCGAGTCAATCGCTTCTTCTTATCGTTCTCGCCCGACTGCTCCTCGACGAGGATCGTCTCTTCACCGCTCGGCGACTCGACCGCTTTCTTGATCTTCCGTTTCTTCTTTTTAGGTCGCCAGGAGAGAACGCCAAATCCAAGAAGGATGATGAGGATGCCGGCGAGCCAGGGGAGCATTTCGGCGAGCATGCTAACGTCGAAGCCGTTCCACATCCCCAATTCCTGGAAGATGTAGGCAACGCCGACGACGATGAGGGACAGCCCGGCTATCGTGGGCAAGTTCCAGAAGCCTTTCTCGCCATCGGAACTCTCCTCAAAGAGAAGACGCTCGAGTTCTTCGTCCGACATAGACTCCAGGTCGAGCGACGCGAACTCATTCCGGAGAAGGGTTGACGACTCCTGTTCGGTCTCTGCCTGGTCCTTTGCCTGGTTTCCTGCCTGGCGCTGTGAGCGGCTCTTCATGCGGACGTAGATAGCTGGACGAAAATCTAATTTTATACTACGTCGCGGATTAGTACAGGTTACATATCTCGCAACTTCAGCGTCTCTTTTTCGGTAATGATGATGTCGACCGGGATGTCGTGCGATTCATACGGAACGGCATCGACGAGGCACGAGTGATAGACGAGACAGATCTTCGGGACGTCGATCCCTGCAAGAAAGTGGTCGTAATAGCCGCGGCCGTGGCCGATTCGGTGGCCGTTACGACCGGCGCCCAGCGCGGGCACGATCACCGCATCGAGGTCGCGGACGTCGATACGTTCTCCTCGAGCGGGCTCCGAGATGCCCCATCGGTTCGTTCGCAACGCATCCGCACCATGGTATCGGACGTGAATCATGTCGGGCGGCGATCCGGACTCGAAGCGTTCGACGACGGGGAGGACGATGCGCTTGTCGTCCGATTCAAGGGTCGACACGAGCGGTCGCGTATCCACTTCACGCTGCTTCGTCAGCGGCCAATACACGTGGACGGTCGACGCGGTTTGCAGCTCGTCGAGTGCCGCCGTGCGATCGATTATTGCGCGGCTCAGCTCGCGATAGTCCGAATCATCGAGCGAACGCCGATACCGCCTGAAACGTTTGCGGAACGAGGCTTTCCGCCGCGACGGATCCTCCGCGCTGCCGTACGTGGTGCCGCCTTCTCTCATGATCGATCGAGGTGGTGATCCGCCGCGAGGCCGCGTCCGAGGACATCCTTCCGGTACGTTATGTGGTCTCCACGTGAAAAAACGGGTAGGAAGCGAAAATCGGGGGCAATAGGGAAGCTCTGGTGGATCATGGCTTGAAACTGGAGCGTACTCGAGACGCACGTTTTACAGGTGTTGATAGAAGTTGTACGGACGGGACGGGTCATGTGTGCCGGGCTCGGGCTTGATCTCGACTGCGCTCAAGCTTATCATTACTGTTCTGCACCGTGCTGCCATGGTGCGCTTAAACCGTACCGTGCCATCGTGCCGCTATCGTACCGTGCAGAAGGCTTCGCCGTCCAGCTATACGGCGGAAGCCTTCTTTTATATCCGCAAACGTCATTGAGAGTTATAAGCGTACATGTTTGAGAGCCTTTCAGAGAAGCTTGAAGGCGCGCTGCAGTCCGTAAGCGGGCAGGGGCGGATCAATGAGTTGAATATCGCGAACACGATGCGCGAGATTCGGCGTGCGTTGCTGGATGCGGATGTAAACTATCAGGTGGCCCGCGGCTTTACGGACCGCGTAAAGGAGGCGGCGCTTGGTGAGGACGTCCTGACGTCCGTTTCCCCGGGCCAGCAGCTCGTGAAGCTGGTTTACGAGGAGCTGGTCCAGCTTCTCGGAGAGGAGCAGGTGGATATTCATCGCGCCCAGAACCCGCCGACGGTGATTCTCGTGGCGGGGCTGCAGGGATCCGGGAAGACCACGTTCTGTGCGAAGCTGGCTGCGTATTATAAGAATGAAGGCAGCGCACCGCTGCTTGCTGCCGCCGACGTGTATCGTCCGGCTGCGGTCGACCAGCTGAAGACGCTGGCGGATTCTATCAACGTGCCGGTCTATTCCGTTCTTGAGGATGGACGACCCGTAGAGGACGCCGTTCGCGTCGCGTCGGAGGCCGTGGCGGAAGCGCGCAGGAAGGCTCGGGACATCGTGATTATCGATACGGCGGGTCGGTTGCACATCGACGAGAAGATGATGGCGGAGGTCACGGCGATCCGAGAGGCCGTCGAACCTCACGAAACGCTCTTCGTCGTCGACAGCATGACCGGCCAGGATGCCGTAAATACGGCACTCGAATTCAACAAGCAGCTCGATTACGACGGTGTCGTGCTGACCAAGCTGGACGGAGACACGCGCGGCGGTGCCGCGTTGTCGATTCGCTCGGTCGTCGACAAGCCGATCAAGTTTGCCTCGATGGGTGAGAAGCTGGATGCGTTGACGCCGTTCTATCCGGATCGTATCGCCCAGCGTATCCTGGGTATGGGAGACGTGGTGTCGTTCGTCGAAAAGGCACAGGAGCAGTTCGACGACCGGCAGGCCGAGCAGCTGCGGAAGAAGATTCGGTCGCAGGATTTCGATCTGGCTGACTTTTACGAACAGCTTCAAAAAATTAAGAACATGGGCTCGCTGCGTGAGCTCATCGGGATGATACCCGGCGTGGGACGTCAGATCCGTGATCTGGACGTAGATGACGATGCGTTTAAGGGCATCGAGGCGATCATTCTTTCGATGACGCCTGAAGAGCGTCGCAACCCTTCCATCCTGAATGGGAGCCGGCGTCGCCGCATTGCCCGCGGAAGCGGTAGCGAGGTGCGAGACGTGAACCAGCTGCTGAAGCAGTTCAAGGAAATGAAGAAGATGATGAAGACGATGTCCCGCATGATGGGCAAGGGTCGATCCGTCGATCTCGAGCAAATGATGGGTCGGCTTCAGTAAGTAGCAGCGCCGATGGGCCTTCTTGGGCGTTAGATATGCCCTCTGGAGGCGCACGAAATGAGTGGCGTACAAATAGAGTAATTAGCAATCGTAACAGAGAGGAATAGACACCGTGGCAGTTAAACTTCGTTTGCGCCGCATGGGCCGGAAAAAGCTCCCCGTATGGGCAGTTGTCGCCGCAGATTCGCGTCGGGCACGTGACGGACGCTTCATCGAAGACCTAGGGCGATACAATCCCCTGTCTGAGCCTTCGACGGTCGATCTGAAGATCGAGCGTATCCATTACTGGCTCTCTGAGGGAGCGCAGCCGTCCCACACGGTTCGCGATCTGCTGAGCCGGGAAGGGATTCTTCTCGAGCATCACCTTCGCCTGAAGGGGACGTCGGAAGAAGAGATCGAGGAGGCCGTTTCGTCACACCGCGAGAAGCGCTTTGAGAAGCTGGGTGCATCCGTCAAGGATACGCCGCGCTCCCGACGCCGGCAGGCGCTTGAGGAAGAGAAGCAGCGGGTCGCGGAGCAGGAGGCCGAGCAGGCGAAATTGAGGGCGGTAGCGGAGGCTAAAGCCAAGAAGGAGGCCGAAGTCGCTAAGAAGAAGGCCGCTGAAGAGCGAGCTGCCGCTGCAGAGGAGGCGCGCAAGGAGCAGGAAGCTGCCAACAAGGCGCAGCAGGCCGATGACGCTGCCGAAGAACAAGATAAAAAGAAGGCGGCGAAAGCCGATGCCGCCGCGAAACCTGAGTCGGACGCCAGTGCAGACGCCGAAGACGCTGAAACCAAGGCCGCTGCAGGCGATGAGTCTGAGGACGCCGCCAAGGCCGAGGAAGATGACGAAGCGGCTGAGGAGCAGAAGGCGAAGGCCTCTGAGGATTCGGAGGACGACGTTAAGGCTAAGGAGGCCGCCTCCGAGGATGGAGACGAGGCGGAAGAGGAGTCGGCTGCGAAGGTCGATGACGCCGCCGATGCGGATGATGACGAGGCCGCTGGTGATGCCGCGTCGAAGGACGAAAAGACGTCGAAGAAGAAGAGCAAGAAGAAGAGCAAGAAGAAGTCATAGGAAGGACTGCGACCGGGCCGGGTTCGAATTGCTATAGGCTCAACCGCCGATGAGCGACGTTCAAGCCGATACACTCTTGTTGATGGGCCGCATCTGGCGACCTCATGGACTGGACGGTGAGGTGAAGATCATTCCGGAAACGGATGATCCGAAGCGGTTCGAGGATCTCGAGGTCGTACACACGGGTAGGACCGCGAGCACGACGGAGACCAGGGCCGTCGAGAAGGTACGCTTTCAGACGACCAAGAAGGGCACGCTGGTCATCGTAAAGCTGGAAGGCGTCGATTCGCGAGAAAAGGCGGCGGAATTAAATAAGTCGTCGGTGTTTGTTCGCAGAGAAGACGTGCCACCGCTCGCGGACGATGAGTATTTCGTTCACGATCTGATCGGGCTGACGGCGGTCCTCGATGAAGGCGGTGAGATCGGGCTCGTCGATAACGTCCTGGATTTGCCGGGGCAGAACGTACTGGTGATTGCCCGGGAGGGACGCGAGCCGGCCATGGTGCCGGCGGTGCCGGAATTTGTGCGCAGCATCGATTTAACCTCGGGCCGGGTAGTAATCCGGCCGATTGAAGGATTACTGGAAGAATAGGACGGTTGTTTGCCCCTGCGCATCGACATAGTGACGGCATTACCGGGGATCGTCTCGGGACCCCTGCAGCACAGCATCTTGAAACGTGCGGCTGCAAAGGGACTCGTCGATATTCGCGTACACGACCTGCGCGAGTACGCTACCGACAAGCATCGGCAGCTGGACGACTACCCGTACGGTGGCGGGGCGGGCATGGTACTGAAGCCGGAACCGATCTTTCGATGCATTGAGGCGATCAAGGAAGACGCATCGTCGCCGGTCGACGAGGTGGTATTCCTGACACCGGACGGCGAAATACTCGACCAGCGCATCGCGACCGATCTGTCCCTCCAGCGCCATGTGGTGCTTCTGGCGGGTCATTATAAGGGGATCGATCAGCGGATCAGGGACGTGCTCGTCACGCGCGAGCTTTCCATTGGCGATTACGTCCTCAGCGGCGGCGAACTTCCGGCCCTGGTGGTGGTCGATGCCGTCGTTCGCCTCCTTCCGGGTGTCCTGGGTAATGCGGAGTCGGCGCTGACCGATTCCTTTCAAAACGATCTTCTGGACGCGCCGTTGTACACGCGACCGGCGGAGTACCGGGGAATGGAAGTCCCGGATGTCCTGCTGTCAGGCGACCACGAACGGATCGCGGCGTGGCGTGAGAAGCAGCGACGTAGGCTAACGAAGTCCCGACGCCCCGATCTGCTCGAAGAGTAGATACGGATGAGGCGCCGCGATAAACTTGACGCAATTTATAACCGATACATCTAACAGGAGCAGCACGATGGCTACGGATCTCTTAAGTCTCATAGAGGCTACCCAGTATCGGGATGACCTCCCCGAATTCAAACCCGGCGATACGGTCAACGTGCATGTGCGCGTGATCGAAGGCGATAAGGAACGCATCCAGCAGTATCAGGGTGTCGTCATCGCGGATCAGGGAAGTGGTGCCGGTCGCACGTTCACCGTTCGCAAGGTGTCGAGCGGCGTAGGCGTTGAACGCATATTTCCTCTCTTCTCACCGAAGATTGCCAAGATCGAACGGATCCGTCAGGGACAGGTGCGACGGGCGAAGCTGTACTTCCTTCGCGAGCGGCGTGGGAAGGCAGCGCGTATCAAGGAGAAGATGTACGATCCCTCTCGTAAAGCGTAGTTGCTCGTTGCTGCCTCCCGCAGCGTTCGCCGCCAGGCATAAAGCCTCGGTAAAAAGCCGCCGGTACGAATTTCGTCTGGCGGCTTTTTTATGAAGGTGAATGGGCGCTACGCGTTGGACCTCGACTCTACTGGAGCTTCACTCATGAAACTTGCCGTCTGGAATCTCCCGCCGGTCGATCTGCTCACGGTCGGCTTCTCATCCGGCGACCAGGAGGAGCCATTCGATATACAGCGGCTTCGCCTGCCGGATTGCGAACGCGTGCTTCTGGAAGGGCATGTCGATGTGGCACTGCTTCCCACGAAGACCGTGCTCGAGCATCACGGTGACCTGGACGTTATACCGGCCGTTGCCCTGTCGACCTGGAAGTATCCTTTTGCCCGCGTGGTGCTCGAGAAGGGTCTGGGGACGAAGGCCCGCTCGCTGGCGTTCAATCCGGACTACGGCCAGGAACGCTTCCTCGCCGAACTTTTGCTGCGAGAGCACTACAAGATCGAGCCGGAATTCGTGCCGTACCCCGGAGCAGATCCCATCGAGCTGATGGATGAGGGGCACGACGCCGCCCTTCTGGTAGGAGGGGACGTTCCGATGATGTCTGTCGATGGACGGGCCCTCGACCTGGGGCAGGAGTGGATCGAACTCGCGAACTATCCGATGACGTGGGGACTCTTCGCCGCCAGAAAAGGAGAGATCGGTCCGTCGGCCGTTCGTGCCGTTCGCGACGCCGTGCTCGAATCAGAGCGCCGAAAGAAGGTGTGGCTGCGTGCGACGGAGACCTCGGAGCCCCTTCATGCGTTCTATGCGGACGATCTGAGATTTCGGCTGGACGATCTCTGCATCGCCGGAATGACGGAACTGCGGCAGTTTCTGTTCTATTATGACCTCGTCGACGACGTGCGGAACATTCCCTTTCTGTTCCTGCCGGACGACGACGCGGAATCTGACGAAGGAAAGAGACCCCTCTTGTAGGCTGTATGGCTGACGGCATCAAAATAGTAGCCAAGAACCGCAAGGCCAGGTACGAATATGCCATCGACGACACCCTGGAGGCAGGCATCGTTCTCCAGGGAAGTGAGGTGAAATCGATTCGCGAAGGTCGAATCAGCCTCCAGGAAGCATTCTGCCGGGTCGAGAACGGAGAGATGAAGCTCTTCAACTGCCACATCGCCCCGTATTCCCACGGCGATGCGGCTACGGCACCCGATGCGACCCGCACCCGGAAGCTGCTCCTGCATCAGTCCGAGATCCGGAAATGGGAAAAGGCGAGCCAGCAGCAGGGGTACACGATCATTCCCCTTATGGTTTATTTTCGCAACGGCTATGCAAAGATCGAGATCGGCCTCGCCAAAGGAAAGAAACTGCACGACAAGCGTGCCGACGTCGCCGAAAAAGAGGCGAAGCGCCGGATGGAGCAGCTCTCCAGACAGAATTACTAGATCGCGCCGGGCCCCAGTCGAACGAGGCGGTCAGTGCCCAGCCACCGACCTCGCGTTTCACCTGATCAGGCCGCCCCAATCCACTTACCAGCAACGCTTTACGTAGAAGAAGATACATGACTTTCCCTCCAGTAGAGGAGCAGCTCGCGCAGATTGAGCGGGGTGCATCTGAGATTATACCTAAGGATCAGCTCGTGGAAAAGCTGAAGCGGGCCGAGAAAACCGGCAAGCCGCTCGTCGTGAAACTCGGTTGCGATCCGAGCCGTCCCGATCTGCATCTCGGCCACGCCGTCGTGCTCCGAAAGCTCAGGCAATTTCAGGATCTCGGTCATCGCGCCGTGCTGATCGTCGGTGACTTTACGGGGATGATCGGCGATCCGAGTGGGCGTTCCAAGACCCGGCCCGCACTGACGGTCGAAGAGACGCGACGCAACGGCGAGAGCTACTTCGAACAGGCATCCAAGATTCTCGACCCGGATCGTACGCGGATCGTTTACAACTCGGAGTGGCTGGAGGAAATGAGCTTCAGCGACGTCATCGAGCTTGCCGGTAAATATACGGTAGCCCGGATGCTCGAGCGTGATGACTTCGAGAAACGCTACGAGGCGGGCGAACCCATCGGAATCCACGAGTTCCTTTACCCACTCGCGCAGGCGCAGGATTCGGTGGCTATCGAATCGGACGTAGAGCTGGGAGGAACGGATCAGAAGTTCAATCTGCTCGTCGGCCGTGACATCCAGCAGTCGGCGGGCCAGGAGTCCCAGGTCTGCGTCATGCTGCCCATTCTACCGGGGACGGACGGCGTCGAGAAAATGTCGAAGTCGCTGGATAATTATATCGGTATCAGCGAGGCACCTGAGGAGATGTACGGGAAGACGCTCTCGATACCCGATGAACTCATGTACACGTATTTCGAGCTGGCGACGGACGTGCCCACGGAGGATCTTCCGAAGATCAGGGAATTCATTCAGGAGGATCCGCGCAACGCGAAGCACCGCCTTGCCGCCACCATCGTGCGGATGTACCACGGCGACGATGCGGCGTCGGCAGCCCGCGCTCACTTCGAGAAGACAATCGTACAGGGCGAAGTGCCGGACGACGTCGAGTCATTTCAGCCGGAACCGGACGAAGGTGCGAAGATCGGCATTCTGAATCTGATGTCCCAGGCCGGACTCACCAGCTCGAACGGGCAGGCCCGCCGCCTCATCAAGCAAAATGCCGTTTCGATCGACGGCGAAAAAATCGGCGACGTGTATCTACAGATCGACCTCGCCAATGAGACGCCGTTCGTGCTGAAGGTCGGCAAACGTCGCTATGCCAGAATCGTCTGGGACGGCCATTGAGGCCTTCCCGGAACTGGTCAGTGGAGCCGACATATATTCGGTAGATGGCGGGATCGGTGCCAATCGTTCCGTCAGATGCGTGCGCACCACTTCGTCCGATCGATTATGCGTATACGTGCTCTTCTCGTCGTTCTATGCGCTCTCCTCGTAGTCCCGCGGGCGGCGCACGCGCAGTCGCCGGACGAGCTGATGGAGGAAGGCATACTTGCCTTTCGCGACGGACGATACGATGACGCCGTCGGTGTGCTCGAACGAGTCGCGCGCGAGGATCCCGACCGGGGTGAAGCCCATTTCCTGCTGGCCCGCATTTATACGGAGACGCCCCTTGCCGACGAAGACCGGGCCGAGGCGGCGCTCGACAGGGCCCTGAAGCTCGAGCCCGAAAATGTCACCTATCTCGTCGGGCGACTGCGTCAACTGCGAAAGGAATCGTGGAATTTCTTCCAGGAACGCATTCGCGAGCAGAAGCGAATCGCACTGGCCAGGGATATTCTGGAGCTCGATTCGACGAACGCGTTTGCCCACGAAGAACTGGGTGCCTCTTTCATCCGGGATTTCTGGCGCTATCGAAATGCGATCATGTTGCCTACGATGAGTTTTAGCGGCTCGTCGTTCAGAGCGGGTGGTCCCATGGCGCTGGGGGAGGCTCCGCGTGGACAATCGTCCCTTCCGGGTGAGGACGACGACGTGACGAACGTGACGGACCCTCTGAGCGAGCTTGGGCCCAGGCAGGATACGCAGATGGAGTTCTTCGATCCGGAGACGGTATTCCCCGCGGATCGCTTCGATATCGGGAAGCTCGAGCGGATGGGCATTCCCGTGAATCAACTTGCGGCACGGGCCCAACGCGCCTACGACCGGGCGATCGGCCACCTTACGACGGCGTTGGAAACGGATCCGCGACGCCGGACCGTCTACGAGTACCTGATGGAGATCTACGCGCTGAAGGGAGAGTACGGCGAGGCACAGTCGATGCTGGAAGACATGTATACATTCTATGCGGAGGATCCGCTAACGTGGCTGTATATGGGATTGACGCAGTACCGGTCGGGCCATCTTCAGGGCGCTGCCAATGCCTTCGAGACGGCATTCCGGTACATGGACGAAGCGGACAGGGCCGCCTTCGAGGAGCTGGACTACCTGCTGCCGCGTGAAGAACGGTCGCAGTATCGGGAAGACCCCGTCAGTTATGCGTCGAGGTTCTGGACGAGCAAAGATCCGAGATACCTGACGCCGTTCAACGAGCGGAAGCTCGAGCACTATGCGCGGCTCGTCTATGCCGATCTCCTTTATGGAAGTGACGATCTGGGGTTGAGAGGATGGAGCACGGAACGCGGACGCATCCTGGTACGCTACGGCCCACCTGATCGAGACGTGGTTATCGTACCCGGCAGCACCTCGCGGATCGACGATCTCGGGCTCGCGCCGCGGTCAGGGTCGGGCGCGGCCTCCGCCGATCGTACGCCGGCGGATATGAACTTCTCTCCGCGATCGGGTCACGCGGGCGCCGGCTTCGATATGGGTGCAGAGGCCAATACATTCAACATATGGGACTACGGAGACTTTCGGTTCGTCTTCGAAGATCCGTTTCGGAACGGGGAGTATCGACTGTACACTCCGAGTGCTTCCGACGTGTCGGGCGGCGTGCCTCCGTGGATGAACGACTATTCGATACGGGCGCGCGAGACGTTCGCGCGCATACCGGAACGGTACGACTATGAGGCGCCGGGGCGTCAGGTGGAGATACCGTTCCTCGTAAGCTCGTTCAAGGGAGAGGGCGGTGCCGATCTGTACGTTCACTACGGCATCCCTATCTCAGAGGAGGGAGCCCGGGAGGAGACCATCAATATATCCGCGCAGGTCGGAGCCTTCCTGGTGAGCGGCCGGCGCGATCTTCTGGTAGAACGCCGGCGCACGATATACGGGCTGCGAGGAGAGCGCGTACGCTCGTTCGAGGAGGCACACCTGTGGGTGGATAGTGAGGAGATGGCGGCCCCCGCCGGTCGCCACGAGGTATCCATGGAGTTCGAGACGGCGGGTGGAGGAACGGTGGCCGTGCAGCGCCGAGAGGTCGACGTTCCGGATTACGAAGCCGAACGACTTCAACTCAGCGACGTGATGCTTGCGTATGCCGTTGAGGAGGTCTATGGGGGAGAATCGGGATCCGGAAGCGTGCAACGAGACGGCCTTTCGATCGCGCCCGCGCCGTGGAGCGTATTCTCCCACGGACAGCCGATCTACCTCTTTTTCGAGGTATACCATCTGGCCCGTAACGCGGAGAACCTGACGCACTATGAGATAGATGCCCAGCTCCTGCCCAGGGACGAATCCGGGCCTATCGGACGGTTCGTAAAGAATCTATTCGGTGGAGCGGAGGGGGTTTCCGTCAGCCTGCCGGGTTCGGGAACGCAGTCCGATGAAGGGCACTATCTCATTATGGATGCCTCCAATCAGGAGCCGGGGCTCTACACGCTGACGCTTCGCGTGCGCGACACGGTGGCGGGCAGTTCGGTGGAGCGAGCCGTCGATCTCTTCCTCGAGTGACGCTGCGGTGCTAGCCGCCCAGCTTATTCTGGACGGAAGCGTCCATTTCTTCGACTTTCGCAATCAGATCGCGCTTATAGGCGACGATTCGGTCCTGCACGTCCCGGTCGGAGGCACCGATTATCTGTGCCGCAAGAAGTCCGGCATTGCGGGCCTTACCGATCGCGACGGTTGCTACCGGCACCCCGTTAGGCATCTGAACGATGGATAGCAGGGAGTCGAGTCCCTGGAGGTTCCTGGTGGGAACGGGCACGCCGATGACGGGCAACGGGGAGTAGGCGGCGATCATGCCGGGCAGATGGGCGGCTCCGCCCGCCCCGGCGATGATGACCTTTACGCCGCGTTCGTGTGCCGTCCGCGCGTAGTCTGCCATATAGTGCGGTGTACGGTGCGCGGAAAGGACGCGGCTTTCGAACGAGATGTCCAGTTCGCGGAGTACGGTTGCCGCATCTTCCATGACGGGAAGATCGGATTCCGATCCCATCGTAATGCCTACCAGTGCCATAGCAGTCCGTATCGATTAGTAATTCTACAACTGAATGAGAGAGGAGGCCTTCTCGGCTCTACGGCGAACCTCCTTGCGGTCGTGTCCGGTGACCGTCACGTGGCCCATCTTTCGCTTCGAACGAACGTCAGGCTTCCCGTAGATGTGGACGCACGCACCGGGCACGGCGAGCGCCTCCTGAAGACCCGTAGCTCGGGCAGTGCCCTCGCGCTGCCCGAGTATGTTGACCATGACGGATACGGGGTCGCGTAGCTCCGGCATACCGAGCGGCATATCGAGCACGGCGCGGACGTGATTCTCGAACTGGGAAGTGTGACATCCTTCGATGGAATAATGGCCCGTGTTGTGGGGGCGCGGTGCGAGCTCGTTGATGAGGATGTCGCCCTCCTTCGTGAGAAAGAGTTCTACGGCCGTCAGGCCGACGCCCCCGACGCAGTCCGTCGCAGCGAGCGCCACGCGGCGCGCCTCGGCCGCCACGGAAGGATCGATGGATGCAGGTACCTCGACGGCGTGACAGCGATGGTCTCGCTGCTCCGAATAGGCGACCGGATAGACCACGTGCTCGCCGCGGGGACGTCGGGCAACGAGAACGGAGAGCTCCATCTCGAACGGAATGAATCGTTCTACCATGAGTCCGTCATCGGCAGCCAGGTCCTTCCATGCCGTGCGCAGATCGTCTTCGGAGCGGGCCGTCGCATTTCCGTATCCATCGTACGAACGCTGGTACTGCTTCACGACGACCGGATATCCGAAATCGGACGCCGCGGAAACCGCCTGATCCAGGTTGCTACAGCACACGAAATCCGGCATCGGGAGGTCGTGATCGAGGAGGTGCGTCTTCTGGCGGCCTTTGTGTCGAATGATCCGCAGCGTCGCCGGGCTCGGCCATACGGGAACGCGCTCACCGAGAGCAGCCGCGGCGGCATCGGCCGGAGCCCACTCGCTTTCGACCGTAACGGCCGTGCAGGGTGCACCAAAAGCTTCGAGGACGCCGGCATCCGTCCAGTCGTCCACGAACGTCTCGCCGAGTCCCTGCATCGGTCCGGCGGGAGCCGGGGCAAGAAACCGTACGCCTATCCCCATCCGGATGGCTTCGAACGCCATCATGCGCCCGAGCTGTCCGCCACCTAGAATACCGAGAATGGGAAAAGGTGACTTTGTTGACGTTGACATCTGAGCTAGTCTTGATTCGATTCTTTACTTGCAGCGAGGAGATTCTCGAGCTCTTCGATGGAATCGACGAGCACGTCGCGGGCTTTCGAGCCCACGAAGGGACCCACGATGCCCGCCTCTTCGAGCTGATCGACGATGCGAGCTGCCCGCGTATAGCCGACGGACATCTTCCTCTGGAGGAGCGAGACCGATCCCTGTTGTGCTCGGACGATGATGCGGGCGGCCTCCTCGAACAACTCATCCGTATCTTCTACACCGAGTATGTCGTCGGGTCCCTCGTGTTCGTCGGACGGAGGAAGAAGATACGGCCCCGGCCCTTTCTGGTCCGCGATGTATTCGACGATGCGATCGACTTCCTCGACACTGACGAAAGGCCCCTGCAGACGGACAATTCGGCTTCCGAGCATATAGAGCAAGTCGCCATTGCCAACCAGGCCTTCCGCTCCGTTCTGATCGAGAATAGTTCGAGAGTCCACCTTTGACGCCACCTGGAAGGCGATCCGGGCCGGAAAATTAGCCTTGATGAGTCCCGTGATCACGTCCACGGAGGGACGCTGCGTTGCCAGCACGAGGTGAATGCCGACGGCACGCGCCATCTGCGCCAGGCGTGCGATCGGTCCCTCTATGTCTTTCCCCGCCGTCATCATGAGGTCGGCAAGCTCATCTACGATCACGACGATATACGGTAGATGTTCGAAGCCTTTGTCAGCGTCGAGCCGACCGTCGGCGAGCTTTCGGTTGTACTCTTCTATCGAGCGGACGCTGGCTTCGGAGAGCAGGTCGTAGCGTTCCTCCATCTCCCGTTCGCAGCTCTTGAAGACGTCCAGGGCCTCCTCGAAATCGGTAATAATGGGATCCTTTCCATTTTCAGGCATCGCGACGTAATGGTCCGCGATCTGATTATACTGCTGCAGCTCGATCTTCTTGGGATCGATCATAACGAACTTGAGGTTTGCCGGATGGCATGCATACAGCAGTCCGGTGATCAGCGTGTTGAGTCCGACCGACTTCCCCGACCCAGTGGCACCGGCAATTAGCAGATGGGGCAGCTTCGCCAGATCGGCCATGAAAACCTCTCCTTCGATCGTCTTTCCGATCGGGATGGGAAGCTCCATCGTAGAATCCCTGAACCTGGCCGTCCCGATGACGTCCCGAATCTGCACGAGTTCGCGATGACGGTTCGGTATCTCGACACCGACGGCCGACTTTCCGGGAATGGGCGCGATGATGCGGATGCCCTTGGCGGCCATCGCCATGGCGAGATCATCCTCCAGTGAGGTGATCCGGCTGATCTTGACGCCAGGTGCCGGCGTCAACTCGTAGAGAGTGACCGTAGGCCCGACGATCGCGTTGATGCCCGTAATCTCGACGTTGTACGTGTCGAGCTTATCCAGCAGGATCCGTTTGTTTTCCTCCAGCTCCTCATAGTCGACCGGCACGGTACTGATGTCCCGTTCGTCCAGCAGGTCGACGGACGGAAAGCGGTAGCGAGCGGCAAGTTTCTCATCGGGTATATCGGTATCTCGTTCGACGGAGTCGGCCCGTTCCTCTTCGATGCGTTCCTGAACGTGCAGCTCCGGCTCGTTCGACGTGGGAGGGCGGGAGGGACTTTCGTCATCCTGAGATGGAGATACCCGATTGCCTGGGGATGATAGATCCGTACGCGCCGACGCCGGCCGTTCATCGGCACGATACAGGTCGTTGACCGTGCGGGAAGGCGTGGAGTCGGGGGAGGGACGCGGCGAACTGGACGAGGATATCCCTCCATCGCGTGCCAATTGACTTGCGCGCCCACGGGGATCCCCGGCGTCGCCGGCGGAGGATGTGGCATCCCCGCCTGTGGCGGATGGCTTCTCATCGGGCTCGGATGCTCGTTCGGTTCGGCGTTCCTCGGCGCGACGAACCCGCTCGCGACGGCCTTCCCGATACTGTTCCACACGCACAGAAATCCATTGCGCGACGTAGGATTTTACGGCCGCGGTCCACTGCCCGAAACGGTCGATCGATCGCTGGATGTCGTGATCGACGAGCAGGAGGATCGTCACGGAGAGGGCAAGCAGGAGCAGGATGACCGATCCCGCCGTGCCGAAGATCTGGCGGAGCCAGCCCGCGGCGCCGAGACCGATTTCGCCGCTCCATAGCGATAGTTCGGCACCGGAAACGAGATGGAGCCAGCCGAACAGACAGGCGATGCTGAACGTGCCCGTGACGGTCAGGACGCTTACGAGGGGAAGGTAAAGGGCCTCGCGTCGTCTGAAAAAGAGATAGCCCCAGGCGAAGACGAGCCCAGTGAGGATGATTACAGAGTACCCGAGAAAATCGCGGACGAGGACGATCGCGATGACGGCACCGACGAGTCCGAGTGCATTCGCTGCTCGGTTTTCACCTGGATCGAATGCGTCGGAGAGGCTGAACGTCCGCGCGATGGCGTCATCTTGGGCACTGTACGTGAAGAGTGCCAGGCCGACGAGCACGGCCAGGACCATGAGTATGAGTCCGAGGACTTCGCGTTTTCTACCCTGGGGTACGAAAGATCCTCCGCCCTTTGCCTGTGAGCGCCGCTTGCGCTTCTTAACTGTGGATGAAGCCATAGTGTATGCGCGATTCCGTCGTTGGCTGAAACCCGGACATCCCGATCACTCGACGGCTGAGGGGTGGGTACCGTCGTCGATCGAATGACTCGTATCGGCAGCCTGAGAGAGGCAGCGGCCGCGCTATGTGGAATGTACCTGTGGAGAATGCCGGTCGAATAGCGCCGGGATGATACCGACTAGCAGGTAGAATCACTTCAACGCCTCGTCCGCTGGCGAGGTGCGTCAAGAATCCGTCTCTACGCGTTCGTCGTCGTACAATATAAGCCGGCTATCCTGATAATAAGGAAGTACGGGCAAAGCATCGAACTGGAGGCAGTAATCTACGTCACGCTCGTGACCCTGCGAGGCGAGCCATTGGGCGTGATTGCACTGGCGGAGTGCGTGTCGAACGTTGTCGCGATCGTGATCGTACTGCGTAAAGGCGATGTGAGCCGTATCGGAGACCGAGTCGGGCTCTCGCCCTCCCCAGAGCCGATACAGCATGAGTCCGGCACACAGCGTGTCTTCCAGCGAAACCCGATTGCGCCATCCCGCACAGATGATGGTCAGGTCGTTGCCGGCCTTCCGGATGAAATCCACGACGCGATCGGCGTTCAGGAAGGATCCGATAAGCAGGTGATCGGCCGAACGAGCCTGGTCTATGGCAACGGTCCCGTTCGTGGTATTGAAGATGACGGTGCGGCCGTCGACTTTCTTCGCCGTGTACTCCAGCGGCGAATTGCCGAGGTGATAGCCTTCGATCTTGACGCCGTCGCGCTCGCCGCCCAGCAGATAGCTCTGCTGGTCCAGGTTCGAGGCGATCTTGCCGGCCTGGGCCATATCGGCCACCGGGACGATGGACCGTGCTCCGTTATTCAGGGCGGTCGCAATCGTCGAACATGCCCGAAGCACGTCAATGACGACGACCGTTCGATCTTTAACGTCTTCTTCTGAGACAATCGAACTTGTAAGAAATACCTCTATCTTCATGCGCTCGGTGGTGGACTGAAAGCGGTCGGCGAGCTAAATGCGTGGACGGGCAATCTGTTTCAATGGAGATCGTGAATCTCCGTTGGATGGACGTACGCTTGTCAGGAATCGTGCAGCGGTGGTTTGCGTACTTCCGCGCGGACGTCGCGCCCGCGAGCGGATACCAGCAGCTCAGATCCCGGGCGGGTGAAGTCCGGTGAATTGTGGACGTATCCGAGTCCGACGCCCTGCTGGAGAACGGGCGACTGCGTTCCGCTCGTCACCGATCCGATCTCGGTCCCCTCTGGTGACAGGATGGCGTAACCGGTGCGCGGGATACCGCGTTCCTGGAGAACGAACGCGACCAGCTTGCGGTCGAGTCCTTCTTCTCGAGCGCGTTGTAGAGCGGACCGGCCTATAAAATCGTCCTTCTCTAATTTCGTCAGCCAGCTCAGTCCCGCTTCGAGGGGATTCGTCTCTTCGCTGATATCGTTGCCGTAGAGGCAGTATCCGGCCTCTATGCGCAGCGTGTCGCGAGCTCCGAGTCCGGCCGGCTGCAGTCCCTCGCCGGCACCCGCCTCCATGAGCGCATTCCAGACGTCGATCGCCACGTCCGAATCGCAATAGATCTCGACGCCGATCTCTCCAGTGTAGCCCGTCCGCGAAACGAGAGCGAACGTTGAGCGATGAAGCGGTCCCGAATGCACGGTCCGGAAATGATAGTACTTCAGGTCGTCCAGTTTCGTGTCGAGTGCGTGCTCGGCGATGGCGATGGATCGGGGGCCCTGAACGGCGATGAGCGCGATATCGTCGGAGATGTCGTTAATCTGAGCCTTTTCGGCGTTATGCTGCGTCATCCACTCAAGATCCTTCGATGTATTGGCGGCATTGACGACGAACATATATCTGTCCTTTTCCAGCCGATAGACGAGCAGGTCATCGACGATCCCACCGTCGTGACGGCACATGACGGTATACATGGCCCGTCCGTCGTCGAGATCTTCGACATCCCCGGTGACGAGGTGTTGAGCGAACGCAGCCGCGTGGGGACCGCTAACCAGGATCTCACCCATGTGGCTCACGTCGAAGAGGCCGGCCCGGCGGCGAACGGCCAGATGCTCCTCCATAATTCCGGCGTACTGTACGGGCATCTCGAATCCCGCGAAAGGACTCATCCGAGCGCCCAGGTCGATGTGGACCCGATGGAGCGGCGTTCTCTTCATATCGGTTTTCGTTACGGTCGCGTGGGGGGGGCCGTGAGGCGCAGACGCCTAGAGGCGATAGGCCGTATAGCCTTCTTCGGTGAGCGATGTCGCCGCGGCGTCAGCGGTGTATTCGTCCGAAAAACCTATCCGGAAGGCGCCGCCCGTGCCTTCCCGGATCTTCAAGAGCTCGATATCCTTAATGTTCAGGTTCGCTTCATGAAGAATGCGGGTGATGGATAGCAGTTCGCCAGGGCGATCTTCCGCATACACGTAGACGTCCGACAGCGGGTGGAGAAAGCCTTTCGTATCTCTCGGTATGGACTCACGAGCCGATCGAGCGATTTCGAACATGGATGCGATCGATTCGATCTCGTTTGCTGCCATGCGGTGACGGACGGACTGGAGGCGCGTCGCGAAGGCCGAGAGCACGTCGAGTATGGGACCGTTGTTGGCCAGAAGAATGTCTCGCCAGACGTCGAACGGCGAGGACGCGATGCGCGTCAG
Organism: Rhodothermales bacterium; assembly: GCA_040904565.1. Taxonomy (GTDB): domain Bacteria; phylum Bacteroidota; class Rhodothermia; order Rhodothermales; family VXPQ01; genus JBBDTI01. The sequence continues at coordinate 26,424 of JBBDTI010000075.1, forward strand.
ATCTCTGAATCCTCCCGCGGCGAGTTTCAGGCAGGCCTCGTCGGTCTCGTTCTCCTGGCGTGCCTGATTCATCAGCATTACCGCAAGGAGCTGCGGCAGGTGGCTGACTACGGCGGCGATTCGGTCGTGGCGTTTCGGGTCCAGGAGAATGATACGCGCTCCGGTTACGCGAACGAGATCTAGAAATGCATTGTGGCTGGATTCGAAGGCTTCGGCGGTAGCCTCGTCGGGCGGACATAGCACGTACGTTGCGTTTTCGAACAGCAGGGTGTCTGCATAGTCGATCCCCCGCCGTTCCGAGCCCGCCATGGGGTGGCCGCCCACAAATGTCGAATGGGAGGGCAGCACGGCGTGGGCACGCTCCGTTATGGGCTGCTTGACGGAGCCGACGTCCGACACGACGGCTCCGTGCTTCAGGTGGGGCGCGATATCTTCCAGCAGACCGACGATCGTGCGGATCGGCGTGGCGAGCACGACGACATCCGCGTCCACGACGGCGTGTTTCAGCGAGGCAGCGCCGCGATCGATTGCGCCTCGCTCTATGGCCCGATCCAGAACGGAAGGATCGTCGAAACCGATGACTTCGACGTCATCCAGTCGATTTCTCCAGACGAGACCGAGCGATCCTCCAATGAGACCGACGCCGATGATTCCAATCCTGCGCATGTATCAGCTGAGCATCTTGTTGTCCAGTTCGACGGCCGCAAACTAACAGCGGCGTCCGACTAGAACCATCGAAGTTGGAATGGAGACGGCGCCAGGCGTTACGGTGCGGCAACTAGTTTCACGTTCGGATGATTCCAGGTACAAAAGAGCCCCGCAGGCAGTAAGGCCATGCGGGGCTCGAGTCGTGAGGTCCGGACGTAGGTGGTACGCCTATTCCTTTGCCGCCTCCTTTTCCTCTTCCGATTCTTCGTCGGTTTCATCCGTTGCGGGCGGATCTTTCGCTTCGGGGGCGGTTGCGTCTTCCGTGTCCTCTTCCGAATCCTTCTTTTCCTGCTTCGGCTTCGCTTTTGGCTTCTTGGCCTTCTTCACCTTAAACGTAAGTTCGTTCTCGGTCTCCGATTCCTCCCGAGAGATAACGATGGTGTCGCCGTCTCCAAGGTCTTCGGAAAGAATCTGCTCGGCCATAGGATCCTCCACGTACTTCTGGATCGAGCGGCGCAGGGGTCGCGCACCGAACTTGGCGTCGAAGCCCTTGTCGACGAGGAAGCCCTTCGCCTCTTTCGTCAGCTCGACGTCGATACCGAGATCCTTGGCTCTCTTCAACAGCTCGTCGGCCATAATGTCGATGATCTGGAAGATGTGCTTCTTCTCGAGCGCATGGAAGACGATAACGTCGTCTATTCGATTGAGGAATTCCGGATTGAAGACCCGCTTGAGCGCGTCTTCGACGGTGCTCTTCATCGTCGAATAGTTGAATATCTCGTCGGACTGAGAGAAGCCCAAGCCCTTTCCGAGATTCTTGATATCCCGGGCGCCGATATTCGACGTCATGATGATGATCGTATTCCGGAAGTCCACCCGCCGGCCCAGGCCGTCGGTGAGGATGCCGTCGTCGAGCACCTGCAGGAGAATATTGAACACGTCCTGATGTGCCTTCTCGATTTCGTCGAGGAGCACGACGGAGTAGGGCTTGCGCCGCACCTTTTCGGTGAGCTGCCCGCCCTCTTCATATCCGACGTAGCCCGGAGGTGCACCCACCAGGCGGCTTACGGAGAATTTCTCCATGTACTCGGACATGTCGATGCGAATCAGCGCATCCTGTGAGTCGAAGAGGTATTCCGTAAGCATCTTCGCCAATTCCGTCTTTCCGACGCCTGTCGGTCCGAGGAAGATAAACGAACCGATCGGCCGTTTCGGGTCCTTCAGTCCGGCACGCGTACGACGAATGGCTCGAGAGAGCTTCTGAATGGCCTCGTCCTGACCGATAACGCGCTTCTTAAGTGCCTTCTCCATCTCGAGCAGCTTTTTCTGCTCGGGTTGAGAGATCTTGTCGACGGGAATACCCGTCATCATCGCGACGACCTGGGAGATGTTCTCCTGGGTTACGTCGTGCACTTCCGTCTCGGCCTTACGCTCCCATTCCTCCTTGGCCTCTTCCAGTTCTTCCTGAACCTTCTTTTCCTTGTCGCGCAACCTGGCAGCTTCTTCGAAGCGCTGGCTTTTTACGACTTGATTTTTCTCCTCGCGAATCTCCTCAATCTTCTCTTCAAGATCCACGATGTTCTGAGGAACCCGAATATTGGCGAGGTGCACGCGGGCGCCGGCCTCATCCATCACGTCGATGGCCTTGTCGGGGAGAAACCGATCCGTAATGTATCGGTCACTCAGAGCGACGGCGAGCTTGATGGACTCGTCGGAGAAGCGAACGTTGTGATGGGCCTCGTAGTGTTCCTTGATATTGAGGAGTATTTCGATCGTCTCTTCCGGCGTGGAGGGGTCCACGATGATCTTCTGGAAACGACGATCCAGGGCACCATCCTTCTCGATGTACTGGCGATATTCATCGAGCGTCGTCGCCCCGATGCACTGAATCTCGCCCCGTGCGAGAGCGGGTTTGAACATATTCGATGCATCCAGACTGCCCGACGCACCGCCCGCTCCGACGATCGTGTGAAGCTCGTCGATGAAGAGGATGACGTCCGGGCTCTTCTCGAGCTCGTTCATCACGGCCTTCATGCGCTCCTCGAACTGGCCGCGATACTTCGTACCGGCCACGAGGGCGGCGAGATCTAGGGTGACGATCCTCTTGTCGTACAGCACGCGGCTCACCTTGCGCTGGACGATCCGCATCGCCAGCCCTTCGGCGATGGCCGTCTTTCCAACGCCGGGCTCGCCGATGAGCACGGGATTGTTCTTCTTGCGACGACTGAGAATCTGAGCGACGCGCTCGATTTCTCGTTCGCGACCCACAATGGGATCCAGTTTGTTTTCTTCGGCGAGCTTGGTCAAGTCCCGCCCGAAATTGTCGAGTACCGGAGTCTTGCTCTTTTCCATCTTACTTCGCTCTTTTCCGTATCCCGAAGACGAGCGTCCACCCGAGCCGCCACTCTTTGATGACGCTTTACCGCTTATAATGGAGTCAAGCTCTGCGCGAACAGCGTCGTAGGTAACTGAGAACCCCTGTTGCAAAATCTGGGCCGCGATATTTTCATCATCACGGAGCAGGCTTAGCAGCAAGTGTTCGGTTCCAATGACGTCGCTCTTGTAGAGCTTGGCTTCCAGGTATGTAATCTTGAGGACCTTCTCCGCCTGCTTGGTCAGTGGGATATTTCCTACCGTAAGTGTCCCACCTGTGCTACGGACCGTGTCCTCAATAGCCTTCTTCAGTTTAAAGAGGTCACATCCAAGATTGCGTAGAATCTTGACGGCGATGCCCTCACCTTCACGAATGATTCCGAGTAGTAGATGCTCGGTCCCGATGTAATCGTGGCCCAGCCGGATAGCTTCCTCACGGCTGTAGCTGATAACGTCCCGGACGCGATTGGAAAAATTGCCTTCCATATGATCTAGGTTACTACGTCTATGCCGTCCGGGCCGGCTCTTCCGCACCGGCTGGTGTCTGGCGTGTCAGTTGCGATGACGACCTGTCACGAAACAGCCGCCCGACCACAAAGACTTGTGGGCTAAATGCTCGTCCTGCAAATTGTAGGCCAAGGTTCATGTTGAAGAAGCGTTCGGGGCAAGCGCGACCCATCTGAAACAAAACAGGCGCGAGTTCTCGTGAGTGACGCGCGCCTGGTATCTCGATTGCGTTGAGGGGAATGCCCCGTTTACTCAGTACCACTACATTTCATTTAACGAAGCGGCCATTGTGCGGTTCGGTTAAGCGGCAAAGCTCGAGCCGCACCCGCACGTTTTCGTAGCGTTTGGATTTTCAAATGTGAATCCGCGCGCGTTGAGTCCATCATGGTAGTCGACGGTCGTACCCATGAGGTAGAGACCGTGACGCTTATCCATATAGACGGTGATGCCGTCTATCTCGAAGCTGGTGTCCTGCTCTCGCCTCTTATCGAAGCCAAGAATGTAGCTCATGCCTGAACAACCGCCGCCACGCACTCCGACCCGTAGGCTGAATCCTTCGGGAATGTCCTTGGTGGACATGATCTTCTTGATTTCCTTCGCGGCGCGCTCACTCAAACCGATGGGCGCACTCCTGGTCTTGGTCGCCGTATCAGACATATTTCGGTATATCTAGTTGTCGCGATCGAAACCGTGCACGACCGCGGGATTCTAGTTTGTTCGTCCACATGTTGCAACGATAGGTCCTATAGCCGGTTCCGTTCGTGTAAGGAGGGGATCGGCAGGTGCCATGCCTGCAAATCTGGCAAAAACTGCCGGAAAAATCGATGGGTTTTCGGGGTGGATGTGGCGGTGGCGTGCCTACGGGCGCGCCAGCACGACGGGCCGCAACGTTTTCTCAGTACTTCCGTTCGACGCATCGATGGCCTCGACGACCGCGATATAGATCCCCGATCGCAGATGCCGGCCGTCATCGTCGCGCCCATCCCAAATGTAGGACGCCGAGCCGCTGACCAGTTGGGCCGGGGCGAGATGTCGGACGACGAGGCCGGTCAGGTCGAAGAGGCGTACGCGCACCCGGACCGAGTGTCTCCCCGGGCTGACGTAGGTGAACTGGACGGCGTCTTCGTGACCGTCCCGATCCGGAGAGAAGGGATTTGGTTCGGCGGCAAGCCGTGCCGTTCCGGTCGGGGCGCGTGCTGAGACGTTGACGGAGTTTGGTGCTCCCGGCGTGCCTCCGTGTGGGTCTACGGAACTCGACCAGTTCGAGGGATCGTTGCTTGAGACGTTCGACGCGATCCGTTCCAGTGACACGCCGCGACGTTCCAGAAGGTCGGGGTGGTGCCACGACGGTTCGTACCGGACTTCATCGAGCACGTCGCCCAGGTCGTTGTGCAGGCGAATGACGTCTCCGTCGTTCCGCAGGGACAAGGATCCGATGGGAAGGGCTTCGAGTCCGACGGGAAGGGGCGGGTTCGCGAGGACCCGAATCTTGCCCGGATCGAGCGCGACGTGTGTGGCCGGCATCCAGGTAGTGTCCGCATCCCCGCGTTCGTTCGGTTCGCGCGTGCGAAAGAGTCCGTCGAGAAAGACGCGGCGCGTAGATCGGTTCAGCACCTCGATATACTCCGTCTGATCCGGTACGCCGTCCCGTTCGTCGGCGCTCGGCTCGTACATGATCTCATTGATGACGACGTCCAGTTGCAGCGGACGATACGAGACGGGTGCCGACGTTGATGTGGATGTATTCCCCCGTAGATCGGTCGCACCGGCGACCGTCACGCTTCGACCGGAATAATCGTGGTCGATCTCGACGCGAAGGTGGTTGGCGGACGTGGATGCCGTCGAGAGCCCCCTTGCAGTGCCTACCTTTACGGCCTCCGGACTGAGGGCATCTCTGCGAATCGGCTCGTCGAAGAAGAGATCGAGTGCACGCCGGTTCACCTGCATCGCGTATCGTAGTTCGGGGCCGCGGCGATCGGGCGCGTACCGGGTGTTCCGTCGTCCGGGCGTTGCCCCGAACGGGTCGTCGGACGGAGCGAAATTGAAGGTGTCTGACGGTGCGTCGGGGTCGATCCGTTCGAGCGAGCGGCCCGCACGTCCCGCTTCTGCCGTGTACGACATGGAGTCGATAACGACGCCGGCCGCTTCGAGAACGACGCGGTCGCCCGCGTTATTGAGGCTGGGCCATGGTGAAACGGCCAGAAACGGCACGGTACGAAACTGATCGCTGAACGCGTCGGCATCCTGCACGAGAACCGCATACGCGCCCGGTGGAAGGTCGATCTGCGCGTCGGCCAGCTGAGAGGGGGAGGCCGTCGCGTCGCGCAGCGTCAGTACGTCCAGAGCCACGGACCTACCGCTCCGATTGTAGAGCTCGATGAACTCGGATCCGGTCGGAGGAGGTGCGAACTGGATCTCGTTCAGTACGACGTCACCGTGCTGCGGGGGTGAACGTGGCGGCGGGGGCTCGGGAGCAACGACGGGACTCGAAACGAAGCGGTCGAAGACGAAGGAAGAGCGTCCGGCGGGCGTATGTTTAATCCACACGGCCATAAACGCGCATTCCGTATGAACTCCGTCTTCCGCCGTGAATGCGGTCGTACCGTTCACGTCGACGTCCCATCGGCCGTCGAGGTAACGTCGAACCGTCAGGTTGACGCGGGACGAGTCGCCGGCAACACGTGCGTCCTCCGAACGCCCGAGCCGGATCCGTTTCGACCAGGTTCCGTCTACGCGCCAGAGTGAGACCGCATCCGTGTTGTTGGTTCCAAATTGAACGTAATACCCGGTCGGAGTCCGTCGTACGTCCGGTTCTCGCGCGCAAATGAAGACGCGGGCGCCGTTGAACGTGCTGAGATTGACGTCCCGGTGTGCGAAGAAGAACCCCCAGGTTCCATAGGCCGCCGCATGGGGGACGGCCAGCGCAAGGGTATCCGAAGCCGCCGTTCCGTTCGATGACAGCGCAGGATCGTCGCCCAGGTAAGTGATGGAAAATCTGGCCGTATCCCCGATCCACGCGGGATCACGATCGAAGTCACCGTCGCCGAAATCGTCGACGATCCTGAGCTGGGAGGCTGCGGGCAAACCCAGGAGGGCCTGCAGGAAAAGCAGGGCCAGAACGAACACCACGCTGGTGGGTCTCTGGACGAGCCGCACGTCATTGCGCCGCGAGGCGGGTTGTGGAAGGATAACTGTTACCCCTTAGACCCGCGTGCTACGCAAACGTGACCCTACGCATCTCCCCGACACGTGACCGTACGCACCACAGGGAAGAAGCGTGGCCTTATGTGGTCAGTATGCCGGCGTCGAGGTGTTCCAGCAGGGTCCGGGAAAGGAGCGCCGCCGTTGCCGCGAGGGCTCGTTCGTCGATATCGAAGTGTGCGTCGTGCAGCGGATAGGCGCTCTCGGGAGAGGAATACGTTCCGACGCGAAGCAGCAGGCCGGGAACGTGCTCGAGATAATGCGCGAAATCCTCAGAGCCCATGCTCGGCCGAGGTATGTGAAAGACGGCCCGATCACCGGCGTAGGAGCGGACGGTACGTTCGACGTGCTTCACGAGGCGGGGGTCGTTGTTGACGGGAGGGGCGCCGCCATGTATGTCGATCTCCGCAACGGCCCCGTGGATCGTTGCCAGGTCGTTCGTCAGCCGGCGAATGTGATGTATGATGGCCTTTCGGTCTTCCAGATTGGTCGTCCGGAGCGTACCTCCGAATTCCACTTCGTCCGGAATGACGTTGAATGCGTGGCCGGCGTGGAACCGGCAGATCGTGAGCACGGACGGATTGCGGGCGTCCGTTACCCTGCCGATCAACTGGTAGAGCGTGTTGGCGATTTCCGTCGCTACCCAGATGGTATCGACGGACTCGTGAGGACGCGCGGAATGGCCCGTGCTTGGAGCCTTAATTCGCACGTTGAACTGGTCTGTAGCCGCCGTGATGGGCCCCGCGAGCAGTCCGTATTTGCCCACTTCAAGCGTAGGATCGACGTGGATGGCGTAGACGCTCTGGACGTCCTCCAGCACACCTGCATCGATCATCGAGCTGGCGCCCCCGGGCATCCCTTCCTCGTTAGGCTGAAAGAATACGCGGACCGCCCCCTTCAGGCGCTCTTTGTTCTGGTGGAGGATGAGCGCAATCGCGACGGCGATGGCCGAATGCGCGTCGTGTCCGCAAAGGTGGGCAACGCCCGTATTCTTCGAGGCGTAATCCGTCGACTTGGCGTCCTGTGTAGGCAGAGCGTCTATATCCGCGCGATAGGCCACGAGCGGGCCGTCCTGACGGCCGACGATGTCGACCCAGAGTCCGGTCTCCGCGACGGGGCCGTGGACGTCGAGTCCGTGACGGGTGAGAAGGTTTCGAAGAAAGGCGCTCGTGGCATGTTCCTCAAATCCGAGCTCCGGATGGCGGTGCATATGCCTGCGTACCTCCCGGACGAACGATAACAGTGCAGCCGGGAGCGCGGACGGATCTGACAGCGCATCTACCACGAGGTCGAGGTTGGCAATGTCGGGGATGTCCGCCTGGAGGGGAGTCATAAGCGGGGATGGGCCTTCAGAGGCCGCATCGTATGGTTCGAAGTGCAGGTAATGGTGACGGCGTAAGCGTGGGGATGCTACGAGTATGATTCATCCGAAAGATTCTACCCATCTCCGGGGCACCTGTTTTTCAAGACACTGTGAAGGGATCCTGCGGCGCGGTCAGGCTACGTGTCCGGTTGACCGGTCGGAAAGAGCTGGTGAAAGCGCGCGACCATGCGATGGGCTTCCTTCCGGATCGACGCTTGCTCTCGCTCGGAATCGGCGAAGGTCTCGAGGATGCGTTGCAGCTGATGGTCGAAGTCCGCCTCGTCCGACGTGGCGAGATCCCAGTAGGCCTGAGCTCGCTCGATGCGATCTTCGACGAGATTCGGTTGATCTGCAATGGTGGGGTCGTCCAGCAGGGGACGTGCGAACGTCGCCAGTGCCTCCGGAAGTTCGAGGTCATCCGGGCCGTACGTCACGCGGTGCCTGCTCGGAAGGGGTTGCCGCCCCTGATATTCGTCCAGCAACATATCGAAGGTGGGGAGGGCGTACCCGGGTGTTTCCAGCGCTGCCCGGCGTTCGTCGGGGCTAAAGGACGTCCAGTGTTCTTCGAGCAGACTGAGCAGCACGAGCAGGTTGCTTCGCTCCTCGTCACCGGCACCGGGCCCCAGCAGGGCGTCTTCCAGTTTGGGAAGCAGGCTGAGGTGTTCCTCATCGCCCAGCTCCATGAATGCCCAGAGCAGGCGCGCGGTGTCGAGCACGGCCACCATGGTGGCAAGCTCGTCCCGGTCTCTGGACAATGCGTCCGTTCGATCGTCCGCACGCCAATCCACGTCATACAGGTCGAACAAGGGGCCGGCAAAGCGCATGAGTGCGTCAAAACGTATTCCGGACCGTCCGCTCAGATATACGTCGAGGGCCTCCCGAAGCACGTTGATGCGTTGTTCTCGGTTTCGGTTACTGCTCATGTCGTCCGTCGTGCGTCAAACCATGCCGCTACGCTTGCGAATAAACCACTCAGCGGTCAATAGAAGCACGATAAGCGCCAGAAAGATGTGATGCCGTCTCAAATCCATCTCAGCTTCGCGCTCGACGATAAGCGAGGCCAGGTTCGCCGTGGAGGAAAGCACTGAGGACATGGCGTCCGGATTGGAAAGATCGAGGACGTCACCACCCGAGCGACGGGCAATCTGTTGCATGATAGGGGCGTTTGCCCTCGTTTCCTTAAACTCGAGGGTAAGCGACCCGACCGCAAAACCGCCCGCGTCAGCCCCGAGCGTGTCTCCCTCCCGGATCGCTTCCGCTTCGAACCGGTAGGTCCCTTCGGGGAATGTCCCGGCGTCGAGCGTATATCGCCCGTTGCCGATCGGATTCAGCACGTACGGGTTGACGGTACCATCCGGTGCCGTAACGTTGACTTCGACGGATGCATCGTCGACCGGATTCAGGCTTTCGTCGTACACCTGGCCGGATATCTGCACCGGTTCGTCGCCCGCAAACACGTCACGTGAGGGCACCACGCGGACGGGCCGGTCGTCTGCCCGCGCCGTGAGCCATTGTGCTGTGTTGGAGAAGAGGCTGGGCCAGAGGTGGTCGAGCTGTGAGAGATCTTCCGGCACATTACGCCACCGCCACGTGCCCGCACCCAGGAGGGCCGCACTCCGGTGCTGACTTCGGCGCCGTACGACGAGCATGGGATCATCCAGATCGATACCGCGAACGGAGGTCGTCGCGAGGATGTCAGCATCCGGCGAAGCAACCCATCGGGTCTGGCTGAACGCCAGCGGTGGAAAGCGCCGCCAGTTTTCCGGCGAGGCGTCCTCGATGTTCAAAATCGGGTGCGCCAACCCCGCGGAGGTGGGAACGAAGGCCGCTTCCATGAATCCGCCTCTCACCTGATCGGCACGAGCCGGGAGGACGTCCGCCAGATAATCGTTAAGGAGCGCGATATCCGATCCGGTCGTGAGTAAATAGAATACAGGAATTCCCTCCTCTATCATGTCCGCCACCTGCGTCACGACGCCCGCATCGGCTTCACGGCCGGGATATCCAAGCAAAATAAGCAGGTCTACGTCGTCGACGCCGCCTGGAAAAGATCCTTCATAAAAGGAGGTGGCGTCTTTCTGGACGAAGGACGATACCTCGAACGTCGGATCGTCGAGAAGAAGTTGTCGGGTTGAAGCCACGTCGGGTCCAGGGCGACCGGCAACGAGGAGGGCGCGGCGCCTGCTTTCAAGCACGCGAACCGTCACGGTCTCCTGATTGTTGCGGTGCGTGACTTCTCCTGGCAGCTCGGTGACGGCAACCGTGTACCGTTGCAATCCTTCCGTTTCCGGTTCGACGGCGAGGTCGACGGTGACCTCGGATTCACCTTCAGGCAGCGTGATGCGTTCGGATGACTCGACGATGTCGTTTCGGAGCAGAGACACCGTTACGTCCTGTCCATCCAGACCTTCGCTGCGCACGCCGACCTGGACGGGCAGCACGGTACCCACATAGGCGATCTCGTTCGTCGTAACGCGCCGAATCTGGACGTCGACGTGGCGCGTCGTATCACCCAGCACGGCCGTGAAGATGGGGACGGGATATCGTTCCGCCGTATAAATCGGATTGCGTCCCGTGTTGTACTGTCCGTCCGAAACGAGAACGGCCGCACGATAATTTTCCTCGCGGAGGCGTTCCCGGACGTCTTCCAGCGCCTGCGAGATGTTCGTGCGATCTGCACTGAAACGCAGGGAGTCGGGGAGCGTCCGCACGTCCGACTCAGCCTCCAGATTGGCTCCGAACCGGAAGAAACGGATGTCGGATTCGCTCAGTGTTTCCGGAAGACGGCCCAGTACGTCTTCGATGACCGCGTGCAGGGAGGAGGACGATGAATCGACGGCCGCAGTGATACGGAGGCTCTCACTGTCGTCGAGAAGAACGGCCACGACCGGACGCCGTTCTTCCCGGTCGATCGTGCGAAGCACGGGCTCGAGCAGCAGAAAGAGAATCAGGAAGAGCGCGGCGAAGCGAAGGAGGCCCAGGAGGATCCGCCGCGACCGCGCGATCTCGGGCGTCGTCGTACGGTACAGCCAAAATGCCAGTCCGGCTGCTATGAAGGCGGACAGGACGAGCAGCCAGGGATTTAAGCCGAAGGATAGCATGAAGGCAACGAAATGATAGGCTAGGTTTCCCGCTGCATCTCGCAGCTAACGTCGTTCAGCTGACAGCGTGCAGCTAACATGGTGCAGCGAACAACGCGCGGCCAACGTCGTGCAGCTAACGATGTGCAGCGTGCGGGTCAGCGCACGACGACGAATCGCGCCGCCGTCCTCCGCCGCTCGGTCGTATACACGGCGAGGTATATGCCCGAAGCAAGGTGCCGGGACGGAACGCGGAGCGTCGTCGAGCCCGCCGCCGTACCCCGTACGTCGACGCGGATGCGTCGTCCGAGTGCGTCGAAGATCTCGAGCCTTCCGGCGGTCATTGCGTCGGTCTTTATATGGATGAATACCTGATCGGTTGCCGGATTGGGATACGTCTCTATGGACAGCCCATCGTGCTCTTCCACTACGCCGGACGCGGCGTCGACAGCCGCAGATGCATTCACGATGCCCCAGCCGAGCGCATTGTCCGGCTGCGTACCGCGACTTGCCGTCACACGAAGGATGTCACGGACCTGTAGGGGACTGAGCGTCGGGTTAACCTGTAGCATCTGGCAGACGACGGCACTTACGAGCGGGGCAGCGAAGGACGTACCGTTTGAGAAGCCGTAGCCCCCAGGTTCCGCTATGTAGACCCCTGTTCCCAGCGCGGCGACGTCGGGTTTGGTACGGCCGTCCGCCGTCGGGCCGAACGAGCTGAAGGAGGATCGCGAGGAGTCGGCGTTTACGGCACCCACAGCGATCACAAAATCTCCGTCTGCCGGCGTACTTACATAGTACCAGCACCGGCTCGGCGAGGAACATCCGGAATTCCCAGCGCTGGTGACGACCACTACGCCGAGTTCGACCGCGCGATCGGCAGCCAGCGTAGTTACGGCCGTCTCTCCATCGAGGTCTTCCCGGGAATAGTTGCGCTCGCCGGGATCGAACGTCGTATAACCGAGCGACACATTGACCACGTCGACGCCCATCGACTCGAGCCATTCGAGTCCGGCCACGAAATAGTCCTCTTCGCGATTGGTTTCGGTCGGACCATATTCGGTGATGGCGCCGAGAACCTCGGCGCCGTGGGCGGGGCCGATGAGCCGCCCGGGATCGTATCCGACGGCCACCGATGCCACGCTCAGTCCGTGAGTAAAGGCAGGCTGCGGCGATCCAACGAAGTCACGCACGTCCACCAGGCGTCCTTCCGTGGTGAGGCGCTCGAAGGCTGGATGGTCGAATCCACCAAACGGTGTATCCAGGAATCCCAGGCGCACACCCGTACCATCGATTCCCCGTTCCAGGGGAGCGATGGCCCGAATGAGGTCGAGCTGTAGGCGTGAGGGACCGTAGTCAAGGTCTCCCACCTTGAATGCGGGCCCAGCGTCTGACGGCGGCGGATGGACTGGAGGAAGCAGCGCTACCGGCCGGACCGAACGCACGAAGCCTATCTTCTCGACGCGATCGACCTGGTCCCGAGTCAACCGTGCGCTCACGGCATTGAGCCACCGGCTCTGGACGATCGGCTCGATGCCCATCTGCCGTAGCCGCTCCGTGTAGGAGGGGGCGACCTCGAGGTTGAGACCGGCGGTATCAGACTGACCGCGGACCCGGCGGCGCCGCAGCGCGCGGTCGGACGCCCCGGATGCGTGCGCGTCCGGCTTCCCATCCAAAAAAATCCAGTGTTTCTCGGCGTTGTGATCGGCGTCGTGCGGTACATCCCGTATCGGGGGCCGAACGGCTTTCTGCGTGGCCGCTCGAATGGTCACCTGTGGAAATGCCGTGCGAGCCTGCGCTTCACCAGTGAGCGGCGATAAGGAGGTTATCGCCGAAAGCCCTCCAGCGAGCAGGCAGATAGCGATGCACGTGCGTGCGATTGGATTCATGCTGTAGGCGGCTTTTGGCCGGGAGCGAGTGACGTCAGCGAACCGTTGTACCGCCTGTGCTCGGCTTCGACGTGAGGGCGGGCTCGATCGCGAGCCGGTATGGGGTTGATGTCTTCGACTACAGGTATGGCAAGGCAAGATACAGCATGTAGGCACTGAATCCGGCCATCAGCACGCCCCCCTCGACGCGCGTAATGGTGAACTTCGTCCACGCCATCGGGAACAGAACGAGACCCACTCCCAGCATCACCGGGAAATGAATCTTGAGCGACGTGGCGTCTACGTGCAGCGGCTGGTACAGGCTGACGAATCCCACGACGAACAACACGTTGAGCATGTTGCTGCCGAGAACGTTGCCTACGGAGATGTCTGCCTCCTGCTTCAGTGCAGAGACGACCGACGCTGCGAGCTCCGGCAGGCTCGTTCCGATGGCAACGACCGTCAGGCCGATGACGACCGGGTCGATTCCCAGGAACTGGGCCACGTTCACGGCCGCGTAGACCATCAGACGGGCACCGCCGGCGAGCACGACGATCCCGAAAACGACCAGGGCCGCCTTTTTCCAGAAGGGAGACTCGACATCCTCCGGACGAACGGCCGAGGTTTCGACAGGCATCGGGGGGGGCTTGTGACGTTTTGCGTCGATAATGAGGTAAAGGAGAAAGGCCGCCAGGCCGGCGACGAGCAGGAGTCCGTCGGCCCGTCCGATCACCCCATCGAGTGCCAGCGCGTAGAAGAGAAAGAGCACCGCCATCATGATGGGATACTCCTTCTTGAGCGTGGCGGGGGAGACGGCCAGCGGCAAAATGAGGGCCGTCGTTCCCAGGATGAGGGCAATATTGCAGATATTGGATCCCACGATATTGCCGAGCGCGAGACTTTCCTCTCCGGTCAGCGCTGCGAAGAAATTGACGACGAATTCCGGCATCGACGTGCCCAGCGCGACGACGGTTAGACCAACGATCAGCGGCCGGATGCCGTACTGAAGGGCGATGCTAGCCGCACCCTTGATGAGCCATTCCGCGCCGAAATAAAGCAGCAGGAGTCCGACGACAAAGAGAAAAGCCTGCAGGAGCATATTGGGGTTATACGGTGGAGGTCACGTACATACGTAATGTAGCTAAGGTAGTGCATGAAGCGTGCTATCCGGTAAAGAAATCGGGTAGCAGGGCAATTGGACTGGATTGTACGGGCGGTTCGTCGCCTGCGTCCATCCAAAGCGTCGTGCCGGGAGCGAGTTCCGCCAGAAGCTGCCGGCATGCCCCGCACGGCGTACAGCCCGACCGTTTGCGGCACGAGAGGTAGACGATGGAAGGGTGGCGAAACCCGTAGCTTACGGCCGTCCCAATGGCACTGCGTTCCGCACAGAGCACGTGCATCCAGTCCGCGTGCTCCACGTTGACCCCGGGGATATAGCCTTCTCCCGGGACTTCGAGTAGGCATCCAACCTTAAAATCGGAAAAAGGAGCGAACGCGTGGCGTGCGATCCGGCGGGCGGCCAACACCCCCTCCCGATGGGAGAGGGAACCTGAAGGAATGCGAGCGTCGGAAGCAGAGCTTTTGCGGTCCGGTTCGTGACTATCGAATTCGGTCTCGTGCCGGGAAAGAAAGGGAGAGAGGGGAGATTCGGGCGCCGGAGCACCGGGCAGCGATCCGAGCAGGCGGGGACCTGTACGCTCGAGGTCGCGGAGCAGGGGCGTGCCTCGCGCGTACTGGATTTCTTGAGGGTGGAACGGTCGTGACGAGACGACGGCCCGAATCGAATCGACCTGCCGGGCGACAGCCGTCGTGACGGCGTTCAGCAGCGCCGGGATCGTCAGGGAATAGGAGGCGCTTTCGACGCGGACTCCGGGAATCCATCGGCCGTCTTCCAGGACGAGGGTCACGGCGTCGTGCTGCCCGGAAAACGGGACGTGCGCTGAGCGGGCCGACGTCGTCAGGCGTGCTTCGTACGAATCGGTCACGGACGTGGGATACCTTTCGTTTGCCGTAGGATTACGGTGAATTTACGGGAACGGTTTGCACCCGGCCGATATTCTGGGCTAGCTTGACGGCGGATGCACGAGTACTGGCCGGGATGGCGGAATTGGTAGACGCAACGGACTTAAAATCCGTTGGGCGTATGCGCCCGTGCGGGTTCGAGTCCCGCTCCCGGTACCATCGCCTTTACTCCCGGCACGATCGGGTTCGATCGGACCGATGAAGGCTTCCGTCATCGGAGTGGCGCGCATCAGAACCGCGGTATGCCGGCCCTGTGCTGAAAAGTTGCGCCGAGGACATACTAACGCTCTTTCCAGGGCCGCCAGGACCACCCCATTAGATTCTCTAGTATTAAAAAACCACCCAGCGTAAAGAGCACGGCGAACCCGTAGATGAAGCTCGATAGGAGGACCGAAGCGGTTTTTCGTGCGTTTTTCGGTCCGGACGTCTGGGAAGCGGATGTCTCGGATCTGGATCTGTCGGACATGGACTCGTGCCTGGTTTCTTCCTGGGCCGGCGACGTGCGGTACGACGTCGAAAGTCCGCCCCACCGGCTTCAATATCTCACAATACGTTTGGAAGTACAATGGAGCGCGGATTGGGGCTAATCGATGGGATCGTGTTAAGGCCGGGAGATTAGAAGCGCTTTCAACGGGCCGTAGTTTGCTGGATGAGCGGTCATACACGATCTTAGCGCGCATATTTTTTGGAGATCAACGGAATCATGGCGCAACGAATCGTCGTCAAGATTGGAACGAGTGTACTGACCGGGGGCACCAAGCGTCTCGATCGAGGTCAGATGGTCGAGATCGTTCGTCAGTGTGCCGCGCTGCACGAAGAGGGGATCGATCTGGTTATTTGCAGTTCGGGTGCGATAGCGGCCGGACGGGAGCGTCTCGGTCTGGCCGAAATGCCGACATCGCTGTCCGAAAAGCAGATGCTTGCAGCGGTCGGACAGAGTCGTCTCATGGAGACGTGGGAGCAGCTCTTCGGACTCTACGACATCCACGTCGGACAGATGCTGATCACGCGGGCCGACGTGGAGAATCGTCACCGGTTCCTCAATGCACGGGATACGCTCCAGGCACTGCTAGAGCACCGCATCATTCCCGTGATCAACGAGAACGATGCCGTTGCCACGTCGGAAATCCGCGTCGGAGATAACGACAACCTCTCCGCACTGTGCGTTCTGCTGGCGGAAGCGGATCTGCTTGTCATGTTGACGGATCAGCCGGGGCTCTTTACGAAGGATCCCCGCACGAATCCGGACGCGGAGTTGATTTCCGAAGTACGCCACATCGACGACGCGCTGCACGAGGCCGCGGGAGGCAGCCGATCGGGGCTGGGCGTCGGGGGAATGCGTACGAAACTGGAGGCGGCGGATGTTGCGCGACGGGCCGGGGCGGACGTGGTTATTGCGGCAGGAAGTGCACCAAACATATTGCGAAGGATCGTGGCAAGGGAGCGGGTGGGTACCCGGTTTCCCGCCATCGATACGCCGCTCGAAAATCGCAAGCGATGGATCTTCGGCGGAAACGTTGCGTCGGGAGTCATTACAGTTGATGCCGGCGCCGCGGAAGCGCTGGCGGTCAAGGGTGGGAGTCTGCTCCCGGCGGGCATCACCGGCGTCCGTGGATCGTTCGAGCGGGGAGATGTCGTCCGAATCGTGGGAGCGGGTGGAAAGGATCTCGGTCGAGGGATTGCTCGGTACGATAGCTCGGATGCCGATCGCATCAGGGGGGTGCAGTCGGAGGCGATCCATGACATACTGGGGTACGCATACGGGCCCGTGGTCGTCCATCGAGACGATCTCATTCTCATTTAGTCACGAAATCTCGATTGTCGGATGACATGCCAGTAGACGAAACGACAACACAGGATACCACGCTGGAAGGGGATACGTCTCAGGGGGTAACCCCTGTGGAAACGGTATCGCTGGTGGAGATGGGGCGCCGCGCGCTCGCGGCGAGCCGGACGCTCGCTCGCCTGAGTACGGTGGAGAAGAACGAGGCGCTGGCCGTGATAGCGGACGAGCTTGAAGCATCTGCCTCCGATATTCTACGCGAGAATTCGCTGGACGTGGACGAGGGCAGGGAAAACGGTCTCAGCGAAGCGCTGCTCGATCGCTTGCTGCTTACGGAGGAGCGAATTCAGAGCCTTGCCGCCGACGTTCGGTCGGTCATCGACCTCTCCGATCCGGTCGGGTCCGAGTTCGGAGGGCGGAAGCTGCCGAACGGCATGCAGCTGGTCAAGCGCCGGATACCTCTCGGAGTCATCGGCGTGATCTATGAGGCGCGGCCCAACGTCACCATCGACATTGCCTCGCTCTGTCTCAAGACGGGCAACGCCGTCATCCTGCGCGGCGGAAGCGAAACGTTTCGTAGCAATATCGAGCTAATCGGGGTCATTCGACGCGCGCTTCGAAGGTGCGGCATACCGGAGGACGCCGTTCAGTATATCGAGAATCCGGATCGTGCCCTTGTCGAAGAACTGCTGCGTCTCGACGAATACGTCGACATGATCGTCCCGCGGGGAGGTGCGGGTCTGCATCGACTGTGCCGGGAGCGAAGCACCATACCGGTCATTACGGGCGGGATCGGCATCTGTCACGTGTTCGTGGATGCGTCCGCCGATCAATCCAGAGCCGTCGACATTGTCGAAAACGCCAAGGTTCAGCGCCCGAGCGTGTGCAACGCGCTGGATACGCTGCTGGTGCACGCGGACGTAGCCGCACGCTTCTTGCCTGACGTGGCTCGTCGACTGCTTGAGAGCGGCGTGGAGTTCAGAGCGGATGACCGCGCGATGGCGATCCTGAAAGGCGTCGGCGGCCTTTCGCTTGAGCCGGCGGGTGACGACGACTTCGATCGGGAATGGCTCGGGCTTACGCTGGGTGTCCGCGTCGTCGACGACGTCGATGCGGCGATCGAGCATATTCAATCCCACTCTACGGACCATTCCGACAGCATACTGACGAACGACTGGGACCATGCCAACGAGTTCGTCGACCGGGTGAATTCGGCGGCGGTGTACGTTAATGCGAGTACGAGATTTACGGATGGCGGTCAGTTCGGTCTTGGTGCAGAGGTCGCCGTCAGTACGCAGAAGCTTCATGCCCGCGGGCCCATGGGACTGGAAGAGCTGACGACGTATAAATGGATCGGATATGGGAACGGACACGTGCGCGAGTGAACGATGATGATCTTCCTCCCTCTAACGATGTAATGGGCGTGCCGGACCTGTCTTTCGACCTAACTCTCAATCCACCTGCGCGGAGCGTACGCCTCGTCGAAGAGATGTGGCGAGAGGAGTCGCACCCTGAAATCCATGAGATTGTATCCCTGCTCGAGCACGATCCTGTGACGACGTTACACCTGCTGCGGCAGGTCAACTCGCCGATCTATGCACTGAAGCAGAGCGTAGCCTCCATCGATCGAGCTGCAACCATGCTTGGATTCGACGCCGTGGCGAATACGATCTTCGTCGAGTCGCGCATTCCTAAGCCGGACGATCTGGCCACGGCGCGCGCGCAGCTTGCGTATGCGTATCTGATCGGTTCGAGTGTTACGGCATCGTATATCGCGAGGGATCTCGCTCATGAGTTGGACATGGAACGGCCGGGAGTCATTCGAACCGCGGCACTGATTCACCAGGTGGGTCGCATGGCCTTGCTGTCGTCGGACCCGCAGACGTATCTACCGCTCTGGACCGAGTCGACGACGCCGTCGGGAAGGGCGATAGCCGTTCCGCCCGGGATTGGCCGGGAAATCGTTCATTTTCGGACCGATTATACGCGTTATGGTGAGGACTTGGCGAAGAACTGGCACCTTCCCCCGGATCTTTCCGAGTCCATTCGCTACCATGCGGATCCGGAACGAACGGAGGACGCCGACCGCCACGTGGTCCTGGTCGTAGCGGTGTCGCAATATGCGGCACGCACGATGTTCGAGCCGGAGGAGCACCTCGATCGGGATCAATCGCGCGAACGTCTCCGAAAGGTAGCCAACGAGCTCGCGGAGGCCTATGAAGTGAGCAACAAGGCTATAGAAAACGTTCTGGAACAGTCCAAGAAGGAAGCCTATCAGGAAGCGATCGCCATGAAACTCTGATCCATCCTACGAAGCACGAGAGAGCCTGGTTCGGGAACCGGGTTCGTTGTACTTTGCAGGAGAGTGAGCCGGCCGATCTTCGTTTATGCAATAGCGCAATTCAGCTAACCATGCGTGTAGATAAGATGGTAGATATGGTAGAAAATAACACGAGCGTCCATTTCCCTCGGTTGATCGTTGCCGCGGTTTTGACGGTTGCTCTGTCCGTCGCTACCATCGGTTGCGAGTCCGACACCTCGGCGACGCAGGACGCGCCCAATGAGTCGAACGTGCTGAGCCAGGAAGAGCGTGATGCAGGGTGGGAGCTCCTCTTCGACGGTGAATCGTTTTCCGGGTGGCGAGGACTGGGGCGCGACGAGATCCCCGAGGGCCACTGGCAGATCGAGAACGGAACGATCCGGAAGGTTGCCGGCGGAGATGTGCCGACGGCGGCCGACGGTCAACCCCTCGAAGGAGGTGACATATTGACCGAGGCGACGTTTGAAGACTTCGAGCTCGCCCTGGAGTGGCGCGTGAGTGAGGTGGCTAACAGTGGCGTCAAATATAACGTCTCCGAGGCCATGTCGACGTCATCCGAGCCGCAGCATGCGGCACTCGGCTTTGAATATCAGATTCTGGACGACGATCGGCATCCGGATGCGCTGAACGGTCCAACCCGGACGGCCGGGGCGCTTTACGACATGATCCCGCCAAACGAAAATAAGGCACTGCAGCCCGTAGGCGAGTGGAACGAGGCGCGAATCGTGTTCGACGGATCCCGCGGCGAGCACTGGCTCAACGGAGAGCTCGTGCTCGAATACGATCTCGACTCGGAGCGATTCGCCAGCCTCCTTCAGGCAAGCAAGTACGCCGATATCGAAGGGTTTGCCGATCGGCGTACCGGTCACATCGTACTGCAGGATCACGGGGACGACGTCTGGTTTCGGGATATCAAAATCCGGCGGTTGTGAGCTGTACGCCATGCCGGACTCAACCCATACAGGAGCTGCCGGGCATCTAACGAGCGAGCAGCTCCTATTCCTGAGCGCGTGGAGGCCTGTCGAGACGGATACGAGCCCTAGCGAAGGGGATCGGTGGACGTGCTTGAACTGCAGCGGCGACGTCGCCTATTTCCGTACGCTGGCACGGTTGGAAGGGGAGAAGGGGCAATACATGGTCCAGTGTCCTCTATGTGACCATCTTCAGGTCGTTCGACTGACGCCGGAGGAAGAACGTACCATATCCGTCGAATATGGCGGTCCGCACATCGATCGCTTTCTGACATTTCTGGATCGAAGAAATGCGGGCCACGATTGAGTCGGTCGTGTGGAACGAGTCGGCTGGACCAATTGGGTCGTGCGGAACGTGCCGGGCGGCGGCTGGACGAAAGCGGCTGATTTAAGATGGCAGGGGGAGAAACCGATACTTTCGGCAAGACGCGCGTACCCCAACCCCGGCTTCTTAGATGATGAAGGTCCTGATCGCTGAAGACAACGTTATCATGGCCTCCGCACTGAAGCGAATGCTTCAGCATATGGGATTCCATTACGTGCGTGAAGCAAATGACGGGGCGGAGGCTCTCAGCCTCCTCGCGCAGGAAAGCTACGATCTCGTCGTGGTGGACTGGATGCTGCCTTCGCTAAGCGGCGTCGCCATCGTTAAATGGATGCGCTCCAAGCGGCCGTACGCCACCTGCCCGGTGATTATGGTCACCATCAAGGATCAGCCCGAGGACGTGCTCCTCGCCGTGGAGTCCGGCGTCGACGAATACATGATCAAGCCCCTCGATAAGCACATCCTTCACGGAAAGGTCCAGAAGGTCATGAAGCAGCGTGCCGGCTTCGGTGCGGTTTGACGTAACGTCTCAGCCGGCTTGCAGCGTGGCATCTACGCTGATTTCCGCGCTTTTCTTGAAGAGCTGCGATACGGGACACGCATTCTTTGCGGCCTCTGCCGTTTTCTGAAAGGTATCCTCGTCGATTCCCGGTACGTCGGCGACGGTGACCAGACGAATTTCATTGATGGATGGGCCGTCGTCCGTCATGTTCAGATGGACGTGAGCCGTCGTATTCACGCTGTTGGGCGTATGTCCTGCTTTGGCCAATTCATTAGAAAACGCCATGGAGAAACATCCGGCATGTGCGGCCGCGAGCAACTCTTCAGGATTCGTCCCATCTCCTTCTTCGAATCGGGACACGAAGGAATAAGGCCCTTCCCAGCCGGCCATCTTCATGGTTCCCTTCCCACTTTTCAGGTCTCCTTTCCAACGTGCTTCCGCTTTACGAACAGGCATAATGGTATCGATCTCTTCTGGTTGGTGGAACTGGCTTAGGCGTGCACGGTGAGGCGACAATGGATTCGGTCTCACCTGCTCCGTCCATTTTAGGGCATCTGTGGAAAACAAATGTTGTCGTCACGTGATTTCTACACTCTTCCTGCCCGATGATTGCCGTCGAATGAGTCGGTGCGTCGTATTCGACGGAACTCCATCGGAGATTCATGCGAGGCATCGCCTAATGGAACGATTAGGTGGTCTCACGTCGTATAAGGATAACTGATAATGCAACCAGAACGGACGCGAATACGTGGCTACGAAGAGTTCACTTTCGATACCCGTCGAAGAAATGTCGCTCGATGCCCTTTCCGAGCGCGTTCAGATCTCTAAACAGACGCTCGTACGCTGGGTTGATCGACATCTGATCGACGCCAAGCTTGGATGGGCTCTTTCATCGGACAATAATGAGATTCGCGTGATCGAGCTGTCGGAAGACACGCTCGACTTTCTTGCGTCGTTTGCTGAGGACTATCGAGAAGATACGGTCACGCGGACGGAGGCGAGGCGTATTCTCAAGAAGATCGATCGCAAGAAGATTAAGAAGATGATTCGCGCGGACGACATCCTCGCCGTGGAGGTAGATGACGAGGTGAAGATCGTCGTCGGCAGTATTGAAGACTATCTCATCGATCAGGAAAGGGACGAGGAAGAGGAAGAAGAATAGGCGTTCTTCGGCAACCACATCAAAGCGGGGAAGCCGGGTCTGCGTTTATTTTATATCGCCTCGTCGCCCGTTCCGGCCGCATCTCTCGGGCACGGCATCCGTTCATGCATCCCCTGGGCACCCTTCACATCATGTTACGTGAGTAAGCTATGTCGAACGAGCACTCCGGTGCGCAAGCCGTCCGTTGGAATCTAACCGATCTGTATGCCTCGAATGA
Source organism: Rhodothermales bacterium (assembly GCA_040904565.1). Taxonomy (GTDB): domain Bacteria; phylum Bacteroidota; class Rhodothermia; order Rhodothermales; family VXPQ01; genus JBBDTI01. Next base: position 48,766 of record JBBDTI010000075.1, read on the forward strand.
GGCGCTCGAGGCGGATCTCGCGACGGCGCACGAAGCGGCCGGTGAGTTCGCAGCGAGATATCGAGGAAATGTAGGTGCCCTTCCGCCCGACGAGCTGGCTGATGCGTTACGCCGTTTCGAGGAGATTCAGGATCGGCTCGGGCGGGCGTATACCTACGCATACCTCTACTGGTCGACGGATACGAACGACGAAGCGCGCGGGGCCCTTCTTCAGCATGTACGGGAGTCGTATACCAGGACGAGCCAGCAGCTCATCTTCTTTGAAGTCGAATGGGCAAAGCTCGACGACGATCGAGCATCGGATCTGCTCGCTGCCGACGCGCTGTCGCACTACCGCCACTACCTTGAGCTCGAGCGGGTGCGAAAGGACCATCTATTGTCGGAACCGGAAGAACGCGTGCTCTCCGAAAAGTCCGTTACGGGGCGCAGCGCCTGGAATAGATTCTTCGACGAGACGCTGGGAGCAGCCCGGTTTTATGTGGATGGGGAGGAGCTGACGGAGCAGGAGACGCTTTCAAGACTTCACGATCCGGGTCGCGAGACGAGGCGCAAAGCCGCGCTGGCGCTGACGGACGGGCTGCAGTCGCACAGCCGGCCCCTCACATATATTTTTAACACGATCCTGGCCGACAAAGCCTCCGACGATCGACTGCGCGGATATCCCTCGTGGTTGTCGTCGCGAAACATGTCAAATGAGGTAGTGGATGAGACGGTCGAAGCGCTCGTGGACGCCGTTACCTCCCGCTACGACATCGTGGCTCGCTACTACCGGCTGAAGCGGAACCTGCTTGGGTACGACGAGCTATTCGACTACGACCGTTACGCTCCACTGGGTGACGCGGACACGCGGTATACGTGGGATGAGGCACGTGAGATCGTCACGGACGCTTATGCATCGTTCCATCCCCGGATGGCAGAGATCACGAGACTCTTTTTCGAGGAGCGCTGGATCGATGCGCCGGTACAGCCGGGAAAGCGGGGAGGGGCGTTCAGTCACGGTGCCGTGCCGAGTGCCCATCCGTACATCCTGCTCAATTATACGGGCAAACCGCGCGACGTCCAGACGCTGGCGCACGAGCTCGGCCATGGCGTCCACCAATATCTGTCGCGAAAGCAGGGTGTGCTGCAAGCCGACACGCCGCTCACAACGGCCGAGATGGCGTCCGTGTTCGGCGAGATGATCGTCTTCCAGCGATTGATTCGTCGTGAAGAGAGTGCGACCAATCGGCTCGCCATGCTGATCGGCAAAATCGACGATACGATCGCGACCGTATTCCGGCAGATCGCCATGAATCGGTTCGAGGATCGGATACATACGACGCGGCGCCAAGCGGGCGAGCTGACGGCGAAACAGTATGCCGAGCACTGGATGCACACGCAGCGTGACATGTTCGGAGGGAGTGTCACGCTCGGGGAGCATTACAGGCATTGGTGGAGCTACATCCCGCACTTCCTCCACAGTCCGGGTTACGTATACGCCTACGCTTTTGGGGAACTGCTCGTGCTGGCGATGTACACGCGATATAAGGATAATCCGTCTTCGTTTCCCGCGGCCTATCTCGATCTGCTGGAGGCGGGAGGATCGGACTGGCCTCACGTGCTCGTCGGTAAGGTCGGCGTGGATATGCAGGACCCGGACTTCTGGGCCAGGGGACTCGTGGCGATAGAAGACCTCGTCGACGAGGCGGAAACACTGGCGGAGCAGGTCCAGGATGCCCGTCGCGAATAGCGGATAGGCGTTTCCGACTGGCTTGCCGGCACCTCTATTCGTCGACGTCACTCGGATCGATATCCATTACGCCGTGGCGCCAGGCCCATGTGACGAGAGCGGGGCGCCATTTTTCTTCGGTAAGGGCTCGAAGCTTGTCCACGTGGTTCCGCACCGTATGTTCGGATCGATCGAGCTCTTTGGCGATTTCCTTGTTGTTCAGGCCTCTGGCCACGTAATGGAGGACCTCGAGAAGCGTGCTGTTGATTCCCAGGTCGATGAGTTCACGGCGCATACGCTCCTCGCGCGACGCTTCTTCTCGCTGCTGTCTTTTCTCATCGACGATGTCTACAGCGACGCGCGGGCTTACGTAGACACCACCCTCTGCGACGGTCCGTATGGCGGTGACGATATCTTCCAGCGATTCGTCCTTCGTCATGTATCCCGCGGCACCGGATTCGAGCAGGGCGAAGACATATTCCGGATCACGGAAACCGCTCAGCGGAAGAATCAGCACGTCGATCTTCTCGTTTTCTAGTTGGTGGGCTACCTCGACGCCCGTCATGTCGGGCATTTCCATGTCCAACAGCAACACGCAGGGGCGCTTCTCGCGTGCGAGCTTGATCGCCTCGGATCCGCTTCCGGCCTCACCAACCACCTCAATATCCGGTTCTCGATCCAGCTCCGTGCGAACGCCGGCTCGAAAGCCCGGGTGGTCATCGGCCAGAACGATTCGAATCGTAGAATTTTCCATACGGTCCCGTTAGCTGCCGTCTTGTTACGTGCCGCGCTGTCGCATTGGGTGCTGTTGGATCACGCGTCCTGGTGTACCGGGCGTGGGGCCAGCACACGCACCGTAGTGCCGTCGCCCGGAGTGGATTCGAGGGTGAGGTTGGCTTCAATCGCCTCCGCCCATTCGGAGATGCCCAGCAGTCCGAAATGCTGACTTCGTGCCAGCGTCAACAGGCTCTTAGGAACGTTGAATCCGCGCCCGTCATCGGTGATTTCAAGGAGCACGCCGGAATCATCCAGCTCGAAGCGCACGAGCACGTTAGATGCGTCGGCGTGCCGGATGACATTCGTGATTGCACTTTGATATATACGAAACAGGGAATGACGGAGATGCTCGTTCAGCTCCTGTCTGTCAGGCGCGAGATCAAGCGTAGCGTTCATGTTCGGCTGCGACCTCATGATCGTCCGCATATGAGCACGGATGGCTTTCTCCAGGCCGAATGGACCGAGAGAAGGCGGGCGAAGTTCGCCGCAGAGGATGCGCAGGTCTTCGGCCGTCTGCTGGACGACGCCATGGAGGTCTTCGAGCATCTTCTCGCGTTCAGAGTCGGCCGGGTCGCGAGCCAGGACCTCGATCTTGTGCCGAATCGAATAGAGATTCTGGAGCGGGCTGTCGTGCAGCTCGCGAGCGAGATAATGCCGTTCTCGTTCTCGACCTTCCGTGAGAAGTCGTAGTGTTTCTGACTTTACGCGCTGCTCGCGATTATATCGGTACATGGCAACGGATCCTCCGACGAGTCCGATCGCCAGAATGGCCGAAACCCGGAACCAGAGCGTCTGCCACCACGGCGGGATGATGCGCAGCCGGAGCCATACCGTGTTCCACGCGCCCTGGCTGTTTGCCGCGCGCACGCGGAAGATATACTCATCCTGCCGCGGTCTGAAGTTCGCGTAAGAAGCCCTTCCCAGGGATCCCGACATGTGCTGCCAGCCCGCGTCGTAGCCCTCCAGCCTGTACTGATACTGATGCATCGACGGATTCGTGAAGTCGAGGACGGCAAATTCGAGCGTGAAGAACCGGTCTGAGTACGAGAGGGATACGGTCTGCTCGGACGGGATTTCCCAATCGACGACCTCATCCATTTTCTTAAGCGTCGTGAATACGACGGGCGGCTGCCGGTCCTGATCGTATTCCGGCAGTGGAGGGCGGAAGTGACTGAAGCCGTTGCGGCCGCCGATGACGATCGAGCCGGTATGCGTAAGGAGGAGGGCGCCGGAACTGTACTGATTCGGACTCAGTCCGTTGCGATCGTTGAAATGGCGCACCGTTGCCGTTTCCGGATCGAAATAAGTGAGTCGATTAGCAGCTGTGATCCAGAGGGCGCCATTTCCGTCGCCCGTAATGGAGAAATACGGTTCCGGTGTGAAGCCCTCGTCGATTGTGTAGCGGGTCACCTGTTCACTGGCCGGATCGAATCGATTCAGGCCACCGTAGGTGCCGAGCCAGAGGATGCCGTCCGCGTCCTCGTAGATCGAAGCGATCCGGTCGTGGCTCAGGGAGGCGTCGTTCCGGGGAGCGTGTCGGTACGTCGTAAACGTTTCCGTTGCCCTGTCGAACCGGTTGAGTCCACCACCGACCGTGCCGATCCACAGCGTCCCTTTGCGGTCCTCATAAATGACCTGGACGCTGTTGTCGCTCAGCGTCGTCGGATCGTACGGGTCGTTCCGATATCTCGTGAACGTTCCTTTGACGGGATCGAGCCTGCTGAGCCCGCCCCCATCCGTTGCAGCCCAGACGTAACCAGACGCTGCGACGTGAACGTCCAGTATCGCATTGGAGCCGATCGAGGACGGATCATCAGGTGCATAGCCGTAGTGGGTCGTTCGGCCCGTCGCGTGATCGTAGGAGAAGAGACCGTCACCGTTCGTACCTATCCAGAGGTTGCCGCCGAGGTCTTCGTCGATCCCCGTGACGACGCTGTTGTGGAACCACGCGGCCGAATTCGGTGCTTCGATACGGCGAAACGTTTCCGTCCGGAGGTCAAAGCAATCGATGCCACCTCCATCCGTACCGATCCAGAGCACATTCGGCTGGTTCGCACCGCGGTGCAGCGCGAGCACGTCGTCGTTAGAGAGAGAGTTGGGATCACCTTCCACGTGGGTATAATGTTGATGGCGTTCCTGCGCGAGGTTGTAGATGGAAAGGCCGCGGCTGCTGCCTACCCATAGATTGCCGGCTCTATCCTCGTACAGTTCGGTGACGATATTGCTTGCGATGCTGGAAGGATCGCTCTCGTCATACATGAATCGTCGGAATTGCCGGGTGGCTCGGTCGTAGCGTGCGAGTCCACCATCGTAGGTTCCGACCCACAGAACGCCTCGAGAATCCTGTAGAATGCTCCAGACCTTGTTGTCGCCGATCGTGCCGGGATCATCCGGGGCGTGGGTGAAGGCTTCGAAGGACGTCATGGATGCATCGAGGCGGTTGAGTCCACCTCCGGAGATACCGATCCATACGTCGCCGAACTGATCGGATTCGATGGCGCGAATCCGGTTACCCGTCAGATGCGGCGTGTCGACCTGGTCTGCCGTGAACCGTGTGACGGTACGCGATACGGGATCGAGTCGATTTAGTCCGCCGTCCCAGGTGCCCACCAGCAGGTTTCCCTCAGCATCCTCCCCGAGGCACCAGATCTTATCGTGGCTGAGGCTTCGCGGATTGCCGGGTTCGTGGCGGAAATGTTCGAAGCGGCCGCTCTCCCTATCGAGGCGTGCGAGCCCCTCTAAGGTTCCGATCCAGATCCTGCCGGATGCATCTTCGTGGAGCGACGTTACGACGGCGCTGTTCAGCCCGTCAGGCCGATTGCACGGCTCGACGCCGCAGTCGTAGACCGGATAGCGGATGAACGCGTTCCGTTCTCGATCGAAGCGATTGAGTCCACCCCAGCGCGTGGCAATCCAGATGTTGCCCTCCTCGTCTTCAAGCAGGTCCTCGACACGACTATCTGCCAGGGAGAGCGTGTCGTCCGACTCATGTTCGTAGACCGTAAAGCTGTTTCCGTCGTACTTGTTCAGCCCGCTCTCCGTGCCGATCCACATGAATCCGTAGCGATCCTGGAGGATCGCATACACCACGTTATTAGAAAGTCCATCCTGAGCAGAGAGCCGCGTAAACCGGTAGCGCGTCTCATCGATCGGCTCGGAGAACGCCGACCCTGCGAGCACAATCGTGCCACTCAACAAGATCAACAAATGTACGAGCCTGTCCGTGCACCACGTCGTCACGCTACGATGTGAAGGATAAACGGGAGGCATCTGCGGTGATGGTCCGGGAGGTTTTGACGAGGTCTCGGAGGCAGCACCCCTCCGCATGCTACCGTGCCACGCCGGCTCTGTCCATCACGGCGAGCGGAAGCGGGCCGTGTTGTGCAGTGACGTGCGGTACGGCCTCATGCTGGGTTGCACGATGCCGTGTGGTGCTGCGTTGTTTCTGGCGTGTCGCGCTGCGTTGTTTCGGGCGCCGTGCGCCATGCTGCTTCGATGGCGTAAGATACTATGTTTCAGACTGTTGTAAAGGGGGCATATCCCCGCGCCGACGGAATTGGTGCGGCTCATTGCTGGCGCACGCCTGATTCGTAGTGTCGCAGTGTCACGACCGTAGTGTGAGAGTGCCTGCTGCGTAGTGTCTGACCGCCACTCATTCAGGTAGAGATTGCCACCGGAATGGCAGTCTCAACTCATGACAATATCAACGGATACCGCGTACTTGTCTCCAGATCGTGCAGGGGCCGGTTCAATGCAGGGACTGGACTCATACAGCGCCCCGTCCCATGGACGGTCCCATATTCGGTCACATACAGCGTTCGGTGCAAGAATGCCGGTGCAAAAATGATCGAACGACGGCGGACTCCGTCGGACCACCCTCACTGTCCTACTGACTGAATTCGTAAGATGCCATGAAACAATTTGTTTCCATCTTTCTCTCCGCCGTTTTCGCCTCCGCCATCTTGATCGGATGTGGATTTGTCGATAGCAATACGAGCCGTGTCGAATCCGAGGAGCCGACGACCATCGAGAGAACCAATATCGGAGCCTTTGCTACGGCCGATACCACGGGATTCGAGGGATAGTGTGAAGGGCTGTCTCTTGTGAACACAACGTCGGAAGACGTACGACAATCCGTGCCTCGTTGCACATCTAATGCTGCAGGGAGTAAGGGGATGACTCCCTTGCGGCCGCGAGACGGCGTCACGCAACGTGATGCCTGCACGGAACGGCGAAGTCTGACAACGGACTTCGTATAAGGATCCGCGCCACCCGCAGCTCTCTCCGGGTGGCGCGGATTTTTTTTTGCTTCCTCGGTGCCGGTGCCGGTGCCTCAGGAGTAACCGGTGCCTCAGACGTAATCGGGGGCGCTCTGCACGTCCACCAGTTTTCTTGAGATGGTGCTGATCGACTCGGCGCCGTTGTTCGTGACGACGACATCGTCTTCGATGCGGGCACCTCCAAGCTGTGGGATGTAGATGCCCGGCTCGATCGTAAACGTCATACCTTCCTCCAGAACCACGTCGTTGTTTGCTCGGATGTAAGGCGGCTCGTGGACGTCGAGGCCGAGGCCGTGTCCCGTTCGATGGATAAACCGGGACCCGAATCCGGCGTTCTCTACGACGGCGCGTGCGGCACGATCGACCTGGCCTGCCGTTCTTCCCGGGGCGGCCGCGTCGCGCGCTGCGCTATTGGCCTCCCTCACGATGTGGACGATGCGATGCAGATCGTCCGGTACCGGGCCGTAGCTAAACATTCGTGTCAGGTCGGAGAAATAGCCTTCGGCATTCGCCCCCCAGTCTACCAGCAAAAGATCGCCTTCAGCGAGTGGCCGGTCTCCCGGGACTGCGTGCGGGTTGGCGGTCGAGGAGCCAAAGGCCACGATTGGAGAGAAGGGCAGCCGGGGCGCGCTGCCGCCTTCAAGGAGGTAGGCAGTCAGACGGGATGCCAGCTCTCTCTCCGTGATGCCGGGCGTGACGTGCGACAGTACGCGCTCGAGCGCCTTCTCGGCGATGTGTACGGCCCGGCGAATACGTGCCACTTCGTCGGCATCCTTACGGGCGCGCAGGACCGACAGCGCCTCGGCACCATCCACAAACGCGGCTCGTGGTGCCGCGTGCTCGAAATAGCGAAGCTCCAGTACGCGGAATCGTTCCGGTTCGAGTCCGATCGTGGCAAAGTCGAGCCGTGCCTCGTCCGACGCCCGCTGAAACGCCCGCTGCCATGTCGTTGTGTCCTCGCCATATGCATGGATCTGTGCATCAAAGCCGATGTTCGAAGTTTTCTCTGTCTCGAGCTCGGGCAGGACCAACAGCGGAACCCCGTCCTTGCGGAAAATACCGACGACAGGACGTTCGCTGAGGTGGAACGAGAGCCCCGTCAAATACGTCATTGATGAACCCGCATTCAGAAGCAGCGCGTCCAGCCCCAGTCTATCGAATTGTTCGCCCAGTCGTCGCTGTCGATCTTCGAGCTGATTGTTCGGTTTGGTCATGCGCCATATGCGAGATATTCTGAAGTAGTGGTCGACTTTTGCGTAAGTTGCTCGGCGTGGATAGATTTGGAAGCGGATTCATGGGGATCGTTTCCGTTCATTTATTCTTCACTACGACAGGAAAACACCCGTACTCCGCGCGCAGTAAGCTCCGCGTAGACCTATTCGCGACGTTCATCCGTAATGACCTTTTTTGCATTCGGTGTAAATCACCTCAGAGCTCCGGTCGACGTACGTGAAGCTTTTGCGCTCGACGAAGAGGGCAAACGTGGCTTGTATCGTCAGCTCGAACTCGGGCCATCCTCCGAACTTCTGCTGCTTTCTACGTGCAATCGTACCGAAGCGTATCTATATGGTACGGAGCCGGACGTCGAGGTGGTAAGGGGGGCCCTGAGTGATGCGGCCGGGACGACGTGGCCTGAAGAGAGTGCCTTCTTCTTTCAGGACGAGGCAGCGATCCAGCACGTTCTCGAGGTAGCGGCCGGACTCAAATCGCTCGTACTCGGGGATGCGCAGATTTTTTCACAACTGAAGGAGGGATACCGGATCGCCGTCGAGGAGCAGCGGATGGATACGACGATGCACCGCCTCCTTCATACTGCTTTTCGCACGGCGAAGCGCGTCATCAACGAGACGGATCTGTCGACCGGTGCCGCGTCGATACCGCATCAGGCCGTCGAGGCCGCAAAGGCGCATGTTCGATCTCACCGCGGACAGGCGCTCGATGCGCTGAGCGCGCTCGTCGTGGGGTCGGGGAGCATGGGACTCATTGCGGCGGAGGCGCTCTGTCTGGAACGCATTCGCAGTCTGTCCTTTACGAACCGGTCGGAGGAGCGTGGACGTGCGGCCTCATCGAAGTATCACGCGACATTCGTTCCATGGAGCGACCGATATCAGGCGGCGGCGGCGGCGGATGTAGTCATCGTAGCGACGTCGGCGGAAGAGCCTGTGCTGTTCTTCGAGCCGTTTCGCGACGCGGGCGTGTCCGACGGCCTGCTTATCATCGACATCTCCGTGCCGCGGAACGTGGAGCGAGGTATCGAAGAGCTGCCGGGCATCCACGTAATCAACGTGGACCAGCTCATAGAGGTCGCGGAAGGGACGCAGGAGGTACGGGCATCGGCCGTACCCGATGCCCGCCGCATCGTTGACGAGATGCTCGGGGAATTCGTGTCCTGGGTATTTCACCATCAAGCCTTGCAGCCGGCGATTCGAGCCATCGGGGAGACGTTCGAGGCGATTCGCGTACAGGAGGTCAACCGGCACCATCAGCGCTTCTCAGAGGCGGACCGAGCCGAGCTCGACCGGATTACGCGATCGATCATCCAGAAGCTGCTCGCCGTACCGATCGTCCGTCTCAAGAGCGTCGACCCGGAGAGCATTAATTTTGCGCACGGTATTCGCCTGCTGCATGCGCTGTTCGAGCGACAGGAGTGTGAAGACGATCGAGTCGGCACGTCGAGCGATGCGCCGCCATTGGATTCGCGATCCGAAGCGCTTAGAGAAGACTGTCCGATCGAGCCGCAGCTGCCCGGCGCTCCCTTTGCCGACGAAGAGCTGGAGATGGATCTCAGAGATATTCTCCGCTCCTTTCCCGGCCGGGATGAAGGAACGACGGCGTCATGAGCGCCGATTCGCTCGTTCTGGGAACGAGAGGGAGTGCGCTCGCGCTTCGACAGGCCCGACTCGTGCAACAACAGCTCGACGACCTGGGATACGAGGTCGAGCTCCGCATCATCAAGACCACGGGCGATCGGATTCTCGACGTACCGTTATCCGACATCGGCGATAAGGGCCTGTTTACGAAGGAACTCGATCTCGCGCTCCTGGAGGGTTCGATTCAGCTCGCCGTACATTCATTGAAGGATCTGCCGACGCGGCTTCCGGACGGGCTGGTTATCGCCGCCGTGACGGAGCGTGAGGATCCTCGAGACGCCTTTGTGGCCCATCCCGCTTTTAGTGGGGCGCTCGTGGACGTTCCTGAGGGAGCGATGATCGCGACGGCGTCCCTGCGCCGGCGCGCTCAGCTGAAGGCCTGGCGCAGCGATCTACGCATCGAGCCCGTCCGTGGCAACGTCGACACGCGTCTGCAAAAGCTCGACGGAGGAGACTGGACGGGCATCGTGCTTGCCGCTGCCGGACTCCTGCGCCTCGGCATGGAGGAGCGCATCACGGAGGCCATCGATCCTGCGTTCATGCTGCCCGCCGTCGGACAGGGTGCGCTGGCTATCGTGTGTGCGGAATCCGACATGCCCACGCAAGATCTACTTCGATCCGTCCTCCACCATTCCGATACAGCTAATGCCGTTATTGCAGAAAGGGCACTCCTCCATCGACTCCAGGGTGGGTGCTCCATACCCGTGGGCTGTTACGCTACGGTACACCAGGATCGTCTGGTGATGGAGGGATGCGTGGCGGATCTGGAAGGCCGGCGTGTCGTTCGCGGCAGCATAGAAGGCGTCGTTTCGGATGCGGAAGTGATGGGGCGCGAACTGGGAGACGAACTCATAGCGCGGGGGGCCGGCGCCATCCTGGATGAGATTCGTAACGCGTCGTCATGATGAGCCCGCTGGCCGTACTGCTTCGATCTGGTGATGAGGACGATCCGTACGAAGCGGCGTTCTCGGAGCAGGGATTTGATGTTCGTTCGATTCCGGTGCTCGCGTTTAAACTCGTCAATCTGGACAAGCTTCGTGACCTCATCAGTCGCCCCGACGAGTACTCGGGATTGATGCTAACGAGTCCACGTGCCGTCGACGCGCTCGGTGAGGTGCTCCTGCGGGGATCGGTTTTCCTTGAGCGATGGCGCGGCAAACCAGTCTTCGTCGTCGGGTCGCGGACGGCGGACGGCGTCCGAGCGCTCGGCCTTGATCCGGTGGGGGAGGGGTCCGGTTCTGCTCAAGTCCTGGCTCGGCTCATTCTGAGCGAGCCCATTCACAACCAGCTGCTATTCCTTTCCGGAGATCGGCGGCTGGACGAGCTTCCGTCGACCTTGCGAGACGCGGGGACGCCGTTCGCTGAGCTCTGCGTCTACGAGACCCGTCTGCGTCCGGAGATAGACTGGCCCGTGGATCGACCCGTCGACTGGATCGTCTTTTTCAGCCCGTCAGGCATCGAGGCCGTCGAAGGTACGGATCCTGGACTACTGGAAGCGGTCCACGTCGCTGCGATCGGGGAGACGACGGCTACGGCGTTGCGTGATCGCGGCGTCGAGGTGGATGCTGTAGCGACCGAGCCGAATGCGCAAGCTTTAAGTGAGGCCGTCCGTGCGGCCTACGACCGTATCCGCTCCTGACGCTGCGTCGAGGGCTGCACGAATGTCCGCCGCGGCTCGAACGGGATTTGCGGCGAGCGTGATGGCGGTCATCACGGCGATCCCATGTGCACCGGCATTCATGACCGATTCGACGCGTTCCGCCGTGACGCCGGCAATCGCGATGACGGGAACGCCGACGGCTTCGCACACCCTGGTCAGCGTCGCAAGGCCCTTCACCGAGGCCGGATTTCGTTTGCTGGCCGTCTTGAAGACGGGTCCAAACCCGACATAATCGGCCCCGTCGTCTTCGATCCGAAGAGCCTGTTCGAGTGTCGTCGCCGTTCCACCGATCAATGCCTCTGGACCGAGCACGCGCCGGGCGGCCGGAATCGGAAAATCGGACTGCCCGAGGTGGACGCCATCAGCCGATACGGCCTGCGCAACATCGATCCGATCATCGACCACGAACACCGCCGATTGCCGGCGACAGACTTCGGCGGTTTCAGCGGCTTCCTTCAGTACATGCCGGATGCCGCTGTGTTTTTCTCGGAACTGAATCGTATCCGCACCGCCCTCGATGGCGAGGCGTGCTATTTCCGCGTGGGAATAGCGCTGTTGGAAGTGATAGTCCGTGAGGACGTGAAATCGTCCGATTGTACGCTGCATGTTGGCGACTGGAAGAGGAAACCTGAGGAATGTGTTAGTATGAGATCGGTCTACTCGTGCCTCGATGCACCCAGTGACGTGACAAGGTCGTCGTAGCGCGGCCAAGCGTCCCGATCCAGCTCGTAGGACGTAAGACCAATGGTCACGTCCGCCCAGGACCCGTAGTCACGAACGTCCAGCACGCGATGGGCAGAATCCATCCGGTTCGCGGCCACGTCGGCGACCGACCGGATACGCACCCACGGCCCCCGAACGTGTATCTCCGCGATACGTCGCCGGAGATTGAAGCTCGTCCATGCGGAAGCCAGAAGGATGGCCCCGGCAGCAGCCCAGAATGCATATGGAACGATGGACAGCTCTTCAAGAACGGCGACCAGCGTAGCGATCATCACGGGAAGCAAGAACGCAGCCAGGGACGGGACGAGGGCCCGTGAGTAGACCGCGGTTCGGTGTAGATCACCCGGGTGATTCCTGCTCTTAAACTGCCGATCCGTCAACCGAAATGCCCCCTTTCGGCCGCTGAACGTTGCTGGTCGACGAGTGCGGAAGCGACGGCTCTCGGCACGGGAAGATCCATCATCGTTCTGAGTCCGGCAGCCGCCTGTACGATGGCCGGGATCGTGTTAACGACCATCGCAACCGTGGCTGTATCGCCGAAGATGCCGTTTTGAACCACCAGATTGATCGGGGGCGTACCGTCGATGCGAATGACGTCTCGTGAATCGGTTGCACCCACGTACATCAGAAGATCCAGCGAAAGCACCTCCGCCGTTCCGTGGAACCCCTTCATGGTGTGATGGATGCCGGCCACCTCACCGCGACCGACGCGCAGATGGTCTGTCTGGACGTCCTGCTCGGCGATGACCGGTTCGAGATGTTCGTCGATCCGCTCGATCACCCATCCGAGTCCGGCGGCCAGAAGACTCAGGGATTCGCGCAGACCGATATGTCCGAATCTTCCGGTCGACTTTCGCTCCGCGAACGCGTCGACGTTCAATCCGGCTCCGATCTTCTGCTGCAGCGGCATCCGTCGGCTGCCGGCGTTAACAATGCGCTGTACGTGAACGGATCGCACGTCCGTACAGACGGCGGTAGCCATAAGCGGCAGCAGATCCATGGCATATCCTGGATTTACGCCGGTCCCGACGACAGCCACGCCGTGCTCGCGTGCGAGGTCGTCCAATGCCTGACTGCGGTTTTTATGGCGCTCGAACGGAAAAGCAAGTTCTTCGGTTGACGAGATGACGTGGGCGCCGTGTCGGATGCAGCCCTCAATCTGCGGGTAGACGTCTTCCAGAAAGGATGTTGTCGTGTGCAGCACGACGTCCGGTCGCGTCCGATGCAAGGCCTCCTCTGCATCCCGTTCGATGGTTATGCCGGTATCCTCGTCAAGCCCGAGCAACTCGCCGACGTCGCGTCTCGCTTTCTTCGGGTCTACGTCCACGGCAGCCACGAGCTCAAAGGTGTGCGAGCACTGCTGTGTACGGAGTACGGTTCGCACACATTCGAGGCCTATGGGACCTACGCCATACTGCATCACTCGCACGGGTTGCTCTTCTCGCATACGTGATTTTCGATCCTTAACGGTCAGGCTGTAGAAACGGATAGGCGTAATGGCGCGCCGGATTAAACGTCTCCTTTATCGCCCGTGCCGACACCCATCGCATGAGATTAAGCGGGGAACCGGCTTTATCGTTCGTCCCCGAGCCGCGGGCACCGCCGAACGGCTGCTGTCCGACCACGGCACCGGTTGGCTTATCGTTGATGTAAAAATTACCGGCGTTGTCGACGAGCCTTTCCATCGTGCTGCGCACGACCGCGCGGTCCCTTGCGAAAACAGCACCCGTAAGGGCGTAGGGCGAGGTATCGTCCAGCAGATCGAGCATCTTCTCATACCGCTCGTCTTCATATACGAACACGGATACGATCGGACCGAAAATCTCCTCACGCATCGTCTGATGCCTGGGATCGTCGACCTTCAGGACGGTCGGACGGATAAAGTAGCCGCGGCTATCGTCGTACGTACCGCCGTGGACTATCTCCACCTGGCTGTCCGAGCGTGCCGCTTCAATATGTTCTACGATCCGTCGGTAGGATGAACGGTCGATCACGGCGTTGATGAAGTTGGTGAAGTCATCTACGGAGCCCATCGCGATCTCGTCCAACTGCCCGGTTATCTCACGGCGAATCTCGGGCCAGCGTGACGCCGGAAGGTACACCCTGGAAGCAGCCGAACATTTCTGCCCCTGATATTCGAATCCGCCTCGAACGATGGCCGTAGCAACCGCCGCGTCCTCCGCCGACGCGTGCGCTACGATGAAATCCTTCCCGCCCGTTTCGCCGACGACGCGTGGATACGACCGATACGTATCGATCTGCGATCCGATCGTACGCCACATATGTTTGAAGGTCTGGGTCGATCCCGTAAAGTGGAGTCCGGCCAGGTGCCTGGATGCAAACACCGGATCGCCCACGTCCGGTCCATGCCCGGGAAGCATGTTGATCACGCCGTCCGGCAATCCGGCTTCTTGCAGGAGCTTGTATGTGTAATAAGCAGAGAAGAGGGACGTGGTCGACGGTTTCCACAAAACCGTATTGCCCATCAGGGCCGGCGCCGTCGGAAGATTGCCCTGAATGGAGGTAAAATTAAATGGCGTCACGGCGAATACAAACCCTTCCAGGGCCCGATATTGCATCTGATTCCACGTTCCTGTCGGGGAGTAGGGCTGCCGTTCATAGAGTTCCTCCGCGTACTTCGCGTTGAACCGCCAGAAGTCGATCAGCTCACAGGCCGCATCTATCTCTGCCTGGAAGACATTCTTACTCTGGCCGAGCATGGTCGACGCGTTCAGCGTATCGCGCCAGGACGTAGAGAGCAGTTCCGCCGCCTTCAAGAAGACGGCGGTGCGATCCGTCCAGTGCATGCGGGCCCATTCGTTGCGTGCTTCGAGAGCGGCGTCTATGGCTTCGGCAACCTCGGTTTCGCCGCAGAGATGCACGTCAGCCAGCACCTGTCCGTGATCGTGGGGGGCCGTGACGGTCACCATATTTCCGGTACGAACCTCACGTCCACCGATGAATGCGGGGATCTCGAGCCGCTCGTTCTTGAGAACGTCTAGCTGACGCTGCACGCTACGACGCTCCGGTGATCCCGGTTTGTAGGACAGCGTCGGTTCGTTGACTGGTTCCGGAGCCGTGCGTATCGCGTTGCTCATAATCGATTCGAAATCTGGATACCTTGCATGGCGATGGACTGCCGGGCGTTGCCTGACGTCAGTCGGCCCGTACCGGGCGCGCTCTCGCGAGCACATCCTCAGGACGGATTGTGACCATGACGGGTTATGACGCCACAGCTGCGCCTCTTGAGGTACTTACGGCCGACGGGTCGATTTTGATGCCGGTCGGTCCGACTTCCTGCGGTGGTATCGCCTCAGCCGGGCGTCGCCGAACGTCCAGGGTCAACAAGGAGAACCGCTGCCGATCGGTGCAGTTAGCATGATTCTCAGAGACGAGTGATGCCGGACTACCATGCCCTCCCGCTTCGAACGATTCATGGCCGTGCGCTATTTCCGCTCCGCAAGGGGCCGGGAAGAGGGGCGCCGGTTCATCCGCTTCATTACGTACGTAGCGGTCGGGGGTGTCGCGCTGGGTACGGCCGCACTGCTCCTCGCCCTATCGATCGTACGAGGATTCAGTACCGAGATTGAGGCGAAGATCGTCGGGTTTGGTGCACACGTTCAGGTAGAGACGTTGCGGGATGCACCGATCGACGACGCGTCGGCTCTCGAACTCGATCTGTCGCGGCGCGATGGTGTACGCAGCGTCGCTCCCGTCATACAGGAATTTGCGCTCCTCCGACGATCGGCATCCCAGATCGACGGTGCGGCTATCTGGGGTACGAACCGGCCTCCTGATTACGTGCGTGAGCACGTGGTCGAAGGCACGTTCGATACGTCGAGGGGTGACGACGGTCTTGCCGGCATCGTTCTCGGAACGGCGTTGGCCGATCTGCTTGGCGTCGAGGTAGGAGACCGGGTAACCGCCTTTTCCATGCGTTCCGGCGGCGGCGCATCCGACCTGATGTCGGGTCTCTCTCCACCGCGCGTCAAGGCGTTTCGAGTTACAGCCTTCTACGAGACGTCGCTGGCGAATTTCGACGAGACGTACGCGTTTACCTCCATGGAGGTGGCGCGCGACCTGCTCGGATACGGCGCCGATCAGGTTACGCGCTTCGATCTAACGCTGGCGGACGTAAGCCGCGCGGAGGAGACCGCGCGCTCCATCGAAAAGGATCTGGGATTCCCGCTCATGGCCCGGAGCATTTACGAGGTATACAGCGGACTCTTCGCCTGGGTCAACTTGCAGGAGGGTATCATACCGATCGTTATCAGCGTCATCGTCATCGTGGCCGCGTTCAATATCGTCGGCACGCTGCTGATGATGATTCTGGAAAAGACGAGAGAGATCGGCATTCTGGAGAGTATGGGGGCTTCCCGGCAGTCCCTTCGAAAGTTGTTCCTGTGGATCGGTTTGCTCATCGGTGTCGCCGGGACGGTGATCGGTGAGGGTCTCGCGCTCGGATTCGGCATGTTGCAGGCGAAGTACGGCATCATCCCACTGCCGGAGGAGGCCTACTACATGAACACGGCTCCCATCGAACTCCATCCACTCGATTTCGTAATCGTAGCTGCTGCCACGATGCTGCTCTGTATGCTGGCGGCCTACGTGCCGGCTCGCGTCGCGGCACGCATCGAGCCCATACGCGCCATACATTTTCGGTGACCTCATGAAAGACGTAGATAGCTCACCGCCCGCAATCGACGTCCGTCTCTTCAGCTCTCTCAGGGAGCAGGTAGGATGCGGGTCGGTTGCGGTGATCGTAGAGGGACCGATGACGGTCGACGAGCTGCTCCGGCGGCTGGCCGACGAACATCGGGCCGTACAGGCGTTTCTATCGTGTATCCGGGTGGCGGTGAATCAGGAATACGTCGGAGAATCACATGTCGTCGGTCCGGGCGACGAGGTGGCCTTGATCACGCCCGTAAGCGGAGGCTGATAATGGAGGAACTCAGGACGGACCGACGATGGATCCGTATTCAAGAGGCCCCTCTAGACGTCGCCCCGGCGTCTGACTTTCTTCGGGTCGAGGAAGCCGGCGGCATCGACCTTTTTCTAGGGACGACACGGCGCTGGACGGATGGACGAGAAACGGTACAGCTCGAATATGAATGCTACGAATCGATGGCCGTGTCGGAGCTCGATCGCTTGTTGGATGAGGCGGCGGATCGCTGGCCCTTGAGCAGAGCGTGCATCCTTCATCGCACGGGTGCGGTACCCTTGCGCGAGATCAGCGTCGTCGTTGGCGTTTCGACGCCCCATCGTGACGCCGCCTTCGGGGCGTGTCGGTACCTGATCGATGAGCTCAAGCGGCGGGTACCCATCTGGAAGAAGGAGCGGTTTGCCGACGGCACCACGGACTGGGTCGAAGGGGAGCGCCCGCCGCTGACGGACGGCTGACCGCCCGGGCCGGCCGTATTAGGTTCCGAAATAATCGGAGAGGGCTTCTCGAATCCGCTGCTTGGGGTCCGGATGCGTTTCAGGTACGAATTCGCGTCCGGTGACGGCCTCATAGAGCTCGACGTACCGCCTCGCCACCTCCACACGGAACGAATCGGGCAGATCGGGCAGGGTCTGTCCCTCTTTACCCTGGAAGTCGTGATCCATCAGCCACTCGCGCACGAATTCCTTAGAAAGTTGCTGCTGCGGCTCGTCGTTGCGCAGCCGCTCCTCGTAGCCGTCCGCGTAATAAAACCGGGAGGAGTCCGGTGTATGTACTTCGTCGATCACGACGAACGCACCATCAGATCGCCGCCCGAATTCATACTTTGTGTCGACCAGCAGGAGGCCCCGTTCAGCCGACATGCGGGTCCCGCGATCGAACAGCCGCAGGGAGATCGATTCAAGCTCGTCGAATTCATCGCGGGACAGGATGCCGCGTTCGACAATTTCCTCTCCTGATATGTCCTCGTCGTGGCCTTCGTCGGCCTTGGTGGCCGGCGTCAAAATGGGAGCGGGCAGCCGGCTGCTCTCTTTGAGTCCACCCGGGAGCGCCACACCGGAGACCTGGCGGCGACCGTCGCGATACTCGCGCCATGCGTGCCCGGCCAGATATCCCCGTACTACAAATTCTACGGGTACCGGCTCGCAGCGCACGGCGACCGTAACGTTCGGATCCGGGACGGCAATGAGATGATTGGGCGCGATGTCGCGTGATTTCTCCAAAAAGTACGCGGCCGTCTGATTCAGGACCTGGCCCTTGAAGGGGATCTGCTGCCGAAGTACGTGATCGAATGCAGAAATTCGATCCGTCGTGACGAGGATCAGCACGTCCTCACGTCTATACGTATCCCGAACTTTTCCGCGGTATCGCTTCCCGAACTCGTCAAAATCGGTCGCGTCGATCGTTCGGTCGAGGTGCTGCTCGAGAATGTCTGTGGATGTCATGGCGTTATAACTACCTGGATGGCCAACGGCGTGCGATTCAACCGGGTGCTGACGAGCTGCGCGCGATGAGTTCGGGGACGATTACGCGGTCCAGCGGCTTTCCCTCATCGTCCCCTTCCATGCGCATCAGCAGCAGGCGCGTAGCTTCTTCACCTACCCAGTGCATCCGCTGATCGACGCTGGAAAGTCCAATGTAGTAGCTCGACTTGATGTCGTCGTATCCCACGATAGCCACATCGCCGGGTACGTCGCGACCGGCGTCGCGTACCGCCTTCCACGCGCCGATCGCCTGGACGTCGCTCATGGCGAAAACGGCCGTGATCTCCGGCGCCTCGGTAAGAATGCGTTCCATGGCCTCATATCCGGCCTCTTCGCTAAATCCGGCATGCTTCTCCGTCTGTCCCGTAAAGACGTGCGTCCGTCCAAACGGGAGTCCGGCGCGCTTCATGGCCGTTTCGACGCCATCGATTCGTTCGTCCTGCACGGTGCTCTCGGTGTGCGAAGCGATGACGCCGATATGCTCGTGACCGAGTGCGACGAGATGATCGATCGCCGCCGTGGCTCCGGTCCGATCGTCCCAGTGAAACGAGTCGAAATCGGGATGGACCGAACCCACTAGGACGACGGGCGCGTGCAGCGCACGAAGCTCGTGAACCAGGCGATCTTCTACCGGCACTCCGACGAGCAGGAGTCCGTCTACCGCCCCTCGGCTTAGGAAGTTGAGCAGCGTCTGCTCGGGCGAGGTGGAACCCAGGTCACAGAGCAGGAGATCGATGTCCTGATTCCTGAGGCGGAAGCGGATGCCCTTGAGCAATTCCGTGTGAAAGGGCATCGTAAACGTTGGAATCGCCACCGCAAACGACTTCGTCGCCTTCTGTGCGAGGGATTTGGCCGTTCTGTCGGGTCGAAACTCCAGTTCTTGAATGGCCTTGAGGACCCGAACGCGCGTCGGTTCGGACACATCCGACGAGGCGTTCAGTACGCGCGATACCGTGGAAATCGCGACGCCGGCGTGGTCGGCCACGTCATAGATCGTGACTTTGGACTTTTCTTGCGACATGGAGGGATGAAACTATCGGGCTTTGCTCGTCGGTAGAATACGTTTTATTCTGTTCGTCTGAGGCGTACCTTAACGTTAATTTTGAAGAAAAGCTTCGGGTGTTCCTCACGAACGTGCTCTGGAGTCCCTTCGCCGTCTACCGCCTTCAGCGTTCACAGGCAACGCGTTCACGAGGCGCCAACATTCTCCGGATTACGGCCATCCTCAATCGGAATCCGAAACCGTTCTCGGGTGGCCGGCGCCAGCGGGTGGCCGTGAGGAGGACGATGTGCGGAACGATATGTGACGTGCGGAACGATATATAGGGTACCAGGGTATGGTATAATTCACGTTTATGGGTTCGAATGTGATAGCGGCCAGAGCTCGGGAGACCGATGCGCCGCCAGGCGTCTCCGGAATGGCGCCGCGCATCGTATGTGGCCAGTTCGCAGGTCGGGCCTGCACGGGTGCTAGGCATGTTCTACTAAAAAGGGTGCGACGCAGCATGGAACGCAAGATTACGATCGAAGGGATGGGATGCGATCACTGCATCGTCAGCGTACGAGAGGCGCTCGAGGGTATCGAGGGCGTAACGGTGAACGACGTGGAGATCGGGCGCGCGCGCGTTACGGTATCCGAGGGCGTCGACGCCGACGCTATCGACGAGGCCATTCACAGCGCGGGATACGAACCGACGGGGCAGGAGGAGGCCTAGGCATCGATGCGACTTCCCGAAGCTGAGGAGAAGGACGTCACGCAGCGGCTGCGTCGGATTGAGGGGCAGGTGCGCGGATTGCAGCGCATGGTCGAAGAGGGCCGCTACTGTGGAGACGTGCTCACGCAGATCACGTCCGTCCAGCGCGCACTGCGCGCCGTGGGCGAGCGCATCACGCGCAACCACCTCGAGACGTGCGTTACGGAGGCGCTGCGGTCGGGAGATCGCGAGGCCGCCCAAGAAACGTACGACGAAATCATGAATCTGCTCTACAAGCAGCTCAGATAGGCCGATGGCAATGCAGGCGACAAAGGATGACGAGAATAGGTCCGGAGACGGTTCCGTTGATTTCGGCGTGCGCGGCATGACGTGCGCCGCGTGCGTACGGCGCGTAGAGCAAGCCCTGAGCGGCGTCGACGGCGTGGAAGATGTCGAGGTCAATCTCGCGATGGAGCGGGCGCGTGTTCGCTATGCAGGCGACGGGCATGCTCCGGAGACCTTTTACCGGGTCGTTCGCGATGCCGGCTATGACGTAATCGAGGCCACGGGTGACGCACAGGAGCAGGCGGCGGCCGAAGAGGTTGCTCGTGAAGCGGAACGCAGAGAGCTGCTTCGCCGTGTCGTCGTCGCGGGTGCCCTGACGGTACCGATCGTCATGATGCAGATGGTGCCCATGGCATGGGCGGGCGCTGCCCAGCTGCTGTATGGGATGATTCCCCAAAGCCGGCTGAACTACCTGCTTTTCGTGCTGGCGAGTGTCGTGCAGTTCGGTCCCGGCCTGCGTTTTTACGTGCTGGGATGGAAGGCGACGCGCGCGATGAGTCCGGATATGAACACGCTCGTCATGCTGGGCACGAGTGCCGCGTATGGATACTCGGTCGTGGCCACGTTCGTGCCGCGCGTACTGCCGGCCGGGACGGTTCACGTCTATTACGAGGCCTCGGCGGCGATCATCGCGCTCATCCTGCTTGGCAAATACATGGAGGCGCGGGCGAAAGGCCGAACGAGCGAAGCGATGAAAACGCTGCTCGAGCTGCGTCCGAGTACGGCGCTCGTGGTCCGAGATGGAGAAGAAAGGGAAATCGCTGTAGACGCCGTACAGCCGGGCGATCTCGTGCTGGTTCGACCAGGTGACCGCATTCCGGTCGACGGGGTGCTGGAAGAGGGCTCCACGTACGTGGACGAATCCATGATCAGTGGCGAGCCCGTGCCCGTAGCGAAAGCGGCGGGCGACGAGGTCGTCGGCGGCACGGTCAATGAACGCGGGAGCTTCACGTTTCGCGCTACGCGTGTCGGACGCGACACGGTGCTTGCACACATCATTCGCATGGTCGAGGAAGCGCAGAGTTCCAAGCCGCAGATCCAGGCTCTCGCCGATCGCGTCGTGGCCGTATTCGTACCCGTCGTCCTGGCGATAGCAACCGTTACGTTTGTCGGATGGATGATATGGGGCCCGACCCCGGCGCTCACGTTTGCGCTCGTCGCGGCCGTGTCCGTGCTCATCATCGCGTGTCCGTGTGCGATGGGTTTGGCCACACCCACGTCGGTGATGGTGGGAACGGGCAAGGCGGCCGAAATGGGCGTCCTCTTCCGTCGCGGTTCAGCGCTGGAAACGCTCGCGGAGGCAGACACCATCGTACTCGACAAGACGGGTACGCTTACGGAAGGGCGGCCGCGGTTGACGGACGTGCATCCGGCCCCCGCGTTCAGCCGAACGGAGGTGCTCCGCCTGGCGGCCGCCGTAGAAAAACGTTCCGAACACCCGATCGGACAGGCTATCGTCGACGCCGCGCAGGAAGAGGGGGTGGACGTGCCGGACGTATCCAGGGCCTCGGCGGAAGCCGGACTGGGTATTCGGGCGGACGTCGAGGGTGCCTCCGTGCTGATCGGATCCGAACGATTTCTGACGTCGGAGGGCATCGACGCGGGCTCGCTATCCCGAACGGCCACGGATCTGGCGGAGGGCGGCCGGACGACCGTATTCCTGGCCGTCGACGGATCCGTGGCCGGCGTATTTGCCGTGTCCGATCCGTTGAAGGACAGCTCCGTGGCGACGGTGGCCGAGTTGAAGCGACTCGGATACCGGGTCGCGATGATCACCGGCGATGCGCGCGGCACCGCCGAGACCATCGCGGAGCGGCTCGGCATAGACGAGGTGGTGGCGCAGGTCCTGCCCGACCAGAAAGCCGATGCCGTCCGCCGTTTCCAGGAGGAGGGGCGACGCGTCGTCTTCGTAGGCGACGGGATCAACGACGCACCTGCTCTGGCGCAGGCGGACGTCGGCGTGGCCATCGGAACGGGCACCGACGTAGCCATCGAGGCGGGTGATGTGATCCTGATGTCGGGAGACCCGCGCGGTCTGGTCAATGCGCTGGCGCTCTCACGTCAGACGCTCCGCAATATCAAGCAGAATCTTTTCTGGGCCTTCGCCTACAACGTGGCCCTAATTCCCGTAGCGGCGGGGGCCCTGTATCCCGTATTCGAGCAGCTGCTCTCGCCCGTTTTCGCCGCCGCCGCCATGGGCGTGTCCAGCATCTTCGTGCTGTCGAACGCCCTGCGTCTGAAGCGTTTCCGTCCGGTCATGCCGCCTCGTCCGTCTCCGACGGCGGCCTGAGTCCATGGCTGCCGTGACGGCACGGTGCCTGCTTCCCGTTCGCCGGCCGATGCTCCCGGTCACGTTTTTCGCCGGTCAGGTTCTCTCAGGCATTTTTCAGGACGTTCACCAGCGAAAACTCACTGATGAGCGCCTCGCTGAAGGCTCCGAGATCGGCGGGCGTACGGCTCGTGATGAGACCGTCGTCGACGACCACGGCCTGATCCACCCAATCTGCTCCCGCGTTCACCAGGTCCCTTCGGATAGCGGGATAGGAGGTAAGACGCCGGCTGCGCACGACGTCGGCATCGATAAGGATTTGCGGCCCGTGGCAGATGGCAGCTACGGGTTTCCCGTCCCCGAAAAACGTGCGTACGAAATCTACGGCGTGCTCGTTCATGCGAAGCGTATCGGGATTCATGACGCCGCCCGGCAGCAGCAGCGCGTCGAAATCATCCGACTCGGCCTCGGCGAGCGTCAGGTCGACCTCCACGTCGTCTCCCCAGTTCGACCGATCCCATCCAGTGATCGCATCCGAAGTTGGAGCGACAACGACCGGCTCCGCGCCGGCTGCTTCCAGCGCATTCCGGGGTTCGATGAGTTCCACCTGCTCAAAACCATCCGTGGCGAGAACGGCGACGCGGATTCCATCCAGATTCGGCATGTGTGCGGTTTATCTCTCGAAAAGGTTGATCCGATATTTTCGCCCGTCGTCCGGCGATGCGGGGATACCGTACTGCAGTCGTTCGAACGCACGGCTCGTGATCGATCGCATAACGCATGTACGGACGCGAACCGATCATTACATGGGTCGCTCTCCGGGCGTGTTCCACAAGAGCGGCGTGCCGAAAGCAACGACGGCGTGACATCTGGCCGTCACGCGCGGCGCGCGATGAATGTGTGCCGTACGTACGGTTGATTCCGGTGAACCGTGCGTATCTATTACGCGGCCGGCCATACGCCGAGGTATGGCGAGAAGGAGCAGAATCACCGAACGCGCGATACGAGTACCGACGTCGAGCTCTATTATGATGGATTCGGTGACAGCTCCATTAACTTCGTCGTACGCTTCTGGATCGACTACAGGAACCACAGTGACTACCTTGGGGCACGCAGCGACGCCATCAAGCGAATCAAGAAGGCCTTCGACGAGAACGGTATCACGATTCCATTTCCGATACGTACGCTCGATTTCGGCGTGGTCGGCGGTGTGAACCTGGATGAGGTGCCGGCGAAAGGAAACGGAGGACTCTAGACGTCGAGATAATTAGACGAGGAGTCATCCGGTTTGGCGTGCGTGTAGCGACTGGTGGTGGCGAGCGATTTATGACCGAGCGTTTCCTTTACGAGATGCACGGGCGCGCCTTCATCCAGCGAATGTGATGCGTGAGCATGTCTGAGCCAATGCGGTGACACCGCGTCTGAAAGTCCGGCCGCTCTCGCAGCCTCCTTGACGATTCTCCAGATCTGCTGCCTGGACAAAACACCTCCTTTTCTCGAGCGAAATACGGGATCTTCCGAGCCGCCAAATCCGCTGCTCCGTTCGGCCTCGCGCAGCCTCGTGAGCGCATTCCACGTTGGAGGCGAAAGGAGAATACTTCGATTCTTGTCTCCTTTCCCGCGAACCATGATCTGCCCCGTCGATTCACCGGAGGAAGACTTGCGTGGTGTGGCGGACCGCCACCGGAGAGCATTCAGTTCAGAAACACGGCCGCCGGACGCATAAAAGAGGCGTATCAGTACGCGATCTCGCTGCTTGTCGACCGCCTCCAGTAGCCGTTGCACGGCCTCCTGGTCGAGTATTCGTTCAGCCAGGTCGTCGGCAACAGTGGGCGTCTTGATGGCGGCCCCAACGTTGAAGACGAAGTATCCAATCTTTTGACCGAAGGAAAACAGGCTCTTTACAGTGGACAGTTTGCGAGCGATCGTAGCTTGCGCCAACCCACGATCGAACAACTCATCGGACCAGTCCTGAAGGTCCCGCAGCGTTACGTCGGAAAGATCTGCGTCGTTAAGAGCTTCGTCGACGAATGAGAGGAATTGCGTCAGATCTCGCTCGTAGGCCTCTTGTGTACTGTCGCTTTTCCCATGAAGCCAGAGGCGGATCAGTTGTTCGTCGTCGTCCGCCTCATTGCGATGTCGAACGCTACGATCTCGAACGACTATCTCCGTATCTTTATGACTCGAAAGAGATTTCATGGCATCCTCAAATAGAACCGGCAATCCGGGGTACGTCGCGCCCCGTTCTGAATGTAACATAATTAGTGTTATGTTACATAAGCAAGCCGGAGTGGCCTAAATAAGGCCTGCACAACGGGTTCGGGCCATCGCCTATATGGTACCGGTCACTCATCGTCACTATACGCGACGCATCGTCACTCTTCGTGAAGCGTCCTCCGGCATAGCGAACGCTCGGCACCATGTACCGTGGTACAACCGGCCCGGGTGTATCGGCACCTGCGAGGCCACGTTGTGTTGGGTCTAATTGGGTCCGGCTGGGCCTGGCTGGACGGAGCCGAATTGAACCACGCCGTACGGAGCACGCGAAAAGGTGCGCTCCAGGTGCGATCCGGCGGCCGGCTCGGGCAGACCGTTCTATTGCGATGACCTCACGTTCTACGTTAAGTGCCCTTCGCGTCCGCTGCAGCCACGTCCGCCGGATAGCGGAAGCTGGCGGCGAGGCTCCGGTTCGTCGGCATCGTATCGGATATCAGGGCGTGGACCGTTCCGCCATGCTTTACCGTGTGCACGGCGGCGAGATCGAGCAGGTCTTCATCACCTGTTTTATGCTCGTCGTGCAGCTCGACGGAGTTGTTGTCGGCATCGTAAAATCCCCATAGATGCGAACCCATTTCGACAAACAACGTGTCGATGCGTCCGTAGACGGCCGCGGGGATTACTTCACGGATGTCATCGGACGCAAGTCGATCGCCGTTTCCAAGAAGCTGCATGAATCTGTCGAGTGCAGCACGCTGCGTCTCCATGAACCGCGGCTCAACGATGTCCCACGCTTTCGCGTGCATTTCCTTCGGTTTCAGGTGATCGGGATTTCCGGCGACGATCGAATCGTCGACGAGATTGCCGTATCCGTTCACTACCCGGTAGATCGGCAGATAATATTCTACCCCTGCCAGTACGAGCGGCGCCGAGTTCTCTCGCAGCACGTTACGCACTCCTTCATCCACGCCATGAAAGAAGCGGATCAATTGATCGTGCGGACGATGCGGTTCGTCGTCGGAGTTGACCCCGTGGCCGTGAAATATGGCATCCTGCCTACCACCGGCCACGTTGGCAGTACGGTTCTGAAGCGACCGCTGGAATTCCTCCTTGGCGAGGACGTCGACCAGACTCTCCGGAAGCTCCTTTGATTCGATTTCGCTCATGCTGTAATGCGTACCTTGAAAGAGACGCACCTTGTTCTGACTGAGTGCAAGCAGATAGAACTCATTGTTCGCTGCCAGAAGCGGAAAGAGCGGCTTGATGTGAAATCGCTTGCCCGTAAAGACAAATTCGTCGAAGTCGACGGGCAGGCGGTAGAACCGGGCCTCATCGGGCGTCATGAAGGCCGCAAAGCCGTCACTCTGATCGAGCCAAAACGAAGGGCGCTCCGTTAACGTAGCCAGCGGCTCGAGCAAGGCATCGATCTCCGCATCGCGATAGCCCTGCTCGGCTAGCTCTCGCCGGGCTGTCTTGAGCAGATTCTTTAACCGAATCGGATTCTGTGACAGCTCGGATTCGACGTGATACGTAGGCATGTAAATCGAAACGCAGGGCTCGCCTTTGAGGGCCGCCAGTTCCGTGAGTTGCTCCTTACTAAAGAGATCCATATGCGTACACGGTTTGAGATAAATACCGGCAAAGCTACATGGGTTAATATGCAATTCCGCGGATTAGGTTTGATCGGGCCGTGTGACGTTGATGTGAGACTCGACCGCTTCGGTCCGCACTCTCGCGGTGTCCCGGACCCGGCTACAGTCAGGATGCGGCATCCCGCACAGCTGGAATGGAAGCGGCCGGACCGCCAGGCGGCTGCGGGCGTATCGATTGCGGGGATACCCTACATTTTCTTACACGACGTCGCCGCTTCGAAGTAGCTTTTCGCGCTCTAATCGCATGGAAGACCTAACACAGTGGGTACAGTATTCCGACCATCTGTTCGAGCACGCCGTGCGTATCGCCGTCGCCCTGGTGTGTGGGCTCATGCTCGGTATCGAGCGCGAGCGCAAGGATAAACCTGCCGGAATGCGAACGATTCTTCTGATTACGCTCGGAGCGGCGCTGTTCATGATCATGAGCAACATCGTCACCGTGGCGTACGAATGGCCGGTCGAGACGCGGGTCGACCCATCCCGTATTGCCGCAGGGGTCGTGACCGGCATCGGTTTTCTGGGTGCCGGCACGATCATCCAGGCGCGCGGCTCGGTCCACGGTCTTACGACGGCTGCCGTCATATGGGTGTCGGCAGGCATCGGAATGTGCGCCGGCATGGGCTACGCGGCCATGGCTTTTTTCTTCACGGCGATCGTCCTGCTGACGCTCATCGCCATGGATCCGCTGCGTCACCGGCTTGCTCGCTTGGGCAACCGGTATGAGTTGCTCGTGATTGCACCGAATGATTCGCTCGTGCTCGAACGGATCCGCTACGTTCTCCTCGGCCACGACGTACACGACGACGACGTTGAACTCCGCGTCATCCCCGAAGACGAGCTCGAGATCGCCTTCGTGTATTTCGGATATGGCGGCGCCGCCCTGCGTCTTCTGGAGGCGCTCGCCCGTATCGAAGGCGTACACGGCAGGCGCACAACCAGCGAATAACGAGTTTAACCCGCGCGCGCATTCGATCGCCAATCAACTCTTCTGATGGAGCCGTTCCTCATTCTCACCGGACCAACCGCCGTCGGCAAGACGGCATTGAGCATGCAGCTGGCCGCCGAGCTCGACGCTGAGATCATCTCAGCCGACAGCCGCCAGGTGTACCGTGAGCTCAATGTCGGGACCGCCAAGCCGGATGAACAAGACCTGCAAAGGGTGCGACATCACTTTATTAACGAACGGTTCCTGGGCGAAGCCTTCACAGCAGGGATCTTCCAGCGTGAGGCCTACGCACGAATCGAGGACGTGCTCGATCGCGGCCGAACGCCCCTCATCGTGGGCGGATCGACGCTGTACCTGAAGGCGCTCAAGCACGGGCTGGCGAACATCCCCGACATCCCGGAGGACGTGCGCGCCGACATCCGGAAGCGGCTGGACGACGAAGGACCCGAAACGCTCTACGCCGCGCTGCAGTCCGTCGACCCCCAAGCCGCCGAGACCATGGATCCGACAAAGTCACAGCGCATCGCTCGAGCCCTCGAGGTCTATGAGGCCACAGGTACACCCATCACGGCGTATCACGACGAGCAGCCTCCTCCCCCCTATGCCTTCCTGACTGTCGTTCTGCATCGAGATCGACGCCAGCTCTACGACCGCATCAACCGCCGCGTCGACCGTATGCTTGACGACGGTCTCATCGAGGAGGTCCGGCAGCTTCTCGACGCCGGGCACGACCTCTCGATCAACCTCCTCCGGACCATCGGCTACAAGGAGCCGGTCGCGTACCTGCGCGGTGAGATCTCCCACGACGAAATGGTTCGGCGCATCAAGCGGAACACCCGCAGATATGCCAAGCGGCAGCTTACGTGGTTCCGCCGGGACGAGGACAACGTGTGGGTCGACGCCGCGGCCGATTCCAACGATCTCCGATCGGACATCCGTCAGCTGCTCGCACAGGCATCCGACGTCAGCTCGCCCGCCTCGTAGAGCCGGATGCGAGGTGCACAACTCCATCTCCCGGCTGGATCACGACCGTCACGTCGTAATCGACATTCACGTTCGACATTCGGGTAATCCGTACGACCGTCACGTCCACCTTCCGCCCCTGCTGCCGCCTCGAACGGTTCACCCGCCGCGTCGATTTTGACTTCGTAAGACCGATCGGTATACTACAGGCCGAGCCCACTATACCGATCTGTATAGGACAACGCTGCCGTAGCTATACAGATCGGTATTACCCTCGAGAAAACGAGCTATACAGATCGGTATCATCAGACGGTCACGCCCCATGAATGAGATGACGAATGAAACGACCGGAAGTGGAGGCGGCACCGATGAAAGAGGTGGCGGAGCGGGTGACGGCCGCGGAGCCCACGTGGAAGACGCCGCGCGCAACGCGTCGGAATATTTCCAGGGCGACGATGCCGGGGCACCGCGTGAGCGTATCGTTAGTGCGGCGTCGCATTTATTCCGACGCTTCGGATTTCGTGCCGTCGGCGTCGATTTGATCGCCAAAGAGTCCGACGTTGCGAAAATGACGATGTACCGCTATTTCGATTCGAAAGACGACCTGATTGTGGAGTTCTTGCAGCGCGAGGACCGAAGCCTGCGAAGCTGGTTGCATGACGTCACGTGTCAGGTTGATGGATCGGGACCAGCACTCAAGGCGTTTTTCCGGGCGCTCGAGTCCAGGACGCTCGACCCGAAGTGCTTCGGATGTCCTTTTCAGATCGCCGCCACGGAATTTCCCGATGCCGATCATCCCGCTAATCGGCAGGCGCGCAGGCACAAGGCATGGATGCGGGAAGTGATTTCGGAGTGGGTCCGGCAGACGGGGCGGCGCAACGTCGAGGAAACGACGGAGCAGCTGTACGTTCTCGTGGAGGGGGCCTGGGCGCGAGCGAGAATGAACCTCGGCTCTCCGACTCGAGGATACCTTGTGGAGGGGGCCCTTCTCCTCCTCGAGGGCGGGCGCTTTCTCGAGGCTATCGCGCGCTCAACGCCGGACTGAGAGCACGAAGAGTGACCGATGGTGAATGAATCCTCCCAGATCTTCAGCTGACTCGACGTCGAGACCCAGTCGTTTGAATGTTGCCAGCCACTCGTAGTGCGTCCGGTACGCGTACTGCTGAGCGCGCATGGATCCGTCGGATCGTACCTCGTTCGCCATCCTATCCAGCCAGCGAAGGGGTCTCCGCTCCCACCGATGGCGGTACGTCGATTCGAGGACGACTACGTGTCGCCGGACTACACGCACGCTCTCCAGAAGCAGCCGCTCCGGATCCTCGGCATGGTGCAAGACGAACACAATGACGGCGGCGTCGAACGAGTTATCCGCGTAGGGGAGCTCCCTCCCGTCGTATACGCGGTACGGTAGATCCGTCCGGTTCATATCGACGACATCAACGAGATGTACATCGATCCCGAATGTACGGGCAAGTGACGCAGCGACGTACCCTTCTCCGGCGCCTACATCGACGATCGACTCATCGTCCACGAGCACGTTATGCAACAGATCGACCTTGGCCGCGGCCCGGGCGCGGACGATCGGATCGAACAGGCGGCGGCGGTACCGGTACGCCCCCAGGAGGGCCCATCCCCCCCAGCCGAGGATCACCCAGATCCAGTAAGGGCCATCGACGTAAAGCAGATACGTTCCGAGCGACAGCACGCCGAGCCAGATCCAGTGCCAGGACGGACGCTGCGCGGGCGCCACGAGCACGAGAATGCCGAGCAGGTACCAGGGATGCACCGTTGTCGCCAGGACGAAGAAGAGTCCGATCGTGAGGGCGAAAGCCCTGCGTGGACTCCAATCCAGTTTCCAATCGAGCACATAGAGTGCCGGCAACAGTACGAGATACAGGACCTGGAACGCCGGACCTAATTGCTTCGACCAGTCGAGTCCGGTAGCCGCGCGGAAGATCTCCTTGACGGCATAATACGGTCCGGCATTGAATTCGAACAATCTCACATACAGGTCGAGCGACTGCCGTACGTTTCCGAGCACGTCGGCGTGGAGATACGGAGATGCCAGCAGCACCGCCGTTCCGACCCCGGTGACGACGGATCGCCAGCCATATCTACGCCAGACGAACGGCAGGAGCACGAACGGATACAATTTCACCCATCCCGCACAGGCGATGCTCGCCGCCGCCCATCCGCCCCACTTCTTCTTGTGCAAGGCCACGATGGCAACGCTGAGAAAGAAGACGGCCGCCGCCTCTCCGTGTGCCTGTCCGGCACCGGCAATCAATACGAGCGGATTCCAAGCATACAGAAGGAGCCGCCGTGGCCGGAGGATACGAGACAGAACCAGCACGGCGGCCAGTTCGAAAAGAGCCAGGATACCCTTGATGACGAAGTACGAGACCTGCCATCCCTGATCGTAGAAGATCGCGCCGACGCGGAAGATGAGCTGAGAGACAGGGGGATAAACGGTATAGTAGTGCGCCGAGTTGAGGCGCTCGAAGATCGGCTCGTCGCGAAAGACAGCCATCTCGTCGTCGGACGGCACGTGCAGGTAGGGATTGTATCCCTCTAGCTGGACGACACCGTCCCACACGTACCTGAAAGCGTCGTCGGAAAGAATGGGAGGAAGCCAAACGACGGCGAGGCGCAGGACCACGGCGACAGTCAGCACGTGGACCATGGAGACGTCGTTTCGCCGCCAGACGAGGACGGTGAGCACGCCGACGGCGCATGCCGCGGCTACGAAGACGGACCAGGTCTCCGGAGACGCAGCGAACCAGCCCATGCCTGCGGTCGCGAAGACGAGCAGGACGAGCAGCATCCACGTTCCGCGTGACGGCCTATCCGGCATAGAAGATCAATCGGACCCTTCTGCCTCCGTTTTCGAAATTGACCTCGTCGGCCATCGACTGCATGAACAGAATTCCCCTTCCCCCTTCACGAAGCAAATTTTCAGAGGCGCGCGGATCTTTGGTCATCGCTGGATCGAACCCCGTACCTTCGTCTTCCACGACAATCTCTACCTGTTCGCCGTCGGCTTCGATCCGAAAATAGACGTTTTTTTCGGCGTCGAATTTGTTGCCATGCTCGATGGCGTTCGTTACGGCTTCCGTGGCAAGAAGAACGATCCGGTAGGCCAGATCGTCGTCGGACACCCTCGGCCCAAGAAATGCTTCCGTACGATCGACGACCCTTTGGATGCTCTTCAGGTCGCTTTTTAATACTAACTCCATCGTACCGGAAGGGAAGGGCTCGTTCGTCATAAGACCTCCGGAGAGGATGAAGAGAATACTCACGTATTTAGCTCAAGTTCACCCAGCGTCCTGACGTGTGGGCTGCCGTGGCGTTATCCGCTGACCTACGACGCCATCGAACAGGCGCGCGAGACGACGCGTCAGGCGTCTTCGATCGAACTGCTCGACATACGCACGGTCCGGCTCGGGCAACCGGCCCTCTGACCACATCCCGTACAGCTGCTCGATGCCTGCGCTAATCTCGGATATCGCCTCCGGGTCCGCTATGGTCGCTGCGCCGTAGCGATGCAGCGCAGTGCGGGCGGCGCCCAGCGGGACGAGGCCAAGGACAGGCTTCCTCGCTCCAAAATACTCGTACAGTTTGCTTGTCGAAATAGTATCGGCTCCTTCCGTCCGACCGACCGTCATCCACAGCACGTCGGCAGCCCGTAGACACGCAACAGCTTCCGGGTGCGATAGATAGCCCGTATGGTGGATCACGTCGGAGATACCGAGCTCGCCGGCGAGCTTCTTTGCGGATTCCGAGAGCAGGCCGACGAAGACAGCCTTCACGCTGGATTTCAGCTCCGTACGGCGCGTAAGCACGTCGGACAGTGCGCGCATGAAGGGCTCGGGCGACTGTGCGTCGTAGAACACACCACTGTAGAGCATCGTGAACGTGCTCGGATCGGGATCCAGCCCGGGAATGCACGGATCCACCTCAAGATCGTCCGGATCGTAGCCCTGCGGGATAACCACGACATCCTCTAGAAATCCGGCATCGGGATTCCGAGCTGTCAGGTTTCGGCGGATCACGTCGTTGATGACTACCGACCTGTCGCCGCGCTCCAGAACCCGGCGCTCCATGCGCGCGGAAAGTCCGCGATGCACCGGAGTGGGATAAGAATGACGCGGATTCCCGACCCAGTCGTCGCGAAAATCGAGAACGAGGGGCACACCGGTCGTTTTCGACAGACCGGCGGCTACCAGCAACGACGTGTAGGGAGGTGCCGACGCGAAGATCAGATCATACGCGCCACCTTGAAGCAGCTCAAGCCCCTTTTTGCGGGCGGGTCGCCACCATCCCAACTTGTTGTCAGGCACAAAAAGTAATTGGCTCAGACGTGAAAACGCACGGCGCGTCGATTCGTCGGGAAACCGTACGACGGTTCGGCTTCCGAACAACCGGGTCGGATCCCAGGATGCCGTTCGATGAACGGCCACGCCCGAATCCTCGATCTCCGCGAGCAGCGATTCGTCATACGCGAAATATCCTCGAGGCTTGCAGGTGAGTACCGTCGGCTGCCAGCCAAACTCAGGTAGGTACTTCACGAACTTTGCGGTTCGCTGCACGCCGCTCAGTCCCATCGGGGGAAAGTAGTAGGCGATCACGAGCACACGCCGCTCGTCCGCCCGGTTCACCGCCGAGTCGGGTATCACAGATACGGCCTCCTTCACGTCGCCAGCCACCGGCACTTATTCGGGAAGTTGCCAGATCTCGACGAGGTTTCTTGCGATATAGGGTACGGCGACGCGATGTCGCTGTGCGTCGTACCCTATGTCTGCAGGTCTACCCTCCAGACGCGCGACGATACGATCGGTACCGTTCGAAATCACGTGCAGGCTCGAATCCGCCTGGCTGGAGATCACCAGGTCTCCGCCTCTTACGACCTCTACGCCGTCAAGCTGCGCCCCCGACACCGATCCTTCCGTCGTCAGGCTGGGATCTTCCATCGTCCATACGAAATAGTGCTGCGAACCTCCGTACGGTACGACCATGAACCGATCGCGCTCAGGATCCCACGTTATGCCGTTCGGGCTGTCCAGAAGCGAATCCTGATGAACGGTCGAAATGGCTCCTCCGGCAATTCGGTACACGGCATCGCGGCCGGTATCCGTTACGTAGAGCGCCCCATCCGGACCGGGAGTGATGTCGTTCAGAAACCCCGTATCCATCTCCGAGAAGTCGATGGTTGCCAGCGGTGCTCCGGTATGCCGGTCGAATCCGCGAACCGCGTTTACGTCACACGCCCACAGCGTGTCTCCCGTAATGGCCATACCGCGAGGCGCGTGCAGCGTCACCTCTCCTTCCCCTCCTTGAATGAACTCGAGATTTTCGACCGTACCATCGATATTCATACGGCTTATAAAGCCGTTGTTGTCGGCATCCATCCCGCCACCATTGAAGTTGCCGACGAAGTAGATGTCTTGATCGGGATCGTACCGCACGGCTTCCGGTCCCAGAAACCCCGTTGCCTCAGCAACCAGCGTAGCAACCCCTTCACCGTCACCCTCATCGGCCGGCTGATCGCCGCACGCACCGAGGAAGAACAGGCTCACGATCAGGAGCGATCCGACTACGCATCCGCCGAATATCTTTCCTGGAGAACTATTTGACTCACGGACGCTCATGTCTGACTCGCTCTATTCGTAGTGGGAATTCGTATCCTGGTATGCCGTGCGTCACGCGTTGCTCCCAGGATCGTTTGAACCTGGCGCTGCCCGCACTGCATCTCCTCTACTTCCAGTATACTGTGCGGACCCGACAGTAGTCAACGTGATGACCGTCCACCCTCCGTGCGGATAGCGAATGCACGCTGTACGGAGAGCTGCTCAGGACGATACGTTCGCCTGGGCACGCCGAACCCACGCATCGAGATGAGGGCGCATGAGGTCCTCCAGTTCCGCGTTCATCCCGTCTTGATTCTCCGAGGAAACGAGGGAGGCCTCTCGCAGCATCCATCCGTCGTTCCTCTCGAACTCGAGTAGGACGGGCACCGCAGTCGGATATGAGGGTGAGCGAGCCAGAAACGTTAGGGAAGCGGATCTCGTGCCGTTCGTCGTATCGACGCGAAACCGATATCGACCCATGACGACATGCTCGCCGGCCATCACGTTCAAATCGCCGAAAAGACCCAGCTCCAGGGCCAGCGAGTCGCCGATCGGCGTACGATCCAGCTCCGTGAAGAGTGCCCGCGCGTAGGTTCCAAAATCCGACGCCGTCGTCGCATCCGGATGGTCCGGTGCATTGCACGCCGCCGGCGCCAGCAGCAGCAACGCGATGACCAAGACCGCGTACGGGGAGGACCGGTCGCCATCGGATGACGTGTTGGGCATGAAGCCGCCGCTTCCATCCGCGAGGTCGAACGTCAGGGATGTCAAGCGGCGCAGCGCCAGGGCGAGTCGTCTCAGCATGGAGTTCATGGCTACGGCTATGTAAAGGTGTCGGGTGCTCACGCTAAGAAAATAGTACCTAAAGCATCGTGCTCAGAAGATTGTGTTCAGCGAATGCTACCGGGCACGTTCTGCTCGGTACGATCTCGGAGTCGCGGCAGTACAACATAGTCAACCGAAGAGACTCCTGGCGAATGGATTGCACGCTGGGTCCGATGATTCGGGGTGCGTCGGGAGGCAACGCCGTGCTGGGACCTTTTACGTGCGGTCGCGTTGAAAAGGGCCCTCAAAAAACGGCAGGAATAGCCCCCACTACGTCATCACGAACATGGCTGAAGCAACCCCTCCCGGAATCGGATCCGCCGGCGAGGACGACGACCGTACCGGTTCGAACTTCATTCGATCCATTATCGAGTCCGACCTACGTGAAGGCAGGGTTGAAGGAGGCATCGTGACGCGATTCCCCCCGGAACCTAACGGATATCTTCACATCGGCCACGCGAAGTCGATCTGCCTTAATTTCGGTCTGGTGCAGGACTTCGAGGGAGTCTGCAACCTGCGATTCGACGATACGAATCCAGCCACTGAAGATATCGAATACGTTGAGGCGATCAAGCGCGACGTTCGCTGGCTCGGATTCGACTGGGACGATCGAGAATTTTACGCCTCCGATTACTTCGAGCAGCTCTACGCGTTCGCGGAGCAGCTGATCAGGTCCGGTCACGCCTACGTAGACAGTCTGGATGAGGACGAGATTCGCGCGATGCGCGGCACCGTGACCGAGGCCGGCCGAGAGAGTCCTTATAGAAGCCGGTCGATAGAGGAAAACCTCGATTTTTTCCGTCGCATGCGGGCGGGTGAGTTTTCGGACGGCGAGCACGTGCTGCGCGCGAAGGGGGATATGGCTTCTTCCAACATGAAGATGCGCGACCCGCTTCTGTACCGCATACGGCAC
The DNA here is from genome assembly GCA_040904565.1 of Rhodothermales bacterium. Taxonomy (GTDB): domain Bacteria; phylum Bacteroidota; class Rhodothermia; order Rhodothermales; family VXPQ01; genus JBBDTI01. The sequence goes on from JBBDTI010000075.1 coordinate 84,661, forward strand.
GCCCGGCATTACCGGTCGGGAGACGAGTGGTGCATCTACCCGATGTACGACTTTGCTCATCCCCTCTCGGATGCTATTGAAGAGGTGACGCATTCCCTCTGTACGCTCGAATTCGACAACAACCGGGAGCTGTACGACTGGGTTGTCGAGCACACGGTTGGCGAACCCAGACCGCATCAATACGAATTTGCCCGCCTGAATCTGGACTACACGGTGATGAGCAAGCGCAAGCTGCTTCGCCTCGTCCAGGAGGGGCTGGTGTCCGGGTGGGACGATCCGCGCATGCCGACGATCGCGGGGCTCCGTCGGCGCGGCGTTACGCCGGAGTCCATCCGATCGTTCTGTGATACGATCGGGGTGGCCAAGGCGGACAGCCGGGTGGGCATCGATCTGCTCGAATACACGATCCGCGATGACCTGAATTTCAAGGCGCCGCGCGTGATGTGCGTCCTCCGTCCCCTTCGCGTCGTCGTCACGAACTTCCCGGAAGATAAGGTGGAGGAGCTCGACGCCTCCTACTGGCCGCGTGACGTGCCGAAGGAAGCGACGCGGACGGTCCCCTTTACCCGCGAATTGTTTATCGACCGAGAGGATTTTCGGGAAGACGCTCCCAAGGGTTTCTACCGACTGGCACCCGGTCGGGAGGTCCGTCTTCGGTACGGCTATTTCATCCGCTGCCAGGAGGTCGTGAAGGACGACGATGGCGTCGTCGTCGAGCTTCGGTGCACGTACGATCCGGAAACGCGAGGCGGCAGCGCACCGGACGGCCGCAAGGTTCGAGGTACGATTCACTGGGTATCGGCCACCGCGTCGCTGCCCGCGGAGGTACGCCTGTACGATCGCCTGTTCCACGTACCCGACCCGGAGGCAGGTGACGGCGACTTTACGGAACACCTTAATCCGCATTCTCTCATCGTGGCCGCCGAGGCACGGATCGAACCCAGCGTTTCAGCCGACGCGCCCGCCACGCGGTATCAGTTCGAGCGAGAAGGCTACTTCTGGCAGGATCCTCATGATTCCGAAGCAGGTCGGCTCGTATTCAATCGGATCGTCCCGCTGCGCGATACCTGGGCGAAAATCGAAGAAGCGCGCGCAAAGACGGACGAGCCGGCGCGCTCGCGCTCTGAGGAGGAGCCGGCTTCTCCGCCTCCTCCGACTACGGCCGAACGGGTCGAGGCTCTCAGCGGGCCGGAAAGGGAACGGTTCGAGGCGCTCTCGGCGCTCGGACTATCAGATGCGGATGCCGTGATTCTAACCGAGAATCCGGACGTAGCCGAGTATTTTGAAGCGACGCGCGATCGTTACGACGAGCCTGAGGCCCTGGCGAACTGGGTCGTCAACGAATTACTCCGCGCACTGAAGGATCAATCTCTGGAATCATTTCCCGTATCCCCGGCCGATTTCGCGGACCTCGTCCGCCTTATCGAGGACGACGTGATATCAGCGCGGATTGCAAAAGACGTGTTCGAGGAGATGATAGCCACGGGAAACGACGCCCGGGCCATCGTCGACGAGCGGGGGCTCGTTCAGGTCGCGGATCCCGAAGCGTTGACGCCGATCGTCGACGACGTGCTCTCGTCGAATCCCGATAAGGTCACGGCGTATCGAGAGGGCAAGCACGGGCTTATCGGTTTCTTCATCGGGCAGGTCATGAAGCAAACGGACGGCAAGGCGAAGCCGGAACTCGTTCGAGAGATACTTGAAGTGAAGCTGGCTCGATAATCCAGGTCGAACGCGCTGGGTGGAACGCCTTCGCCCGTGCCCGCTCTCGGTCCCGCGCATTCGGTCGAACTCGCTCTGCCGTTCTTTGACGTACGTGCCTGCGAGCGTGTTCGCTTGTGGCAGCGAGCATGGTGGAGCCTCGGGCCCGTGAACGGCGTATATCGTATGTCGTACGTGCTGGAGAATCGGCAACAAACGGGAACCTGCCACGATGCGCCGCGACCTTGCCACGTTGTCCGCGATCGCCGCCGTTATCGGCGTCGCACTCTCTCTTGTACTCGGTGGATGCGGGCCCACCGACTGTCTGCCTGAGCCCGAAATGGATGCGACCCCGCCGGAGGTCAATGTCACCGTAACCGTTACGTCGTCGAACGGAACCACGCGTACCATCGAACACGCAGCGGGTGACGCTCCGCTTAGCGTCGACATCTCCTCCGGGAGTTCCGTATCCGTCACCTATTCGACCGTCGATTCTTCCGGACTCCGATCGCTTTCGCCCGGCATGACGATCCATGAGACGGTTGGAGTAGGCGTAGAGCGTCGTTCGGTAAGGATCGAACCTGTTCGGTCGGAATGCCCCGTTGCATCCCTCTCGCTTCGCCGTGAGGTTCGCGGCGTCAGGCCGGGAGAGTCCGTCGTCGTCACGATGGTAGCGGAAAACTGGGTCGGAGATATCGGCACGCTGGAGTCGGCCACCCTCCGATACAGGTAAGCGTTATCGCTGATATGCGTCGGAACGGAAATAGGCTATCATATCGGTAGAGACCGGCTCGCCGTCGAGCTGTCGTATCATCGTCGTAACCTGGCCACGATGGTACGAGGCATGATTGGCCGTATGGCACATCAGCTCCCATAGCGGCTGTTCGAATGCTTCATTCCTGCTGTTACGATAGGCAAGCGGCCTTTGAAGATCATCGTCCGTCAGCTCGCCGACGAACACCGTACGCCTGGCTGCAAGGGCCTCCCAGCGAGAGCGTACGGCATCCAGATCCGTCGGCGAATCGGCGTCCTCCATCCCGGCGGGCGAGGTTCCCGTCCACCTGGCCATCCAGATCCATTCGGACGAGACCATGTGCACCAGCGTATCGTGCATGGACGGGAAACTGCTTCCCATATCGCGGTGCCGCCGATCGGGCGGGACGCGATCGACGGCCGAAAGCATTCTCGTGTTGGCCCAGTCCGTATACGCGTACAGCGTCCGTATGTAGTCTACCGTTATCATCGTGAAGAACACCTCTCAGATTGTTCTAATGCGTGCGTCACGTGGTACGGTGCTTCCTCTGCTACAAAATGGCCGACCTCGCCGAGCGTGGTCACGTGTGCGTCGGACAGTGCGGATCGCCATCTGTCGAGATGTGAAGTTCGAAATACCGGATCCTTCATGCCCCACATGATGTGAGTAGGAATGGCCTTAAGGTTGGATCGACGCGCCCAGAGCCCATCCAGAAACGGCGCGGACTGCAGAAAGGCACCCGGAAGCGCCGCTGAGGCGGCCGCATCGTCGCGTAGCGGCTCAATATACTGCCTATGGACGGTTGATGGGAAGGCCTTTCGGTCCCCTATCCCGAACGGCATGAGCCGGGCAAGGACATTCGCACGCCGGGTGGCCACGCTCCCCACGCTGCTGCCGAACGTGCGTGCGAAGATCCCTAATCGGCTCCACGACGCGATCGGCCACATGATCGTATTCAGGATGACGCAGCAGCGGATGGCGCAGCCACTCCGAAATGCGGCGTCCAATCCGATCGGTCCGCCCCAGTCATGGACGACGATCGCTATCTCGTCCAGATCGAGCTCGTCCAACAGCCTCCGCAGGCACGCCGCCTGATCTTCGGGTGAATAGCTCCAGCCTGCGGGCCGGTCGGACAGTCCGAAGCCGACGAGATCGGGCGCGATGCAGCGCCGTGAGGCGCTCATGCGCAAGATGCATCTCCTGTACATGAACGACCACGTCGGATTGCCGTGAACGAAAAGAACGGTCGGGCCCGAGCCTTCATCGACGAAGTGCATTCGGCCAGGTCCAACGTCGATGTAGTTCCGTTCGAAGGGATAGGCCTTCCGATCCAGCCACGCAGGCTCCCTGGCGCGGCGCCCCGACGAGCTCATGACGGATAGGTGATGGGAGTCTTGCGGTACGGCGGGTTGATGGTCATCGGGCTGTCGGACGTTCCGCCTCGGCATAGAGATAGGCCATCGGCTCCAGCCGTGCACCCTCCTCGTTCGCGACGGCGAATCTACCTCCCTCATACATCGTCGCCGCACCGTATCGTCCATCTCGGTGTGCGGCGTAGAAGCTCAAGCCGAAGTACGGTCGTCCATCTTCATCGAGGAGGCGCTCCTGGGTAAAGCGAACGGCCCGCCGCAGCGCTTCAAGACATGCCTCCTCGGGCTCCAATCCCGTGCGCATCAGCTCGACGACGAGAAAGGCACCGCACACCTTGATGGCAGCCTCGCCGCGCCCGGTCGCCCCGGCAGCCCCAACCTCGTTATCGCAGTACTGTCCGGCTCCGACAATCGGACTGTCACCAATGCGTCCCGGAATCTTCCACGCGAGTCCGCTCGTCGTCGTAACGGATCCGACGTTGCCCGCCGCGTTCACGGCGCATATATTAATGGTTCCGGTCGTGTTCTTCGTGGCCTCGTCTGTCCACTCGAGCCAGTTGTCGTTCTCGTTGAGTCGGCTTTTCCACGTCAGCCAATCCGTCCGGCTCTGCTCCGTAAGCAGGTTTTGCGGTTCGAATCCCATCTTGATGGCGAAGTCGCGTGCCCCTTTGCCGACTAGCATGATATGGTCCGTATGATCCATTACGGCTTTTGCTACGCGGGCCGCCGTCGGAATGTCTTCCAGCGCGGCGACGGATCCGGCGCGGCGCGTCGGACCGTCCATCACGGAGGCGTCCAGCGTTACGACGCCGTCTTCGTTCGGCAGTCCGCCGAGGCCGACGCTCTGGTCCTCGGGATCGAGCTCCTGAATCTCAACACCGGCAATGGCCGCGTCGAGCGGATCAACTCCATCCGTCGTCATCATCTCATACGCGCGCTGGACGCCGGGGAGTCCATTCCCCGAGGCGACGACGACGGGTGCGCTCTGGGCCGGCCGGGCTTCGACCGGTCCGATGCCGGTTGCGGACGCCAGGGCTGCTGCCCCGGATACGTGCAGGAAATCGCGCCTAGATATGCTCATAGGAAGGCTTATAGCAAAGGTCGATCGTGAGACGTAGCGTGAACCATACAGTATCGCCATTAACGCGCGTCTTTACAAAAACGGGTGTCGTCCCACCGCAGCGCCGTATCGCTTAATGAATGGATAACGATTCAGTGCGCGGTCCATGGTATACTTCCTCGTATATTTGTGACATTCACGGTGGAGGCAGAGACCGCGCGGCGTGAATGGACCATCATCTACGTGTAAACAGGACAGCCCGACCAGGACCATGACCTACCTATCGAGAAGATCCTTCCTCAAGCAAGCAGCCAGTACGGGTGGCGCATTGATGCTGACGGGGCGTTCCTGGGCGCGGCCGTCGCGCCCTGCCGTCGTCCACGTTACAGGTCGAGTTCTGAGCGGTGGACGCCCCGTTGCGGACGTACCCGTTTCGGATGGACTGACGGTGGTAGGCACCGACGAGTCCGGTGCGTTTGAGTTCATCTCGCGCTCCAGGCAGCCGTTCGTGTTCCTCTCCGTTCCATCGGCGTTCCGCGTTCCCGTCAGCGAGGTTGGGACGGCCGCTTTCTACCAGCCGCTCGCAGTAGGTGCCGACGGCCGAGCCGACGTTCGTTTTGAGCTCGAGGCGGCAAACGGTTCGACGGAGGAGCACGCCTTCGTCGTCCTTGCCGATCCGCAGACACAGACGCCGGAGGAGATAGACCTGCTCCACGCACAGACGGTGCCGGACGTGATCGAGACCGTATCCGGATTCCCATCGTCGTCCATCTTTGGCGTCGCCTGCGGCGACATCATGTTCGACGATCTCGAGCTGTATCCTGACTACGAGCGGGCGGTTGCGCGAATGGGCGTTCCCTTTTTCCAGGCGGTAGGAAATCACGACCTCGATTTCGACGCGCTGGTGGATTCCACGTCTACTCGCACGTTCCAGCATCATTTCGGACCGCGCTATTATTCGTTCGACCGTGGCCGCGCGCACTACGTCGTTCTCGACGACGTATTCTGGAATCACGCCGACTATGTTGGCTATCTGGATGAGGATCAGCTCTCATGGTTGGAGGCCGACCTGGCACGGGTCGCGCCTGGACGGCTCGTCGTCGTATTCACGCACATACCCGCCCACTCGACCCGGTATCGGCGTGAAGATGAGGACCGCCCGCGTGCGACCGGCTCCATCTCGAATCGGCGAGCGCTCTACGATCTGCTGTCCCCGTTCGATGCCCACGTCATCTCCGGACATACGCACGAGAACGAGCACGTATTCGAAGGCGGCGTCCACGAGCACATCCTGGGTGCTACGTGCGGTGCCTGGTGGAGCGGCCCGATCTGTCACGACGGGACGCCGAATGGATACGGGGTCTTCGAGGTGGATGGGGATGAGATACGGTGGCGATACAAGGCGACGGGCCGGCCGGCGGACTATCAGCTTCGAGCCTACCCGATCGGATCGGATGCATCGGCGCCGGATGAGATCGTAGCCAACGTGTGGGACTGGGATCCGGAATGGACGGTTACGTGGTACGAGGATGGTGTGCGCCGAGGGCTGATGGCCCGCCGTACGGGTACGGATCCGCATTCCGTCGAACTACACAGCGGGGAAGCATTTCCTGAGCATCGGCCATGGGTCGATCCGGTCCTTACCGACCACCTGTTCTACGCTCCCGTCTCACCGGACGCGCAGCGCGTCGTCGTCGAGGCGACGAATCGATGGGGGGAATCGTTCACCGCAGCCCTATAACGCCCCCTACAAAAGGTACGGGAAACGGCGGGCAAGGGTCGTACGGGCTTATCTACTACGGATCTTGCAGATGGAGATCGGCAAAGTCGAGATAGCGCTGCCAGTCGTACAGCGTCAGATCGTGTTCTCCGGTCCGCACGTGATAGCCGATCCTACCCATGACCGGACGCAGCACGTCCGGCATCTCGGTCGCGGGAAGTCCGTCCGTTCCCAGGAGGCGATACACCGGGTCTGCGTTGAGGGCCGAGAGAAACTCTCCTCGCGGATCCGCCCACAGATCCTCCGCAGCGCTGGCCACGTAGAGCGGACGGGGGGCGACGAGCGACAGCAGCATGTGCTGATCTACGGGCAGCTCGGCCTCGTTATCGGAGTAGTTGTTGAAGTTATCGGCGAACCAGTGGGGAAACGCCGTATTGATGCGGCCCACCGTTTCACCGAATCGCCGCCTGGAGAGCGCGGCTCCGCCGCATCCAGAAGCATTGGAGATCACGAGGCCGAAGCGCTCGTCGCGCGCGCCTGCCCACAGAGATGCCTTACCGAGGCGAGAGTGTCCGATGACGGCGACACGGGCCGCATCGACGTCTGAATCCGTTTCGAGGTAATCGAGACCGCGGCTGAGTCCCCAAGCCCACGCTGCGATCGCCCCCCATTCGTCCGCCTCCGGCGAGGTTTGTCCGGCCGCGTAGAACAGCGGCTGGACGCCATTTCGAAATCCGTCGTCGTAATCCGGATCCAGATCGCCGTAATAGGCCGTAACGAGGGCATATCCCCGGTCGATGATCGCGCTCACGGGCCAGCGATGCACGCGTTTTCCGCGACCCGCCTCAGTGGCACGGTGATCAGATACGCCCATGCTCTCGTTATCCATCATCCACTGATCGGATATGGAAATATCCTCGTCCGAGTACACGGTGTGGTTTCCATAAAAGCTGAGCCCAAGGAACGCTGGAGCGGGCCCCTCACGGTCATTCGGAACGAAAATTAGCAGGTCCATGCGGGGCCGATCGTTCTCGCTGAAATAGATCGACACCTCTTTCCGCGTCGCGGCTCCGCCGAGTGCGTAGGGCTCGGAGGACGTCACCTCGAACCGCATCGCGGCAGGCGCAGCGGGCGCGCGTCCATATACTTCCGATTCGAATAGGGCCAGCAGTTCGGGTCGACGATCGTTTGTCCACGCGTCGGATGAACCTACCTCCGATCCATCCGAGAATCTCAGCGGATCCGGCAGCTCGTAATCCGGAACCTCTGCCTCGTCGTAATTGAAACCTGCGGGCTGCGCCGCGGCGACGGCTACCCAGAAAAGGCCGGCCGTCAAGATCAACGCTATCTGGTACGTCATCGTGTCTTCCATCATCAGATCATTCCTCTTTCTGCTATCCCCAATCCAGTTCCTCGGCGCCGAACCCTGCTTTGGCGAAATAGCACGGTTCGTTGTCGAATCCATCGTCATTCCCTCCCGTTTCGCTCCACAAGTATCATCCGGCCCTGCTCCGTCGATCCGGCGTTCAATCCGACGCCAGCAAAAGATTATAGTACGGCCAGAGCTGCTTCATGGACAACAGCGCCTCGCGGAGGAGCCCACCACCCAGCCGAACGACATCCCGGGACGGTATGAACCGGTAGAGTCCGAATGAAGCAGCCGACGCGAAATCCTCAGGCATCACATCGATAGGCTCTGTAAAGTCCGTCTGCTCTCCCGCCCGCGAGCGGATATAAAAACCACCCTCAGCCTCAGCAAGCTGTCCGTTTATCACGTCGAGAACTCGTGCGGATCGATCTTGGTGCGCATCGAGAGCGTGTGTGAATGTTTGTAATGCGGCTCTTCTTGCAATAACGGCAATACGAAATCCCGATGGTCGAATGCTGTGTGCAAGCTGCAGATCGGTCAGGCGGGTACGCGCCGGCCGATAGAAGGACATCCACATGTGATGGTGACATCCTCCCGCTCCAAAATCGTTTTTCAGCAGGCGGGAGAACACATTGCGCTCCGTTTCCAGGCGCAGTCCATTCGGCAGCACGGCATTCACGACGAGGTCGTCGCGATACGACGTGAAAGGCCGCTTGAGATGTGCGCGGATCGCCGGTTTGTCAGCCTGATACTGCTCGATATGCGGTCGAGCCCGGAGGCGCTCGAGGATCGAGAACGCTTCTTTCGTGAATCCCGGGAACGTGATGGACGGCTCATCCGGAACGACGAGCCGTTCAACGACGGCCGGATCTACGGCATCCGTAACCGGAGGAGGCGGTTGGGAAGACACGGTGTACGATCGCGGAAGGTGAATCGGGTGGCGATAGGTACGCTCGAGCCACGATCATCCGCTCCAGGGCGGCGTCACGTCGTTCATCCGAGCATAGGCGATGAGCTGGCCGAGATGTTCTGAGGTATGTTCCGCGAGGCCGATCATCAAATGGCGGGTCGATCGCTGAGAGCCGTCAAACCATTCTACGGGCGCCTCGAGGTCCCCCTCCGAGAGTCCGCCTACCTCCGAGACGATATGCTCCCTGGCCGCGCGAATGAACGCGATGACGTCGTCCTTCTGCGTGAGGTTCTCTTCGGCACCCTGAAGATTAAGCTCTTCAGGCATCGAGATTCCGCCCATGTTACCGAAGAAATAGGCAGCCGAGGATACGTGAACGAAGGCCTCGCTGATCGACCGAACGCCTTCCGCCGGACGCCAATCGTACCGGTCTGCCGGTACGGCTTCGGCGAGTTGTACCAGCTTGTCGAACGCCGCGTCGAGGTCGGCGCTCACCTCGTCCGCGACGGATTGAGCGGTAGCGGGGACGGACATCACCGCTGCCAGGAGTGCGGTTAGTAGAAGGCTGCGCATGACGTTCGCGTAATTGATTGGAATGCGGAGGACGATGCGTCGGAGGACGCCTGAATGCAACGTGAGCCGCAGATCACCCGTTCAAATCTCGATTCGACCGCGCGCTCCACGCCGTGAATGACAGTGTACGGACAGAGGCAGCATTCTGGCAAGCCCTCCCGCCGCCGGCATGGCCGCCGTACGCCTCTGCTGGAACAAGAGGCGGACTATTCGGTCACGTCTACGGCACACGACGCAACACGGTGCAGCACACCGCGCCGCCCGGATTCCTCACCATCCTTCGACGCCGCCATCTCCTCCCTTACCTCAAAACAGCGCGCCCACCTGCGCTCGCTCGCCCATCCGCTCAAGCCACTGGTGCACGTCGGGAAAGACGGGGTCACCGAGTCGACCGTTCGTGCCGCCGGCGAAGCGTTCAACACCCGCGAGCTGCTCAAAGTGCGCGTCCTGGACGCAGCACCGCTCGACGCGGGTGAGACGGCGCGCAAGCTTCTCGACCAGATCGAGAACGCCGTTCTCGTGCAGGTTATCGGACACGTCTTCGTGCTGTACCGGCCTTTCCCCGACACCCCGGACATTCGCCTGCCCGCCTGACGCACCGTCTACTTCGCTGTAGACGCAACGAGGCGTGCGGTGGCGGCTTCAAGCCTGGCCTCGACGTCGTCGGATTCGGAGACGGAAAATCCAAGATCCTGCAGCAGGCCGTCGGTCAGACTGTAGAGCCACCCGTGAACGGACAGCCTCTGTCCACGTGCCCAGGCTTGCTGAAGGATGGTCGTCCGGCACACATTGGCCGCCTGCTCGATGGCGTTTAGCTCACAGAGGCGGTCTGCTACCTCATCGTGCGTGGTGAGGTGGTCGAGCTCGTCGGCGTGGCGGCTCTTAACGTCGCGGATGACGCGGAGCCAGTTATCGATCAGTCCGAGATTCGTTTCACCCAGGGCGGCACGCACGCCGCCACAGCCGTAGTGTCCGCATACGATGATGTGTTTCACCTGCAATACATCGACGGCATACTGGATGACCGATAGGCAATTCATGTCCGTGTGAATCACCAGGTTCGCGATATTGCGGTGGACGAACATGTCACCCGGTGAGAGATCGACGATCTGATTGGCCGGTACCCGGCTGTCCGCGCACCCGATCCACAGGTACTTCGGTGCCTGGTCCCTGGACAATTCAGCGAAGAACCCAGGTGTCTCTTCCTCGACGCGCTGCGCCCAATCTCTATTTTTGGCGAAAAGTTCCGGTAAGATACGCACGAGCCTGTACTCAGGATGGATGGTTATTCTACTGCGCTTGGTCGACCCCGTCCGATCGAGCCGTGCTCGAGCCGAATTTCGTGGCGCTTACCACGAGAACGACGGCCCCGGTCACGATAAGGATATCAGCAAGGTTGAACACGATGGTACTGAGTCCGCCGACGTGCACGACGACGAAATCCACCACCTGACCGTTGTTCATCATTCGGTCTATCAGATTGCTGGCCCCGCCTGCCATAATCAGGGTTAAGCCACCGAGGAAGAACGGACCGCGCTCGCGCCGCCGATAGGCGACAAAAGCGATCACCAGCAGGACGGCGACGATACCGACGCCGAACAGCCAGAATCGTACCACGTGCGACCATTCTCCTCCTATCCCGAATGCAATACCTGAGTTCTCGGTATAGGCAAGGTGAACGACGTCTTCGACGAGCGTGATCTGGGCGCCGTAAAGCAAATGGTCGCGGGCGTACTCCTTCGTTATCTGATCGCAGCCGATGCAGGTCAGCGTCATCAGAAAGATCAATAACGGCAGCGTAGCTTTTCGCATGTTCTCACGTGAATGAACCCATTACTTCCCGCCGGCCTCTTGATGGCGGACGTACGAACGGGACGGCACGACCGGTGCGACGTCGAATGCCCGGTCCCCGCCTTTGAAGACAATCTAACGCCCGACGGCATCGGAGGATCGCCTCACAGGATCGTCCACGCTTTTGAGGCGCGGGTGAGGTTCTCGCAGCCTGTGTTGCGTACCGCGACGACGTCTTCGATCCGTACACCAAACCGTCCGGGCAGGTAGACGCCCGGCTCGATCGTCACGACGCAGTCTTCCGGAATCGCGTACTCCGCAGCGTAGGTGACGCGGGGCCATTCATGCACCTGTAGTCCGAGTCCATGACCCAGGCTGTGAACGAACGCGTCACCATAGCCCGCGTCCCGTATAACATCCCTGGCGAGAGCATCTACCTCACGAGAAGCCATACCGGCCCGAACGCCGTCCAGGGCCCTCTGCTGTGCTTCGATAACCAGGTCGTACACCGTTCGCGCCTCGGGGTCGGACTCACCCAGGGATACGACGCGCGTCATGTCGGAAGCATAGCCGTCGAGGATGCAGCCGAAGTCCAGCAGCAATAGATCCCCTCGTTCTATTCGGCGGCCGGTCGGACGAGCGTGCGGCAGCGCGCTGTTGGGACCGCTCGCAACAATAGGATCGAAAGCCATGCGCTCGGCCCCTCCCTTAAGGTGCCGGCAGACGATTTCCGCCGCGACGGACTTCTCGCTTTGCCCGGGACGAATCCAGCTCAAGAGGCTTTCGTAGACGTCCTCGGTCAGCCGCTGCGCAGCCCGTATACGATCTATTTCATCCGACGTCTTGACCGCCACGAGGGGCGCCAGAACGTCCGTTCGTCCCTCCCAATCGATATGCGGAAGACGATCCCTCAGTTTCGCGTGTGCATCCACCGTGAGGTGGTCGGACTGACAGATGACGTGTCGGGCGCCGTCGAGCAGGCCGGCGTCGGCCACGTGCCCGATCAGATCGTAGCCGGGAGCGTGCACGACAGCCCCTTCCACCTCGTCGGCCGCCTGGGCCCGATATCGGCCATCCGTTATTAAATCTGCGGCGTCCACCCGCACGAGGAGCACGCCGTTCGAGCCGGTAAATCCGCAGGCCCACCGGATATCGGGGATGGACGAGATGTACAGCGCGTCGCCCCCAAGTCGTTCACAGAGGCGCTTGAGCCGTTCTATACGATGCATGCGGACTCCGATCGTGCGCGGGTCAGGTCCGCGTGCTGTAGTTGGGCGCCTCCTTCGTGATGAAGACGTCGTGCGGATGGCTTTCTCGCTGTCCGGCCCCGGTCACACGAATGAACTGCGCGGTTTCCTGCAGGTCCTTCAGCGAAGCGGCACCGCAATAGCCCATGGCGGCACGAAGTCCGCCCGTCATCTGAAACATGACCTCACTGAGCGAACCGCTATACGGCACACGGCCTTCGATACCCTCGGGCACGAGCTTCTTGATGTCGTCTTCCGCATCCTGGAAGTAGCGATCCTTCGAGCCGGATTCCATGGCGCCGACGGAGCCCATACCACGATACGTCTTATATTTCCGGCCTTCATACAGGATGGTCTCGCCCGGACTCTCTTCCACGCGCGCGAAGAGTCCACCTATCATGACGGCATCGGCACCCGCGGCAATCGCTTTCGGAATGTCTCCCGTCTGCTTGATACCGCCGTCGGCGATCGCCGGAATGCCGTACGCGTGGGCGACGGAGGCGCAGTCCATGATAGCGGTAAGCTGCGGCATGCCGACGCCCGCGACGACGCGCGTCGTACAGATGGATCCCGGACCGATACCGATCTTGACGGCGTCGGCGCCTGCTCGGATGATATCTTCCGTTGCGGCGGCCGTACCTACGTTACCGGCAATGACGTCGATCCGCTCAGACGCCTCCTTCACCCGTTCGATGGTCCGCAGCACGCCCTCCGAATGTCCGTGCGCCGTATCGACGACGATAAAATCGACGCCGGCTTCCTCCAGCGCAGTGACCCGATCCAGCACGTCGGGCGTGACCCCGACCGCGGCTCCGGTTCGGAGCCTCCCATGCTCGTCTTTGCACGCGTTCGGATGCTTTCTCTTTTTTTCCAGGTCCTTAAACGTGATGAGCCCTTTAAGGTAACCCTCGTCATCGACAACAGGCAGCTTTTCGATCTTATGCTCCTGAAGCAGCGCTTCCGCCTCGTCGAGGGTTGTTCCGATGGGGGCTGTGACGAGGTGATCCTTCGTCATCATCGAGCGAAGCTTCTCCCGGCCTTCGTGCGTAAATCGGAGGTCACGGTTGGTGACGATACCTACGAGCCGGTCCTCCGCATCAACGACGGGAATACCTCCAATATGAAAGCGAGCCATCAGTGCGCGGGCATCGGCGACGGTATCCTCGGGATGAAGCGTAATCGGATCGAGGATCATGCCGCTTTCGGATCGCTTGACGCGCCGCACCTCTGCAGCCTGCATCTCGATCGACATATTCTTGTGCAGCACGCCGACGCCCCCCTCCCGGGCGATGGCGATGGCCATGCTCGATTCCGTAACCGTATCCATGGCCGCCGACATGAGCGGAACGTTCAATGTGATACGCGCCGTCAACTGCGTCACCGTCGATACGTCGCGAGGCATAACGGACGAGCGCTGTGGAACGAGCAGCACGTCGTCGTAGGTCAGTCCGTCTGCCCGAACACGCTCAAGAACCTTCTCTTCATTAATGATCATAGCACTTGTCGTTCTTCGGTTTCGTTGCACGCTTAGCCGGAGACGTTCCCGCTTCCCCGATACAAAAAACCGCCCCGACAAACGTCACGGCGGAGCACGATCAATTTAGATTCACCAGGCGTTTCAGGCGCTTAACCTCGAAGGGTACGAGGCGTCTCCACTTGCCGGGCCGAACCCCCTCGGTCGTGAGTCCTCCATAGTTCACGCGCTCGAGATGCTCGATGTCGTGCCCCAGCACCTCAAACATGCGACGGATCTGACGATTTCTGCCTTCGTGGAGACGCAATCCGACCTGATGCCGATCCGGCAGTGCCACGTAGGCGGCCTCGTCCGCGGCGGCGACGCCGTCGTCGAGCTCGATGCCCGATTTGAGCAGATCGATCTCATGCGGCTTCACCGCTTCACTGGTCCGTACGAGGTAGAGCTTATCCACTTCGAAGCTAGGATGCATCAGTCGATGCGCCAGAATGCCGTCGTTCGTTACGAGCAGTACGCCCGTCGTATCACGATCGAGTCGCCCGACAGGAAAAAGGCTCCCCTTCTCTTCGTCGGGAAGGCGCAGGAGATCCATCACCGTACGCCTGCCGCTGGGATCGTCTTTCGTCGCGATGGTGTCCGTCGGCTTATTCACGAGGATATACATATGGCGCGTCGGCGAGATCAACGAGCCGTTGGCTTCGACCTCGTCGTCATCGCTCACGTACGTCGAAAATTCGGTTACGACTTTACCATTTACCTTAACGCGTCCGGCCTCAATCAGCTTGTCGGCATCCCGGCGTGAGCACACGCCGGCGCGGGCGATGTAGCGATTCAGACGCATGCCTTCCCGGCGCGTCGAGGAGTCGTGCGGATTCCCCGCTGCACCTCCTTCGGATCCGGGTTGGGGACCGCTCGGAGGAGCATCACTACCTTTGCGACGGGGTTTCGGCATCAGGAAGGAGGAGGTCGGAAATTTACACGGAGAACGCGACGGGGTCGAAGTTGGCTCGGCTCGCCAAAATTGTTGGTGGGATGAACGAATGAGGTGCCGGTGTGTTCTCCTGCCGCCTGGATTTGTATTGCCGATGGCAGTTGCCTGCCTACCGCTTGTCCATCTCTCTCTTCCGACGAGCGTAGAGGGCCACGATGATGGCGAGGGCGCCTAGGGGGAGGAGTACGTCGCTCCCAAGAGACGCCGATGGGTCTGCTGCAATAAACACTTCGTAGGATCCGAGCAGCGTGGCGATGACCGCCAGCGCGATGCCGCCGGCGTAGACGAATTTGAGATAGCGGGGCATATGTTCGTGCTTTCCGGATTGTTACGGCTTCATGTCATCCTGTTCGTCGCCTGTGGGCTGGGAATCCGGAGGGTTCCGGGTCGCGTCTACCGGTTTAACGACCTCGTCCGCGACGGCCTGGCTGTCCGTCGAGCCGGGGGCATCCGATTCGCGGTCGGCCGAGCCCGCTGCATCTGGTTCACTGCCGGCCATGTCTGTCGATGATTCCTGGTCCGGATCTTCGGCGGACGTCTCTTCACCCGACCGTCCTTCTTCTTGAAGTTGCAGAAGCTCCGCCCGCTCGCGATTGAAAGCCGGATCGTCGAGGATGTCTTCGATCTCCCGCAGGTCCGGCAGCTCGTCGACATTCTTCAGTCCGAACTGTTCGAGGAAGAAACTCGTCGTTCCATAGATCAGCGGGCGCCCCAGCGAATCGCTTCGCCCGACGACGTCGATCAACCCTTTCTCGAGCAGTTTGTTGACCGCATAGCCGGAATCTACGCCGCGGACAAAGTCGATCTCCGGCTTCGTGACCGGTTGGCGATAGGCCACGATAGCCAGCGTTTCCATAAGTGAACGTGATAGCCGCTGGTCCTGCTCCCTGCTAAAGTATAACTTGAGGAAGGGGGCGACACCCGGAACGGTCGCCATCCGGTATCCTTCCGCCCACAACTCGATCCGGAAGACGCGATCTGCCTCCTCGTAGGTCTCATTGAGCCGCTCGACGGCGTCGGCGACCTGTCGATCGGACGGACGCTCTTCTCCCGTAACGTCTGCATACACGTCAGCGATCTCGCCGGCCGGTACGGGTGTATCCGCCGCGAACACGAGTGCTTCCGTTGCGCGCTGCAGGCCGCTTTCTAAGTGCTCGTGTATCGATGCCACGCTAACTGTAATGCATTGCTCGTCATACTGCGATCGTGATTCGTCGTCCGGTCCTCTTTAGCCGGCATCGCGGCTCGACCTGGACATTTCGGCGGCACCCCCGTCCTCGTCCGGCTCCTCCTTTTCCGCACTACCCTCCGAGCCGTCGTCCGCCTCGTCCCGACGGACGAGATAAAAATCGAGCGGCTCATCTTCGGGTACGTAGATGCTCACACGCTGCTGGCGTGCGAGTTCGAGCACCCCCAGAAACGTGGTAATGATAAACGGTTTCGATCGGCCGCGCATGGTCCGCGCGAAGGAAATCTTTTCGGCCCGATCCAGATGATCGAGAATAAATACCTGCTGCTCCTCAATGGTATACTCCTCTCGCGCGACGGCATGCGTCGGTTCTTCCGGAGCCTCCGTGAGGATCTTCTTCAGTGCCGTAATCAGGTCGAACACGGACGCGTCGTAGGAGACGTCCGTACGGTCTTCCCATGTTTTGCGCTCCGACGCTGCGTGTCCGCGCGTGAACCGCTCGGCGCGTTCCGCCTCCAGCTCGGTTAGATTGGAAGAGGCTTCCTTAAAGCGAACATATTCCAGCAGACGTTCGACGAGCTCGCGTCTGGGATCGATGGGTTCTCCGTCTTCGTCGAGCTCCTCCTTTGGCAGCAGCATCCGCGCCTTGATGTTGATCAGGAGCGCGGCCATGTACAGAAAATCGCCGACGCTGTCGAGATCGATCTGCTCGAGAAGACGAACGTACTCCAGGTACTCATCCGCGATCTGGGCGATCGGAATGTTAAACACGTCCAGCTCGTCTCTCCGGATAAAGAAGAGAAGCAGATCGAGCGGACCCTCGAAGTCCTGCAGGCTGATTCTATACATAGGTGATCGACGCCGCGGGCTGGGAAGCCCGACGCCGTCAGCGCCTCCTAAACCATTCCACTGTCTCGTCGAGGCCGCGCTCGAGCGTATAGTCGGGTACCCACCCAAGCGAATTCCTCGCGTGCCCGTAATCAAGGACGCTCCGCCGCTGTTCACCGGGCCGTCCCTCCTCGTGCACCTCGGTCACGTCCGGGTCGACACGCCGGCGGACCGCCCGAAAGAGCGTATTGACGGACGTTTCCACGCCCGTCCCGACGTTGAATGTACCTGACGAGGTGTACTCCAGCGCACGCAGGTTCGCGCGCACGACGTCGCCTACGTACACGTAGTCCCGCGTCTGGCTTCCGTCCCCGTAGATAACCGCCTTACGTCCTTCGAGCATGCGTTCCGTAAAGATCGCCACGACGCCGGCCTCGCCGTGCGGGTTCTGGCGGGGACCGTACACGTTCGCATAGCGCAGTGCGACGTACTGCATACCGTACTGCTGCTGATAATAATAGAGGTACCGCTCGGTACAGAGTTTCGTGATGCCGTACGGAGAAATCGGACGCAGCGGGTGCGCTTCATCCTGCGGCACATAGTCCGGCTCACCGTAGATGGCCCCTCCCGTGGAGGCGAAGATGACTTTCTGCAGCCCATGCTCCTTGCCGGCCTCCATGATATTCAGAAAGCCCAGAAGGTTCACGTCGGCGTCGTATCGGGGGTCGGCAACGGATCGTCGCACGTCCATTTGGGCGGCATGATGGACGATGACGGGAAAGGCCTCCCTCGCGATGAGCCGGGCCGCCGCGTGGGAACGAACGTCCTCTTCGTGAAAGACGGCTTTGGCTGGAACGCTTTCCTTCCGGCCGCCGGAGAGATCGTCGAGCACGTGCACGTCGTGTCCCGCCGCGAGCAGAGCATCCGCTACGTGCGATCCGATAAATCCGGCGCCGCCGGTCACAAGTACTTTCATAAACGGATTGACGGAGTTGCGCACTTCAGAGTCACGGCCACGATGTTACGGCCGTGAGGCACGGCCGTAACGTACGGAATTCAGACGGACGCGGCACGTGTTGGAATACCGGGCGGGATACCAGGCGCACGTACGATATCGCCGCCGCGCATCCCTGTTGTCCGCTACGCCGTGGGCAGCAGGATAACGGACGAGAAGCGGCCCTCCTCAAACATCTTCTCAGCAACCCGCTGCACGTCGTCGGCCGAAACGGCTTCCACGTCGGCGTTTATCTCGTCCAGTGAAATATACCGCTCGAAGTATAGCTCCTGCCGTCCGATCCGCATCATCCGGTTGCTCATGCTTTCGAGTCCCAGCATGACCGATCCGCGGACCTGGTTCTTAGCTTGATTCATCATCCGGCTGCTGACGGGTACATCCACAAGTTTCTGGAGCTCCCTCATGATCAGCTGCATAGCGCGGTCGACCTTCTGGACATCTGTTCCGATATAGACACCGAAATCTCCCGAATCCGAATGCATGTTCATGAAGGAGTATACGTTATAGCAGAATCCGTACTTCTCGCGGATGTTCTGATTGAGTCGGCTCGACATCCCACCTCCCAGGATGGTATTGAGCACTGTGAGGGCCACGCGATCCTCGTCGTGTACGTCGAGTCCGCGCGTCCCGAGCGCCGCGTGGGCCTGCTGAATGGGGCGGTACTCCTCCACGCTTCTCGCGCTGTACCCGTTTAGTGGCGTACGGATCGGAGCTCTCGTGGCGCGGGACAGTTCCGCGAGCGACGTCCGCGCGAATCGAACGACTTGATCGTGATCGACGTTGCCTGCGGCCGCGAGTACGATCCGGTCCGGCGCGTAGGTGCGGTCGACGTACGAGCGCAGCTGCTCTCTGTCGAGTGACATCACCGTCTCGGGATATCCGATAACGGGGCGACCCAGTTCGTGGTCCTCGTATACGACGGATTCGAACCGGTCGAAGATGAGGTCCTCCGGACTGTCCTCATACATCTTCATTTCTTCCAGCACGACATCTTTCTCTTTGGAAATCTCCTTTTCGGGGAAATTCGGTGAGAGAACGAGGTCGCACAGCGTATCCACGGCACGTTCGAGGTGCTCGTCGAGAGCCCGGGCGAAGTAGCAGGTGTATTCCTTGCTCGTAAAGGCATTGAGATAGCCGCCAACCGCCTCCATCCGTTGGGCGATGTGGTGCATTCGGCGCTTCTTGGTGCCCTTGAACACCATGTGTTCTATAAAATGGCTGATGCCCGCTTGATGAACCTCCTCATCGCGGCTCCCCGCCAAGATCCAGATCCCTACTGAAACGGAGCGCACGGATGGAATGCGTTCGGAGATTACCCGCACGCCGTTATCCAGCGTCGTCTTCGCGAAACTCGCCGGGCTGTCGTTCTGTGTATGATTCATGGGCTTTCGGTGGGTACAAATAGAAAACGGAGGACGGCGAACGGCGAGACGTGAACGGTGCGGCGCGTACGACGCCCGTCCACGTTTCCCTGTCCGCCACCCTCCGCGAACTACATCAGGCACTGCGGCGACGGCCTATCGGCGGCCTCCGCTCCGGTCATCCTGACCGTTCCCCTTCGGCTCTACGAATGCCTTCCGGCTCAATCGCAGTTTGCCGTCGTTGCGGACTTCGATGAGCTCCACCTTCACCTTATCGCCCACCTGGAGGTAATCCTCCACGTTTTCGACGTAGCCGTGATCGAGTTCGGAGATGTGAAGCAATCCTTCCTTGCCGGGAAGGATCTCAATGATCGCCCCGAAGCCGAGAATATTCTTCACCGTACCCTCGTAGATCTCACCCGGCTCCGGAACGGCGACGATACCCTTAACAATATCGATGGCGGCCTGCGCGTCGGCCTGATTCGTCGCCGCGATGGTGATGTAGCCCTTCCCATCACGCTCTTCGAGCTCGAGCGACGTGTTGGTGTCGCGCTGGATACCCTGAATGATCTTGCCACCCGGACCGATAACCGCACCGATGAATTCGGCGTCGATGGCAATCTGCGTAAGGCGGGGCGCATAGGGAGACAGCTCCGGACTGGGCTCGGAAATCGTCTCTTCCATCACATTGAGAATGTGAGACCGCGCATCGCGGGCCTGGGCCAGGGCGCGGCGCAGCACCTCTCGGTCGAGGCCGGCGATCTTGATGTCCATCTGGCAGGCGGTCACGCCGTCTCGCGTACCCGTCAGCTTGAAGTCCATATCACCGAGGTGATCCTCCGTCCCGAGGATATCCGTCAGGATGGCCGTACGCTCGCCCTCGCTGACGAGCCCCATGGCAATGCCTGCGACGGGTTTGCGGAGGGGAACACCTGCATCCATGAGTGCCATAGAGCCCGAACAAACGGACGCCATGGAGGACGAACCGTTCGACTCCAGTACGTCCGCGTTGATACGGATCGTATAGGGGAACTCTTCTTCCGTCGGAAGAACGTACTGCAGGGCCCGCTCCGCGAGCATGCCGTGTCCGATCTCACGGCGGCTCGCGCCGCGGAGAAACTTCGCCTCCCCCGTACAGAACGGCGGGAAATTATAGTGCAGGTAGAAGCGCTTGTCCTCCGTATCGAAGACCTGGTCCACGGCCTGCACGTCACGGCCGGTTCCGAGCGTGATCGATGCAAGGACCTGCGTTTCTCCGCGCGTGAAGATCGCTGAACCGTGGACGCGCGGCAGATAGCCGGTCTCCGTCCAGATGTCGCGTACCTCGTCCAGGCGGCGCCCGTCGAGGCGGCGGCCTTCATCGAGGATCATCTCACGCATATCCTGTTTCTCGGCCACGCTCACCGCTTGACGGATCTGTGACTCGGTATAGCCCTCTTCCGTCGCATCGGCACGCGTCCGCCCGCTTTCCGGATCGTCCTCTCCGAGAAATTCCGAAACGACCGATTCCTTGATCTCGCTGATTCCGTCGTAAAAGGTGTTCTTGTCGTACGGTTTGCGGAGGTGATCCTTGATCCGACCGCCGAGCGCTTCCCTCACGCGCTCCACGATACCGTCCGGCAGCGTAACGAGATCGGGCTCGAACGGGGTAGTCCGCCCATATTCTTCCACGAGCTCGTGCTGGGCGCGGCACAGCGTCTTGATGGCTGCGTGCGCCACGTCGAGGGCTTCGAGCAGCTCATCCTCGCTGATCTCTTCCATCTCGCCTTCGACCATCATGATGGCGTCTTCCTTTCCGGCGACGACGAGATCGATGTCGCCTTCCTCGGTCTGTTCCATCGTCGGGTTAACGACGAACCGGCCGTCGACGCGTCCGACGCGAACTTCCGCGATGGGTCCGTCGAAGGGCGCACCGCCGATCATCAGGGCTGCCGAGGCTCCGACGCCTGCCAGCACATCCGCGTCGTACTCATCGTCGGCCGAAATGACGTACGCGATGATCTGCGTCTCGTGGAGGAAGCCGTCCGGAAAGAGCGGCCGGATGGCGCGGTCGATCAGACGGCAGGAGAGCACCTCTTTATCCGTCGGCCGCCCCTCCCGCTTGATAAACCCGCCGGGAATCTTGCCTCCGGCAGAAAACTTCTCCCGATAGTCTACGGTGAGTGGAAACCAGCTCTGGCCTGTCTTTACGTTCTTCGACATGACGGCGGTGCACAGCACCATCGTCTCACCCTGACGCACGACGACGGCACCGTCGGCCTGTTTGGCAAGACGTCCCGTTTCCAACGTGATCGTCTTACCGGGTGCGATTTCAATCTCCTTCCGAATTGCTTCTTCCATCTTCCTTTCGCTCTCCGTAATCGTCTTTTGATATTTACCTGTCTGTCGACCTGT
>JBBDTI010000075.1:106507-247658 GCA_040904565.1 Rhodothermales bacterium
TCTTCCTTTCGCTCTCCGTAATCGTCTTTTGATATTTACCTGTCTGTCGACCTGTGCGCGGCTCTTGGCTTCGCCCGCGCGCCTACATCCACAGATCCTGCAGTAGGGCTCGAGGCGTATCGCATTACCGCGACCTTAAACTGGGGATCTCATACTAGAACGGCACCTTCCGACTGCGAAAGGTGCCGCCGAGTATCCGCAAGGGATTACTTACGAATACCTAGTTCCTTGATAATCGAACGATACCGTTCGATGTCTCTATTCATCAGATAATTGAGCAGGCGCCGGCGCTTACCGACGAGCTTCAGAAGACCGCGCCGCGTGGAATGGTCCTTCTCGTGGTGCTTCAGGTGCTCAGTGAGCTCATTGATTCGGGCGGAGAAAATCGCGACCTGGACCTCAGGTGCTCCCGTGTCGTTCGCGTCTTTTCCGTACTTCTCAACCAGCTCCTGCTTCTTTTCCGTCGTGATCATCGAGGATCCTCTTTAGATTATGCCATCGTAAAGAAGAACAATGCTATGGTTGAAGGCGACTTCGTGAAGGTCTCATGTTCTAAAGCTCCGCGGGTTGCATGCTCGGCCTGCATCTGCCTCCAACCTGGAACTCTCAACCTTCACTGCTTTGGGGCGAACCCTCGCCGAGCAGGTGGATACAACGCGATCGATCCCTGGAAAGTTGCTCGACGAGCTCATCCTTTGATTCGAAACGTCGCTCCTCACGCAGGTGCCGGACGAATTCTATGCGAAGATCTTCGCCGTACACGTCCTCGTCGAAATCGAGAAGATGTACTTCCACGGTATGTTCTCCGCCTCCAAACGTCGGCCGGTATCCTATATTCATCATGCCGTTGAGTTGCCGGCCCGCCTTTCCTCCGGTCATCCGCTGCACGCGGACGGCATAGACGCCTGTCGCCGGGACGACCTTGCGGGGATGGTTGATCGCGATATTGGCCGTCGGAAATCCGATCTTTCTTCCTCGGCCGTCGCCACGTACTACGGTACCGTGCAGGCTGTACGGACGTCCCAGCATTTCCGCAGCCAGTGTCACATTCCCTTTTTCGCTCAACAACGCGCGAATCTCCGTCGACGACACGACGTGTTCCTCGACGACCTGGGGCGGAATCACGTCCACCGTAAAGCCGTATCGCGTTCCCAGCTCCTTCAGCAGCTCGGCGTTCCCCTGGCGGTCTCGCCCGAACGCATGATCGTAGCCGATCACAATTTCGCGGAGTCCGATGCGCTCGATCAGCACGTCCTCCACAAACGCCACGGCATCGAGCTTCGAGAAAGCTTCGGTGAATGGAAGCGTTACGAATCGGTCGATGCCGATACGCTCGACCGCATCCGCGCGTTCGTCGATCGTCGTAAGCAGTGGCACCGGTGTGTTGTGGACGACCTCACGCGGATGCGGATCGAAGCTCAGAACGACGCTGGACCCTCCACGGGCATCGGCACGAGCAGCCAGATACTTGAGAATGGCTTGATGACCGACGTGGACGCCGTCGAATGTACCCACCGTCACGACCGAGGTGGGGTCGTGATGAATCTGCTCTAGTCCGAACTGGCGTTTCACGCTACGGCTTCCTCCAGCTGCGCCGGCGTCCAGGCTTCATCCACGGTGAACGCACCGATCGCGGTCCGTCGAAGTGCGACGAGATGTGCACCGACCCCAAGGGTCTGACCGTATTCATGTGCGAGACTGCGAATATACGTGCCCTTCGAACAGGCGACTCGGAAGGACACATCCCGTCCGTCTCGATCCAGCAACTCAAACGCATCGATCGTAACGACGCGAATAGGCAGACGCACCTTCTCACCACGACGGGCCTTCTTATAGAGCCTCTCTCCGTCCACCTTGATGGCCGAATACGCGGGCGCTTCCTGCTGGATCGTCCCGATGAACTGCTCGCGTGCCCGAAGCAAATCTTCCCGCGTGATCCCAGAGACGTCACGGCGCTCCGTGACTTCGCCCTCGGCATCGTAGGTCGGCGTGACCTCGCCGAGCCTCATGGTGCCTTCGTACACCTTGGGCAATTCCATGAATCGCTCCATAAGCTTCGTCGCGCGTCCTATCAGAATGATAAGGAGGCCCGTAGCCAGAGGATCCAGCGTGCCGGCATGTCCCATTTTTCGCACGTTCAGCACGCGGCGCAGGTGGCGAATCACGTCGAACGAGGACCACGTTCTGGGTTTATCGACCGGAATCACGGCGATCTCGAACGATTCCGGCAGCTTTGATACCGGAAAATACACGTCCCGCAGATCGATGTCCGCCAGCTCGCTTCGCGACATCATGCGTCGCCCTCTCGTCGTTGCCGATCCGCCCGGATACGATCGAACAGCTCATCCATTCGCTTGGCGTCGTGGATCGACTCGTCGAGAAAAAACTTGACTTCCGGGATGCCGCGCAGCTGATGGCGGATGCGGTCGGCCAGAGCCGATCGGATCTGAGGCGTGAGTTCTTCGAGATGACGAAACGCGTCTTTTCGCTGGGACAGCTCCTGGCCGTATACGCTCACGTCCACATACGCGATACCGAGATCTTTCGTCATGCGCACGTTCGTAATGGTGCACATGGCGGGCAGCTGCTCGGAAAATTCCGTCTGAAGGATGTCTGCTATTTCGCGCTGCAGGAGTTTGCCAACGCGCTCCGTGCGGATGCTCATAAGACCTGAGAGGTGAATCGGAAAAAAGCGTCGAACGATAGCGGTCGGACCGTCGATTCGGCCGTTTCCGCTCGTACGGATTATACTTCGAGCGTACGCTTCTCCTCGACGATCTCGTAGCCCTCGATGTGATCGCCGACCTTGATGTCGTTATAGCCTTGAATCGAAATTCCGCATTCGTATCCGTTCTGCACCTCGCGAACGTCGTCCTTAAAGCGCTTGAGCGAATCGATTTCGCCATCATACACGACGACGCCTTCGCGAATCACGCGCATCTTATCGTTCCGTCGGATCTTTCCTTCGACGATGTAGCAGCCGGCAACCGTTCCGGCCTTCGGAACCTTAAAGATGTCGCGCACTTCCGCGGTACCGATCGTGACCTCCTTCTTCTCCGGGGAAAGGAGTCCTTCCAGAGCATCGTGTACGTCTTCGATCGCGTCGTAGATGACCGAATACGTGCGGATGTCGATTTCCTCGCGCTCGGCGAGCTGACGTGCGCCCGGATCCGGGCGGACCTGGAAACCGATGATGACGGCGTCCGACGCGGACGCGAGCATTACGTCGCTTTCCGTGATCGCGCCCACCCCGCTATGAATGATATTGAGTGCCACCTCTTCGGTGCTCAGCTTCAGGAGCGCATCGGAGAGAGCCTCGACGGACCCACCCACGTCCGCCTTGATAATGAGATTGAGCTCCTGGAAGTCGCCGAGCGCGAGGCGACGCCCGATCTCGTCCAACGTGATATGCTTCTTCTGCCGCAGCGACTGTTCGCGATGGATCTGCTGGCGGCGCTGCGCGATATCCTTGACCTCCTTCTCCTCGTCGAGCACGACGAACTGGTCGCCTGCTTCAGGCGACCCGCTGAACCCGAGAACGAGCGACGGCTGTGATGGCCCGGCCTCCTCAAGCCGGTTTTCCCGCTCGTCGAACATGGCGCGAACGCGACCGCTGTGGATGCCGGCGACGAAGTCGTCTCCCACGCGGAGCGTGCCGTTGCGGACGAGCACCGTGGCCACGTTCCCGCGACCCTTCTCAAGTCGAGATTCGATGACGATTCCGTCCGCATTTCGATTCGGATTCGCTTTGAGCTCCATGAGCTCGGACTCGAGCAGGATCTTGTCCAGCAGGTCGTCAATTCCTTCACCCGTCATGGCGGAGACCATCGCGCACTGCACCTTCCCGCCGTATTGCTCTACGAGCACGTTATGCTCGGAAAGCTGCTGCATCACCTTCTGCGTGTTAATCTCCGGCTTGTCGATCTTGTTGATCGCCACGACGATCGGCACTTCGGCCGCCTTGGCGTGATTGATCGCCTCGATGGTCTGTGGCATGACCGAATCATCGGCGGCCACGACAAGAACCACAACGTCCGTCACCTTCGCACCGCGGGCACGCATGGCCGTAAAGGCTTCGTGGCCCGGCGTATCGAGGAAGGTAATGTCCCGGTTGTCAGGCAGCTCGACCTTGTGCGCGCCGATATGCTGCGTGATGCCGCCGGCCTCGCCGGCCACCACGTTGGCGCTACGGATGTAGTCGAGCAGCGACGTCTTCCCGTGATCGACGTGCCCCATGACGGTCACGATCGGCGCCCGAGGCTTCAGATCTTCCGGGTCGTCCTCCTCGATAACGATGTCATCCGTCCCAAACTCGGTGATGAACTCGACATCGTAATCATACTCGTCGGCCACGTAGGAAATGGTATCCGCGTCGAGCCGCTGGTTGATCGACACGATCATGCCGGATTCGAATAGGGTCTGGATGACCTCATTCACCGCCACGTCCATCAAATTGGCCAGCTCGCCCGTAGAGACGAACTCCGTCACGCGCAAGACGCTCTCCTGCTCACGCGCCTCTTCCTGGTCCTGCTCACGCTGTTCGGCATGACGTTCCCGGCGGCGGCGACGGCGGCGCTGGCGGGCGCGGCTCGCGCCCATCTCGAGCTCCCGCAACGTCTTTTGCAGGGTCTCTTCGACGTCCTCCTCATCGACGCCTTTGCCCCTTTTACGCTTCTTCTTCTTTTTCGACCGGCTCGCGGAATCGTCTGAGATCTGTACGGTCCCTTCGTCCGTCGATGCCGCCTTCCGTTTCCGCTTCCGTTTGCGCTTGCGGCGTTTCGGCTTGTCGTCTTCGACCTCGGAGAGGTCCATCGTTCCGAGGACCTTCGTGCCGGCGAGCTGATACCGCTTGGCCGACAGCGTCTCACCTGACTCTTCTTCTTCTTCGTCGTCGACCGTTCCAACGATCTCGATCTCGGGTTCGTCGGAGGCATCGGCCGTCTCTTCAGCTTCGGCAGCTACCTCGGGTTCGGCTTCGGCAGCTACTTCGGGTTCGGCTTCGGCAGCTACCTCGGGTTCGGCTTCGACCTCTTTCTCGGCATCCGCCGCCTCGACGTCTTCATCCACTTCGTCCGATGCAACGGCTTCGACCTCGTCCGCCTCAACAGCCTCGACGTCCTCGACCGCTTCAGCGTCGACGTCCTCTTCGGCGACCGGTTCTTCTGTTGCCGCCTCTTCCGCGACGGCTTCCTCGACGGCTTCCTCTGCTACCGCGTCCTCGACGGGTACCTCCTCTTCGGCATCCTCGTCGGCGGCGTCGACGGACTCATCGGCGACGACCTCGACGTCTTCCGTCTCGTCGCCTACCTCTTTCTCCGTCTTGGCAGTGACTTTCTCTGTAGCCTTCGCAGTGACTTTCTCTGTAGCCTCCGCAGTGACTTTCTCTGCGACTTTCTCTGCGGCCTTCTCTTCCTCCTTCGGAGGCTCTTCTTCGACGGAGGGCGCTACGGCTTCCGCTGCTTCCTGAGGTACTTCGTTCTCAGCCGCCTCCGCACGGGCTTCGGCGGCTCGTTTGGCGCGCTTTTCTTTGACGCGCGCAGCAACCTCCTTATCGGCCGCAAACGCCTCCAACAGCTCGTCGTAGGCATCTTCGATAACGACGGATGCGTTCAGGCCGCTGCCTGAAAGCGCATCTTCATAGCCTTCTTCCTCGAGGTGCTCTACCAACGTGTCCACGGTCACGTTGAGCTCCCGGGAGATTTTGAAAAGCCGAACCTTTTTGAATGTCTTCCCCATGTACCAAAGATATAAAACGACAATACATCACCTCTGCGTGAGCAGAGGAAGGCGGAGTGAGCCGCCTTTGCACAACCTGATCCTGAATCTTATATGCGTTACGGGCTATTATCCTTCCAATTCTTCCTCTTCTTCATCTTCGAATTCCAGGCGGATGGTTTCCAACACGTGTTGAGCGGTCTCGTGTTCCAGTCCGGATCGACGCACTAACTCGTCGATCGACAACTCCAAGACCTGTTTCGCCGTGTCACAGCCGATGTTGTGCAGACTCTCAAGCGTTTCCGGTGTAAAGGCGTCCGAAAATTCATCAATTTCAATATCTTCTTCGTCGGCTGCAATCTCTCGATACACGTCGATCTCGTAGCCGCACAGGCGAGATGCCAAACGAATATTGATGCCGCCTCGCCCGATCGCCTGACTGACCTCGTCCGCCTTCACGACCACTTTGGCGCGCGGCGGGTCCAGCTCTTCGTTGATCGTCACGTTGAGCGGATTCGCCGGCGACAGGGCCCGTGCGATAAGCCGGTGCGGGTCCTCCGCGTATTCCAGCACGTCGATATTCTCGTTGCCCAGTTCCCTGACGACGGCGTGGATGCGCACGCCCTTCACGCCGACGCAGGCACCGACGGGATCGATGCGCTCGTCGTGGCTCTGGACGGCAACCTTTGCCCGTTCACCGGGCTCGCGCACGATGCGTTTGATTTCTACGATGCCGTCGTAGATCTCGGGCACTTCCAGCTCGAAGAGGCGCTCCATAAAAACGGAATCGGAACGACTGATGATTACCTGCGGGTTGCTGCCCGCGTCGCGGCGAACGTCCTTGACGACGGCGCGCAGCATATCTCCCTTGCGGTAGCGATCCTTATAGATCTGCTCGCTCCGCGGAAGCACCAGCTCCACCTTATTATGGATAACGAGCACTTCCCGACGGCGGGTCTGATAGATCTCGCCGACGACGACTTCCCCGATTAGCTCGGAGTATTCCTCGTAGATATTCTCCTTCTCGATATCCCGGATTCGCTGGCTGAAGGTTTGCCGTGCCGTCATGACGGCACGGCGACCGAAATCCGTGATGTTTACCTCGCTGGCGACCTCATCGCCGATTTCGAAATCTTCATCGACCAGCTTGGCGTCCTTCAGCTCGATCTGTGTCACCGGATCCTCCAGATCGAAGTTCGGAACGACTTCCTGGACGTGAATGATCTGGATGTCTCCGTGATCGGGATTAAAGATAATTTCGAAGGAGTCGTCCGCTCCATACCGCTTCCGGATCATGGCACGAAATACGTCCTCCACGATCAACGTCAGCGAATCGCGGTCTATGCCCTTTTCGCGAGCAATCTCCGCGAATGACGATACAAGTGTCGAACTCTGCATATCCCCGTAATTTATCCTAATACATCCCGCCACGGCGGGTACATGCTCTTCAGTCGGTCACCAGGGCAACTGGACCTTCGCCCAGATAATATTATCGAACGGTATGCGGCGCACGTCGGACTCGGACGCGGCCACTTCAACGGCGTGATCGTCGGCTGCCAGCACCTCGCCGTCCACCTCCGTATTTCCCGAACCGTCATCTTTGGCGTAGTGAATGCGCAGCACGCGGCCGACGTTTTTTCTGTACTGCCGCGGAACGGCCAGCGGGCGATCGAGCCCCGGAGACGAAACATTCAGGTTATACGATCCCTGGATAATCTCCTCCGTGTCGAGCAAGAAGCCGAGCTCGCGATTGATCCGCGCGAGTTCGTCGACGTCCAGCTCCGCGTCGCTGTCGACGTAGATATCCACGACGCGCGATCCGTGCGTCCCGCGGACATCGACTTCGACGACGAATACGGGAGATCCGCCAATGACCTCCTCCAGGAGTGCCGTCACACGGGCCGCCGTTCCGTCCTTTTGCTCCGCCACCGTTCGTTCCATCCGTCTGCCCACGTTACAAAAAAGGCCCGGTCCCGATTGCTCGGGGCGGGCGCCAACGCTATTACGCCACTACGCCAACGAAAAAAAGGCGGCTCCAAAATGGGCCCCCCTTCCGTGCTGACACGGGACACGCTCCGCCCCACGCCGAACACTACTCCGCGGCTGTGATAAACGCGACGGGGTGCGGGCTGTTCCAGCTACCGCACCCCGGCTACCGGGTTTGCGGTACGCCGGCGGCGGACATGGTTCGGCGGCGGTGCCTTCGGACCGCGACGGGTGAGATTAATCTAGAGGTGGAGACCTATACGAAGGTGGGACGTTTTTCGTGTTCTACGGGCTCGGGATAGTCGAGCATGTAGTGCAGCCCACGGCTTTCGCGACGCATCTGCGCGCTGCGAATGATGAGATAGGCTACGGAGATCATGTTGCGCAGCTCGCACAGCTCCACGGAGAGCGGTGTACGGCGGTAGAAGTCTTCCGTTTCTTCATGCAGCAATCTCGTGCGGCGAAAAGCCCTGTCCAGTCGCAGGCTCGACCGGACGATGCCGACGTAGTCCCACATCACGCGGCGGAGTTCATCCCGATTGTGGGAGACGAGGACCCACTCGCTCGGTCGTTCCGTTCCGCTCAGATCCCAATCCGGCACGTCGTCCCTGATCGCTGCGCCCCTCGCATACTCGATCGATACGTCGACGGCCCGATGGCTGAAGACGAGCGCTTCGAGCAGTGAGTTGCTGGCGAGGCGGTTTGCCCCGTGCAGACCCGTGCACGTTACCTCGCCGCAGGCGAACAGCCCCAGGATGGAGGTTCGACCGTAATGGTCCGTGCGAGCCCCGCCGCATTGATAGTGGGCCGCGGGTACGACCGGTATGGGCTCCTGCGTGATGTCGATGCCGTAGGCAAGGCACGTCTCGTAAATATGGGGGAAGTGCTGCTTGACGACATCGGACGGGCGGTGGGAGATATCGAGCAGCACGAAATTTTCGCCGCGCTGCTTGAGCTGATCGTCGATGGCGCGGGCGACGATGTCGCGCGGAGCCAGCTCCTCGCGCCGATCGTATGACGGCATGAATCGGTCCCCGCCCTGAGTGTAGAGCCGTCCTCCTTCCCCTCGAACGGCCTCGGAAATCAGAAACGAATCGGCGTCCGGATGATAGAGCGAAGTGGGGTGAAACTGGACGAATTCCATATTCGAGATCCGTCCTTTCGCGCGATAGACCATCGCCACACCGTCCCCCGTGGCCACGGCGGGATTCGTCGTGTGGAGATAGACCTGACCGGACCCGCCGCTGGCAAGAAGCGTGACGTTAGCCAGGAAGGTGATGGCACGATCGTGCTTCGAATCGTAGACATACGCCCCGTAGCAATGAATGTCCGGGCGCAGCTTCGTGACATGCTGGCCCAGATGATGTTCGGTGATGAGATCGACGGCAAAATGGTAGTCGTAGATCTCAATGTTGGGATGCGAGCGGACGGCCGACAGCAGGGCTCGTTCGACTTCACGTCCGGTCGTATCGGCGGCATGGACGATGCGGTCGACGGAGTGCCCGCCTTCGCGGCCCAGGTGAAGCTGGCCGTTCTTCCGCGTAAAATCCGCCCCGAGCTCCATGAGCTCCCGAATGCGTTCGGGCCCTTCCTTGACCACGAATCGGACGACCTCCGGATCGCAAAGGCCGGCTCCGGCATCCAGCGTATCCTCGATATGCCGCTCGTAGGAATCGTCCGGGCCCATCACGGCAGCAATTCCGCCCTGGGCGTAGTTCGTATTCGACTCGACGGTCTCCTTCTTAGTAATAACGGCGACGGTGCCGTGGTCGGCGACCGCCAGGGCATAAGAGAGCCCTGCCACCCCGCTGCCTATAACAAGAAAGTCGACCTTTATCATGCGCTACGTCCGGGCGTCCCGGACCCCGATCAGTGATGGACACGCTCTTCGGTACGTTGAAGGTGCCGGTGGGTAGACAGGATCGCGTCGTGGGGAGTAGTAATGCAGCCGCGTTCGACGCCGGCCCGGTTCATCTCCCGCCTCGCAAGATACATTAGACATTGGCCTGCTGCATCAAATACGCCTTAATGAACGGTTCTAGACTTCCATCGACAACGGCCTCTACGTCCGTTACCTTCGTCTCCGTACGGTGGTCGTTCACCATCGTATAGGGCTGAAACACGTACGAGCGGATCTGGCTGCCCCATTCGATTTTCTTCTTCGTGCCTTCGAGCCGATCCTTTTCTGCGTCCTGAATGTCCTTTTCGAGCTGATAGATGCGACTCTTAAGCATCGTCATGGCTCGCTCGCGGTTCTTAAGCTGACTGCGCTCTTCCGTGCACTCGGCCACCGCGCGTCCGTCCTCTCCGTTCGAGAGCGTACCCTCCCAGATGAGCCGGACCCCGGTTTCGACTTTATTTACGTTTTGTCCGCCCTTCCCGCCGGAGCGAAACGTCTGCAGCTCGATTTCATCCGGGCTGACGTCCACCTCAATCGTGTCGTCGATTTCCGGATAGACGAAGACGCTGGCGAATGAGGTATGGCGCCGCCCGCTCGAATCAAAGGGTGAGATGCGCACGAGTCGATGAACGCCTGACTCCGATTTCAAGTATCCGAAGGCATGCGACCCGATGACCCGCAGGCTCGCGCTCTTGATCCCAGCCACGTCGCCGACCTGGTGCTCGACGAGCTCGACGCCGTAATCGTTCGATTCGGCCCAGCGCGTGTACATGCGAAGCAGCATTTCCGCCCAATCCTGGCTCTCAGTACCTCCTGCGCCTGGATGAATCGTGACGATTGCGTTGCGCGGGTCGTCCGGACCACCCAGCATGTTTCTGAATTCGAGCTTCTCGAGATTTCGCTCCACGCGCGCGATTTCCGCCTGGATCTCGTCGGACAGGTCGGCATCCTCTTCTTCCGCAAGCAGCAGTAACGTTTCAACGTCCTCGGCCTGCCGGGAAAGCGTTTCCCAGGCCTCGAGCCAGTCCTGCTCGGCAGAGATTTGCATCTCCACCTTCCTCGCTTCGTCCGGGTTGTCCCAGAAGGTAGGATCCAGGCGTTTTCTATTCAGATCCTCTACGACGTCTCTTCGGTGATCGACGTCAAAGATAGCCTCCGAGCGTGTGAACACGCTCCAGGAGTGCTTGAATGTCATCCGGCGTATAGGACATATGCAGTAGATTCCGTTCGAGGTTGGAAAATACGGTGCCTCAGTTCATTCGTTACCGGCCAAGAGGTCGGTCTACCAAGTGCCGCAGCCGGCGCCCCGCGGCGCCGGTCACGATGCCGATAGCAACGCCCAGCACCACTGTCAGGGCTACGACGGCATAAGAAGGCATGTTTCCAAGAAAGGCCCCCATCGTTTCGGTCATGACCCCGACGGCCCGCGGATCTCGGGCGAAACTGAACGCCACAAACAGCGCATAGTCGAGTCCGACCACCACCCCGCCGTAGATCCACGCCCGCTGCGGCATCCAGTATCCCGCAGCGAGTCCGGCTGCCGCCGTCCACTCCCATCCAAGCGTACTGTGGAGACCTGCTGCCAGGGCCGTGAGGGCGAGGAGACGGTGCGCGTCGTTCACGATGGCGTACCGTCGTTACGGTCGCGATATTTCGACGCAAACCGCGAGATACGCGTCACGGCCTCTTCAATCTGATCGAGTGCCGTGGCGTACGAACAGCGCATATAGCCCGCCCCGCTCGGCCCAAAGGCATCGCCCGGGACGCAGGCGACATGCTCTTCCTGGAGGAGCTTTTGCGCAAACTCCTCGGAGGTCAGTCCGGTCGACGTGATGTCCGGGAAGCAGTAGAACGCACCTTCCGGTTCGAACGTCGGCAGGCCGGCCGCGCGGAGTCCGTCGACGATGACGCGCCGGCGCCTGTCGTATGAACGTCGCATGTTCTCGACGTCCGACTGCGCCGACTCGACGGCAGCGACGGCGCCGATCTGACCCATCGTCGGCGCGCTCATCACGACGTACTGATGGATCTTATACATCGCGTCGTAGATCGGTGTCGGCGCGCACGCATAGCCGATGCGCCACCCCGTCATGGCATAATTCTTCGAAAAACCGCCGAGAAGAACGGTACGTTCGTAGAGCGCCTCGATCGAGGGAAGGCAAACGTGCCCGCGTTCGGCCGCTCGTCCGTAGACGAGCCGGTCGTAGATCTCGTCGGAGACTACCAGCAAATCGTTCTCGACGACGACCTCCGCGATGCCCTCGAGGGTCTCCCGGCGCAGTACGGCTCCGGTTGGATTGTTGGGATAACCCAGGAACAGCACTTTTGTCCGCGGAGTGATGCGATCCGCTATATCCTGCGCGGTTACCTGAAAATCGGTTTCCACCGAAGTGGGCACGTGCACGACGCGAGCACCGGCAAACCGGGCGAGTGGACCGTATGACACGAAGCACGGCTCAGGAATGAGGATTTCGTCGCCCGGGTCCAGCAGCGCCAGCATGGCGATCTGCATGGCCTCGCTCGCACCGACGGTCACGATGATCTGGCTTCCGGGATCGTACGTCACCTCGTAATGGCGCTGCAGCTCCTCCGCGATAAGCTCGCGCAGGCGAGCAAGTCCGGCATTCGCCGTATATCCGGTCTTGCCGTCCCGGAGCGACTGCACCGCCGCATCGATGACGGGTTGAGGCGAGACGAAGTCGGGTTCGCCTATTCCTAACGATATGACGTCCGACATCGTCGCCGCGATCTCGAAAAAGCGTCGGATGCCGCTCGGCGGGACGGTCCGCGCCCGTTCACTCAGGCGGCGAGATAGATCGGATGGTGCGAGCGTTTCTGGCATGCTGTAACTCCCGTTCCGGAAGCAATTTAAAACAAAACAGAAGTCTGGGTCGGGTAGACGTACCTCGTCCGGGCCGCCACGGATCCACGCGCACCCGGCGCGGGTCTAGTCCCAGAAGCCGCCGGAAGGAACGCGCTCCGTGAATCCGCGAGCACGGCCTGGAATCGGCACGCGTTCAATCTAGCAAGTACCTGGGACTGCCATGGCTAAAAGATTTCAGAATTATGTGAATGGATCGTGGATTGACCTCGCAGCGGCGGGATGAGTCCGAAGACCATCTACGCCCTGGCGACCCCTGATTCGCGAGCCGCCGTCTGCACGGCCTCTGCGACGCGTTCGACGACCGTACGGTCGAAGACGCTGGGGATGATGTAATCCGCGGAGACCGCGGCCTCGTCACACGCTGCGGCAATGGCGTGGGCAGCGGCCAGTTTCATGGCTTCATTGATATCCGTCGCCCTGCAGTCGAGCGCACCCCGAAACATCCCCGGAAAGCAGAGGACGTTGTTGATCTGGTTTGGATAATCGCTTCGCCCGGTCGCCATCACCGCGACGTAGTCACGGGCATCCTCCGGACGGATTTCCGGCTCCGGGTTCGCCATCGCAAACACAATCGGATCGCGGCCCATTTTCTTCAGATCCCCTACCGTGACAACGCCCGGAGCTGAGAGTCCGAGAAAGACGTCCGCCCCTTCGATCAGCTCCGAAAGCGTCCCCAATTCATCGCCCGGGTTCGTGCGCTGGGCGTAGGCCCTCTTCTCGGCCGACATGTCGGGCCGGCTCCGAGCGATGGCGCCGTCGCGGTCAAAACCGATGATCTCCCGGACGCCGAGATTGAGCAGCATATCGGTACAGGCCGTGCCTGCCGCACCCGTACCGACGACCATGACGCGAAGCTCCTCCGGCCGCTTGCCGACGACCCGCAGTGCATTGATCAGCGCGGCCGTCGTCACGACGGCCGTGCCGTGCTGGTCGTCGTGAAATACGGGGATGTCTAATTCCCGTTTGAGCCGCCGCTCGACGTCAAAGCATCGCGGTGCCGATATATCCTCCAGATTAATACCGCCAAAAACAGGAGCAATGCGCTGAACCGCATCGACGATTTCATCTACGTCCGTCGTATCCAGGCAAATAGGGAACGCATTCACTCCGGCAAACTCTTTGAACAGCTGCGCTTTGCCTTCCATGACGGGCATGGACGCCATGGCGCCGATGTCGCCGAGTCCGAGGACCGCCGTCCCGTCCGTCACCACGGCAACGGTCGTTCCCTTGATGGTCAGATCGTAGACTTTTTCCGGATATCGATGAATGGCCGTGCATACGCGTGCGACACCGGGCGTATACGCCATCGAAAGCTGATCCCTGGTTCGTATCCGAAACCTACTCCGAACTTCGATCTTGCCTCCTTGATGCAGGAGAAACGTTCGATCGGACGCATCCAGCATCTCGATCCCGTCGATCGCAGCGAGGATCTCTACGATCTCTCGAATGTGCTCCTCCCCTGCCGTATTGATCGTGAGGTCCCGGATCAGGTACTCCGGCTCGACGCGCACGATGTCGATGGAACCGATGTTACCGCCGGCATCGCCGATCGCACCGGTCACGCGAGCGAGCGTACCTGGCGTGTTCTCCAGCTTCAAACGGAGGGTAACGGCGTTGCTGGCGCTCGTCACCGCGATACGATCCGGCATGACGATGATCTTTTTTATCAAAGGGTCGTCCAGGTGCGTCTGCCAAACTACGGTAGATGCGTCTTTAAAAAAGGACTTCTCGCTCCTTGCCATGCACGCCGTAGCGACCCCGTTGCCGTCGCGGACCTTCCGACCGGACGCATAGTAACCGAGAATCTTGTCCGCTGATGACGTGTCGGACCGGACCTTCCACGCGACATCCCTAGTAGGCACGATAATTGTGTTTCTTTCAAGCGGCCGTAACTGCATCCAGCGCACGGAACACCTTTATCCTCTTCGGTGCATCCTGCACGCGTCCCTCTGACTTATGCATTGACAACGTGTTGAACGGAATTTCCGACGAAGCACATGGGGACGACGCCTTTCCCGTCGACGAAACCGGCGAGATCGGCGGACTCGACGAACTCCCGTATAGAGAGTTCGTCGAGCACACGCCCGTCCCGATCGTGCTCCATGCAGGCGGAACGATTCGATATGCCAATCCGGCCAGCGCCGAGCTCGTCGGCGCCGGATCTGCGGACGACCTCCTCGATGCGCGGATCGAGGATTTCGTGCGCGAAACGGATAGAGAGTGGCTGTACGAGCGGCTTCGGGCAGCCGATGCCGCCGATCGGGCGAACACGCGTCTAGAGATAGTTCTCCAGCGGCGGGACGGAACGTGCATCGACGTGGAAACCTCAACCGTCGGCGTGAGGTGCGGTCAACGCCCCGCCCTCCTCACGCTCATCCGTGATATATCGCAGGATCGGCTTGAACGTAGCGCTCTCGAAACGGAATGCCGCATATTCCAAGCCGTAGCCGAGAATGCGCTCGCCGGCAATGCCGTCATTCAAGATGGCCGCTTCGTGTACGTCAATCCGCGCCTCGCTGATATTTTCGGATATCAACCCGACGATTTGCGCGGCCAGCCCATCGTAAGCATCATCCACCCGGACGACCACGGTACCGTACAGGAAAACGTACGGCGTCGAATCGACGGTGAAGTCGATGCCCTACAGTATCGTGCACGCGGACGCCATCGGGACGGCTCGCCCATCGATCTGGAAATCTTCGGTGCGAGTTCGACCCTGGGTGGAAAGCCAGCCATCATCGGTACCCTGGTCGACGTCACGTCTCGCGTGTCGATGGAGCGTGAAAGGGAGCACCATCTGCGCGTCGTTTCCCGCTTCTCCGAGCGATTGAAAATGTTGCATCGCATCTCTACGCGCAGCTTCGATTCGCTCGACCACGCTCTCAAGGAATACCTATCCGCCGGGTGTACGATTCTCGACATGCCTACGGGGATGGTCAAACGGGTCAGCGGAGATCGCTACGAGGTCGTAGCGGCCGTAACTCCTGACGCGGCGGCTATTGATCGGCAACTTTTTCCCCTGGAAGGTTCGTACTGCGGCCGTGTGGTCTCCACGATGCAAACCATCTCATTCGCCCACGCGGCCACGGACCGGCAGTTTGCCAAACATCCCGTCTATCGGAAGACGCACGTCGAATCGTACATCGGTGCGCCCATTCTTATCGAAGGCAGCGTATACGGCACGATCGCCTTCGTTTCGAATGAGCCCAGGGACCACCGATTTACGTACGAGGATCGCGAGATCGTCGAGCTGATGGCGGAATCGCTCGCAAAGCTGATCCGTCTCGACCACGTAGAGCAGAAAGAGCGTGAGGCGCGCGCCGCGCTGCTGAAGCGGGCGCGCGAGCTCAAAGCCGCGCGGGACCGGACCGAGACCGCTGCCCGGGCCAAGTCCGAATTCATGGCCAAGCTCAGCCATGAAATTCGAACGCCGATGAACGGCATCATGGGCATGGCCGATTTGCTTCTCGAAACGAATCTATCCAAAGACCAGATGCATCACCTCGAGACGATTCAGTCGTCAGGTGCATCCCTACTCCACCTGATTAACGATCTGCTGGACTTCTCCAAGATCGAGGCGGGCAGGCTCGAACTGGAGACTACTCCGTTCAGCATTCGCTCCGTCGTCGAAGAGGTAACCAGCCTGTTTGCACTTAGAGCAGCAAAGAAGAACCTCCGTATTTCCAGCTACATTCACCCCGATGTACCGTCCAGCTGCATCGGCGACGCGCACCGCCTGCGGCAGGCGCTGTCGAATATCCTGAATAACGCCGTTAAGTTCACCGATCAGGGAGAAGTCGAGGTGCGCGTAGTTCCAGGCAGTGGCGCATCGAGCGGTGAGCCGGACCGCAAACCCATCGATTTCATCATCAGGGACACGGGCATCGGAATACCGGAATCCGCCCGAACCCGGATATTCGAAGCCTTCTCGCAGGCGGATTCGACGATGGCGCGGCGCTTCGGTGGCACGGGTCTCGGCCTGGCCATCACGCAGCAAATTGCTGAAATGATGGGAGGATGCGTGATAGTCGACAGTGCGGCGGGACGCGGATCTACCTTCACGCTGCGTGTGACCTTCGAGCGGGATCCTGCACCGGAGATACTGGAGACCTACAGTGCCTCTGACCGGCTCGAAGGGCGCTACGTGCTCGTCGTCGAGTCGTCCGACGGGGCGCGGGAATTGCTCACGGCACAATTGCGGGACTGGAAGGTGGATGTCGACGAGGCCGCCGATGCCACGACAGCCTTGCAGATGATCATTACGGCCGGCGAATCGGCGACCCCGTACGACGCAGCGCTCATCACGCGAAAGCTGCCCGGGATGGATGGAGCCAACCTCGCCCGCGCCGTCGACGCCATCCCGTCCGTTCGTGGTCTGCCCATCATCCTTCTTGCGCAACTCGACGATCCCGTATTGTCCTCCTCGGCGCACCTGCCGCTGGCAGGTACCCTCGCTCTGCCCATCCGCCAGCAGTCGCTTCAAGATACCCTGCTATCGCTCTTTACCGAATCAAGCTCGAGCGATCGAACAGCCTCCGCGGTACGGGGACGTCAGGTATCGGAACACCCTGCTTGTGGAATTCTGGTCGTCGAAGACGACCCCGTCAGTCAAGAGGTAGTCACGGGGATGCTTTCGGCCCTCGGCTACGACGCTGACCTGACGACCACCGGTGCCGCCGCCATCCAGGCGGCGGCGAACGGCATTTACGACCTCGTTCTGATCGACTGGGAACTGCCCGACATGGATGGGTATTCGGCGACGGAACAGCTACGAAATCTCGACACGCCGACGGCAAATGCGTATGTGGTCGCGGTTACGGCCCATGCGAACCGGGAAGACCGTGAGCGAAGCTTGATGGCCGGAATGAACGATCATCTGACGAAGCCGCTTAACCGCGGTGCCTTGCTCAACCTCATTCATACGGCCGTCCGCCACCGGGAAGAAATGGATCACGATGGAGGTCCGGTCGAGACAGAGAAGAACGAGAACGGTCCGAGCGTCGGCGAATACGCCGATCCCGAGGGTGCCATTTTAACGCATCTCGCAGAGTTAGGTGAGGAACTCGGGGAGGAAAAGCTCGTGGAGCTCGTGATCGTATTCTTAAACGCCATGCCGGCGTATTTCGCCGATATCCGCAAGGCGCTATCGGACGGTGACGCCCCCCGCGTCGCCAGCAGTGCACATGTGCTCCATGGAGCGTGCTTGAGCATGGACGTCACCGTGCTCTCTCGCCGGGCCGAAGCGCTCGAGCATGAGGCCATTCACGACATGCTGGAAGAAGCCCGGAGGACGTTCGAGCAGATCGAGCATTGCTGGGAAAAGATCAGGCCGCTCTTTCAGCGGATTGCCACGGTCCGCTAGCCACATCGCTACGGGACGATTTTCGGCAGTCCTCGTCTCCAATAAAAAGGGGGCGTGCACACGACCGCGCACGCCCCCTTTCCACATCAAGTCTGACCGAGAACTACTTCTTTTCGTCCTCGTCTTCTTCCTCGTCTTCTTCCTCGTCCGTCTCCTCGGCGTCGTCCGTCTCTTTCGACTCCGCCTCGCCGGCCTCTGCCTTTGCTTCGTCGGCGCCTTCATCCGCTTCGGTTTCCTCGGCGTCTGCGGCATCCTCAGCTTGGTCGGCTTCGTCTGTAGCCTCGTCCGCTTCGTCTGCAGCAGCTTCAGCTTCGTCGGCTTCGTCTGGAGCCTCGTCGACTTCGTCTGCAGCAGCTTCGGCTTCATCTGAAGCGGCCTCCGTCTCGTCGTCAACGTCCTCAGTGGCTTCTTCGGCTTCCGCCTGCACCACCTCATCAGCCTCCTCTGTGGAGGCTTCGTCGGTCGCGACCTCGTCGCCGGCATCCGGCTCCGCTTCGCCGGCACTCGGAGCCTGCTCGGCCTCTTCGATCTGCGCTTTGAGATCGGCCAGGCCTGACAGCTCGCCGAGTGTCGTCGGACCGGACGTGTCGTCGGACCGCTGCTTATACTGGCTTACCTCGCGTTTGTCGCGCGTTCTGCGCTCCTTACGCTCGCGCTCCTGTTCGGCGCGCTCTTCTCTCGTCTCGGCGCGATCTTTGGCGAGTTCGCTGAGCACGATCTCCTTCTGATTCGGATCGAACTTGATCACGCGGAGCTCGATCTCCTGGCCTTCCTCGTAGAATTCCTGGAAGTTCTGGGGACCGTTCTTGAGCTCGCTGGCAGGTACGAACGCTTCCACTTCGAGCGGGAGCTCGACGACGAGCCCTCCTTCGTTGGAGCGCACGACGGTCGCTTCCGTATCCGTGCCTTCGCCGTACACCTTGGCGAACTGATTCCACGGATTCGTCTCGACCTGCTTGTGGCCGAGCGATATGCGCCGCGCTTCTTCGTCGACGTTCAGAATAACGACGTCGAGGTCCTGGCCCTTCTTGATCATCTCGCTCGGGTGACGAATTTTCTTCGTCCACGAGAGGTCCGAGATATGAACCAGTCCGTCTATACCCGGCTCGATCTCGACGAACACACCGAAGTTGGTGATGTTGCGCACCTTGCCGCGCATAACCGTTCCCGGCGGATAGCGGTCCGATATGCCCGTCCACGGATCGGGCTCGAGCTGCTTCATGCCGAGGGAAATCTTCTTCCCCTCCTTGTCGATGTTGAGGATCTTGACGTTCACCAGCTGGCCGAGAGAGACCATCTGGCTCGGGTGGCGGATATGCTCCGTCCAGCTCATCTCCGAAATATGGACGAGTCCTTCGATACCCTTTTCGAGCTCGACGAACGCTCCGTAGTCCGTAATGGAGACCACTTTGCCTTCGACGGTTTCGCCCTCGTCGTACTTCTCGTTGATGTCTTCCCACGGGTGCGGCTGAAGCTGCTTTAGGCCGAGGGAGATGCGCTGGCGCTCCTTGTCGTAATCGAGCACCACCACGTTGAGCTTTTCGTCGAGATCGACGAGCTCGGATGGATGCGACACGCGGCCCCACGACAGGTCTGTGATATGAAGGAGTCCGTCCACGCCCCCGAGATCGATGAATACACCGAAGTCGGTGATGTTCTTGACGGTACCTTCGAGAATCTGTCCCGCCTCCATGGTGGAGAGGATCTTCTCTCGCTGCGCCTGGAGCTCTTTCTCGATAAGCGCCTTGTGCGAAACGACGATATTCTCGTTCGCCGGATTGAGCTTGACGATCTTGAATTCCATGCGCTTCTCCAGGTACGCGTCGAAATCGCGTACCGGGCGCACATCGATCTGCGAGCCGGGCAGGAAGGCTTCCATACCTCCGATATCGAGCTCTACGATCATACCGCCCTTGATCCGGCGCACGATCGTACCCTCTATAATGCTGCTCTGGTCGTAGGCCTCTTCGATGCGCTGCCAGCGGCGCAGCTTGTCGGCCTTCGTTTTCGAAAGAACGAGCTGTCCGTGATAGTCTTCAAGACGGTCGACGAAGACTTCGACTTCGTCGCCGGCTTCGAGCTCGCGGTCGAATTCGTTCAGGGAGACGACGCCGTCGCTCTTAAACCCGATATCGATGACGACGTCCTTTTCGCCGACGCTCACGACGCGGCCTTGAACGATCTCCTGCTCCTCCACGATCGTGAAGGATTCATCGACCAGCTTCATGAGCTGATCGTACGTCGCCGCGGCCTTTTCGTCTTCCTCGTCGCCGCGCTCCAGTTCTTCGAGCGTTACGACACGTCCTACGATCTCACCTGTATAGCCGACCTGTCCCGTTGCCTGGAGTCCTTCCGCACCGGAAACAGAGGAAAGAGGCGCCTCTTCCTGTACCGAGACGCCGGCATCCTCGGCCCTTGGGACGGCCATCTCGGCAGCAGCCGCATCGACGGCGCGTTCCAGAAGGGGACGGGCATCCTTATCCTCGTCCGTCGCGACGGGCTCACCGTCCAACGCATCGTCATCCGTCTCGACACCACCATCGTCGTCGGCGTCGTCCGCCTCGGCGACCGTTTCGGGCTCCTCGTCGGCGGCTTCCGACTCCGTCTCCGCATCATCCGTATCCTCGTCGGAAGATGCTGAAACCGCTTCGGCTTCGGCTTCCGCTGTCTCTTCCACCACATCACCGGTCTCGTCGGGCGTACTGGATGTGTCTTCGGCAGATACCGCATCGGAAGCGAGATCGTCATCCGTAGAAGCGTCCGTCTCTGCGGCGGCTTCCGTCTCGACCTCTTCCGTCTCCTCGACGTCCGCCTTCACCGCCTTTCCATTCTCGTCAGCGGCCGCGGCCTCCTCCGCCTTGTCCGACTTCTCGTCGGTCTGAATGTCTTTCTCTTCGACTGCTTCCGTGTCTTTCGTTTTTTGCTGATCGTCAGCCATATAGTTCTCCGGGATGGCCGTCGTCGACACCGAATGTGCCGCTCATGATTGTCCGGCCGAATCCCTGCATTTACAAAGTGCCCGCCCGACGACCCTCCCCTTGCCGCGCGAACCCTTCTTTGGGTTAAACATGCAAATGGAATAACCGCCGGAGAAGGGTCAAGCTGGCCGCATACCGGGCGTGTTTACCACACCCATGCGGTCCGGCGGTCATTTTTCTATGCGAACATTCCTATACGGCGGAAAGGTTCTCT
Organism: Rhodothermales bacterium; assembly: GCA_040904565.1. GTDB lineage: Bacteria > Bacteroidota > Rhodothermia > Rhodothermales > VXPQ01 > JBBDTI01. The sequence continues at coordinate 127,547 of JBBDTI010000075.1, forward strand.
CGTTCCTTGACCGCCTGGACGACCACGTTTACCTGCTCCGCGATGTCCAGTTCTGACGTATCCAGCTTGAGGGCGTCATCCGCCTTGCGTAGCGGTGCCACGGTGCGACGCATGTCTTTCTCGTCACGGGAGCGGATGTCCCTCAGTACTTCGTCGAGCGTGGCCGTCGATCCGCTTTCGCGGAGCTCTTCGAACCGGCGCCGTGCGCGAACACGTTCATCCGCGATCATAAACACCTTCAGGTCTGCATCCGGAAACACCACGGTACCGATGTCGCGGCCGTCGATCACGACCCCGCCCTTGCCTTCTTCGAATGCTCTTGCGATACGCCGCTGCTCGTCAACGAGCTTCTCACGTACGGAACGCAGCGCAGCGACCGTGCTCGTCACGGCCGTCACATCGGGCGTGCGGATCTCTTCCGTGACGTCCTCTCCATTGAGCAGGATGCGCTGCCCCGTCTCATCCAGCAGCACGTCGAGATGGACGCTCGCGAGGACGCGCTCCGCGCCCTCCTTGGTCGGCTCGATGCCGTCCCGAAGAAACGCCAGCGCGACGGCCCGGTACGTCGCCCCTGTATCCAGGTGCACGTAGCCCAGGCGTCCGGCCACCGCTCGCGCGGTCGTCGACTTGCCCGATCCCGCAGGTCCGTCAATCGCAATGATCACCGCTTCGGAAATTTGACGAAAGATATTGCTCCATCGCGCCGTGCTACGTCCGCAGCGTCATACTCTTCTGCGCGGCACGCTCCCGGCGCCGTTCTGAGTGCCCGCGCAGGTGCGAGCTCCCCAGTCCAACGCTCTAGTGCAACCACGCCTGCAGGCTCGTGTTCGTGAATTGGATATGGAAAGCCGCGATCGCTTCAGGAGGACGGTGACGAGCTCGATCGTCCGAAATCGCGACTTACGATCGTTATGGGCTCCGGATACGCGATACGCCCGAGGGGCGTATCGATCGTCGGAACGGCCTGCAAGGTCACGTTTTGTGGGTCTCCCCCTCCCCCGGCAGCCGCCAGCGCAAGATCGATGAGGTCCCGCGCGTTGCGCTCGAAAAACGTGACGAGGTCCAGCTCGATTCGGACGGGAATATATCGGATGTCGCCCGGTAGGATAACCACGGGACCTTCAACGACGCCGCTGATTGTCTCCGTTTCCTCGAGGAGCAGGGTCCACTCTAACCGCTCCAGACGGGCTTGGACGGGGTTCTCAGGCGGATTGCGCGCCGCTACGTGAAGCGTAAATTCGAGGGGCAGCTCGCCGGACGACGCGGCAGCAATCAACCGAACCGCTTCGCTCGCACTCAGATCCTCGTAGCTTCGAAGGCGTTCCATGTCAATGTCCGCCAGCCGTGCGTCACTTACGCGATCGAGTCCGAACTCAACCGATTTCAAAGCCGCGAGCTCACGGAGCGCCTGGCAGCCGCTTAGAACGCCTGCGGCCGAAAGGCATAGAACGAGTCCGGCGAGTATAAGCGAATCTCGATGCATTACGTATCTTATCCTCCCGAGCCATTATTGTCCATGCGCAAGCTCAGTCACGACGAAATACCCCGACGAGATCCCACAGCGACCGAGTCGTTACACAGACATCCCGTCTCCGTCGTCGTGAACGACGTGCGCTCGATCCATAATGTCGGCTCCCTCTTTCGTACATCGGACGCGGCATTCATTGAGAAGATATACGTGACCGGAATTTCCGGGACGCCGGACAATAAGGCGCTGCACAAGACGGCGCTCGGAGCACAGGATACGGTACCCTGGGCGTATCACGACCGGGCCGTGGACGTCGTGCGCACCTTGAAATCCGACGGATATACCATCGGCGTGCTCGAGATTACGGACCGGCCGACCTACACGTCGCAGATACGCGGGGCGGACTTCCCGCTGTGCATGGTCGTCGGCAACGAGCTGCACGGGGTGGACGACGACATCGTCGCCGAGGCCGACCTGGCCCTGGAAATTCCACAGTATGGTGCGAAGCAGTCGCTGAACGTATCCGTCGCGTACGGGATTGCCGTGTTCGACATCGTCCGCGCCTATCGGTCGTTCCACGGCCTGCCCCCATCTCCCGCCGGTGCGAACGCCGTTCAAGAACACCGTTTGCATGTCTGACCTCGAGGCACCTGATAGCTCGGACGATCGATCCGCTGCGCCCCGGCTGTTCGAGCATTTCCCCGCCGTATCGACGCGGCAGTGGGAGGCCCGAATCGAGGCCGATCTTGGAGAGCGTTCGTACGATGACGTGCTGACGTGGAATATCGAAGATGGCGTGCCCGTTCGCCCGTACTACCGCGCGGAGGATCTCGAGCGGCTGGCGCACATGAACGCGACGAACCGCCAGTCCGTCAGCTCGCGCTGGTCGATCAGGCAGGATATCCACCTCGGCCCGAACGAATCGATGCGACGGCAGCTCCGTCACGCGCTCGACGGCGGCGTCGACGTGGTCGGACTCCGGCTCGTTCCGTTTTCCACCTCCATGCAGCATACAGCGCCCGGTATCCATGCAGCATCCAGCAGAACGGGGCTGGATATAACCGACGTGGAATCGATGCTGGAGGGCGTCGATCTGGAGAACACGCGCATACACGTCGAAGCGGGCCTGGAGAGTCTGGCCATCGTCGAGGCGTTGGAGCGGGACGGCCGTAAGGACCGAAGCGTCTCCGCGGCGTTCGATCCCCTTTCCCACGCGATCCGAACGGGTCGTTATGCGGCCGGCTGGATGAATGACGCCGCGGCGGCGGTTCGGCGCCTGAGCGGCCGGCTCGTTTGCATCGCTGCCGACCCGTATCACGATGCCGGCGCCGATCTTATCGACGAAACGGCCCTGCTCCTCGCCGCGACTTCCGAGTACCTCATGCAGATGGGGCTGCGTGACGTCGATGTCGGCGACGCGCTCGCCGGAGTCTACTTTTCCGTGCCGGTCGGCGCGTCATATTTCCCGGCCATCGCCCGCCTCCGTGCGCTTCGCATCCTCCTCCCACAGGTATTCGGCGCCTACGATGCCGACCCCGCCTCGGCCTCCGTAGTCATCCATGCGTCCACCTCGCGGCGGAACATGACGCTCTACGATCCCCACATGAATCTGCTCCGGGCCTCTACGGAAGCCGCCGCCGCGGTCATCGGTGGATGCGACGTGTTGCTCGTCCACCCCTACGACGCACTTTCCGACGTCCCTTCCGATCGCGCCTACCGCCTCTCGCGGAACGTGCAGCACGTGCTGCGCCATGAGGCGCACCTGGACAAGGTCGACGATCCTTCGGGCGGAAGCTATTATGTGGAAGCCCTGACCGACCTTATTTCTCGACGGGCCTGGTCTCGCTTTCAATCCATCGAAGCACGCGGTGGATTCCTGAAGGCGACGAAGGACGGTTACGTCGGGGAGATCGTAGGCAAGGGAGCCCGGTACCGCCGGCAGGCCGTCTCGACCGGGAGGCGGCTCCTCGTCGGGACGAACCACTTCCCGAACCCCGACGAAGAACGGCTCGCGGATGTCGAGAACGATACTCTTGCGTCGGGCCGCGGCGATCGAGCTTACGAACAAACGGATCTGCCGGAGCAACCCGGCACGTCCCGCGAGATCGATGACGAGGCGGAAACGCTCGGTCTGCCTCTCCCCCCGAGGCGAGATGCAGAGCCGTTCGAGCGAATCCGCCTTCGCACCGAGGCCTTTGCTAACCGATCCGGAGGACGCCCCACCGCGGCCGTGCTTCCCGTCGGCACGCCAGCCGAAAGCCGCCGTCACGCCGATTACGCATCGAACGTCCTCGCGGCAGCCGGCTTCGCCGTCGAACAGCATCCCCGCCTCGACCCGGACGCCGGCGGCGACTCCGCCCCAGCCAATCTAGATACAGACGTACTCGTCATCGCCGTCTCAACCGACGTCTCAACATCTAATGTGTTGCGTGATATAATCATATCTAACAAACACATCATCATAGGGTTAGCCCGTGAAATACGAAACGATTATAAATCCGGCGAACCTCCCGTAGATTTCAGGATCTATGCGGGCGCGAACCTGATCGACGTACTCTCGGGGATACAGGATGCGCTGGGAATGGGGAGCGAGACATGAACCGACCGAAATTCGCCGACATACCGTATCGTCCGGCCGGACTCCGCGGAGAGGGACAGCGGACGGACTGGCACCCGCCCGAGATGATCGAGGTGGCACCCGCGTATACCGAGCGCGACCTCGACCATCTCGAGCACCTGGACTATGCGGCCGGACTCCCCCCTTTTCTCCGCGGGCCGTACAGCACGATGTACAACGTGCGCCCGTGGACCATTCGGCAGTATGCGGGCTTCTCTACGGCGGAGGCGTCGAACGCCTTCTACCGCAACGCGCTCGCATCAGGCCAGCGAGGCCTCTCCGTCGCCTTTGACCTGGCCACACATCGCGGATACGATTCGGACCACGAGCGCGTCGTCGGGGACGTCGGCAACGCCGGCGTGGCCGTCGATACGGTCGAGGACATGAAGATCCTCTTCGATGAGATTCCCCTGGATCGCGTCTCCGTTTCCATGACGATGAACGGTGCCGTCGTTCCGATCATGGCGTTCTTCATCGTTGCGGCCGAGGAGCGGGGTGTAGCGCCGGGTAAGCTCTCCGGGACCATTCAGAACGACATCCTCAAGGAGTTCATGGTCCGCAATACGTACATCTATCCACCGGCCCCGTCCATGCGGATCGTCGGCGACATTTTCGCCTACGCCGCTTCGAGGATGCCCCGATTCAACGCCATCTCCGTCAGCGGCTATCACATGCAGGAAGCGGGGGCCACGGCCGATCTGGAACTGGCCTATACGCTGGCGGATGGGCTGGAGTACCTGCGGACGGGGCTCGCGGCCGGACTCGACGTCGACGATTTCGCACCGCGTATCTCCTTTTTCTGGGGCGTCGGCATGAATCATTTCATGGAGATCGCCAAACTCCGTGCTGGACGGTTGCTCTGGGCAAGGCTTGTGAAACCGTTCGGACCGGACAATCCCAAATCGATGGCGCTGCGCGCCCATTGCCAGACCTCGGGATGGAGCCTTACCGCGCAGGATCCCTTTAACAATATCGGTCGGACCTGCCTCGAGGGACTCGCGGCCGCGCTCGGTCACACGCAGTCACTGCATACGAATGCGCTGGATGAAGCTCTCGCACTGCCGTCTGATTATTCGTCACGCATCGCGCGCAACACGCAGGTGTACCTGCAGTCGGAGACGGACGTCATCCGTGCCATCGATCCGTGGGGGGGCTCGTACTACGTTGAATCGCTGACCCACGACCTGGTACATCGTGCGTGGGAGCTCATCGCCGAAATCGAAGCGGCCGGCGGCATGACCCGCGCTATCGAAGCGGGCATCCCGATGGCTCGAATCGAGGCGGCGGCAGCCACGAAACAGGCCCGCATCGATGCGGGAAAGGATGTGGTCGTCGGTGTGAATACCTTCCGCGCCCACCACGAAGACCGGGTCGACGTATTTCAAGTCGACAATGTCGCCGTTCGCGAGCGGCAGATAGAACGGCTGGAACGCGTTAAGGCTTCGCGTGACGATGAGGCCGTGGCTGCCATACTTGATGCACTGACGGAAGCGGCCGGGAATGGATCGGAAAACCTGCTCGACGTCGCCGTAGAGGCGGCGCGCCGCCGTGCCACACTGGGGGAAATATCGTACGCTATGGAAAAGGAATTCGGCCGCCACGAAGCTTCGCGCGAAATATCGACCGGTATGTACGCCCACGAATCATCGGGAAGCGACGCGTTCGAATCCGTCCGCTCGTTGACGGACGCCTTTGCGCGACGGGCCGGACGCAGACCGCGCATCCTCGTTGCGAAGGTAGGCCAGGATGGACACGACCGGGGTGCGAAGGTGATCGCGACGTCGTTCGCGGACCTCGGCTTCGACGTCGACATTGGTCCGCTGTTTCAGACGCCGGAAGAGGTTGCGCGGCAGGCCGTTGAAAACGACGTGCACGTCCTGGGGATTTCGACGTTGGCTGGTGGACACCGAACGCTCGTTCCAGACGTCGTGCGCTGTCTCGAGAAGCGGGGCCGTCCGGACATCCGCGTCGTGGTAGGCGGGGTCGTGCCGGAAAACGACTTCAATCTGCTGCGCGAGGCGGGCGTCCACGAGATCTTCGGTCCGGCTACGTCCATCCCCGAGGCGGCCCGCACGCTGCTCGAAGGCCTCATGGAAGAGGAGGACGTATCTTGAGAGACCGCAACGTCGACGTGCTGCTCGAAGGTGTTCGGAGCGGCGACCGAGCCGCGCTCGGACGCGCCATTACGCTGATCGAGAGCACGCGGGAAGCGGATCGATCCACCGCCCAGGATCTCCTCGGCGCGCTCCTTCCACGCTCGGAAGGCGCATTACGCGTCGGTATTACGGGCGTACCCGGCGTCGGGAAAAGCACCTTCATCGAGGTGCTGGGGGGGCGCATCCTTGAGGACGATGAGCGGCGCGTTGCCGTTCTGGCCGTGGACCCCACCAGCACACGATCGGGCGGGAGTATCCTGGGCGACAAGACTCGGATGCGCCGGCTGGCGGGAGATCCGCGCGTTTTCATCCGCCCCTCCCCGAGCGGCCCGATTGCCGGCGGTGTCGCGCGTCGGACACGTGAGGCCCTGCTTGTCTGCGAGGCCGCCGGTTACGATACGATCTTCGTCGAAACGGTTGGCGTGGGCCAGGCTGAAACCGCCGTACACGGCATGGTGGATTACTTCCTCCTCCTCGTCCTGGCCGGTGCGGGCGACGAGCTGCAGGGAATCAAGCGCGGTATCGTCGAAATGGCGGACGGTATCGCCGTCACGAAGGCGGAGGGCGACAACCAGGCGGCGGCCGAAGCCGCGCGACGAGCATTTCAGAGCGCACTTCAGCTCTTCCCCCCCATGCCGTCCGGGTGGGAGCCGCCGGTCCACACCTGCTCCGCGATGACCGGGGCCGGCCTGGATGAGATCTGGGAAAGCATCCTGGAGTACGAGCGACAGACGCGGTCGTCCGGCTATTTCGAGGCACGACGACGACAGCAGGCCAGAAACTGGCTGCACGAGACGCTGGACGAGCGCCTGATCGCGGCGCTGCACGCAGACCCCGACGTCTCGGACGTACTGGCCGACTACGAGGCGCGTGTAATCAACGGAGAACTCACCGCGGCGGCGGCGGCCGACGCCATACTTGCCGCCTATCGCCGCCTACCCTAACTCGTCCGCCGCCCTGCGCATGCGTCGGACGCACACCTCCCGGCCGATCACCTCCATCATGTGGAACAGGCTGGGTCCGAAGGATACGCCGCTCACGGCCAACCGCGTCGGATGGATGATGCGTCCCGCGCCCACCTCTCTTTCGTCTGCCAGCTCGCGAAGCACCGACTCGACGCCCTCCGCGTCGAACGCGTCCACCTCCTCGAGCCGATCCGCATAGGCGCGCACCAGACTCGCCGAATCGTCCTTCCAGCGCTTCCTGACGCCCTTTTCGTCATAGGTCTCGGGATCCTCGAAAAAGTATGCAGCGGATTCCGGCAGGTCTTTGACGAACGTGATACGCTCCTGCATCAACGATACAACCGCGCGCAGGTAGTCGTCGTCGACCCGAACATTCGCGGCCTCCACGTATGGACGTGCACGCTGGAGCAGCTCCTCTACGCTGAACGAGCGAATATATTGCTCGTTATACCACGTCAGCTTGTCCAGATTAAACTGTACGCCGCTCGATCCTACCCGGTCGAACGAAAAAGCCTCGGCAAGTTCCTCCAGCGTGAACATCTCCTGCTCGGTACCCGGATTCCAGCCGAGGAAAGCTAGAAAATTGATCAGCGCCTCCGGCTCGAATCCCGCTTCGCGATACTGCTCGACGGTGACGGGTATGCCCAGCTCCTCCGCGCTTCGCTTGGAGAGCTTTCCGCCGCTCGGACTCATGATGAGCGGAAGATGGGCCATCTGGGGCCTCTCCCAACCGAGATACCGATACAACAGGATGTGCTTCGGCGTGGACGAAAGCCATTCCTCTCCCCGAATAACGTGCGTGATATCCATCAGATGATCGTCGACGACGTTCGCCAGATGATACGTCGGCATACCGTCAGACTTGACGAGCACCTGGTCGTCCACCGCCGACGCATCGAACGAAACGGACTCCCGGATGAGATCGGTGAACCGGATCGTTTCGGTAGACGGAACCTTCAGCCGGATGACGTACTCGTCGCCGTTCTCGATCCGACGTCGCACCTCATCATCCGACAGCGTGAGGGAGTTGGACATCTCCATGCGCGTCACGGCGTCGTATTTCGGCGACGGATTGTGCGACGTGGCAAACCGGTCTCGCATCGCCTCGAGGTCGTTGACCGTGTCGAACGCGAAATAGGCGTGCCCGCTGTCGACCAGGTGATCGGCGTACTTGGCATATACGTCCTTGCGCCGCGACTGATAATACGGGGCATGCGGACCGCCCACGCCGGGGCCCTCGTCGTACTCCAGTCCCGACCACTCCAGAGAGGATCGAATATCCGATTCCGCTTCGTCGATGAACCGTTCCCTGTCGGTGTCTTCGATGCGCAGCACGAATGTCCCCCCATGCTTGCGCGCGAAGAGGAAGTTGTACAGCGCGGTTCGAAGTCCGCCGATGTGCAACAATCCGGTCGGACTCGGTGCGAAGCGGACGCGGACGTCCTTCGAAAGCGGATCAGTCATGTCGAGGCGTGCGTTGCTACTGAGGGCAATGTGGGTGATGGCCATGTTGGTGACGTACGTCCAACGGGTTTCGCCCGGTTGGGGCATGACGTCAAGGTAACGAGGCGGCAGCTCCGTAGAGGGTCGACGACGGATAAAATTTATTGAACTCCGTCGTCGGAACGAACGATGGGTACCCTACGAATCAGGAATATTCAATCCCCTGATGCGTCCCCGTTCCAGAACTTCGAGGCAGGCGACTCGTTCGGTCGGAAGATGAGACGGGACGGAACAGCCGAACCGGGCGCGCGTCAAGCTGCAACAGCATCCATTTTCTAACGGCATCTCGAAACGAATCCACCAGCGATACATGATCAGCGCGTCAATACGTAGCAGTCGAACCGACAGCGTCCTGGTCATTTGCACCCTCCTCGCAGCAAGCCTCGCAGGTGGATGCGGTACGTCGGCCGGCACGTCGTCCGGGCCGTCAGAGGATGCGAGGGACGTCGTGGCGCGGTATGCGGATGAGATCCTGACGCTTCGGGAATTCGAGCGGCAGTATTCTCGGTCGACGACAAACATCGACGCGGCTACGGAGGACTCCCAGTCTGCGTACCGCGACTTTCTTGAGCGATATGTCAATTTTCGCCTGAAGGTAAGAGCCGCTGAAGACGCCGGCATCCCCGCGCAGCCCGATGTTCGCGAGGAGATTGCTTCGTACCGTTCGCGACTTTCCCGGCCGTTCCTGATGGACAAGGAGGTCATCGAGCCCATTACGAGAGAGCTCTACGATCGGCAGCAGCATCTGGTAGACGTCAGCCACATTCTGCGCCGCATACCGCCGGGCGCCTCGCCGGCGGATACATTGGCCGCATATCGGGAGATGCAGGCGATCCGTGATTCTGCACTTCAGGGAATAGACTTTGGAGAGCTGGCCATACGCCATTCCGACGACCCATCGGCCGGCGGGCGGGTCGGCATGCGGGGGTACGCGGGTCGCCTCGGTCATTTCACCGGTGGGAATCTCGTCGAACCATTCGAAACATTCGCCTATGAGACGCCCCTCGGAGAGATCTCGCCTGTTTTCCGTACGCAGTTCGGATATCATACGCTGCTGGTTCACGAGCGACGGCCCGCCGTTCCGGGGATTCACGTTGCCCACATCATGCTTCGGCCAGGTGAAACGTCGGCCGACTCAGCCCAGGCGCTGGAGCTACTTCGCGACATCAGGACGCAGCTCGCCGACGGGGCCGACTTTGCCGAACTGGCGCGGCAGCACTCGCAGGACGAACAGTCTAGACCGCGCGGCGGAGATCTGGGCACGCTGGAATACACGTCGCAGGTACCGGAATCCTTCCGGGACGCCGCGTTCGCACTGGAAAACGTCGGCGACATCTCCGACGTCGTCGAAACACCTTTTGGTTTCCACGTCATCAAGCTTACGGGTCGCGAGGAGCTTCCGAGTTACGACGAAGCCTTTGAAGAGCTAAAGGCGCTGGCAGACCGGCTTCCTCGCACCTCAGAAGCTGAACGGGCACTGGCGCGGCGGATCGTTCGCGAACGCGATGGCCAGGTAGATACGTCTCGCGTCGTCGAGGCGTTTACGGGCATGGAGCCGGACTCCATCGTCGCCCGATGGCCCAACTCCACAAGCCCCAACTCCATCCTGCCCGATAGCATCCTGGCCGATGCGTTCTTCACGCTCGCCGACACCGCGTTCACCATTCGGGATCTCGTCGAGTTCGCCGATCCTTCTTCCCTGAGCAACGCCCCGAACGTGGACGCATGGACACGGAATCTGGTATCCGATTTCGTGACACGGCGGGCCGTCGACGTGGAAGCCGAACACCTTGCCGATCGCGACGAGGCATTCCGTCGGCTCATGCGGGAGTTTCGCGACGGCCTGGTCCTTTTTGAGTTCATGGAAGACTCGGTATGGGCGGTCGCTCAGGAAGATTCTGCCGGACTCCGGGCGTATTACCATCAACGCAGAGACGCCTATCGATGGCCGGAACGCACGCGCGTCGTTACGGCACACAGCGTGTCCGATAGCGTGCTTCTAGAGGTAGTCCGGCGGCTGGATGAGGACGCTTCTCCGACCGATCTGTCCTCTAGATTTACGGAGGATTCGGTGCACGCCGTTCGATGGGATACGACGATGATTTCTGATTCGACGTACGCCCTCTACGATCGCGCGCTGAGCCTGGATGCGGGCGAACACTCCGGCGTCGTGCCGTATCGCAACGCGCACGCCGTCGTCATCAACGACGGCGTCGAGCCGCCGCGGTCCAAGACCTTCGCCGAAGCACGATCTACGGTCGTGAATGAATACCAGCAGGTCGTGGAGGATCGGCTGATGACCCGGCTACGGCGCATGTACGACGTGCAGTTGTATCCGGATCGGCTCGATCGAGCCTTCGGACCTGACGCTGAACCTGCTGGATCCAATTAACGTGGAGATGAGACGACGCACCGACGTTTGGCCATGCAGCAGCACGCTCGTAGTGGCCGTGCTGCTGATCCTGACGGCCTGCACGGAGCAGGCGGCACCGCCCGATTATGCGGCCAGGGTGGGTGACAGGTATCTCCTGGAAGAGGAGGTCGACCAGGCATTGAGAGGCATCTCGACCTACCAGGATTCGGCGGATTCTCGGCGCCAGTTCGTGGACCAGTGGGTTTCGAACGAAGTCCTGCATCAGGAGGCGCTGCGTCGTGGTCTTGACCGAGACGAGGAGATCGTCCGAGCTTTGAGACAGAGCGAGCGATCCATTCTCGCCAATGCACTCGTCGAAGAGCTGTATGAGGAACATCAGGTGTACCCGTCTCCGTCGGAGATACAAACGTACTACGAACGCCACCGGGAGCAGCTCCGGCTGCGGGAAAACTTCGTGCGCGTACGCTACCTGCGCACGGATTCACGGGATGCGGCCGAAGACATTCGACAACTGCTCCAGCAAGCCGACCTCGCCGATCGGGATTCCGCCTTCACCGCAGCCATCGGACGACTGGCGTCCGTGGATCCTGTCTCACACGAGCTCTTCTCCAACTATCATCCAGAATCCCGCATTTTTGGCTCGCATCCAGAACTGCGCGAGGCGCTGCTTCTGCTTTCCGACGAACAGACCGCGCCGATCGTCGAATACGATTCGTCCTATCACGTCATACAGCTTGCACGGAGAGTGCCGGAGGGCACGCTTCCCGAGCCGGAGTGGATCGAAGACGAGCTCGTCCGCCGGATCATCGTGCAGGACCGGAAACAGTTGTATGCACGTCAGGTTCAACGCCTCAGGAACGAGGCCATGGCGCGAGAGGATCTCGAGCTGAAATAAGCTCGGCCTTCGCCGCAGATGCGTGCTCCGTTCGACGTGGACTACTCGATGCGGAATGCGCGGCTCGTCAAATCTGCAACGTCCCCTTTTCCGCGCAGTCTCGCGCTCCATCCGCGGTCGCTCTACTACTTCGCTCTACTACTTCTCGTAAAGGAGTTCAAGAAGAAATGTCGTTTCGAGTCATTGATACGCTCTTCGCCACGACGCTGGCCGTCCTGGTGGCAATAGTGCCGCAATGCGTGACGGCCCAGCAGGGTGAGGTCCTCGACGAAATCGTCGCGGTCGTCGGCGACAAGATCATCTTGAAGTCGGAAGTAGATGCTACCGTCGCCAATCTGCTGCAGCAGCAGCCGCAGATCGGCAATTCGGACCGCGTATGGTCGGACGCCCTCAATCAGATCATCAGCCAGCAGCTTCTCGCCGTGGCGGCACGGCGGGACACGAATATTACCGTGCAGGAGGAACAGGTCGATCAATCGCTCGACCAGCGCATCAACCAGATGGTGAGCCAGCTGGGCAGTGAAGCGCGACTCGAAGAGCTCTACGGCCGGAGCATCGTGCGCATCAAGGCGGACCTCCGGGACGACTTTCGCGATCAGCTGCTGGCCGATCAGCTTCGTCAGTCCAAGATTCAGAATATTCGGATCACGCCTACCGAGGTGAAAGAGTGGATCGAGCAGTTCCCTGCCGATTCGCTTCCGACGATTCCGACGGTGGTGCGGGTGAATCATATCGTTCGTTTCCCGGAAGTCACCGCTGCGGTCAAGGCCGAAGCACGGGAGATCATTTCGACGATTCGTGATTCCATCATCGTCGGGGGGGCGTCGTTCGAAGAGATGGCCCGCCAGTTCTCCGACGATCAGGCATCGGTGCCGTCCGGTGGACGCATGGAAGACATGAACCTTGGCGATCTTGTGCCCGAGTTTGCAGCCGTCGCCGCGCGTCTTCCCATCGGTGAGGTCTCACAGGTCTTCGAAACGCAGTTCGGGTTCCACATCATGCGCGTCAACGAACGTCGTGGGGAGACGGTCGACTTCAACCATATTCTCGTGCAGGTGGACGACAGCCGCGTCGATCCGGCTCCGACGATCGAGTTTCTCTCTCAGGTTCGGGATTCCATCGTGACCCACGGAGCTCCCTTCGAACTCATGGCAAAGCGTCACTCTCAGGACGAGGCATCGGCCCGGCTAGGCGGTCGCGTCCTCGACCCACGAAGCGGTGAGCGGGACCTGATTCTTTCGAACCTCGGTGAGCTGTGGCGGGCCACGCTCGATACGATGGAGGTCGGGGAGGTCAGCAAGCCCGGTCGGGTCCAGCTCCAGTCTGAAAATCGCCAGGCCTACCATATCGTCAAACTCATCCGCCGGCAGGAGGAACATCGAATGAGTCTGGAAACCGACTACGAACGGATCGAGGAATTCGCGCTTCAAGAGAAGCGGGCCCGATGGATGCAAAACTGGATCGACGGCTTGCGCGACGAAATTTACGTCGACCTGCGTGGCAAGGCCGAACGACTCGAGATCGCATCGCGCTGAGTACTCGCCCGGACTACGCCACCGCTCTGCTTCCCACGTAACTATCTAATTCGCTCGGTCCTTCGATGCATCAAGCCCACCAGCAGACGCAGTCCCCGGACGTACTGGTCGACCTTCAGGAATCGTTCGACCAGCTCCGCCGGGAAGTCGCTAAAACCATCGTCGGCCAGGATCAAATAGTACAACACGTCTTCGTGAGCCTCCTGGCGCAGGGACACGTCCTGCTTATTGGCGTACCTGGTCTGGCCAAGACGCTGCTCATCCGTACGCTGGCACAGGCCACGGATCTTGAATTCAGCCGGATCCAGTTTACACCCGACCTCATGCCGAGCGACATCACGGGCACCGAGATCATCGAGGAAGACGTCTCCACCGGCCGGCGGTCATTCAAGTTCGTACACGGCCCTATCTTCGCGAACGTCGTGCTGGCGGACGAGATCAATCGGACCCCGCCGAAGACGCAGGCGGCCCTGCTGGAAGCCATGCAAGAACACCGGGTCACCGCCGCCGGGGATACGCACGTACTCGACGAGCCATTTTTCGTGCTCGCTACCCAGAACCCGATCGAGCAAGAAGGCACCTATCCTCTTCCCGAAGCGCAGCTGGATCGGTTCATGTTCAACCTCTGGCTCGATTATCCCGCCTTCGAGGAAGAGGTCGAGGTAGTCCGAAGCACGACGAGCGCGAGACTGCACGAGATCCAGCCCGTGATGCATGCGGCGGACCTGCAGAAGTATCAGCGCTTCATTCGTGAGATTCCGGTCGCGGACAATGTCATCGAGTTTGCGGTTCGGCTGGTGGGTCGGACGCGCCCCGGGCGGGACGGAGCGCCTGAGTTCGTATCGAACTATCTGAATTACGGTGCGGGACCCCGGGCTTCACAATATCTGATCCTCGGGGCCAAGGCGATGGCGGCACTCGATGGACGTCTGACACCGCTTATCGAAGATGTGCGCCGCATTGCGGTACCGGTGCTTCGCCATCGCATCGTTGCGAACTTCAACGCCGAGGCCGACGGCATCACGTCCGTGGACATCATCGAGCGACTTCTTACCGAAGGCAAAAGCTGACGGCGCCTCTCCCATGCTGTCGATCGATCGGACATCCTCATCGTCGATCCACGAGCAGCTGCTCGCCCAGCTTCGATTTCAGATTGCGAGCGGGCACTATACGGTTGATGAACCGCTGCCTTCGACGCGGACGATGGCGCGCCGCCTCGATATCTCCTTTCACACGGTCCGCAAGGTCTACCAGGAGCTCGAGCAAGATGGCATCGTTGCGTCGCGGCCCGGATCCGGGTTCATCGTCCAGCAGCGCGTTCCGCTGGCAAAGAGCGAACGGATGGAGCGGGGCGCGGCTCTCGTGGAAGAGACGCTCAAGCATCTGATCGGACTCGGACTTTCCGAAGGCGAGATCGAGTACCTCTTTCAGGAACAGTCCGCCCTCCTGAAAGGCAGCGGACCGGGCCACAAGCTTGTAGCCGTATTCCCGTACAGAGAAATGGCGGATCTCTGTGCCTCGCAGATCGAGGACGTGCTCCAGCAGCCTGTCTTAGGAGCGTCTCCGGCCGACTTCACGCGCCATCTCGATGCGGATTTCGTATTCGCACCGTACGCATTAGTCCAGGACGTCATGGCGCACCTGCCCCGTGCTGACGTTATCGGCATCATCACCTACCTGGACCAGGAGGCCCTCGGACGCATCGCCCGGCTGCTGGATGACGAAACGCTGGGCGTCGTTACGAAATACGCCGACTCGATCCAGCCGCTAACGTCGGAGATACGGAGCGCGACGTCATTCTCGGGTCAGATGCTAGCGGCCTCGGTCGATAAGAGCGCCGATCACCTCGCCCAATTTATCGACCAGACCGATCTGGTCGTCTTCACGCCTCCATGCCGCCGCCGCATGCTCGGTCTGCTTCGAGACCGGCATCAGCGCCTACCCATCGCCCCGATCGTTGCCGAGGATTCGTTGAAAGCCATCCGCGAGGCGCTTCCCGGATAGTTATATCACTCCGTCCGAGGTTCGTCGACCGAGTCCTCCGTCGGATGCTCCGGTTCGACCTCCGCCGCGCCGTCCCCATTCACGTCATCCTTCTCTACCGGATCCGGGGCGGCACCTCGCGCTCGTCGCTCGACCTCGGTCTCCGAGCGGGGCCCGGCACCCCGACTGGCAGCCTCCTCGCGCGTCCTTCTGGCCCGTTCGGCCTCCTCCGCATGAACGTCTCGTTCCTCTTCGGTCCCACCCGTCTTCTCCTCTTGCTCAGCAGTATCCTCGTCCGACGCCCCCATGTCGCCGACCTCAGACTCCAAGACGTCAGACTCCAAACTTCCGTCCCCGGAATCCTGCTCGTCGTCGATGCGACGATCCGCCGGTTGCACGCCGGCTTTCAGCCGCGCCTCTTCCCTGTCCTCCTTAGATTCTCGTTCCTCCTGGCCGGGATACTTAACCCGCACGTGGTAGATGCCCAGAAGTATCGAAAGGAATGTTTCCTTTATTTTCGAGAGGTCGCGAAACGTCAGGTCTGTCTGGTCCAGCTGCCCGTCCTCGATGCGCGAGGTAAAGATCATGTCTACCAGCGTTTCCAGGCGCTTATGCGCCGGATCCGTCAGGCTGCGGCTCGCCGCTTCGATGGAATCGGCCAGCAGCAGAATGCCCGTCTCCTTCGTCTTGGGTCGAGGGCCCGGGTAACGAAACTCCGATTCGAGGATCTCGGGATCTCCTTCGGGACGTTGATCGAGCGCCTTTCGATAGAAGAACTCGATGCGCGAAGTCCCGTGATGCATGGGAATGAAATCGAGCACGCGCTGGGGAAGATTGTACTGCCTGCCCATCTCCATACCCTCCTTCACGTGGCTGGCGATAATAAGCGCACTCATCCTGGGCTTCAGCTGCGTATGCGGATTCATTCCGGGGCGCTGATTCTCCACGAAATACTCCGGCTTGAGCATTTTGCCGATGTCGTGATACAGGGCCCCTACACGCGTTAGAAGCGCGTTGGCACCGATGGCGTTCGCAGCCGCCTCCGACAGGTTAGCAACCTGTAGCGAATGATTGAACGTTCCGGGCGCGCGAAGCGAGAGCTCCTTCAGCAAGGGCCTGTTTGTATCCGACAGCTCCAGCAGCGAGAGGTCCGTCGTAATGTCGAACGTCCGCTCGAAAACCCACAGCAGCGGATATGCCAGAACGATCAGAAAGGAGTTGACGGCCACCAGCATAAGGTCCGACAAGAAGAGGTCGCGCGGCGCTCCGAAAAAGATGGCCGTAGCCCCCAGGACGACCAGATACCCGACAAAAACAAGACCCGCACTGATGAACAACTGCCCGCGATTCTTGATGTCGCGAACGCTGAACACGCCGAGCGTCGCCGCAAAGATGGTGGCGAACGTAAACTCATAGTCGTAATGCAGCAGCTGCCCTCCGATAAGCGCGAGCGTCAGTGCGCCGAAGAGTCCCACCCTCGAATCGAACATGACGGTAAATAGAATCGGGGCAATGGCCGCGGGAACGATGAACATGGCCACGGACTCGACGCGGATGGCGATGGCGAACAGGCCGATGATGACCGCGAAGAGAATGGCTACGAGCAGCACCTTCCGATTGTCCTCGAAAATCGACCTTCGAAGCAGAAAGAGGTACAGGAAAAAGATGAAGTACGTCGAAAGCGCAACGAGGAACTGTCCCAGCATGACGCGCCACAGCAGATTCTCACCCCCACGCTCCTGTCGCGTTCGTTCCAGAGAAGTCAGCTGCGCACGAATCTGTTCCGTGACGCTCTGCCCCTTCTCGACGATGACGTCACCCTGGCTGATTCGTCCCCGCGTCGGTGAAATGCGCTGTTCGATCCGCTGCCATTCCCGCACCGTCGCGGCGCGCATATAGGTCAACGACGGCGTAAAGATGGCTCGGAAAAACGCCGTACCCAGTGGGGCGACACGGGGGTCGTCGGCATACTCCTGCTGCAGCTGCCGGTCCGCGTACGCATACGCTTCATTCAATCCGTAGAGATTGTCCTTGTCTCTCGTAACCTCACTTCGACTAACCTCATCTCGAATGTAGATCTGGTCCGCCCGCACGCTGTCGAGCGGTACGTCGAGTACGCCGATGTTGAGCAGCTGTGTACCCAGCTCCCATGCATCGATGAGCAGCTGCTGATCGAGGCGCGGCTCGTCGTCGGCACCACCTTCGGTTTCGGAAAGCTCCGGGACGTGCTGCACGTACGACTCCACCAGCATGCGCCACTGCTCCGGAGTCGCCTTCAGGCGGGCGGAGCGGCGCAGTTCGACGTACCGAAGCGAGTCGCGGTTCGCGACCGACGTGCGTCCCACCAGGCGGTTCATGCGGAAACTGCCGTAGGCCTGGAAGACGCGTTCGAGCTGCTGCGCCACAGTGTCTCGATTCGCCGCCATCTGGTCTTGAACGTCCGGCACCTCGCGAAAGTACGGGGGCGTTCGGGACCGCAACTCCGCTCGTTCGCGCGCCAGCTCCTCGCTAGATTTATAGATTGGAAAATCGAAGGGAGCGACGAGCGCCTCTCTCCGCCACTCGTCCCCCACATCTACGGTGTACTGGTAGACATTGCCCCGTGGGAAGGCGGCCAGAGTGAGCAGGACGAGAGCGAGCAGTATGCCCACCTTGAAGGCCCATTTCGTCTGCTTCGTACGGCGCGAAGATTCCCGTCCCTTTTCCAGCTTCTGCCCGACGGGACGCGCCTTCTTCTTCACGAGGCCTACTTTTTGTAACAGTCCCATAAATGAACTACCAAGTCCTGCAAAGCGCAGACGGTGCGAGAATATTCTCGTGCTTTCCGAGCACGATAACCACAAGGCTACCTATGCCGTAATCCAAGCAAGGATCCTATCGCGAGGTTCACGCCGGCACCTATGGCCGTGTACCACGGCCATCCGATCGCCTCGAGACCCCGTTCGGCGACCACCTCGTCCGCGGGCATAAACGCCACTATCCACCCCGCGTCCGGTTCGTGCCAGACGGCAAAAATCACCCAGGTCATGAACGCGATGGTGACCAGAAAAGAGATCACAGCGTCGAGCTCACGGGTGGACTTATTGACCAGTCCCAGCAGGAAGATGCCGAGCAGGCCGCCGTACGTGAACGAGGCAATGGCGAGACCCAGCTCTACGACGGGATTCGTCTGGTCCTCGAAGAGGGTAGCGAAAAAGATGAACGCGACGCCCCAGAACATCGTGAAGCCTCGAGAGACGAACAGCGCGCGATCTTCATCGATGGGACGTCCACGGATCCGCTCGTAAAGGTCCATTACGGATGAAGACGCCAGCGAATTAAGGGAGGAGGACAGCGTGCTCATTGCGGCGGCGACGATCCCGGCCAGCAAAAGTCCGGAGACCCCGGGTGGCAGCCCCTCGATGATGAACATCGGAAAGATCTCGTCGCCCCGCGTCAACCCCAGCTCCTCTATCGAAGCCCCGCCATACAGCGACCACAGCAGCAGTCCGACCAGCAGGAAGAGCGCGAATTGAAACATCACGACGACGCCGGAACCGATGAGCGCCTTTTTCCCGTCTGCCAGATTTCTGCAGGTCAGGACGCGCTGCACGATGAGTTGGTCCGTTCCGTGCGAGGCCATGGAGAAGATCGCACCGCCGACGACGGCCGCCAGGAAGGTATACGGATTCGTCAGCCACGTCGCGAGAGACTCGTCAAACGCGAAATCGACAATCTGCGTCTTGCCGGCTTCCGCCGCGTGCATCCACCAGTCTGAGGGTACCTCGCCGAGCAGGACGTAGACGGCACCGATCGCTCCCCCTACGTAGACGGCCATCTGGACGACATCCATCCAGATCACCGCTTTGATTCCCCCGATGATTGTGTAGATAACGGTTACTATTGCAATAACGGCTATTATCGAGAAGTAGGACAACTCGAGACCCGCCGTATCGGCGATGACTTTGAGCGGAATGGCCGTTGCAAACAGCCGCACCCCGTCAGCCAGGAGCCGCGTGACCAGAAACGTGACGGAGGCCGTCCCACGCATGGTATCTCCATACCGATTTCCGAGAAACGCGTACGCCGTCGCGAGCTCTCCCTTGAAATACTGGGGTAGAAAGATCGCCGAGACGGCTATGCGTCCGATGAGATAACCCAGCGTAAGCTGCAGGAAGGTGAGCGTACCCCCGTATGCGACGGCGGGTATGCCGATCACCGTGAGCGTGCTCGTCTCCGTGGCCACGATGGAAAAGCATACCGCCCACCAGGGCAGATCTCGGCTCCCGAGGAAGTAGTCGGCCGTATTCGTCTGTCGCCCCCCTGCTCGGATGCCGAAGATCGCGACACCGGCCAGGTAGAGTACGATGACGACGTAGTCGATGGTGGTGAGCATGGACGTACGTCACCCGGCAAGCAGCTCGAGCAACTCCTCCTCGTTGAGAATGACCGTGCCGAGCTCCTGTGCGCGATCGTACTTCGATCCGGGATCGTCACCCGCCACGAGGTAATCCGTATTGCCGCTTACGGAGCTCGTCACGCGGCCGCCAACGGCCTTGATGCGTTCCGACGCCTCCGTACGCGTCAGTGTCGGCAGCGAACCCGTGAGCACGAACGTCTTGCCTGCAGCCTGGTGCTCCGCGGCGGAGACCGGCTCCTCCTCCGGAAGCCGCTTCGTATTGACTCCCGATTCCGCAAGCGATCGAACGAGCCGGCGATTCTGGTCGACCTTGAACCAGTCCACTATACTCTCGGCGATCACGGCGCCGATACCGTCGATGCGTTCGAGGTCCACCGCGGACGCTTCGGCGAGCTCGTCCAGCGAGGCGACATACTCGACGAGCGTCTCGGCCGTCGTGCGGCCGACGTGCCGAATCCCGAGCGCGAAGAGAAGCTGGCTCAACGGTCGACCTCGCGATGCATCGATCCCTTCCAGAACGTTCCGCGCGCGTTTTTCCCCGAAAAGATCCA
Source organism: Rhodothermales bacterium (assembly GCA_040904565.1). Taxonomy (GTDB): domain Bacteria; phylum Bacteroidota; class Rhodothermia; order Rhodothermales; family VXPQ01; genus JBBDTI01. The sequence goes on from JBBDTI010000075.1 coordinate 147,993, forward strand.
ACGTCTTCAACTCGTCCGCCGTGAGCCGATAGATGTCCGACAGATGCCGCACCAGACCGTTTTCGACCAGCTCGACGGCCAGCTTCGCTCCGAGCCCCTCGATATCCATCGCGCCGCGACTCGCAAAATGTTCGACCAGGCGAATGAACTGCGCCGGACATTCGGTGGACATACAGTAGTAGTCTGCTTCGTCGGGCAGACGAACGAGCTCCGTGCCGCATGCCGGACACCGACCGGGCATCGACCACTTCGGGAGGTCGCCTTCTCGAGCCTCCGTAATGGGCTTGATGACCTGCGGAATGACGTCGCCGGCCCGCTTGACGATGACGACGTCACCGATCCGGATGTCGCGATTCACGATATAGTCTTCATTATGCAGTGTGGCCTGCGATACGGTCACACCGCCGATGTGGACCGGCTCGAGAACGGCCTCCGGCTTGATCGCTCCGGTCCTGCCGACGTTCACCACGATATCCTTTAACGTCGTCGTCGCTTCCTGCGCGGGAAACTTGTACGCGACGGCCCAGCGTGGGGCGTTCGAAACATAACCGAGCTCTTCCTGCTGATCGAAGGCATCGATCTTTACCACGAGCCCGTCGATTTCATAATCGAGCTCTTCTCGTCTGGTACTCCACCCCTCGTACGTCGCCTCCACCTCCTCGATCGACGCACATCGTTTCGTGTGCTCGTTCACGGGAAAACCGTACGAACCCAGCCACGTCAGGAGTGAGAGCTGTGAATCCGGCGGCTCCACACCCTCGAAAGGACCGACCCCGTACGCCATGAAGGACAGGGGGCGGGATGCCGTGATCGACACGTCGAGCTGTCGGACACTTCCTGCCGCCGCGTTGCGGGGATTCGCGTACGGCTTCTCTCCCTCCGCGACGGCCCGTTCATTCAGGCGCTCGAAATCGCTCTTGCGAATAAAAATTTCGCCGCGTACTTCCAATCGGGCCGGGCGAGGCAGATCGTTTTCCTCAGGTGGGATGACGAGCGGGATGGATGGAATCGTCCGAACGTTCCTCGTAATGTTCTCTCCTTCGATGCCGTTGCCCCGCGTGGCACCCACTACCAGTTCACCCGCTTCGTACGTCACGGCGACCGCAAGACCGTCCAGCTTCAGCTCCACCGTCATCACAGGCCGAACGTCGCCACCGAAATGTTCCGACAGCCCGCGTCGACATCGATCGTACCAGGCCTCGAGCTCGTCGACGTCAAACGCGTTCGAAAGAGACAGGAGTGCTACCGGATGCCGTACTTTTTCGAACCGGTCCTGAACGCTGCCACCGACCCGGTGCGTGGGAGAATCCGGCGTTACGAGGTCGGGATGAAGCCGCTCCAGCTTCTGCAGACCGCGAAGCAGCCGATCGTACTCGACATCCGCAATGACCGGATCGTCGAGGACGTGATACCGATAGTTGTGCGCGTGGAGCAGCTTGCGGAGTTGAGCGGCACACGCTGATGCCTCCTCCGCGGACAGGGATTCAAGATCGTCCGAAGCAATCTCCTCCAGGGCGGCGTGCGAGGCCTCGACGAGGTTCATGTACTGAATCGAAGAGCTGATGCGTTCGAAATCCGCTATTGATCGTCCCGAAGGGACGAGAAGTAATCGAGCGCCGTGTCGCGCGTAATGACGATTCGCCCCTCGCGGTCGACCCGATTCTTTGGGTACGGAATGCCTTCCAGCTTCACGTCAACGGAATCCAGGAGCGACTCGATGACGATCTGCTCGGCCGGATAGAACGTCATCGAGTCTCCAAGAGGGATCCAGTACGGCCGCCGCAAATCGTCATCCACCGTCACGCGGATAGGATCGACGCGTCCGTACGACGCCACGATACGCACGCTCATCGAATCACCCAAAGGCGGAATGACGGCCGGCACGGAGGAAGACGGCGCGGGGACGCCCTGCGATCCCGCCGCATCACCGGGTGCATCTCCCGGGGATTCCGCCGGATCCACGGACTCCGTATCCGCACCTGCCTGTTGAGGTACCGCATCATCGGATCCACCGATTACACTGCTCAACATCCAGACGAGGACGGCCATCACGATGACGACGGCTGCGCCTACCATCACACGCCGCATCGACGGTGTTTCTCTTCGGAGGGTCCAAGCCGAACGCCCCTTCCTCTTCCCCGAACCGACAGACGGGGCCGGTCGATCGTCGCGTTCACCCTCACCAGACTCCCCGGCTTCCTCCTTTTCAGCCGCCGTCTTCTGAAATCCAGCCGCCGTGGCCTGCGTCGTCGACACGAACGATCGCTTGGGTTCTCGCGAGGATTCCGGATCGGGAGGCATCTCGCCCCCGGCCTCTTTGGCCGAAGGAGTATCCGCCGAAGCATCTTTCGAGCGGGCAGCCTTCTTTTTCGATCCCTTTGCCTGCGCTTCTGAAGCCGGTCGCCCCGATTTCCGCTCACCGTCTCCTTCGTCCTTTTCTACCGTCGGCCCGTCGCTCTCCGCTTCAGATGCATCGTCGTGCGTCGCAGCGTCTTGCTCGCCATCCGCGGCTGCATCCGACCCGTGACCGCCCTCCGCTTCCGATGCCCCGGAAACCGGAAGGTCCGGTTCCTCATCGAGATATTCGACAGCCAGCGAGCCCGCATACCGCGCGGAAAGAGCCTCTTCCAGGGCATCCAGCGCAACGTCGGCGTCGATGGCGATCACCTGCGCGTAGGTACGAACGAACGACCGCAGGTAGACGCGATTAAACTGCGGATGGTCGAAGAGCGCTCTATCCTCAAACGCTTCGATGAGTCCGCGGGGTATTTTCGTTTCTTCGTTTACATCAGCTACGCTCAGATTCCGCGCCTCTCTAATCCGGCGCATGTCTTGAGCGAACCGATGGCCGTGCTCAGGCTCTAGAGGCATAGTCTACACCCGCTGGAATTCTCTTTCGATCGAGGACAATCTCGGCTGCACATCCGTCCCGCCGTATATCATCCTTTCTAAACTTCGGGGGACACAGAGATCCACGAGCCTCTAAATATGTGTGCTTTATGTGAAGCATATCCGGCGATTACTCGAGACAGAACGGAACATAGATAGAGCTGCCGCGGCATCGCCACACATACACCACAATGAGGCCACGGCCACGAATCCGCGTCCCTATCGAATCGGTACCACGGGCGGAAGATAGAGAAACGCACGATCCAAATGCGAGCGGCTCGCCTCCTCGGCAACCGCGCTGGAGAAAATTCGTTAAAACGATCACCGTTATTTCCATCCGATTCGAGACGATATGTTTGGTCGCCTGCTCGCGATTTTCCTCATCACTCCGGTCATTGAGCTCGCCTTGCTCATCAAAGTCGGCGAGGTCATCGGCTTCGCTCCGACGATCGGACTGATCGTCGTGACGGGCCTTGCGGGCAGTTACCTTGCTCGCCGAGAGGGGCTTTCCGTCTGGCGGCGCTTTCACGAGCGGCTGCACGCCGGCGATCTGCCCGGGAGGGAACTCGTCGACGGGATGATCATCCTGGTATCCGGTGCCCTTCTGATCACACCGGGTGTATTGACTGACGTCGTAGGTTTCCTCGGCCTCCTTCCCATTACACGGCGTTACCTAAGGCAATACATTAACAAGCGCATCCGCAGAGCAGTGGAACGTGGCAACGTGCGTCTCACGTTTGGCGGGATCCGTTCGTACGGTACCGAATTCGATGCGACGCATTACGAGCGGAGTGGAAAACGAAACGAAGGCCCAGCTCAGGACGGGGAGATCTCCTGGGAGGGGCAGGGTCGCGAGAAACCGGAACACGGCGTAGAATAGAAGCGATGCTGCGGCCTGGCAGAGCGTCACCATTGCGATCCGACGGTCCATATGAACTCCGGATGGATTTGGCGGAACGACTGTCGAATGGCGCGCGGCCGCACGATGTTGTCAGAACGAACGCTCGATAGCAAGGTACAAGAGCGTCGCATTTAGGCCCGTAGCTCAACTGGCAGAGCATCTGACTCTTAATCAGAGGGTTCGGGGTTCGAGTCCCCGCGGGCCTACTTGAGCGCCTGCCGGCGCCCGCAACCATCTATCGAAGAGCCGCCGTTCCGACCGGAGCCGGCGGCTTTTCTGTACTTACGGATTTTCAACGATATTCTTGGAGGCGACGATCGACCGGCTGCACCGCGCGCAAGAATCCGCCGTGAGCGGTTACCTCAGGATTCCTGAGGGCCTTCGCGATATGGCGCTGGCCGCGTTCTTCTTCAGTCTGATGAGCCTGCTCGTCAAACTCGTCGGTCAGCGTCTGCCGGCCTCGGAGGTCGTCATGGCACGCAGCGTCGTTTCCCTCGCTATCTCCTGGGTCATGCTGCGCCGGGTGGGCATCGTACCGTGGGGTCGCCGTAAGGGTCTCCTGACGGTTCGCGGCCTGGTAGGCTTCGTGGCCCTGCTCTGCTTTTTCTATGCCATCCCGCGCCTGCCCCTGGCGGACGTCACGACGATTCAGTTCACGAATCCTGCCTTTACCGCGTTGTTTGCCGCGGTGTTCATTCGCGAAAGGATGACGCGCACCGTCGTCTTTTCGATTGCCCTGAGTCTCGCCGGCGTTACGCTGATCGCCCAGCCCACGCTGCTGTTCGGATCGGGTGCCGATGCGCTAGACCTGACGGCCGTCGGCATCGCCCTCCTGGGAGCGGTCTTCGCCGCGCTGGCCTACACGACGGTGCGCAAGCTTCGAGAAACCGAGCACGCGCTGGTCGTGGTCTTCTATTTTCCGCTCGTTTCCATCCCGGCCTGCCTTCCTATCATGGCGCCCGTCGCCGTATGGCCGACGGCGGCGGAGTGGCTCATGCTGATCGGCATCGGCGTGCTCACGCAGATCGCGCAGATCTTTCTCACGAACGGGCTCCATAAGGAGAAGGCCGGCCGCGCAACGTCGGTCAGCTACCTGCAGATTCTCTTCGCGGCGCTCTGGGGATTCCTCTTTTTCGGGGAGATCCCGGACGGGTTGACGGTGCTCGGCGTCGTGCTCGTCATCTCCGGCGTCGTGTACGTGGCCCGCGCCTCAAACCAGGCCGCCAGGTCGGGCGCATCGATCTCGTAACCGGTCTAGCAGCCGGTCTCACAGTCGGTCTCGCAGCGTGCCGGATCTACGCGTGCCGGCATCTACTCGATCAATCGCCCGAGCCGTTCGGCCAGCGCAGCGTGCCCCTGCATGCCGGCCACATCGGCGGCCGTATTCCCCTCCTCGTTCGTCGCAGCCGGATCGGCCCCTCGTTCGAGCAGCAGCTCGACGAGATCGGACTGGCGGAACATGGCTGCGAACATGAGGGCGGTGACGCCGCCACCGTTGCACGCCTCAATCTCGGCGTCGTAATCGAGCAAGACGCGCGCCACATCCACATATCCTTTGAAACCGATACCCATGAGAGGTGTGTTGCCGCCGGCATCGGGGCGGTCGGGATCCGCGCCGTAATCCAGCAGCAATCGTACGGTCGTAGCCTGACCGTTATACGCGGCAATCATCACCAGCGAATAACCGCGCTCGTCCGTCAGGTCCGGATCCAGTCCAGCCTTCAAGAACATCTCCAGTACCTCGGCATCACCGCGACGGGCAATCTCGTGATAGTCTACGCGCCGTGGGTCGATGGGCGTGCCGTCCGTGGTCGACTCCATGGGATTCATCACGTATGCACTGCATCATCCGCCACGTCCTCGCCGTGTTCCGCAAGCGCCGCGTCGCGCTCCTCGTCCCGTCCGAGCGCGTTACTGACCCTGCGACCGAATGCTTCGTCAGCCCGGTAGAAATGAGGCAGCTGGCGTTCGACGATTTCCTCTCGGCATCCGCCCAGCGCCGACGCGATGGATGCAGCCAGTCGCTCCTTCTCCCCCTCGTCCATCAGCCGATACAGATTGCCGGCCTGCGTGTAATCGTCGTGGCCTTCTCTGGAGTTGTACCGGTCGACGGTCACGTCGCCCAGGTGCCAGGCCGGCTCGGCGAAGCTCGCGTCCGGGCGTGGAGCACCTTCGACGCTGTTGGGATAATAATTGGGATGACCGGATCCGTCTTCCTGAACGTACATGACTCCGTCGCGCTGGTAGTGGGCCACCGATGCCTTCGGCTTGTTGACCGGAAGCTGGCGATAGTTCGTCCCGATGCGATACAGGTGCGTATCCTGATAGCTCATCAGACGCGCCTGCAACATCTTATCCGGACTCGGCCCGACGCCGGGTACGAACGAACTCGGATTGAAGGCGGCCTGCTCGATGTCCTGGAAGTAGTTCTCGGGATTGCGATTCAACTCGAACCGGCCCACCTCGATGAGCGGAAAGTCACCGTGCGGCCAGACCTTCGTCAGATCGAACGGATTCCATGGAAAGCCGCGGGCCTCCTCGTCGGTCATTACCTGGATATGCATCGTCCAGCTCGGATAACGACCTTCCTCGATGGCGTAGTAAAGATCCCGCTGGTGACTCTCCCGATCCGACGCAATCACTGCCGCGGCCTCCTCATCCGTCAGACAGTCGATGCCCTGGTCCGTTTTCATGTGGAACTTACACCAGATGCGCTCGCCGTCTGCGTTGACGAGCGAATAGGCATGACTCCCGTACCCGTTCATGTTGCGGTACGTCTTCGGAATGCCCCGGTCGCCGAAGAGCCACGTTACCTGATGGAGGCTTTCCGGGCAGAGGGACCAGAAATCCCACTGCATGTTCGGATCGCGCAGGTTCGTCCGCGGATGCCGCTTCTGCGAGTGGATGAACATCTGGAATTTGTAGGGATCACGGACGAAGAACACGGGCGTGTTGTTGCCCACGAGATCCCAGTTACCCTCCTCCGTGTAGAATTTCAGCGCGAAGCCGCGCGGATCACGCTCTGCGTCGGCCGCACCACGCTCTCCAGCTACGGTCGAGAACCGGGCCACCATCGGCGTTTCCTTGCCAATCTTCGAAAAGAGGTCGGCCCGCGTGTATCGCGTGATGTCGTTAGTAACGGTAAACGTCCCGAACGCCCCGCTTCCTTTCGCGTGGACGACACGCTCGGGAATCCGCTCGCGATTGAAATGCTGCATCTGCTCCTGCAGCTGGACGTCCTGCATCAGCAGCGGTCCTCTCGGACCGGCTGTCAGTGCGTTTTCATTCTCGGGCAGCGGTGCACCGTCCGCCGTGGTCAGGCGGCGCTTCTTCCCGTCGTTTTTCTGGTCGTTCCGGTCGTCTGAATGCATCAGCGTTAACTACCTCATCGGAGAAATCCGTTGCGTGAACCATGCGGAAGATGCGGCGGGAGCCGCCCCAACAGTTGAAAACAAGATACATTACTTTGTATGATAGGTAAAATCGATTATATCAATACTAGCATAGTTGATCTCTATCAGCTCACAGGTACCAACACGTAGGGCATGAGCCGAGACTGGATGTATACCGCCGCCGCCAACGTATTCGTTCTACGATGACGCTTACGCAACTCACCTACATCGCCGCCCTCGACACGGAGCGGCACTTCGGTCGAGCGGCTCAACGCTGCCACATATCGCAACCGACGTTGAGCACGCAGATCAGGAAGCTGGAAGAGGAGCTGGGCGTAAACATTTTCGACCGGACGTACACGCCCGTGCGTCCGACGCCCATAGGTCGTCAGATCCTCGTCCGTGCACGGACCGTGCTCGAAGCCCGTGATGCGATTCCAGCGTTTCTCTCCGAGGCATCCGGCCGCGTGGAGGGTGAGCTCCGTCTGGGGGTCATCCCCACCCTGGCCGCCTACCTTCTGCCCCTCGTCACGCGTCCGCTGCTGGACGCACATCCCGGGATCGAGCTCAGCGTTCACGAGCTGACCACCGAGCACATCCTCGACTTTCTGGCGTCCGATCGGCTGGATGCCGGACTCGTTGCTACCGATGAGTCGTCATCCGGCATGCGCACGACAGGCGTCTTTCGCGAACCGTTCGTAGCGTACGTTGGACCGGACCATCGCTTCGTCGCCGGCTCGGAGATCAATCCCACGGAGCTGTCGATCGACGAAATATGGCTCCTCAGCGAAGGCCACTGTTTTCGAGATCAGGTGTTTCAGGTCTGCGAACAGGACGTTCGTGCAAGCGCAAACCGCACCATACGCTTCGAAAGCGGGAGCCTGGAAACGCTGTGCCATCTCGTCGACCGCGTCGGGGGGATGACGCTGCTCCCGTATCTTGCGACGCTGTATATGGACGATGCCGCGGCCCAACGGATCAGGACGTTCGAATCTCCGGCCCCGTTTCGCGACGTGCGTATGATCTCGAGGCAAGGCGCCCTGCGGCGCGCGCTCGTCGATGCCGCCACCGACGTGATTGCCGGTGTAACGCATCCGCTGATCATGTACGACCAGCCTTGATCGAACCCATCCGGCGGATCCCGCTCCTCGCAGCAATTGGCCTCGCGATCCTGGCGTGAGCACACTCTCGAGACGTCGCTATCCCGGCTTGAGTGCCTTCGGAAAATGCCGCTAGGAAGCTGCCTCGTCGTCGATCTGAACGCCGCGCACCGCTCGTAGGACGAGTACGAATAGCGTGAGCGCCGTAATCGGAATGACGAAATAAAGCATGGTCGAACCAAACATTTGAAGTGCGTCGTGCGAGGTCGCGGCAAAGATCAGGTACAGCGTATACGCGACGTAATACGCGAGAAGGACGGCTCCCTCCCACCGCGAAATCCGGCCGCCGGTAAAGAACACCGGTAGGCACGCGAATGCGACGGCGATCATCACGGGCAGGTCGAACGTGATTACGGCCGGCGCGACATCTATACCCCCCGGGGCCAGTGCCGCAGCCACACCCAGCACGCCCATCAAATTGAACAGATTACTGCCGACGACGTTGCCGACTGCGATGTCTCGCTCGCCACGCAGACTTGCAATAACGGAGGTCACGACCTCGGGCAGGGAGGTGCCCGCGGCGATGATGGTCAGCCCGATGACGAGGTCACTGACGCCGAGCAACGTCGCTATCGTGACGGCCCCGTCCACCAGCCAGCGGGAACCGACGACCAGCATGACCAGCCCCAGGACGACGAGCAGTACGTTCCACCACCACGTGGCCTCCCGGCCGGCGGAAGCCGGCAGCAGCACGGCCGGGGTCTCGGCGGACGTGTGAGCGCGCCGACCGGTCCACAGGAGAAAACCGATGTAGGCCACGAGCATCCCGAACAGCATCAGTCCATCCACGCGGCCGTACGAGCCATCCAGTCCAAGAACGAACACGAGTCCGGATAGCACGATGAGCAACGGCACGTCGAGCCGGATGAGCTGGCGGGAGACCGTAAGCGGGACGATCAGCGCCGTAACGCCGAGGATGAAGAGGACGTTGAAGATATTGCTCCCGACAACATTCCCGAGGGCGATACTACCCTGTCCGGCATAGACGGCCTCGATGCTCACGGCGAATTCAGGCGAGCTCGTACCGAACGCCACCACCGTCAAGCCGACCACGAGTGGGGAGATACCGAACGACATGGCCAGCCGCGACGCGCCCCGGACGAGCATCTCGGCGCCGACAATGAGCAGGACGATACCTGCCAGCAGCAACACGTAGACCATATAAGCAGCGAATCGCTGAGATCGGAACACAAACAAGCCCTGGCGTCACGAAGCGGCCGCCCGTGCTTCCGTTCCAGGAGCAAAGTACTCACGAATCGTCCAACCGACAAGCGGTTACGGCTTCGGCGGCATGCACCGTGCAAATGTCGCGTTCCCCGTAAGTTCGACGTGCTCCAGGGACGCCGGCAGAAAGAAGCGGGACCAACGGGAGACCGGGACGTCGACTCCGCCGGCGCGGAGCGAACCGCTGCCCTCGATGGCGATAAGGATGGAGAACCGCCCATCGCGCGGCAACGTGAATCGGCCGTCCACGTCGACGCGTCGAAGCTCCAGGCGATCTGTTTGGGGCCTTGCAAGGAGATTGACTTCCCTCCCGCCAGGCGTGCGCGCCACCGTCACCGGCCGGGGTCCAAATCGCTCCTTGACGGAGTCGGACGGATAGGTGCTATAATCGAACATGTCCAGTACCTGCTCCATCCCGAGTCCCATCGTCCGAGCCGACTCCGGAAGCTCCGTCTCGCCGTGCGCGTATTCGCACCGCACGACGTAGTCCGTCGGCTCCTGCACTTCGATCATGGCGATCCCTTCTCCGATCGCGTGCGGCACACCTCCTTCAACGAGCAGCACGTCGCCCTCCCGCACGGTGATCGGCTCGAAGCACGACCGGATGGCGTCGACGTCCTGCGATTCCACCATCTGCAGCCATTCCGCCGGCGTGGGAGGTTCCTGGAACCCAAGAAATACGGAGGCCTGCTCGGATCGGGTATGCAGAATCCACCACGCTTCGGTTTTCCCGCTGTCAGCGTCCAGGTGGGACTTCGCCCACGATGCGGAAGGATGCGCCTGGATGTGCAGCCGCATCGCGGCGTCGAGCAGTTTCACGAGCAGATAGGGCCGTGCGCCGTACGCGGCGACGTGATCGGCGCCGAGCGCCCGCCGCGGATCCCGCGTATAGAGCTCGTCCATTCGATACACCTTCCCGTCGGCGCCGCATGCCGATCCGATGCCTTCCTCCTCCAGATGCTCTCGGCCGGGATTCACGGCGCGCGTGGCGGACCCCACCCAGTCTTCCGGAAAAGGGCCGTCAGCCGCTCGGTCCCGACCACTCCACCTGTCCAGCACGGCGCCACCGCGGTAGGTCCGCCACACGCGATTCGGTCGGATGATGAACGGCTGGTCGTAATCGATCATGCGGAATAAGGAGGTTTGTACGACGAAGAACGAGCAGGCACGCGCTCCATCGCCATGCACCGAAGTGATGGAGCACGAACATCGTCAAACTGGAAATACTTAAAAGGGTCGTCGAGCTATTGAATGGAATCCATCCGTTCGTTCAGCCGCGCGAGCCGAACGAAAAGTTCCTCCAGTTCCGCGTAATACGCGTCTTCCGTCATCTCCGCCTTACGATTCTTCGTTTCTGCGATGATGCGCTCCAACGTCTCTTTCTCCTGCAGGAGCGGGCGCGCGGCTGCGCTGACGGAGGCCAGGTCAGGCCGCGGCCTGATGTACGTTATCGAGGCCAGGTTACCGTCTTCGCCGTCGAGCGCGTCGACGCGGGACCCGGAGCCGTCCGCGTTGTCCTCCAGTTGAGGGTGTTCCGTGGCCAGCTGACCTGACTCCTCATAGTACCGACCCGTACGCTGCGCGGCGTACGTAAATGCTTCCAGCACGGACAGACCACCGTTCTTATCCAGGTCTGCGTCTGGATTCCGAAGCGCATCCGCGAAGAACCGCGGGAAGATGGTTTCGTCGCGTTCCGTACCCGATGCGGTAGCCGTGATGACGATGCGCTCCGGAGCGCTCAACGCGGCAGCAAACGGACCGCTCGCACTCGTCGTGTTGACGAATACGACGCGGCCGGCCGGCACGCCGTCGAGCAGAGCCGCATAGTCGAAGTCGTCCAGATCGCGCCGCGGTATATTCAGTCGTGCGTTGGAGCCGTCGAACGATCCGTGACCGTAGAGAATAACGTAAAGATGATCGTCGGCGGTCAACCGATCGGCCAGCTCGGTGAAGTGAGCCCTGATGGCCTCGGCCGTAGAAACTCCGTCTACGAACGGCTCGTCGGCGATCGCCTGCTCCGCGAGCACCAGCACGTTAGTCTCTACAAATCCAGCCCGATCGACGAGGGCGGCCCGCGTATCCCTCAGATATCCGCTGAAGGTCTCGGTATATGCCGGATTACCGCCCAGGCCACCGATCAGGACGGCATGTCGATCGCCCGCTATTCCACCCCCGCTCGCTTGCGCGCGGGCGTCCGGAGCTCGCCCGGCAACGAGCAGGAGGAGCAGCAGGGCGCATCCACTACGAACGGTCCTGCCGATTCGTCTCCGGTTGCCTTTTCTACGATCTCGGGCTTCGCGTTCCATCAAGGTAATCCTTTCCGTCTTCTCCAGATCCACTCTACGGAGAGCAGCACGAGGGCCAGGCCGAAGAGAAACGGCATGTCCCACAGATACTCCACCGTATAGACGGACGTACTGGTGCGCCGATTTCGAAGGTTCGAGGCCAGCATTCCCGTGTCTTCCGGTTCGTAGTAGACCCCGCCTGCGACGTCGGCCAGCTGTTCCAGCGACGACCGCTTGAGCACGGCATCGAAATATTCTTTGCCGGACGGTCGTACCAGCATGCTGGTACGTCGCGCCGGCAGCGAGTCCCCGCCCGCTACGGCCCAGCTGTCGAGCGTGTAGACGCCTTCGACAGATGGCAGCAGGGTAGCGGAATACGAGCCGGCCATCCCAAGATCGGGTCGAAACTCGACGTCGGCCTCCGCTCCGAGCGGATCCGTGAACGTACCGCCGACCGCGGCATCGGTCACCGGGAGGTACCGATCGTCAAACACCTGTACGGTGACGTCGATCTCCTCGCCGGGCGCGAACCGATCGTTCCCGAGATCGACGTCGACCCGATCGGGGGCCGAAGCCGCCAGCCAGCGGACAAACTGCCGCCAGAAGCGCTCGTGCCGCTGATCGTCCGCTTCGAGCAACATCTGCCAGCGCCAGGTACTCGCCGTGGCGAGGGCGGCGCTCCGCCCTTTCCCGTACCGCTGCACGACCAGGACGGGCTCGCTCGCACCAAATTCATCGTCGGGCTTTTCAGCGAGGACCGATGCACCGGGCTTGACGGCTCCCAGGTAATTGATACTCGTGAGGCCCGGCATCTCGGTCCACTGGCGCCGATTCCGGACCGGATCTACGGAAAGGCGCAAGATCGGACTTTCGAGTCCGGCCGCCGTGGGAACGACTGCAAAACCCTGCTCCTCCGGCGGTGCCCCCTCCTCACCGAAGACAGGTGGAATGACGGTACTCCGGCTCGGATCGAGAGCGACGGGAAGCAGGTCCGCAATCGGATTGTCCCAGTACGCGCCTTCCGCGAACGACAGCCGTCCCCCCAGCATGCCGAAGCCCCCGCCGCGCAGCCGAACGAATCGCTCGATCATCGACAGCTGCTCGAGCGTGAAATGCGATGCCTCCACATCGCCGAAGAGCACGGCATGAAACCCGAAGAGTTCTTCCTCGCTCGTCGGGAATCCACCTGCCAGCTCATCCGGATGTCGAATGCCCTGCCGGTAGAACTTGCCCGACCCCGTACGCAGGATCGATGTAAACTGTACGACGGTATCGTCGTCCAGCGCCCGCTTGACGAACTTGAATTCCCGCCTCGGATGTCCCTCAATGTAGAGCACGCGCAGGGTATCCTGACGCGGATCGATGAGCACGGTCGTGGAATTGTTTTCGACGTTTCGCTCGTCGACGGCCGCTTCGAGCCGAATCGAATACTCACGCGCCCCCGTTCCCTCCGGCTCGTACGAAAACGTGTACTGATCGATACGTCCGTCTCCCTTCAGGGCATAGCGTTCCGTGTGGACGAGCTCGTCGCCCTCGTACAGGTCCACGGACACCGGCTCGGGCTCCTCTCGCCAGGACCGGATCTTCACATCGATCTCCGCGCCCGTCGTCTCTTCAACGCCTCGACTGACGAGCGCCTCCAGCAGTTCGCGTTCCCCGGCAGACTCCCCACTCCCCAGGCCGATGACGTGCAGGGGCACGTCACGCTCGCGAAGCGCTTCAGCGCTGTTCAGCGGGACGTCGGTACTGTTATCGGCTCCATCCGTCAGAAGCACCACGCCGGCCAGCGGCAGGCCGCGAAAATCCGCCAGCACGCGATTCAAGGCGGTAGAAAGGTTCGTCCCATGCCGGTCCGCCGGTACGGAACCGATACTATCGACGCGGTGCGCGTCGTCCCCGAACGCGTACGCGCGCACCTTAAACACCTCCTCCAGATCGGGCAGGACGGCGCCGGTCCCGTCGTAGAGGATGGAGGCCGCCTCTTCACTTCGTGTGATCCCGTCGCGCCCGTCCGGGACGTTCATGCTCTGCGACGCATCGACGAGCACGGCGACGAAGTTTTCATCCGGGACCACGTCCGGCATCACGAGGATGGGTTCCAGTAGCGGCAGACAGAGCAGCAGCAGCACGAGCGAGCGCAACGAGAAGGAGATCGCACGGTCTCGTCGCGACGCATACCTTTCGGTCGACCGGTAGATGAGCACGAGACCGACCGCGAGGACGACCACCGCAGCGGCGAATAACCATGCGGCCGTCCCACTCTGGAGGGCGAGCGTGCCCTCCGAGAAATTGATGCGGCTGAACTTAAACATTAATTCGAACATCAGGTCACGTCGCCGTCGTTAGCGGCCGGCGGATTTTGAAAGCGACTCGTAATACTTCTCGACGAGCTCCCGATATTCGGGTGGAACGTTCCCGGGGCGGCTCCCGTGCAGTTTCTTTGCCATGCTGATGCGATCCAGTTCTCGCAGCAGCTCTTCTTCGAGCTGCGACAGGGGCGCAAAGATTTCCCGTTCGAAAAATGCTCGTGCCGCTTCCCCTTCGAGCGTCACGTTGGGATTGTCCGCTCTGGACACAGCGCGGCTGAGATTGTCGAGCGCACCACCGGCGGGCGTGCCTCCGAGGTCTTCCTGCATCCGGCGTATTTGCTCCCTGGCCCTGTCGAGCCGAGCCTGTCGGCTTGCCGCGCCGGCTCGCGCAGCGCGATCTCCGCCACCCTGCCCGGATGAGGCCTCTCCGGAAGACGACGGCTGGTCTCCGCCCTGTCCTTCCGCCGGCTCGCCCTGGCCTTCACCACCCGCCGATCCCCGGGCTGCTTCCCCAGTCTGCTGGTCTCCGCTGGACGGTCCGGCCTGCTCGTCGCGCAGGCGCTCGAGTTCGCGTTCGAGCTCTCGAAGCGACTGCATCGACCTCGCGAGCCGCTCTTCGTCCGTCACCGGAAGCTGTCCCTCGAAAGCACGCATCTCCTGTTCGAGGCGCTCCATGCCGCGGCGGATACTCTCCTGCCGGCGCTCCGCGTTGTCGAGCCATCCCCGCACGATGGCCCGCTCGGAATCGTCCATCTGCTCTTCGAGCGCCTCGCGCCGCAATCCCTGCCGCAGGTTTCGCGCCGCGGAGGCGATCTCGGGCGTGTCGGCGTGCTCTTCCGCGACGCGCTCTACCTGCTCCCGGAATCGCTCCAGCGCCTCGCGATTCGACCTGCGCCGCTCGGCCAGCTCTTCCAGGCCTTCCGCATCCAGCCGGCCCTCCTCCTGCGCCTCCCGCGCTGCGCGCTGGAGATCGCGTGCCAGCGCCTCTTCCTGCTCGCGCATCCCGTCGAATTCGCGGTCCATTTCCTGCAGTGCCTCCCGACGGCCGTCGTTCGTCGCCACCCGCATGTCGCGCGTCATCCGTTCCAGCTCGTTCACGGCCTGCTGCTGCCGCGCGCGAGCCCGGTCTACGTCACCGTCGCGCAGCGCCTCCTGCGCCTCCTGCATGTTGCGGGTTATGCGTTCGAGCTGTTCCCGTGCCTCTTCGCTGGAACGTCCGTTCCGGCTCTGCATGCCGCGCATCTGCCGCGCAAGCTGCTGCGCCTCTCGCCTCAGCTCGTCCTGGTCCCGCGTAAGGCGTTCCACCTGCCGACGCTGCTCCTCACCTTCGAGCTCCTGACGGCTCTGGTTGGCCAGGTTCTGTTGACGCCTGGAGAGTTCACGCAGCCGCTGAAGCGCCTCGTCCATCTCTCCGCCGGCTCCGGCGGACTGACCCGAACGTTCGGGGAGCACCTCGTACTTATCCTTCGAGATATCCAGCTCGAGGTCCATCAGCTCCGTCATGCGCTCCTCCGTAGCACCGCCCCCGCCGCCTCCCTGGTTGCCTCGATTGAGGGCCACGTTCTGCTCGCGATTCAGCGCGTCCGCTTTCAGCAGCGCGTTGAGTGCCTCGCGTTCGGGCGTGAGCGCCTCACGGAGTCGATTCGCATTCAACTCGATGACGGCACCGCCCATCGCCTCGACGGCGCTCCGGAGCAGCTCGACGACACGCCGACTGTCGTCGTCCGTCTGGAGCTCGACGGAAAACGCGGTGCTGCTGATGCGTTCCTGAATGTTGCCTCGCAGGCTCTCCTGAGCCTGGACGAGCGCGCGGCGTGACGATTCGAACTCCTCCTCATTCATTCGATCCCGCTCTCGTACGAGCCGCCACGTGGCCGCAATAATCTGCTGCTGATTGAGCACGATGGCACTCTGTCCACCGCCCCCCTGCATACCGCCCGCCGTCACCTGCCTGTATTCCTGATCGAACGGAATCACCTCGATGAAATACATGTCGCTCATCTCGGGCGACTCGTGGAAGGCATCTTCCGCTTCCACGAAATACGATATGACGTCACCCGGCTCCAGGGCGTAGTCCTCGAGGAAGAAGAGATGTTCTCCCTCAACCTCCCTGGCCCGCTCATTCCGGGCGTCGTTCAATACGACCGTCTGCTCCTCACCGGCATTGACGGCGAACCGGAGCCGTACGTCCTCGATCCCGAAATCGTCCTCGACTCGCACGGCCATGAGCACCTCTTCGATCGCATTCGCCCTCACGTCGCGCTGCGGATCCGTAATCGTGATGCGCGGCCGCTGATCGTCGATCGGTATGACCTGATATTCGTCAGGAAACTTGTTCTCTTTCCCCTGATCGTCGACCAGTCGAATGTGGTACAGTCCCTCGAAATCGAGCTTCATCAATGCTCTAAAGCGGCCGGCGTCCGTCCGCTCGAGGGGAATGCGAACGCCATCGTCTCGGACCAGCTCTCCCTCAACGGCATTACCCGTCGTGGACACGTCGATCGACACGTCGGATCCGCGAAGACCGAAAATGTCGCCGGTACCCTCCTCCGTCTCAGGGGCCATTCCGGTATACTGGGGATAGGCATAGGTTACGTCGATACTGCTGACGGACGGAAACGTGTACAACGATACGGTGAAGACATCCGACCGCTGCTCGTCGTGCTGGACGAAGTACTCCAGCGGCTGCTGCACCGACACAAATTCGTGGAGATAATCGGGCTGACCGATCGCCGGGCGCATCACCTCCCGCTGCCACTCGCCATCCGCGTTCCGATAATTGATGACGACATCGCGATCGGTTTCCTCTCGCAGTGAAACCACGACGTCCTGCGATCCACCTCTCTCAATCTCTACGTCACCGGGATCGATCGTCATGAAGGGCAGGCTTACCGGCATCAATTCGGACAGACTGCCGCTGCCGATCGTCAGGCGCACGTCGTCGATCGCGGAATAGCCCAGAATGAGAAAGAAAGCCAGTGCGATCGCACTGGCGCCGGCGAGCATCCGCTCCCGGTGTCGATCTACGACCGTCGTCAGCGGTACGCTTCGAGCACGCTCTGCCGCATCGTCGATGAGCCGGTCTACCAGGATACCGTGCGCACGCCGGGCGGAGGCCGGATCGTCGATTTCGACGGCACTGTTGAGCCGATCCTGCAGCTCCGGAACGCGCTCCTCAATCAGGAGGGCGATCCGTTCGTCGGGGATACGCCGCAGCGCCGGCCGAACGATGAACTGAACCCCGAGTCCGATCACCAGGAGTCCGCCTACCACGGCAAGCACCAGCAGGACGATCGGCGGAAGTTCGACGACCCGGTACAGCAACAGGAGACCCAGACCCCATCCGGCGAGGACGCCGACCGTGACGGCCGTACCCTGCAGCATGGCACGCCGCCGCCAGCGGGAGCGAATATCCCGAATCAGTTCGCGAACTCGAATTCGACTGTACGACATGCTGGTTCCTCGTTCCCTGCTTCGTTCGGTGTGCTGCGTCGCCTTCGTCTGCCTACCGTCTACCTCTTGCCTGCGCCGGTTGTCGCTGCAGCGGTGGTCCCGTCGGATTCCGCTTCCGTGCACCGCGATTCGCGAAATACGTCTCCACCATGAACAGCGCCAGGACGGCGATCAGGAGCACTCGCCACAGTTTCTGGCTCCGCTCGTCCGTCTCCAGCGCCGCTGCCGACGCCTCTTCCGGCGTGACCGCCACGTCATCCTGCGGCGGAGCGACGGCGGCGTACGCCTCCTCCGCGTCCCGTCGCCTCAAATCCGACTCCTGCGGGTCGACGTTCACGGAGAACAACGTCCGTCCTGCCTCCGACGCCGCGGCATAGTGGCCGGGCACCTCCGTCTCGCGAAAGTAGCCGCGGCCCTGTTCGTCCAGCGTGACCCGATAGAGGTGGTCACCCGGGGTTCGGATTTCCACCGTTTCCGCCGCACGTCCTTCCAGCGGAACGGGATCACCGACGAGATAGGTATTCGACCGGGCTGACGCGCCGACGCCGTACCGAACGAGCTGATAGAGAAACGGAACATACATCTCATCGAGCGGGAGGTCGGTCCACGCCGTGTTCAGCGAAGAGGCATAGAACACGACTCGGCCGTTCCCGACCGCGCGCTCGGCCAGGAACACGTCTCCGCTGTCGAAGCGCCCGAGAACGGTGGTCCCCTCCGCCGGGATGAGCCGGGCATACTGCCGAAACTGCGGACGAAGAATCGCCGCGCGCCCGTTGCCCCGGAACGGCTCGAAGATCGGATGGCGCACCTCGATTTCCCCGATAATCACCTCATATCCTAACTGATCGCGAGCCTCGACGATCCCCTCGATCCTCCCCATCCCGAACGCCTCGATCGTGCTCGAAAGCGATCCGGCGCCGAACGCCTCGGACGCCGTGATGACCAGCGTCCCTCCTTCTTCCACAAACCGCTGGAGGAGCGATCGGTCGCTCGCCGTGACGGCGGCCGAGAGGAACGTCACCTGTGCGTTATCGAGTACGCCCACGGTTGGACGCTCTGCCGCGCTGAACCCAAACCGCGCACCCTCGTCGAGATCGAACACGCTACGCAGATAAAACGCAGGACGCCGACCTGTTTCAGCCGGCGCATCGATCGCGAGTACGTTCGGCCGGCCGTCCATCCGGTCCGTAAAGTAAAAGCGGTCGTCGTCGGGAAGGTCATCGGAATCGACGGAGAGTGTGCCCTGATAATAGCCTTCACGGGTGACGTACTGCTGAAACGTAACGGGGGCCGAGGCACGCCCGGGCAGCTGCTGACGGTCTACCTCCACCCCATCTACCACGAGGGATACGGTCCGGCTACGCTGAGCGGCACCCCCGATCGCCGCCACGCGAGCATCGAAGCGAACCGCTTCTCCCTCTGCGGCCGAGCGCGTTGCCAGCTCGAATGCCTCCACGTACGCATTGTCCGGCTCGCCCGACGCCACCGAGACGGGCTCGAAGATCGTCCCGGACTGCAGCGTCCAGTCGGCGAGGGATCCCGACCAGCCGACTTCCTGAAAGTCGGAAACCATCACCACGACACGTCGATCGTGCCGGGCGTCGGCGAGAACGTCTTCGGCGCGCTGCAGCGCCGGAAAGAAGTCCGTCGTCCGATATCCGGCTTCCAGCATGCCCAGTGCACTTGCGTGCACGGTGGGATCGGCATCCAGGCTCGACAGCATCTGGACCCGGTCGTCGAAAGCGATAATCGCTATCTCGTCGTCCGGTCCCGCTGTTTCGATGCGCTGTCGGACGGCGCTGAGGGCCCGATCGAATGTGTCGCCGTGCCGCATACTGAGTGACCGGTCTATCAGCACGACGACGGACTCGCTCGCTCGCTGATCGACGAAGGGAAGCTGCTCCGAAGGCAGATACGGACGCGCGAAGACCAGAGCCAGCAGAGCAAGCAAAGCGGCGCGCGCCAGCATCAGCAGGCGATCCTTCAAGCGTCGCTTACGGATAAGTTCCTTGGGCGTTGCCTTCAGGAACTTGAGCGAACTGAAGGGTACCGTCCTCGCACGCATTCGGCGGACGAGATGGTACAGCACCGGCAGCACGGCGGCTGCCGTGGCGAACAGGAATATGGAATTGATGAATGACACGTCGAAGGGCTTATCTGGTAGGAGCTATACGCGTTTTGCCCGGGCGGCAAGATATTCGAACAGCGCGAAGTCGAGCGGTTGATCGGTAGACAGGAGGTGATAATCGATTCCCATGCGTCCGCATGCGCGCCGAAGCTTTGACGTAAACTCGTTCAGGTTCACCAGATACGCCTCCCGGGCCGACTCGGCGGCCACGAGGTATTTTTCCCCGGTCTCCAGATCCTCGAACTCCACCATATCCGAATAGTCGAATGAGAGCTCCTGTGGATCCATCACGTGGAACACGATCACCTCGTGGCCCTGATACCGGAAATGACGGAGTCCGTCCGCGATCGCATCCGCATCATCGAGCAGATCGGAAATGAGGACGACGAATCCGCGGCGGCGGCGGCGTTCGGCCAGCTCGTGGAGCGGTTTCCCCATATCGGTCTGCGTCCCCGGCTTCGCGCGCTCGAGGATTTCGAGCAGCGTGTGCAGGTGTCCCGTCGTGCTCTTCGCCGGGATGTGATTGACGATCTTGTCGTCAAACAACGTGAGTCCGGCCCCGTCGCGCTGCCGGATGATGAGATAGGCGAGCGAAGCGGCCAGGTACGATCCGTAGGCTCGCTTCGAAAGTCCGTTCGAGCCGAATTCCATCGACCCGCTGATATCCAGCAGGATGTCCAGCGACGTATTCGTTTCGTCCTCAAACTCCTTGACGTAATACCGATCCGACCGCGCGTACAGCTTCCAGTCGACGTGCATGAGGTCGTCGCCCGGGATGTAGGGGCGGTACGACATGAACTCCACCGAAAAGCCCTTATAGGGGCTTCGATGGAGTCCGGCCACGAAACCTTCCACGACGGACCGTGCCCGCAGCTCCATGTTGGAGATTCGGGACAGGACCGTGGGTTCTATAAAACGAGTGGCCATTTCGGAAGGTCTTCATTTCGGTAAGCGGCATCGCGACCTCGCGCCGCGCGTCGATTCCCGCTACGGGGGCTTACTCGAGTCCGGATGCGGGCTCCGGAATATGTTCGAGCAACATGTCGATGACCTGCTCGACGTCGACGTTCTCGGACTCCGCGTAGAAATTCGTCAGAACGCGGTGGCGAAGCACCGGATAGGCGAGATGGCGGATATCCTCGACGGCCACGTTGTATCGGTCGTGAAACACCGCACGCACCTTGGAACCCAGCAGTAGATATTGCGTCGCCCGCAGTCCGGCACCCCAGCTGACCCACTCTCGGACGAAGTCGGGGGCTTCCGCTTCATCGGGTCGCGTACTGCGAACGAGGTTCACGGCGAACTGCGCCACGTTGCGGGGTACGTACACCTTCTTAACGAGCTGCTGAAATGCCAGGATATCATCCCCCGAAAGAATTCGATCCAGGCTTTCTTCCTGCTTCGACGTGGTCGAGAGCGCCACCTCGAGCTCGTCGTCCGCGGAGAGATAGTCGATGACGATGTTGAACATAAACCGATCGAGCTGTGCTTCGGGAAGCGGGTACGTCCCTTCGAGTTCGATCGGATTCTGCGTCGCAAGCACGAAAAAGGGACGTTCGAGCGGCATCAGCTCCCCGCCGGCCGTCACCTGATATTCCTGCATGGCCTCGAGCAGTGCCGCCTGCGTCTTCGGCGGCGTGCGGTTGATCTCATCGGCCAGAATAATGTTGGCGAAGATCGGTCCGCGAACGAACTTGATCTCCCGCTTTCCGGAGGTCCGATCTTCCTCAATGATGTCGATCCCGGTGATATCCGCCGGCATCAGATCCGGCGTGAACTGGATTCGCTTGTAGCTCAGATCGAGAATTTCTCCGAGCGACTTGATGAGCAGGGTCTTCGCCAGGCCGGGTACCCCGGTAATAAGGCAGTGGCCGCCGGCGAAAAGCGAAATGAGGACCTGCTCGATCACCTCATGCTGGCCTACGATGCGTTTGCGGAGCTGCTCGATGATGCGTTCCTTGCCTTCCTGAAGGCGGGCGAGCACGGCCTCGTCTTCGCGCGGATCGAGCGATCCATTACGGTCTCGCTGGGGTATTTCCGACATGAGTGCCTCAGTGCGTCAGTGCATACAAAACGAAATTCACGCCCATCTGAAAGGCGATCGTAGAAGACTGCTCGATGTTGCGCTCGGGCCATTCCCAACCGTCGCCGATATCCTGATTGTACAGGAGCAGGGCGATCATCCGGCCGTCGTCGCCGAACAGTGCGTAATACCGGTCTTCATAGCCTCCGGGACCGAAGCCGAATCCACCCCCACTCACCATGGAAGGAGCGGCCACGGGATCGACGTCGTAATACAGGCTCCAGATCGCATGATCAGGCGCAAGCTCGACCGGATCCCGGTCCGGGTAGAGGCGCTTGAGCTGGCTGTTAAGCTGCTCGAGCTCTCGTCTCCCGCGAAAATCGTCGAACAGGATGAATCCACCGCGGTCCAGATACTCCCGGAGGTTCTCTACGTCATCCTCTCCCATCTCCCAGTACCCCGGCTCGCACAGATAGAGCACCGGGTATTCGAAGATGCGGTCGTCGTCGAGGGTCAGCACGAGTGGGGGCCCTTCGACGTAGATTTGCGTGGTCCGCTCGAGCGCTTCATAAAAATGCAATTCTGCCGTCGGATGGTCGTGACTCCACGGTGCACCGCCTCGAGAGCGTCCGCCCGCGCCGTCGGCATCGAAGCGAATGCGGACGAACCGAAAGCCATCATCGTCCGTCCCGCTCCTCGGGGCGGGAAGAACGAGGCCGATCGCCATCACAATGGTTGCGAGCTGGTACATACGGTAGACACGGATGCCGGACGTCCCGGCTGCTACTTAATCCACAAAGCTGCTCATTCCACAATGTCGAGGAGTAACCGTTGGGCTTCTCGGAAGTCCGGCGCGGCCTCCAGGGCGCGCAAGACGGCCCGTTTGGCTTCCGCAGAGCGGCCGGCGTGCCGCAGGCTGCGCGCCATGGCGTAGAATGCGCCGGCGCGGTCGGGCGGATTCAGCGCGACGACGGCTCGCCGATGCCGTACGGCCTCATCGTAGCGCCCCATCGATTCATAGAGCTCGGCGAGGTGCTCCCGTACGTCGGCATCATACGGAATGACGTACAGCGTCTGCGCCAGCACCGCAGCGGATCGTGACGATTCGTCGCGCGCCTCGTACAGCGCGGCAAGCTCGAGGGCGGCGTCCGTTTCATGCTCCGCCCGGCTCAGGTACTCCGTCAGGATCTCCACGAGCGCTTCTTCATTGTCCATAGCACGGTACACGGAGGCGAGTCCCTCGTACGCGTTCCCGGGCCCGACGTACCCATCGTACATGGAAAGCGCGCGCTGGAAGGCCGTCTCAGCCGCCCCGTACTGCTCGTCGGCAAGGTAGGCGCCTCCTTCACGCAGCGTCTCGAAGAAGGGACCTCGCGCCGCGCCGATGGATTCAGACGTGATCTCCGCCTCCTCGTCGCCGAGCACGTCGGGCAGCCCCTCGAGAGCCTGCCGGGCCGCGTTCGCTTCCCGGCGCATGGCGTCCAGGAAGCCGCGGTCGATCTCCGCGACGTCGGCGCCGGTAGCCTGCGCGAGGGCCTCCTCGTCGGATGCCCCCTCACGAAGTGCATGCAGCATGTCCACGATGGCCTCGAACCCGTACGTGTCGGCGACATATTTGACGAGCCTGCCGGCGTGGTAATAGGACAGCTGAATCTGGCCCGGGAACGACGGCCTCGTGAAGCCGCGATCGATCTGTTCGAGGGGCAGCAAGAGGTCCCGCTCGAGGGCCGAGAAGAAGCCGAGGTCCATCTCCCGTGCCCATTCCGGCCGTGCGCGCTGCTCTTCGTAGACGGACAGGCCCTCCGTGAACCAACGCGGCACGTTGTTCTCCGAAACCCCCATCGCCATCGTGTGAGCTATTTCGTGCCAGAGCGTGCGCGCCCAGTTATAGGGGCGCCCGGTCTGTGCGCGGGGCGTGTTGACGGCCAGCACGTCCCCGAAACTCACGCCCAGGAGTCCACGGTGCGGCACCCCCGCGATGCGTACGGCAAAATCGTCGGCATCACCATAGGCCTCGATGAGGATCTTGCCGGACGGCTCATACGGATAACGCGCTCTCAGCGAATCGAAACTTTCCTCCGCCACGGCCAGCATGTCCGCGCCCAACACGTCTCGCTCGTCGTCGTGGATCAAGAGCCGGAAGTGCTCGCTCTCCAGCGTCGAAAAATTCTCGTAGCCATCCAGCAGCGTCAGCATGTTGGAGGCGTAGAGATTAAAGGGGTCGCCGTCGAAGGCCGCCTCGAGATGCCGTCGGGCCTCCTCACGCTGACCGAGCCGGAGCAGCGCCGTCCCCAGCTCGGCGCGCGCCTGAAGGTCCGTCCGGTTCACCTCGACGGCCCGACGGGCGAACGACGCCGCGTCTACGTAGCGGAAGCGAAGCGTCGCATTCTCGGCGAGCTCGAGATAGAAGTCACTGGCCTGCGGGTCGACCTCCAGGGCACGTCGCTCGGCTCCCTTAAACGCGGCCGTATCCCCCCGCAAGTGATGGACGGACGCGAGCTGCGCCAGGGCGGAGATGGACGCCGGATTTACCTGAAGGGCGCGCCGCGCCATCACCTCGGCTTCATCATACTGCCCATCCAGCACGCGGAGTCCGGCCAGTAGGGTGAGCGCATCCACGGCGTTCGGGTTGATGGAGCGCGCATTCCCAGCCAGCTCCTCCTTCCGTTCGAAGTTGGACGACAGGCGGGCCAGGCCGATCAATGAAGGCGCGTGTCGTTCGTTGAGCCGGAGAGCGTCTTCGAAGGTACGGGTCGCATCGGCCTCGTTATACTTTGTCCGAAACAATTCCGCCCAGAAGTACAGGTTGTCCACGTCCTGCCCGTCCAATCGAAAGGCGGTACGGAAGGCCTCGTTCGCGTCACGAAATTCACCGACCTCGGCCGCGGCGCGTGCACCTGCCGTCAACGTATGGGCCGTACGGAAGGTACCCTGCTTGTACTGCTGGTAGACCGTTCGGTAAATGGATTGTGCCTGCCGATCCCGGCCGGTGCGAGCAAACAACTCGGCGATATCTACGCCACCCGTCCACAGATCGTTTTTCAGCGTAAGCGCCTCGCGAAAGTCCGACTCTGCCTCCTCGTACCGACCGACGGCGACGAGCAGGCGGCCTCTCGCCTGATAGAGCCGCGGCGCGTCGGACGCCGCCGCGATCAGCTCCGCTAAACGCTCCACGCCGACCTCATACGCTCCGGTCAAAAGGAACGTCTGCGCATAGTCCAGCGCACCGTCGTGGTGGGGTGTCTCATCGAGCAGGCTTCGAAGGACGTTCCGTGCCTCCTCGTACCGGCCTGCGTTCAGAAGATCGTCCCCCGCGCGATACAGGCTGTCCGCATCCGCCCCGCCCGCACCCACCGCCTGCGCATAGCCGACACGGACAGGCGACGCGGCCATCAGGCACAATACGGCAGCGGATACGAACGCTCGAAGAGAGATGAGACGAGATTGCATGCTTGTCGCTGGCCGTTGAACCTCTTACTACGCGCTCACGAAAGCGCCGGCGACGACGGGGCGGGCCCACCGACGGTCGCGCGACGTACCGACAGATATTTCCGGCTGACAGACGGACTACCCGTGTCGGACGACCTCGCTTAGCCGATCTGCGCCGGCAACGACGCTCCGTCCACGCCATGCAGTCCATCCCATCCAACAGGAAACAACGGAGCCTGGATGGCGATGTATGGATGGCAGCGACCGGTATCGAAAGCGCGATCGATCTATAGAGATAAAGACCGGAGCCCCAACCTTCGTTCCCTCTTCACAATGCAACGTTACGAAATGCACTCCAATGTCGTAGATGGAGGGAGGGCTCTTCAGCGCCTGACGCGAACGCCTCGTACTATGGTGCGACGGATCGACTTCGCGATGCCGATCGATCCATTAGGACGCCATTCTCTAGGCCGCACGACATCAACGTCCAGCCGTGACGCCGTTGCGGATTCGGCATCATTGCGGTAACATACACCACGACTTCTCTCTCAACTAGCATCCGCCCATGCGATCCGCCATGCTCCCGGCCGTGATAGCCCTCCTCGGTCTCACGGCCACCTCCGCACCGGCCCAGAACGCCGCCCCGTCGATGACGGAAGCCGCAACGGCCTTTCTGGCGCTGCTCGACGAAGACGACGCCCGACAGGCCATGATGCCGTTCGATGGCGACGAGCGCTTCAATTTTCATTTTACGCCCGTTCCGCGAAAGGGGTTGACGCTGAAGGACATGTCGCTGGACCAGCGGAGGGCCGTACATGCGCTGCTTCGAAGTGGACTGAGTTCTCGGGGATACCTCAAGGCGACGAGCGTGATGCAGCTCGAGAACATCCTCCGGCAGATCGAAGAGCCAGGGTGGACGCGCGACCGGGCCCTGTACTACGTCAGCATCTTCGGCACGCCTTTAGAGGACGAACCGTGGGGCTGGCGCCTCGAAGGCCACCACCTCTCTCTCAACTACACGTCGGTGTCGGACGCATTGACCGTCACCACGCCCGCGTTCTACGGGTCCAATCCGGCCGAAGTACGGACCGGCCCGACGGCCGGACTCCGCGTGCTCGGAGCCGAAGAGGACCTGGCCCGCCACCTCGTCTCCCTGCTGAATGCGGAGCAGCGCAGGCTGGCCGTCATCAACGAGGCGGCGCCACGCGACATCATCACGGGGAACGATCGCTCCGCACAACTGGAAGGGTATGAGGGACTGGCCGCAGCCGAGATGACGACGGAACAGAAGGAGGCGCTGTGGCGCCTCATTAGGGAGTACACGGGCAACCAGCAGCCCGAGCTCGCCGAGCAGTACCTTGAGAAAGTCGAACGCGCGGGGATCGAGTCGTTTTACTTCGCGTGGGCCGGCGGACTCGACCGCGGCGACCAGCACTATTACCGCGTCCACGGTCCCACGCTGCTCATCGAATACGACAACACCCAGGGTGACGGCAACCACGTCCACTCCGTCCTCCGCGACCTGGAGAACGACTTCGGCGGCGACCTGCTTCGCAGGCACTACGAAGAGCATACGCACGACTGATATCTTCGCGATAGCACGCGTGTGAGGTCAGACGGCTAGATCTGCGAGTAGACCGTCGGCCGAAGTATGAAATCGCTGATGGCGGAAACCGTCTCGGCGTAGTACGGATTGGCGCTGAGCTCCGCCCAGTCCGGGTGCGCCCGAAATCGATCCCAGGCCGCGTCGCGTTCCGCCATGTTCTCGAAGGCGAGCATGTAGGTCAGATTGGGAAGCTGATCCCCGATCAACGATTCCCCGAAGAAGACGGGATGCAGTCCGACCTCACGAAAGATCGAAATCTCTCCGTTATTGAACATTTCGATCTTCCGGAGCGCGGCCTCGTCCGTCGGACTCTCGTAAAATCGCAGTTCGAAGAGTCGTCCGTCCGTGCCGACGGGCGTTTCGATCCTTTCCATTCCGTCGAACGCTTTCAACAGTGAGCTTTCATAGCGGACGTAACCCGGATCGGCCATGGATCGCTCAAGAAAAGAGGCCCCCGCCCGCACATACTCATCGTCCGCCGCAAGCCGGCGCCGCAGCGTCTCGACCGACTCGAGGGAGGGATGCGGCAGCAGGACGTACACAGACGGACGGTTCGGTCCATACGCGACACTGAACCCTCCCACCGGTTCGATACCCAGCCGGTTGTATGCCGGGACGGCCACCTCCCCGAGGAATTCGTGCAATGCGTTCTGCTTCGAATTATTCAGCAGGTGGTAGCGTCGCAGTTCGAAATATTGCGGCACCATTGACGAACCGGATCCGAAAGCAACCGTGTGGGCCAGTGGGGCCCCCAGCATCGATGAAGTAATAAATCTGCGTCTATCCATTCCTGTGTTCAGACTGCTTATAAGGGGTACCTGCCGGCCCGTCGCCTGCGGTAGAACCAGAGGCGGCTCGGGCCGGGGTGATTACGACGCTGCCATGCCGGCAACGGCGATCCGACGGCTATATTTCGCCGGCCTCACTCCGGCTGCGCCCAATCCGGATCCGGCGTGTTCGGGTCGAACAGCTCGTCGACGTAGTATTCCCGCCAGTGCTCTCATTTGCCCCTCCGATACCGCACAGCTCGCCACCTCTACCGCTTACAACGTCTTCGGTCGTGATAACGAGCTGACCCGGCTTGAAAAGATGTCCGGTCCTTCCCCGGGCTCCAGCTTCGGCGAGGAACGTGTCGACGTGCCGCCGAATCTCGACCTTTGGATCGACGTCTTCTTCCGCCTCACCACTCTGAAGCACGTCGCAACTCGTGAGCATCAGCAGCACGAGCAGGATCCAGGCCCTCCCTCCCATCCGTAGGGCCTCCATCGGTAACATCATGAAGGAATGCTTTGCAATCGGGCGCAAGATACGGCATGCGTGGATCTACTTCTCAGGATCGGCGGGCCGCTCGATGCCCTTGTTGTCCCATTTCCAGACCACGAAGTGAAGCGGCGCCGACCCCGTATTGGTGATGCCGTGGACGTCCCATGGCGCCGCATACAGCATGTCTCCCGCGGCGGCGGGGAAGTCCTCCCCATTCAGATGCCACGTCCCCTCGCCCTGCGTGACCAGCATGTACTCTTCTTCCGTGTGTCGATGCGGCGGATGGATCTCCATGCCCGCGTTGATGACCGCAACGGCCGCCAGGGCGTTCTCCGTACCGAACGTTTCGCCCTCGAAGTAGCTGAACAACGTTCCCCAGTCGAAGTCGTCTCGGCTCGCCTCCGCTTCGGCCACGACGGCCGACGATACGGGAGGCTGCATCCGGGATCCCAGTGCGATGCCCACGGCGAAGACGAGCGCCACTCCAAGTAGCGCAGTGCCGGTCTTAACGATTTTCATGTCGATCTATTGGTATCTGGTTGAGGCAATTGGACGATGGGCCGGACGATCATGGGCCGCCATGCTGCCGGTCCGGCGCCGCCCGGCAGGTCGGTCGGGCACGTCATTCCGTATCCGAATACCATTCCGGCGTACCGAACCAATCGTGCATCTCCTGCTCGAACGGTTCAACGACGTACGCCGGTTCCGGATAGATGCCCTGGTCTCCCGTTTCCACGATCCACGTATCGAGCGCCGCGCGCATACGTTCGAGAACGGCCCGATGCTCCGGGTCGCCGGATTCCGCGAGATTATTGATCTCGTGGGGATCCGCCTGCGTGTCGTAGAGCTCCTCGTACGGCAGCGGCTCCATGAGGGCCGCGGCGGGTCCCATGAGTTCGTCCTCGAAATGCATCTCGCGCATGAGCTGCTTGATGAGAAAGCATTTTTCCTTGTACCGGTTCAGCGACGCGAAGCCCATCTCCGGCATGTAATTGCGGAGGTAGTGATAGCGCTCGCCTCGAACGGATCGGATCCGGCTTACGGTCTCGTCGATGCGATCGCGCATGCTGAACGCATAGGTGCGTTCCGGATCCGGGCGGTCGCCCAGAAAGAGGCGGCTCTGCATACCCAGGGGGCGTTCGATACCCGCCATCCAGAGCGTCGTCGCGGTCAAATCGAGCAGGCTGATGACGTCGTCGATCGCGGCGCCGGGCTCGTACTGCGGGGGTGCCGGGTAATTCTCCGGCCAGTGAACGATCATCGGCACGTGAATGCCGGGGTCCCAGAGCCAGTGGATGCCGCGCGGCGTGAGCCGGCCGTTGTCTCCAAAGAAGACGATAATCGTATTGTCCGCCACCCCGTCCTCCTCCAGCTGCTCGAGGATCCAACCTACGCGCACGTCCATCCCCGAGATCGAGTTGAGGTACCGGGCCCACTCCTCGCGCACGATCTCATGATCGGGGTAGTACGGAGGCGGATTCACATTGTCCACCGTGGCCACCTGTGGATGCCACTCCTCCCCTACGAACGGCACGCGTTCCTTTTCGGCGGACTGACCATCGTAGATGTCGTATTCGACCTCCGGCATGTTGATCGTTGCAAAGAAAGGCTCGTTGTCCTTCAGCTTCGACCAATCCTGCGAATCGTAGAGCGGTCCTTCATTGACGAAATTGAGGTCGAGCTTCCCCGTGCCGGCCACCCGGTCGCCGATGTTGACGATATTCGCCGTGTAATAGCCGACGTCGGCGAGTCGATGCGTAAGCGGACGCACTCCCGGCGGCAGGCGATAGTCGTCGTCCCGGTGCGACCGCATGTTGTGGGTGTCCGTCGTGTTCTGATACATGCCCGTCATGAAGGCGGACCGGCTCGGAGCACAGACCCCCGACGTGGCGAACACGTTCGTGAAGCGAATGCCCTCGGCGGCCAGGCCATCGATGTTCGGGGTCTCCACGTTCTCTGCGCCGTAAACCCCGAGATCGAGCGCGATATTCTCGCCTACGATCCAGAGAATATTCGGACGATCGGGCGGTTCGGAGGCCTCTACCGGCGCGGTCTCGTCCGCGCCAAACAGGCTGGTCGCGAGCAGTATGGTCGTCAGTACCAGTTTGATCGATGTCATGTCTACGATTCGGTGGATTTGTGGATGACTCCTTACGAACGCGCCTGGAGCGCTGCGTACCGTCCGTTCGCCCGGCGAACATAACCGAGAGTACGTTGAAGATGCACGATAGCGATGACGACAGCAAGGCATCCCGCCAGAATGCTCGTCAGCCAACCGGGCCTCACCGGCTTCGTTCGTCCTGGACGCGTAGACGTTCTGAAGGCCTTAGCGGCCATCGGACGACGCTCCGGCTTCCGATTGGGAAGCCCCTCTCCATTCGGGTCGCCCGTCGCCGTAACATGGGCCCAATAGGACGATGTCCAGTTAATCCGCTTCTATTCGATGCGCTGCGTAATGCCGTGCTGACGCCGGATTTCAGCCATCTCTTCAGCATCCATGGGCACGCAATCCGTGCCCGGCGGCACGCCGATATCCCTGAAGAACCCTTCCAGGCCGGGCGGCGACACCACCCATACCAGATTTACATTTTCGCTCGCCGCGTTCTCGACCCCGTGCCATACGCCCCGCGGCACGTATACGGTCGTCCCCGGCCCTACGGCCACGGACGAATCGCCGAAGACGCCCGTCGCCCGCCCTTCGTGGATGAAGAGGATCTCATCCTGATGTTCGTGCCGGTGAACCGGAATCAACTCGCCTCCCGGCAGCGTCTGCGTACCCATGGCGAGACGCGTGGAACCCGTGGTCTGCGGATCAGCCTTGATAACCCATCGCGCATCCGCGGACGACTCCTCCCGGCACGGCACCAGCACCTCGCCGTCGTCGGGAAACATGACGTACCCCATCGTATCGCGCACCGCCGCGTCGTAGGCTGACGCCGCGCTGTCTCCCTCCGGCTGCCCGCAGGCCGTCACGAACAAGAGCGCAGCTGCAGCCCATCCCCATATTCCAGTCATGGTACGTCCTCCGCAAAAGTCATCAGGCTATGGCATTCGGCGGACCGACTGCCGTCCGTACGCAGGGTAAGACCCGGTGAGTACGTGTGGAGACCCTGCTGCCACGCAGACCCTATGCGTACTCATTTTCCACGACTGCTCGTGATGCTATTACTGATGGAATGCGCATACTGACGGAAGGCTAGTACTGATGAAACGCCTGCGAGACGAAATGGAGCACGGACGGCAGCGACTCACGCCAGTAGGTCCACGTGTGGCCGCCGTCGCGAATTCGGAACTCATGAGGGATGCCCCGTTGACGCATGGCTATATGCACGAGCGAATTTCCTTCGTAAAGAAAATCGTCGTCGCCGCAGTCGATATACCAGCGCACCGACGAAATGTCGTCCTCCGGCAGGCTGCGAACGAGCTCCACGGCACTGTGACGTTCAAAGTACGTCTGTAGCCGCTCCTCCGAGACGGCGTTTGCTTCTTCACCCAGTCGTTCCCGGAGGTCTTCAAGCGTCAGCGAGCCCGTGCTGGCGCTCAGCGGCGCGGCGGATGAGAACATGTCTGGACGGTGCAGTGAATACATGAACGAACCGCCCCCGCCCATGGAGAGCCCGGCCACGGCACGGTACCGTTTTTCGCTCTTGATGCGGTACGTCGACTCGACGTACGGAATGAACTCATCAAAAAAGAAATCTTCGTAGCGCCACTCCCCCGCCACGTCGTTGAAATAGCCCCTGCGACCTTCACTGGCGTCGGGCATGACAATAACCATCGGCGTGGCCTTCCCTTCCTCGATCACTCTATCGGCAATATGGCGCACCTCGCCGAACTGCACCCATCCGGTCTGGTCGTCTCCGCCGCCATGGAGCAGATACAGGACGGGATAGCTGCGCTCGGACGTGTCGTAGTCCGGCGGAAGGTAAACGGCATACCGCCGTTCGCCGTCGAGGATGTCGCTGCTCATAGACAGATTGTCGAACACCTTGCTGAACTGCGCCAGTACGGTGGCGGGCAAGAACAGGCCAAGCAGGATTACGGTGGCATATCGGTGCATTATCACGGTTCGACAATCCAGTTTGTGAAGGGCAGGAACTGACTGCAATAAACGGATCCCGCGAACGGATCGCTATGGGATCACGACAGACGACGTCACGTGCGACGCGCCAGGTACTTCCGGATACCTGCAAACGTCTCCTTCCATCCGGTCACGCACGCGTCGTAGAACGCATCGGCCTCCTTTCCGGCCGGAAACCCATCTTGCTCAACGCGGAGCGTGCAGCCGCCATCGGATGCCGTGACGCTGAAGGTGACCCTGAAATCGGCTTCGAACGGCGGCTGGCCCTCGCGGGCATGGTAGCGATAATCAGTCAAAACCATGCGCCGCGGCGGTTCAAACGATTCAATGGTCGCGACGCTCACGTAATCGGGATCGTCCTCGGTCCCGCCCCAGACGGCAGCCCAGATGCCTCCGTTCTCGGGAAGAACGATGGCGCGGTCGGCGCCCCACCATCCTCGGATGGCGCTCGGCGTATGCAGCAGCGCAAAGACATCCTGAGGTGCGACGGCGAACGATTCCTCGTGTACGTGTTTTCTTGTTTCCATATGATATCGCCCCACGATTTCGATTCATTTCGGCGACCCATATCATAGCTCGACCGACTCCGACCGTGTTTCTTGTCTCCATAGGCGCACGGCCGTCTCTGCACGCCGTCACCCACGGAGGCCATGTACGGAAAGAGCGCCTCGTGCTCCGGATATAGAATAGTCTCTGCGCGTCCTGATCCCTTTCGTCCGGCAGTACCTGGTGCATCAACCGGCGATGAGTGAGAACAGGGCACACTGCCGCGCTTCGGTCCGGGACAGCACCCATCCGTCTATCTGAACCGTTCGCCCCCTGTCGAAATCGCGGCGGACCTGTTTCTCGATATCTGCTTGATTCGCCGCGGAGCCCCCGGAGCGTTTCATATCGCCCGTGATCTGAGCGGCCAGCACGTGAACGTCATCTTCGAACGGTACCGTTCGCCGGTACGACGCTCCGATGGCTCGAACGGACTCCCGGTCTCTGAGGATGTGAAGCAGGCCCGGCTCGGCCAATCGATGGAGCTCCGACTGACTCGCAACCGAGATCGCCGCGCCAGGTAACGAGGCGGCTATCAGTCCGGCCGTTCCCAGTTGCAAAAATCTACGTCGTCTCATGGTCTATCCCGTTTCGCACTGTGTATTGGAGAATTCGGTTGGAAGGAGTGGCGCCTAGCTCAGCTCGTCGCGCAGGTGATCGGACAGGCGCAGCGTAAGCGCGACGAGCGACAGCGTCGGGTTTACGCACCCCGCCGTCGGAAAGGGTCCCGACCCCGCCACGTAGAGGTTGCCGAGGCCGTGCACCTTGCAACGTGGATCGACGACGCCTTCACGTGGGCTTTCGGCCATGCGGGTCGTTCCCATATGATGCCATCCCCCGCCGAGAAAGGACGGCCATCCGTCCTCCATCAGCCAGTCGTGCAACTGCACGCGCGCGACGCCGCTTCGTCCGGCTTCATGTCCGATGATTTCATAAAACCGGCGAATCGTATGCTTGTCAAGCTCGGTTAGCTGCCAGTCGAGCTGAACGCGCGGCACGCCGAGCGCGTCGCGTTCGCTCCCGATCGTGACGCGCGAGTTCGGGTTGGGTGCCTGCTCCTGCCGGGAGAACAGCTGATATTCGAGGGGGTAGTCCAACGACGCCCCGTCGGACCCTTCGTTTGCCGCTTCCTGCGCGGCCTCGTCCATGCCCTCGACGTCGCGCAGCCGTTCGACGGCATCCGGCGGAATTTGATCGAACATGCCCTGAAGCGGCTCGTCCCGCTCCGGAGCGTCACGAAACGAGCACACGCCGTTCAGTACGGAGTTTTCTCGCTGCGCGGATTCTGAAAGCGTCAGCTCGGCGGCCGGGTACTTGTACTCGGGGTAATGAAACTCGTAGAGGCGCATGCGCCGGGGCTCGGTCAACGCCAGGCGCGCGCCGGGCATCTCGAGATGCTCCATGAAGTAGCGGCCGACCAGGTCATGGTCGTTACCCAGTCCCTCGGGTGCACGTTCGTTCGAGGCCAGAAGAAGTCGTGCATTCTGGATCGCACCGCACGCCAGAACGTACGCATCCGCCCTCACGCGCAGTTCCTTGCCTTCGAGCGTTCGGATGCGCAGGCCGGTGACGGCCGAGACAGGCTCGTTGGCTTCTATCCGGGTAACATTGGCGTGCGTGTAGAGATGTATGTTGGGTGCGTCGACGATCTCATCGCGGTAGGTTCGCCCGAAGCGGGTTGGTGGACTGAACTGCCATATCTTCGTCCGTACGATGTCGCCGTCGAAGGGCAGCAGCGCGTTGTCTTCGTGCTGCGCCGCCCAATAGGCCGGATCCCATTCGAACGGACCGAGCTGAAGGATTTCGTGCGCCCGGGGATAGTAGGCCATCATGTCGTCGTAGCTGATCGGCCATCCGCTATGCGGGACCCAATCGCGCTCCTCGAAATCGATTGGATCGAGAATCGAGCAGAATCCGGCCCAGTGGTTGGTCGTTCCGCCGAAAAAGTGCAGTCTGGCGGCCTCCAGAGGGAAATACCTCTCCCCTACGATGTCGCCTCTATAGAGCGACTGTACGTCGGCGTCCACGTCGAAACCGCCTCCTTCAAGCAGGACGACGTCTTTATCCGTTCCGATCCACTCCATAGCCATACTGATGCCGGCGGCGCCGGCACCCACGATACAGAGATCCCCCTCGATAACGGATCCGTCATCTAACGTTCGAGCGTCTGTATGCATTCCTTACTTCCTTGCATGAAGAAACTACACGTCCCGCGGCCGAAGGGGCCGCAGCCAATCGAAAAGATAGAAGATTGCCGCCTCAAAAAAACTCCGGTCGCCGTCGACAAGCCGCAGGGATCCTACCGCTGATTCAGAGACATCGAACCGCGCGGCCTCCACGATGACCGTACGTCGATCCCGAATTCGAGACGGTTTACCGTGCGCTACGCCGATTCGTGGGGGTCGTCATGAAGGATTGCGAGCAACCCGTCCAGGTCCAGCGGACGGGTATACATTGCGAGGTTGCCCGCATCGTCTACGGGCCAGGCATCCGCGGGTCGGTCCCAATACAGTTCCACGCCGTTGCCGTCGGGATCCCTCAAGTACAGGGCCTCGCTGACGCCGTGATCCGCCGCACCGTCAAGCACGACGCCCGCCGACATGACCCGCCGCAGCGCGTAGGCAAGCGCTCGACGGGTCGGATACAGAAATGCGACGTGATACAACCCCGTCATCCCGCTGTTTGGCTGCGAACCGCCGCGGCTCTCCCACGTGTTGAGGCCTATGTGATGGTGATACCCGCCCGCACTCAGGAATACCGCCGAGCGACCCATCCACTGAGTAATCTCGAACCCGAGTACGTCCCGGTAGAACGCCAGCGCACGATCGATGTCCGCCACCTTTAGATGCACGTGTCCGACACGAACGCGCGCCTGGTCGTCACGTTGCTCAACCTCCTTCCCGTCCTCCATCATTCCGGCTGCCTAGACAGCGTTCGTTCTTCAGCCACCAATTACCCGTATGAATCAAATGTACGCGCCCGCATCACGACCGTTCGGGCACCGATCGTCGCGGCCATCCTGCCATTCGTATATTCCGTTGCGGTCTATCCGCCCGTCAGCTAGATTGTATGGACAGCGTCTACCGTACAGATCACGGATCATATCATGAATAGACGAGACTTTCTTGCCACCGCATCTTCCGTTGTGGTACTGCCGCGGAGCGTCCTCGGTGGTCCCGGCTTCAAGGCCCCAAGCGACACGCTCAATATCGCCGGCGTCGGAGCGGGTGGGATGGGCGGTGCGTACCTCCGTGAGCTGAGCAGCGAAAACATCGTGGCGCTGGCGGACGTGGACGACGAACGGGCTGCGGAAACCTATGCCCGGTTCCCCGACGCTACACGCTATACGGATTTTCGGCGTCTGTTCGACAGCGAGCAGAATATCGATGCCGTCGTCGTCGGCACGCCCGATCACACGCATGCCATCATCGCCGTCGACGCACTGGAACGAGGCAAGCACGTATACTGCGCGAAGCCTCTCGCCCGCACTATCTATGAGGTGCGGCGCATGACCGACGCCGCTCGGGAAGCGGGCGTCGCCACGCAGATGAGCACCCAGCAGAATGCGCACGACGATCATCGGGTCATCGCCGAGATGATCTGGGACGGTGCGATCGGTCCGGTCAGAGAAGTCCACATCTGGGACAACCGACCCATTTGGCCGCAGGGCATAGAACGGCCGCCGGAGACGCCGCCCGTTCCCGATACGCTCGACTGGGAGCTCTGGCTCGGCCCCGCCCCTAGACGCCCGTATCATCCGATCTACGTTCCGTTCAGCTGGCGCGGCTGGCTCGACTTCGGCACCGGTGCACTCGGCGACATGGGCTGCCACCATTTCGACCCGGTGTTTCGCGCGTTGAAGCTGGCGGCGCCCGACAAAGTGCATGCGAGCTCGACCGAGGTCAATGAGGAGACGTTTCCTACCGCCTCCATCGTCCACTACGACTTCCCGGCGCGGGAGGATATGCCGCCCGTACGCGTGACGTGGTACGACGGCGGACTGAAGCCGCCGCGGCCGGAAGGCCTGCCGGACGGCGAACCGATGGGCGTTCCCGACCCGGGCGGGGCGTACTTCGTCGGTGATGGAGGCATCCTCATGACGGACGGCACGGGCCACAACCCGCGGCTGCTATCGGCCTCGGCGGCCGATTCGTACGACATGCCGAGTCCGGCCCTGCCGCGGTCCATCGGACACTACCAGGAATTCATCGAAGCATGTAAGGGAGGCCCTCGACCGGGCGCCCATTTCGATTACGGCGGCCCTATCACGGAGGCCGTGCTTCTCGGGAATATCGCGATCCGCACGGGCAAGACGCTCCGATGGGATGCCGAAAACATGCGCATCACGAACGACGACGAAGCCAATCGCTTCGTCCGCGAGCCCTACCACAACGGCTGGACGCTGTAGCGAATCGTTGTCGTCGACCGGCTTCTCCAGGCTCTAGAACGAGACGACGGCGCCGACGAGCAGTCCGGCGGCCCAGGGGCCCGGCGCGCGTCCGGCCGACAGCTGTATGGAAGCATCGAATTGTGACGTGACGGCGTAGTCCACACCGACGTCAGCCTGCACTACGCCCCCGTCGCCCCAGTCCCCTCCCGCAGCGCCCCCGCCTAGCGAGGCGAAGGGCGTCCACTTCCCCTTCGGAAAACGCGCACGTATGGAAAGCTGCATGGTCCTCGCCGCGCTGTAGACCGCCACGTTTCGGAATTCCTCGTCGGACGACGTCGCGCGGTACTGGGCGTATCGCAGTCCGGCCCACCACGTCTCGCCGCCGAGTCTACGCCACCAGCCGAACTGAATCCCTCGAAACAGCTCCTCGCCATCCACCGCGGCGCCGCCGCGGAGCGACACCTTCCAGCCGAAATCCTCCGCCTGGGCCCGAGTGTCTGCCGCCGTAAAGCACGCTAACAGAAGCAGCAACACAGCACACCGGCTGCCGCCCATCGAATGTCTTGACGCCGGCGTGCCGGTCCACCTGCGAGCACTTACGGACCGGCGTGTCCCACGCACGCACTTGATCGGCACGTTTCCTAGTTTCCTTCCTGAGTTACACGAAAGCTCGCTCATGAACCTTCACCATGTTTATGGATGACGACAGCGTCCGCCTGTTCAGAACCGGTACCGGCATCATCGCCGAGGTCGACGGCCGATCCTATGTGGTTCGCCACGCGGACTGGGACGTGCTGTTCAATACGCCGAACCTGCGCGAGCGGTTGATCGAGGTGGTGCGTGAGCGTTCGCCCGCTCCATCCTTCGATCGTGGTGACCTGCTCCCGCCGGTAGGCAGACAGGAAGTATGGGCCGCAGGGGTCACCTACATCCGCAGCAAGACGGCCCGCATGACCGAAGCGCAGGACGCCGGCGGGGGCGACTTCTACGATAGAGTCTACGTCGCGGATCGTCCCGAACTCTTTCTGAAGGCGACGCCGCATCGGGTGGTCGGGCATGGGGCCGACATACGCATTCGTCGCGATGCCGACTGGAACGTTCCCGAGCCCGAGCTGGCGCTCGCCGTCAACGTCGACGGCTCGATCTTCGGGTATTCGATCGGTAACGACATGAGTTCTCGTGATATCGAGGGGGACAACCCCCTATACCTGCCCCAGGCCAAAGTATACGACCAGTCGTGCGGCCTCGGTCCGGGCCTCTTCCTTCCCGCCGGGCCGCTGCCCCCTCAGACGCTCATCCAGCTGGACATCCTCCGGGGCGGAACGTCTGTATTTTCGGATGAGATTTCACTTACGGAAATGAAACGGTCACCCGACGAACTCGTCAAGTACCTGTACCGCGACAACAGCTTCCCCTTCGGATGCTTCTTGCTCACGGGAACGGGGATCGTCCCGCCCGACTCGTTTACGCTGCACCTCGGCGACGTCGTCCGCATCACTATCGAACCCATCGGCACGCTCCAAAATCAGGTCATACAGCATCATGAGTAACCCCTCTTATCACGGCGGCAATCTCATCGGACGCGACACTTCCAAAGAGGGCACGTCCACCTATACTGCTACCGATCCGTCTACCGGAACGATACTACCGGGTACATTTTACGAGGCGACGGACTCCGAAATCGACCGGGCGGTGACGCTGGCCGACGAGGCGTGGCAGGCGTCTGCTGACGTGGAGCCTGAGGACCGCGCACGGCTGCTCGAGCGGATGGCCGACGAGATCGAACGGCTCGGAGACGCGTTCGTGGAACGGGTCGTGGCAGAAACCGGACTCGGCGACGGACGCGTTCGCGGTGAACGCGGTCGTACCACGAGCCAGCTTCGCATGTTTGCGGAACTGGTCCGCGAGGGATCCTGGGTGGATGCGCGCATCGATCCGGGTAATCCGGAAGGCGACCCGTCGCCGAAACCGGACGTACGCCGCATGCTGATGCCGCTCGGTCCGGTGGCCGTGTTTGGTGCCAGTAATTTCCCTCTCGCCTTTTCCGTCGCCGGCGGCGACACGGCCTCCGCGATTGCGGCGGGGTGTCCGGTCATCGTAAAGGCGCATCCGGCGCATCCCGGAACGTCCGAGCTCGTCGGCGAAGCCTTGCGTCGTGCCGTCGACGCCGCCGGCTTCCACCCCGGCACGTTCTCCATGATCCACGGTCGCGACCCCGACGTCATCATGACGCTGGTACGCCATCCGCTCCTGCGCGCCGTCGGATTCACCGGGTCGCTGCATGCGGGACGGGCGATATTCGACGCCGCCGCCGCACGCCCTCGTCCTATCCCCGTCTACGCCGAGATGGGAAGCGTTAACCCTATCTTTCTGCTCCAGGGCGCGCTCAAGCAGCGGCCGGATGCACTGGCAGAAGGACTCGTCGGCTCGGTCACGCTGGGCGCGGGCCAGTTCTGCACGAACCCTGGACTCGTTTTTGGTCTCTCCGGCGACGGTCTCGACTATTTTGTCGACGCCGTCTCCGAAGGGCTCGGGCAAACGCCCGCCTTCACGATGCTCCACCGCGGCATATGCGACGCGTATGTGGAGGGCCTCCGACGGCTCTCCGACGTCGACGGCGTAGAGGTGGCGGCGCAGGCGGAGTCCGGCGACGGAAGAGCGGGCGCGGCTGTTCTTACGACCTCCGCCGGCGTGTTTCTACGTGCACCGCGGCTGCACGAAGAAGTCTTCGGACCGAGCACGCTCGTCGTCCGCTGCAAGGACCTGGAGGAGATGGAGCGTGTCGCGGCCGATCTCGAAGGCAATCTAACGGCCGCACTGCACGGCACGCGTGAAGACCTGATTGAGGCGGACGCCTTGCTCGGCATCCTGCGTCGGCGTGTGGGACGGCTGATCTTCAACGGCTTCCCCACGGGTGTGGAAGTAGGCCACGCGATGCAGCATGGGGGCCCCTATCCCGCGACGACGGACGAACGCTCGACGTCCGTCGGCACCGCCGCGATCGAACGTTTCGCTCGTCCGATCTGCTATCAGGATTTCCCACAGGATGCGCTCCCCGCCGAGCTGCGCGATCACAATGAGCGGGGCATCTGGCGCCGGATCGATGGCGCCCTAACACGCGATGCCGTGTAGCGGGTGGGTTCCTCCATATGAACTTCGCCGGCAGCCGTCTACTCGGCGTCCGCGCGCTCGACACGCACCGCCACGTCGTAGCCGTACGACGGAGGTGCCAGAGAAAGGAGACCGCCCTCGTGCGTCAGGCGCGCCGAGCGAACATGCCGCCCCGTCACGACGTCTATCCACCAGATGTCGTACGTACCGGCCGGAACGTCGAGCACCAGGTCCTCTCGCAGGCGGCCGGCGAGATATACGGCGTAGCTTCGACCCTCGTCCACGAGGGCTTCGCGAAGTGCACCGGGCGCGCGAACCACGACGCGCGCATCCGGCGTCATTTCGACGAAGGGCATGTCGTCTAAAAACTGCTTCAGGCTGCCAAGCTGATTGCGCAGCGTGGTGCCTCCACCTCCCGGCGCGTCATTGCTGGCTGCCCCACCAGGATGCTCGACCGTGAAGGAATAGTCCAGGTTGTTATAGAGCCCGCCGCCGGCCATCATGAACCGCCATGCAAGCACGCGGTACGTACTGTCGGCCGTGCCTGCGAATCCCGTCTCATCCAGTCCAAGCACGCGATCCCACCCCAGGTTCATCTCCACGGCGTCCGGCGTTGCGTAATGGAAATTGAGAATGGAAAGGCGCGGATCGACGCCGTATAGCGGGTATCCGAAGTTGACGAAGTTCTCGGCGATTAGATGCTTCTTCGGCAGCGCCTCTTCGGTCTCCCGGATCACGTCGATTATGGCAGCCTGCCACGCGAGGGCCGCATCGGTAGGATATTCGATTCGGCCCTGCCAGGACGCGTCCGAGGACGGCACGCCAGGATTCAGCACCCCGGCGACGTAGCCGTTGTCCGCCCACGGCTCGTTCTGAATCTCGTAGAAGACGTTGTCGAAGTCGTTCAGCGCCTCGACAATCCGTGCTACGACCCGTTCCTGGTATGCGAGGATGGGCCCGTTGTCGAGCGTATGCACGGCATGCCGCTCGACGTTGCCGGTATCGTTGACGTTGTTGGCCGGATTGAATGGGTTGATAGCCCACTGGGCGTCACCGTAGATCGACGAGAAAAACGTCACCTCCACAACGATTCCGTAGGTATCCGCCGTGCGCACGAAGTCAGTCAAACGCTCGAAATACGCCTCATTCCACCGGTCCAGGTCGAACGGACCCGTCGCGCCGATGGCGCGCGGCCAGGGTGCCACGACCGCTTCCGGCCGAGGCGCAAGAGTGTTGTGCCGGATGCCGAACGCGCCTGGCGGCTCGAAATACGTCCCCGCAAAGACGCGTGTGTAGTTCAGGCCGTCCTCGGCCAGCGCCGCGAGGTACGTTTCGTAGTCGAAGTCGCCGTTTACGACGGCGCCGTAGTGCTCGGCGGACGTCACGAGCACCGTCGGTTCTCCGCGAAAGAGGAAATAGTGGGGGTTGTCCGGGTGGAGCGCAATCGGCTGCGCCCCGACGCCGACCGCCCCCGCGACGAATCCCCACACTAAGAGCAGCAGCATACATGTATTCAGCAGAGTCGCTCTCATCAATCGTCCCGATGTCTTGAGGATCTCACAAATCCAGCTCGTCCACGTCGGCCGCGTGCGTCATGATGAAATCGAACCGAGCAGAGGAGTCTTTCCCCATCAAATCCGAAATGACGCGCTCTGTCTCGAGCCGCTCGTCGTCACCTATTTTGACCTGGAGCAGGATCCGTTTCTCCGGATCCAGCGTCGTCTCTTTGAGCGTCTTAGGCATCATCTCACCGAGCCCCTTGAACCGCTGAATGTCGACATTGACCTTCCGCTTGCCCTTGTTGATCTGTCGGATGATGCGGTCCTTGTCCGCATCGTCAATCGCCCAGTACGTCTCCTTACCCGCGTCGAGCCGGTAGAGCGGCGGCTGGGCGATATAGACGAATCCGTCGTCGATGAGTGGCCGCATGTAGCGGTAAAGGAAGGTGAGAAGCAGCGTGGCGATGTGATGTCCGTCCGAGTCGGCATCCATCAGAAGGATCACCTTGTGATAGCGCAGGCGCGAGAGATCCAGTTGATCGCCCAGGCCGCAGCCCAGCGCGTCCACCACATTGGATAGTTCCTTGTTCTCCTGCACCTTCTTGAGCGTCGCCTGCTCGGCGTTGAGCACCTTCCCCCGGAGCGGAAGAATGGCCTGAAACATTCGATCGCGCCCCTGCTTGGCGGATCCTCCCGCCGAATCCCCCTCCACGATGAACAGCTCGCTGTTGACGGGATCGGTCGACGAGCAGTCGGCCAGCTTCCCGGGC
The DNA here is from genome assembly GCA_040904565.1 of Rhodothermales bacterium. GTDB lineage: Bacteria > Bacteroidota > Rhodothermia > Rhodothermales > VXPQ01 > JBBDTI01. The sequence goes on from JBBDTI010000075.1 coordinate 190,449, forward strand.
AGATTCAGTCGGTGGCTGACGCTCGACTTCTTCCTTGCGGTCCGCGCCGCCGCACGGGAGGCATGGCGCGCTTTCGCCGCCTGAATGACCCTCGTCGCGATAGCCTCCCCCGTAGTAGGGTGCGCGTTGAGGAACTGCTCCAGCTCCAGGCGAATGGACGAAACCACGAGCGACCGCGCCTCGGGGTTATTCAGCTTCTCCTTCGTCTGCCCCTGAAATTGCGGATCGATGACGAACAGGTTTACGATGGCGACGAGGCCTTCTCGTATGTCGTCCGCGGAGATGTCTACGCCTTTCGGCATCATATCGTGCGTTTCCATATACGATCGGACCGCACTGCGGACCGCGTCGCGGAAGCCCTGTTCGTGCGTACCGCCTTCGATCGTAGGAATGCCGTTAACGAAGGAGCGGACGTTCTCCCTGGGAGCTTCGGTCCACTGCAGGGCCACCTCGACGCGGGCGCCCTCCGCCAGCTCCTCCTGCCGCTCGAGGAACTGTTCCTGATGCACGGGCCGTTCTCCGAGGTCCTTTACGACGCGATCGAGATACTCCGCGATGCCGCCCTCGTGGTGGTATTCATGGCGTTCGCCCGTCGCCTCGTTCCGGAAGGTGATTCGCAGCGCGGCATTGAGGTACGTCTTGACCTCGAGATTTTCCTTGATGGATTCCGTATCGAACTGGACCGACTCGAAGATGTCGGCATCCGGGCGAAAGTAGATCGACGTCCCCGTCCCTCGAGAACTTGCATCAACTTTCTCCACCTTCGTCATGGGCACGCCCCTTTCGTACCGCTGCCGCCAGGTCGCTCCCTCGCGCTTCACCGTCGCCACCATCTCTTCGGAGAGTGCGTTCACCACGGATGCACCCACGCCGTGGAGTCCGCCCGACGTGATATAATTCGTCTGATCGAACTTGCCGCCGGCGTGGAGCGTGGTCAGGATGAGCTGAAGGGTCGACACCTTTTTCGTCGGGTGTTTGTCGACCGGTATGCCCCGACCGTTGTCGGTTACGGTCACGGACCGGCCATCCTGATGCACGATCACCTCGATCTGAGAGGCATAGCCGTTCGTGGCCTCATCCACGGCATTATCGACCACCTCCCAGAGCAGATGGTGCAGGCCCGGCTTGCCCGTCCCGCCGATGTACATTCCGGGACGCTTGCGCACGGGCTCCAGCCCCTCCAGGACCTGGATGTCCGCCCCCGTGTATCTTCGCGTAAGTACTTCAGCCATCCCGTTCTTTTCGTTCTCCTCTAGGTTCGTTCCCCATCCGTCAATCCAGTCTAATTTCGACAGGCTCGAGAATCACGCGAGCGAGGTGCCCTCGCTTGATGACCAGTCTGCCCTTATTCCCACGATTCGTTACGTCGAACTTCGTCGTTCGAACGATCTCCCGGCGACCGCGATTCGTCTCCACCTCGAGCCCCTCGCGTGCGGCATCGGAGATCGTACACCCGATGAGGTAATCACCCTCACCAAGACGCATCGCCATCACGCCCTTGGCGGCTCCCTTGTAGACGGAGATCTGGTGTACCGGGAAGATCAGCACGTGCCCGGCTCTCGATGCGATGCAGACGTTCTCGTTCCCCGCCGCCACGTAGGCCCCCAACACCTCATCGTCATCTTCCAGGCGGGCATACATGCGGCCATTCTTCGTGGAGGGCTCCGTAAACCCGTCGATCGTAAAACGCACGGCCTGCGCCTGCTTCGTAACGGCGACGACGAACGGCAGGAGGTCGTCCTCCGGTTCGCCGTCTTCTCCAAACAGACCGGGTTCGGCATCCGGGTCGGGCGAGGGATCGGGCAGCGCGCGGCCGTCGAAGGATGCCACGCCTACGACGCGCTCCTTATCCGAAAAGTCGAAAAGCTTCTGGATGGGATCTCCGTAGCCCGTCGTGCTCGGAAGGTCATCCACCCGGATCGTGTAGCACTTTCCATAACTGGTAAAGAAGCCGACGGTCTCGCGCGTCGATCCCGGCACGACCCAGCCAATCTCGTCACCGTCCCGCACGCGAATGCTGTCGATATCGGTATACGTCCGCTGCCGCTTCACCCATCCATCCCGCGTCACGATCACGTAGAAGTCTTCATCGATGATGTAGTCTTCCGCCGTATACTCCAGCACGGCATCCGGCCCCGCGATTTCGGACATGCGATCGGATCCGAACTGCTCGGCTACGCCCTGAAGCTCGCCGCGAACCATCGTCCACCGCTTGGGCTCAGAGGCGAGTAGATCCCGAATTTCCGCCGCACGGGAAAGCTTTTCGTCCAGTTCACGGCGGATGGCGTCGATTTCCATCTTCGCCAGCCGGTAGAGCTTGATCTCCAGAATGGCGTCGGCCTGCTCGTCGTCCAGCCCGAAGCGATGCATGAGGCGTTGGGCGGCATCCGACTTATCCTCCGATGAGCGGATGATCCGGATCGCCTCGTCGAGCGCGTCGAAGATCAGTTCGAAGCCGCGGAGAATATGGATCCGACGCTCCAGCTGGTCCAGCTCGTGGCGAAGCCGTCGCTCGACGACCTCCATTCTGAAAACCAGGAAGGCCTTCAGCACGTCCAGAAGATTCACCTTTCTCGGTGCCGGCACCTGCGGGTTGTCCGTCGGCACGAGACACGTCATGTTCACGTGGAAACGCGTCTGAAGCGGCGTGTGCTTGAAGAGATACGCCATGGCGGCTTCAGGGTCGGCGCCTCGCTTGAGCTCGAGCACGACCCGCACTTCGTCGGTAGACTCGTCCCGTACGTCCGACAGCTGGGGAAGCCGCTCTTCCGCGATGTGATGGGCGATCTTTTCAACGAGATCGGCCTTGTTGACGGCGTACGGCACCGACGTCAGCACGATGCGTGACTTACCCTCCATCTCGTACTCGCCGCGCAGTTCGACGGCCCCTTCTCCTTTTTCATAGATGGACAGGAGCTCGTCCGGTGTGTTCAGAATGCGGCCTGCCGTCGGAAAATCAGGACCCTGGACGTAGTCCACCAGATCCGTGACGCTCGCATCCGGGAAGTCGATGAGATGAATCAGGGCTCCGACGACCTCCCTGAGGTTGTGCGGCGGGATGTTGGTCGCCATGCCGACGGCGATCCCGCTCGAGCCGTTCACGAGCAGATTCGGGATCTTGGACGGCAGCACGACCGGTTCGTCGATACTACCGTCGAAGTTCGGCCGAAAATCCACCGTATCCCGGCGGATCTCACCCAGCATCTCCATGGCGAGCGCCCGGAGCTTCACCTCCGTATACCGCATGGCGGCCGGATTGTCGCCGTCCACGGACCCGAAGTTACCGTGGCCGTCTACGAGCGGCTCACGCAGCGAAAACTCCTGTGCCATCCGCACCATCGCGTCGTAGATGGCCGTGTCGCCGTGCGGATGGTACTTTCCCATCACCTCACCGACGACCGCCGCACTCTTCCGGTACCGTGCATCCGGATACAGCCTCAGATTGCTGTGCATCGCGTAGAGAATCCGGCGCTGCACGGGCTTGAGCCCGTCCCGGATGTCGGGCAGTGCACGGCTCGTGATCACGGAGAGTGCGTAGTTCAGATACCTGTCCTGCGCGGTCTCCTGTAGCGATATGGTCTCGACTATCGGCATCGTATACAGTATGACAACTTGGATCAGCGGCGGTGCCCTGTGGAGATGGCGTCTCCGCCGCCCTGGAATGTCGCATCGGAACCACCCGCGCTGCCCGACCCGCGGGGCTTCGTGCAGCCAACACCCATATCTCCAACACCCTATCTAATGCAATAACGGCGCTAGGAGAGGCCCGTGAGTACAGCAGCTGCTCCGGCGTTTCCGCGCGGCGCCCCTGTGGCATCCTGGCAGTGTCGGCAGCAGTCCCAACGAAATCGATTGGGATCGCCGCTCGCAATAACGGATCGCAATAACGGATTCCGGCTCCCGATAATGTACAAATTATCCTGCAGCAGTGACAGTAGTGCGTCATCGCCGGCGAACAAAAGGCCATCGGCCGACCCGAATCCCTTGTGACGGGTGTCGATGCGACGCCGGGATGCAGCGGCGACGCTGGCACGGTGCAGCCTGGATGCTTCTATGATTCGTAGGCCAGCGTGAAATAGTCGTGGCGGTGATCGGCATGCAATCGGAGCACGTTGGCGCGGGTCAGCAGCACGAGCGTGCTCGAAGCCCGGCCTCTGGAGATGTTGGCGATCCGGGCGAACTGCTTGACCGTGATCTTCCCGTATTTCTCGAGGTACCGCATGAGCATGAGCTCGTTGTCGCCGAATTCGAACGTTACGGCCGAGGCGTCCTCGTCCTTCATCAGCCGGATCGCTTCACGACTGGCTTCCACGCTTTTGTCGTTCACCCGTACGTAGGCACTGTGATCGGATCCATTTTTACGGGAGCGCAGATAGTGGGGCCTACTGGAACTTGCCGGCACATGCACGATCACGACGTCGCGGCGCCGCGCCACGGGCACCCGTTCCGCCGTAAATTCGAGCGGAGGTGAAACGTGAGCGTTGAGTGCCCGTCGAAGGGCGAATTCTTCTTCCTCGGCATCGCGGAGGCCGACGATCGTACCGTCGTCGTCGACGCCCAGGAGCAATCGCCCGCCCTTCGTATTAGCCAGGGCGATCATCTCCTTCGCAATTCGCTCCGGCTTCGGGACCTTGCGCTTAAATTCCAGATTGGCACCTTCGCCCAGGGAAACGAGCTGTGCCAGTTCTTGAAGCGTCATGACACTGTCCGGGTCTGTTCACCGCAAAACTAACGAAATGTCCTCCGGACAAAAAGGATCTGTGGATAACTCGGCTCATCATGGCTGGCAGTAACCCGTTATCCTACAGATAGTTACACACCGACGCGCCACGGGGCCCTTACTGCCTGGCGCTCCCCCTCAGGTCAGTACGTCCGGCAGCCAATCTTCCCGCTTCGGGGCGCGCGTCATGAGCTCATCCACGGCGATCTGCGGCTGCTTGCCGTCGAACAGGATTCCGTACACCGCTTCCGTGATCGGCATCTCGATCCCGTATCGAACGGACAGCTGATGCACGGAGTCCGCCGTTCGAACACCTTCCGCCACCATGCTCATGTCACGTTCCACTTCTTCAAGCCGCTTCCCCCGTCCGATCAGCTCTCCGACGTGCCGGTTGCGGCTGTGGCGGCTCATACACGTAACGACCAGGTCACCGATGCCGGCGAGCCCGGAGAACGTGCTGCCTTCCGCACCCATCGCAAGTCCGAGCCGCTTCATTTCCGCGAGGCCGCGCGTGACGATGGCCGCCTTCGTGTTGTCACCGTAGCCCAGTCCGTCCCCGATACCGGCACCGATGGCCATCACGTTCTTGACGGATCCTGCGATCTCCACGCCCAGCACGTCATGATTCATGTATACCCGCAATCGGGAGGTCGCGAACGTGCTCTGGATTTCGTGAACCGTATCGGTTGAGTAGGCGGCCGCGACGACCGTCGTGGGCTTTTCCTCCGCTACTTCCTCGGCGTGGCTGGGACCGGAGAGGACGCCGAGGTGCGCCATGGGCACGGTATCGAGGACGTCGTGGAGGACCCGCGTCGTCGTCAGCAGACTGTTGTTTTCTATGCCCTTGGCCACCGATACGCAGAGAAGATCATCGGATGCATGCCCGCGCACGTTCTTCGCACAGTCCCTGATCGCATGTGACGGCGTGGCGAATACCCACATGTCGCAACCGGTCACGGCATCTTCCATCACGGACGTGACGGACAGTTCGTCCGGAAGCTGCGCGCGCGGCAGATAGGTGGGGTTGCGGCGGTGTCGGCGCATGTGCTCCGCCGCCTCCGGTCGGCGAGCCCACAGCGTCACCTCATGGCCCGATTTCGCCAGCACGATAGCCAGCGCCGTACCCCAGCTGCCCGCACCCAGCATTGCTATCCGCTTGGCCACGTCGGTTCTGTATCTCTGAATACGGACGAAGAGAAAACGAGCCGGGCGCCTGCCGGCGCCGGCACCGCCTGCGCGCTAGAGATCGCCCCTGCCTCGCAGTCCGCGAGCCGGGCGAAACGAGCTAATTCGACTCTCGGTGCCCGTCAACAAGCGGCGGATGTTCGATCGATGGGCGTAAAGGATGCCGAGCGCCATAAGCCCGCTGAAAATGAGCAGGCTCGGATCCAGGGCGTCGATGCCGAAGACGTAGCGGCGAATGGCGAGCGCGGAAGGAAACGCCACAACGGCCGAAATGGACGCCAAGGATACGTATCGCGAGGTGAGAAGCACGACGACGAATACGGCGAGGGTGATCCACATCGTGATGGGCGTAAGCGCGAAGAGCACGCCGCCCGCCGTATTGACGCCCTTACCTCCCCGGAATCCGGCCCATACCGGATACATGTGCCCCACGACGGCGGCCAGGCCGGCCAGCAGCCGTACGACGGTCCCCATCTGCCAGACCTCGATGCCAACCGGAAGCGCATCGAGGCGGAGCGACGCCACGACGCCGGCCGCGAAAAGGCCTTTTCCGAGATCTACGACCGTCGCCAGCACGCCGGCCTTCCACCCGAATACGCGGAAAACATTCGTCGCCCCCGCATTACCGCTGCCGTACGCGCGAACGTCGTCGCCGTAGAGCAGCTTACCAACCCAGACGCTGCCCGGTATCGAACCGACCAGGTAGCTGAGAATCAGTATGACGATCAAAGATAGCATCTGGCGCTACAAAATCCGAAAATGTGCTGGATACCCGGTTGACCCGGAGCGGTCGTCTGCACACGAGAGTTCTCCTGTGCGATCACTCCAAAAGATAGTACATAAACGTTTTTGATACCGGGTTTGGTTTCCTCAGGGGCGGATTACCCGGTCGACGGGCGGATCGTACCGATCTCGAACGACGTCTCTCGCAGGTTCTCGAGCAGCGTCTGAACGCGAGAAAGGTCGGCCCCTGAGACGATCACGACGAGTCCGACGCCCAGGTTGAGCGTGCGCCTCAGGTCGTCCTCAGGCACGCCGCCCCGCTGCTGGATGAGATCGAAGATAGGCGGGCGCTGCCAGGCGTCGTAATCTACCTCGAACGTCAATCCGTCAGGAACGACGCGCGCCGTATTGCCCGGAATGCCGCCGCCCGTGACGTGCACGATGCCGCGCGCCAGCCCGGCCTCTACGAGTGCCCGGATCGGCTTGAGGTAGGATCGGTGGATGGCAAGCAGAACCTCGCCGACGCTCTTTCCTTCCAGCTCGTCCGGACGAGCGTCGACGTCGAAATGCTCGAACAATACCTTCCGAGCCAGCGAGTATCCGTTCGTATGCAGGCCGGACGACGGCAGGCCGAGCAGAACATCTCCTGACCGGATGGCCGATCCGTCCACAATCTTGTCCTTTTCGACGACGCCCACGACGGTTCCGGCCAGGTCGTATTCGCCCGGAGCGTAGATATCGGGCATCTCGGCCGTCTCACCACCGATCAACGCACAACCGTTCTCTTTACACGCCGTCGCAAAGCCTCTCACGACGTCCTCCGCGGCCCCCGGATCGAGCCGGCCCGTAGAGAAGTAATCGAGGAAGTACAGCGGCTCGGCACCGCACACGGCGATATCGTTGACGCAATGATTGACGAGATCCTGCCCGACCGTGTCGTGCCGGTCCATCTTAAAGGCCACCTTGAGCTTCGTGCCGACGCCGTCGACGGACGAAACGAGGACCGGACGCTCGTAGCGAGCGACATCCAGCTCGAAAAACGCTCCAAAGGCGCCGATGTCCGTCAATACACCCGGCGTAAAGGTTTCGCGCACCAGGGGCTTGATGCGTCGAACGGTTTCTTCGCCGGCTTCGATATCGACGCCGGCGTCGCGGTACGTGGTCATGGTCTATCTGAAGATCAGGTGGTTGAAATCGACGGCAACGTCTTCTCCGAGCACTCTTCTGAGGATCAGGCCCCGCATCAGGCGCGGAAGGTCGTGCGACCGAACCGGGCCTGAAACCGGACCTGAAGGCGGTAGCGCAGTGACAGTTCGATCGGCTCGGACCAGAGATCGAATTTCCGCCGTTGTATCTCGTTGAGAATTTCCAGACCGCCCAGCCACCATCTCTTCAAGGCGTTAGCCTGCCGAGACGGAACCTCGTTGGCAAGTTGTTCGCAGTGGGCAAACGCATTCTTTGCACGAATGGTCTGCTTCCAGAGCAACCGCTTCATGTTTTCGTCCACGCGTCCCGCGCGAAGTTGTTCGAGAGGTACCCCATGCTGCTCCAGATCGGCTAGAGGGATGAACAAGCGGTCCCGGGCGAGATCGTCTTTGAGCGTCATCAACCGCCCAACCCAGAAGAGTCCCGTCGCCATCTCGTCTGCGAATCTCAGCTGCCACGAGCCCGTTGCGCGCGCCAGGTGAGCCAGCGCACGCGCATGGGATCCGGCCCACTGCCTTACAAACGCCTTGACCTCACGCGAATCCGCGAAGCGCGCCGGACGAGAAAACGTCTCGGATGCCGCGACCTGCGCCGCCAGAAGTTCGATGGGTATGCGGCCCTCCGCACAGCCGGCATAAGCGTCCTGGGCCACGTCGGAAGGCACCACCTTCAGCGCCTCCGCATCCAGCACCCTATCACGCTCCGCCGTGAAATATGCCGTGAGATCGGAGCCGTCGAGCGATGGCGCATACGGATCGGTCAGGGCCAGATGGAAATGCCAGAGTGCACGGGCAATCGGTCGCTGCTGACGCGTCCATCCATCCCGGTAAAAAGGTTTCGGAAGTCCCTCTTCTTCTGTCGGCTCCCTCACGCGTCCTCCATCCTGCGCTTTACGACACCGATCAGACTCCCTTCCAGCACCATCTCCACCTCCCGGTTCGTCAAGTCATGCGTCATCTCGTAGCGTTCGTCCCTCGTTCGATTGTGGATCGATACCGAAGCGCCCGTCCGAAGCGCATCGCGCAGGCCCTCCGCGCCGAGTTCGTCGTCCTGCTCGATGCGATCGTAATCCGAGGGGTCGGCAAACATCAGCGGAAGTATACCAAAATTCGCAAGGTTCTGCCGGTGGATACGGGCGTAAGATTTGACCAGAACGGCGCGCAGGCCTAGATGTCTCGGTGCGAGCGCCGCATGCTCTCGGCTCGACCCCTGCCCGTAATTGGCCCCGCCGACGACGAAGAATCCCGACTCCCGATAGGGCTCCGTCCTTTCGTAAAACGTGTCGTCTACCTGCTCGAAGACGAACTTGCTGATCTCCGGAATGTTGCTCCGGTATGGAAGAATCCGTGAACCGGCAGGCATGATCTCATCCGTCGAAATGTCGTCCCCCACCTTGAGCAGCACGGGTCCGGCGAGCCGGTCCGGAAGCCCGTCGAATTCCGGCAGCGATACGACGTTGGGGCCCTTTTCGAGCGCAACGTCCGAGACATGCGAAGCCGGTTCGACGAGCTGATCGGTATTCACCTTGACCGTCTCCGGTTCGACGACCCGGGGATAGGTCATGTCGAAGAGAACCTCCAGATCGCGGGGATCCGTGATCGCGCCGGTCAGCGCCGAGGCGGCCGCCGTCTCCGGGCTGCAGAGATAGACGGCGTCTTCCTTCGTTCCGCTTCGACCCGGGAAATTGCGCGGCACGGTCCGCAGGCTGATCCGCCCGGTGGCCGGGGCCTGCCCCATACCGATGCAGCCGTTGCAGCCCGCCTGATGAATCCGCGCACCGGCCCGCGTCAGTTTCTGGAGCTCTCCGGCATCCATGAGCTGCTCGAGAATCTGCCGCGAGGTCGGATTGACATCGAACGAAACCCGGTCGTGCACCTGCCTGCCCGCTACGATACGCGCCGCCACGGCAAAATCACGGAATCCGGGGTTGGCGGACGAACCGACGTACGTTTGGTAGATTTCCTGACCTTCTACCTCGCGCACGGGAACGACGTTACCTGGACTGCTCGGCCTGGCGATCAGGGGAACGAGGTGGGAAAGGTCGATCTGCTCCTCGTCGTCATATCTCGCATCGTCGTCGGCCACGATCTCCGTCCAGTCCTGCTCGCGACCCTGCGCTTTAAGGAAGCGGCGCACGGCGTCATCCGACGGAAAGACGGTCGTCGTGGCTCCCAGCTCGGTGCCCATATTCGCGATCACGTGCCGGTCCATCGCAGAAAGGCTCCGCAGTCCCGGTCCGTAATACTCGATGATCCGTCCCACTCCCCCGTCCACGTCGTGACGGCGAAGCATTTCCAGTACCACGTCCTTGGCACTAACCCAGTCCGGCAGCTCCCCGGTAAGCCGCACCCCCCAGATCCCCGGCATGTCGATGTGATAGGGGTCGCCGGCCATCGCCAGCGCCACCTCGAGGCCCCCCGCGCCCATGGCGAGCATGCCGATGGCGCCCGCCGCCGGTGTGTGACTGTCCGACCCGAGCAGCGTCTTGCCGGGCTTACCGAAGCGCTCCTGATGCACCGGGTGGCTGACGCCGTTTCCCGGTCGACTATACCAGACGCCGTATTTCCGGCAGGCGCTGCGCAGAAAAAGGTGATCGTCCGGATTTTTGAAATCCGTCTGCAGCAGATTGTGGTCCACATACTGCGCCGACAGTTCGGTCTTAACCCGACGCAGCCCCATCGCCTCGAGCTCCAGCATGACCAGCGTGCCCGTAGCGTCCTGGGTCAGCGTTTGATCGATTTTAAGGGCAATCTGCTCGCCGGGAGTCATCTCACCTTCGATGAGGTGATCGGCTATTAATTTCTGCGCGACGTTCCTTCCCATGGTTGGTCGCCGTTGTTGTTGTCCGTTTCGTACACTTATTCTGTTGCGTACTTAAAACCGTACACTAACAATGTACCGTGCTGCCCGGCGAATGATCGACGGAATCGACGCGTCGCCGCGGGCTTCACATTTTCGTCGCGTTTTTTTTCGACGCCTCCCACATCGCATCTATATCGTACCCATGACCTACGTGACATCGGTCCGTCCCTCACGCATCGACCTGCACGCGATCACCCTCATGCTGCTCGCCCTCTTGCTGCCGACTTGGGGCTGCGGTGACGGCGCGATGCCGGTGGGCGAAGGTGTACAGGCCCGCATCCATCCATCCGCCGAGCAGCCCCGCTACTGGCAGATGGGCGACGAGCCCGTCATGCTCCTGGGCGGCTCACGCGAAGACAATCTCTTTCAGATCGACGACGTCGAGGATCACCTTGACCTGCTCGAATCCGCAGGTGGCAACTACGTCCGCAACACGATGAGCTCGCGCGACTCCGGCGATGTATGGCCGTTTGCCCGGCTCGAAAGCGGACTGTACGACCTCGAGCGGCCGTCCGAGGGCTACTTCGACCGTCTCTCCCACCTCCTGAAGGCCGCGCACGAGCGCGGCGTGGTCGTGCAGATCGAACTGTGGGACCGCTTCGACTATGCGCGTGAGCCCTGGCTGGCGAATCCGTTCCGTCCAGCCAACAACATCAATTACACGATCGAAGAAAGCGGGCTACGCAACGAGTATCCCGCCCATCCGGGCAGCAACGACAATCCTTTCTTTCGCACGGTCCCGGGCGAAAATGATCACGCCCTGATCCTCCGCTATCAAAGAGCCCACGTCGATCGCATTCTCGATCTAACGCTTCCTTATCCGAACGTGCTTTACACGATGGACAACGAGACGAACGGTATCGAGAGCTGGGGCGCGTATTGGGCGCGCTACATCCAAGAGGCCGCCGATCGGGCGGGGGTGGACGTCTACACGACGGAGATGTGGGATGCATGGGACCTTCGCGACGAACAGCACCGACGTACGCTGGATCATCCCGACCTCTACGCATTCGCAGACGTCTCCCAGAACAATCACAACACCGGACAGGAGCACTGGGACAACCTGCAGTGGGTGCGGTCGTACATCGAAGCCGACCCACGCCCCCTGAACACGGTCAAGACGTACGGCGCCGACGGTGGCCCATACGGCTCGAGCCGTGACGGAACGGAACGGTTCTGGAGGAATGTTGTCGGAGGGGCGGCATCGGCCCGATTCCATCGCCCACCGTCGGGCCTCGGACTCAGCCCCCTCGCACAGGCGCATCTCACGAGCGCACGCCTGTTCGTCGACGCGTTCGATCTCTTTCGCGCGCAACCGGATGTCGATCATGTCCGATTGACGGACCGGAATGCGAATGAGGCCTATCTCTCACATATCCCCGGCGATCAATCCGCCGTGTATTTCACCGACGGCGGCTCGGTCGGACTCGACCTGTCGGGCGAAACGGGTACGTATGCCGTGCGATGGCTGGATGTGGAGGGCCGCCGATGGCAGCCGGCTAACGACGTGGAGGCCGGCGGCGTGATACGACTCGATGCACCGCCGGACGGACACTGGGTTGCGCTCCTCGAGCGGCTGTAGTAGGCCGTCGATTCGTCCGCATCTCAGGGTCGCGCCGGCCGCGACGGGCCCTCGCCGGTCACGACGTCTTCCAGGGCGGATCAACCTTCTTCAGAAACGCTTCGATACCGGCCCGGCAGTCATCCGTGCTGCGAGCCCGGGCGTTAAGCTCCACCGCATATCTGAGCGCCTCGTCCATATCCATATCGACCGTATCGCCCAGCATGCGCTTCGTCATCCGAACCGCCGAGGAGCTCGACTCGACGGTGAGATCGCGCACGAGGCCGTCCACCTCCGCGTCGAGATCGACCCGCGAGACGGCCTTCGTAATGAGCCCGAGCCGAGCCGCTTCCTCAGCCTGGATGACGTGCCCGCGCAGCAGCAGATCGCGCGCGGCCGCCTCTCCCACCTTACGCCGGACGAAGATGCCCACGATGGCCGGGACGAAGCCGATCCGAACTTCCGTGAATCCGCATTTCGCATCCTCAACTGCCACCGCAATGTCGCACACGGCTGCCAGTCCACATCCTCCCGCGATGGCGTGGCCGTTAACCCTTGCAATAACGGGCTTCGGGTGGACGTAGATGCTTCGGAACAGATCGGCCAGGCGTTGGGAATCCGCTTCATTTTCTTCCCTCGTCGCATCCTGAAGCGCCCCGAGCTCCGCGAGGTCGGCACCGGACGAAAAGGCGCTGCCCGCACCCGTCAGCACGATGCAGCGTACCGCGTCGTCCGCTCCGGCGGCTTCCATCGCTCGTCCGAGCGCATCGACGACCTCCCCACTGAGCGCATTACGCTTTTCCGGGCGATTGAGCGTGATCCTCGCGACGCGATCTTCGATATGGGTCGTGACGGGCGGCGTCATTGCGGGAGATGCTCGCGCAGGGCATCCAGCATAGCCGGCACCGTCTCGACGGCCACGTCCCGATCCCACAGGGCCGAGAGCCGGTCGGGCGACTCCGGCTCGATGCCGAGTGCGCGTTCGACCGTCTCGGGAAATTTAGACGGATGTGCCGTGGAGAGCACGACGACCGGCCGAGATACCGGCCGGCGTCGTACGGCTTCGAGTCCGACCGCCGTGTGCGGATCGGCGACGTATCCCGTCTCATCGTACACGCGCTGCATGGACGCGATCGTTTCATCGTCCGTTACGCTCTCACCGGCGATGAGCGTTCGCATACGCTGCCTCGAAAGGAGCGCATCGAGGCGCTCGAAGTTGCTGGGCGCCCCGACATCCATCGCGTTCGAGAGGGTACGCACCGTAACACCGAACTCCACCTCCTCTCCCGAAAGGACGCGTGGGAAAAAGTCATTCGCGTTGTGGGCGGCGAGAAATCCGCTCACGGGTAGGCCGGAAAGGTACGCCAGGACACCGGCCGTCAGATTGCCGAGGTTTCCACTCGGCACGCAGCACGTCAGCGGGACATCGCCGAGGTGCTTCACGGCCCACGCGTAGTAGAGCATCTGCGGCAAGAGGCGCCCGATGTTAATGGAGTTGGCGGATGACAGACCGGCATCGGCCAGGTCGGGGGCCATGAAGGCCTCCTTCACCATTCGCTGGCAGTCGTCGAAATCGCCTTCTACGGCGAGGGCGCGTACGCCCGGTCGGGCGACGATGAGCTGGCGTTCCTGAACGGGACTTACCTTTCCCTTCGGGTAGAGTAGTACGACGTCGATGCGATCCTGGCCCGCGAAGCCGTCGGCCACGGCGCTCCCCGTGTCCCCCGACGTAGCGACGAGTATCGTCACGTCCTCGTCCCTCCGATCGAGAAAATGACCCATCCAGCGCGCCATCGTGCGTGCCCCGAAATCCTTGAACGACAGCGTGGGACCGTGAAAAAGCTCCAGAACGTGGACGCCGTCCCATTTCGGGGCTTCGAGCGGGATCAGGGGAACGGGGAAATTGAGGGCGTCGGTCGTGATGCGGCTGAGCGCATCCCGGCCGATCTCGTCGCCGACCCACGTGCTGAGTACGCGCCGGCCCATCTCTGCGAAGTCGGCGGCTTCGAAGGCATGGTCGAAGTCCGGTCTCGGGACCTCGGAAGGAACGAAGAGCCCTCCGTCAGGTGCTAATCCCTGCAGAAGTGCTTCTTCGAACGTTCGGCCGTCGCCGCCGCGCGTACTGCGATAGAAAACGGGCATATCGGCTCGACTATGCTTCGACGGCTTCCGCGCTGCGTTCGGCCATCTCCGCTACGCCGTCATCGTTAGCGTACGTGACGATACCGCGCGACGGAACACCCTTCGCGCGACTGGCCTTTACCATGGCATCGCGGATCGATACGGCGTCCTCGCGCGATCCCGCTACGGCGAACATGGCCGGACCCGACCCGGTGAGCGCACAGCCGAAAGCGCCCGCATCGAGCGCCGCGCTGCGCACGTTGTCGTAGCACGGAACGAGACCGGCGCGGACCGGCTCTACGAGCCGATCCTCCATCGTGCACCGTCCGACGGTCTCCCAGTCACCGCATCGGTAGGCATCGACCAGGAACGCAAGCTCGGACGCATTGTGGACGGCGTCTCGAAGCGACACCCTCTCGGGGAGCATGTCACGTGCCTCCTTCGTCAGCACCTCCACTTCAGGGAGCAGCAGGGCAAGATGAAGGGTTCGGGGCAGCTCGATGCGGCGATATCGCGACGGTTGGCTCGACGAGACGAGCACGAGTCCGCCCAGCAACGCCGGCAGGGCGTTGTCGCCGTGGCGCCCGCCCGAGGCGAGATCCTCTGCGTCCAGCACGGATTCGATCAGGGCTTCTTTTTCGAGCGGACATCCATAGACCACGTTGGCGGCCCACGCACCGGCGACGGCACTGGCCGCGGAGCCCCCGATGCCTGAGCCGAGGGGAATACCTTTCTTGAGCGTAAAGGCAACACCGCCGTCCACTCCCAGAATATCCAGGACGCCCTTTGCTGCAATGACGGCCGTATTCATGTTCGGGTCCCTCGGGGCGATCCAGGATACGTCGCCCTGCGCGTGAGCGAGGTGGACCCCCGGCGCATCGGCACGCCGGGCCGCAATGACGTCCCCGATACCTGAGATGCAAAGGCCGAGGGCGTCGAAACCGGGCCCCAGGTTGGACAGGGATGCAGGCCCGAAAATGTGAACCTCGGCACTCGTTTGGTCGACTTGAATATCACTCATAGGGTACAGGGATACGGCCGGATTCGACGCCGCGCACGGTCGCTGCGGCGTCCCATATAACGGGCGCTCTTAACGTCAGCGTACTCGTGGAAGATCCCCCACCCCCTTCGTCGGAAGCGTCGTTTCCGACTGGCGAAGATATGCATCCACCCCCCGGGCGGCCTCGCGCCCTTCGGCAATGGCCCATACCACGAGCGACTGCCCTCTGCGCATGTCTCCGGCCGCGAATACACCGGGGCGCGAGGTCATGTAGTCGTCGTCCGTCTTTACGTTGCCCCGTTCGTCCAGGTCGACGTCGAGCGCTGCAATCACGCCGTCCGGTTCCGGTCCGACGTATCCGATGGCGAGCAGCACGAGATCCGCGTTCCACAGATGTTCGGACCCCGGCTTTTCTTCGAAGCGCATGCGGCCGGATTCATCTTCCTGGGGAGACACCTCGACCGTACGCAGTTTCTCCACCACGCCGTCGCTGCCGAGAAATTCCTTCGTCATGATACTCCAGCGCCGGTCGGCACCTTCCTCGTGCGAGGAGGTGATCGAGAGGACCATCGGCATGAACGGCCAGGGCTGGTGCGGAGGGCGGTCTTCCGGTGGAACGGGGAGCAGCTCGAACTGCGTGATCGACCGGGCGCCCTGCCGGTTGGCCGTGCCGATGCAGTCGCTCCCGGTATCACCGCCTCCAATGACGATGACGTCCTTGTTCGTGGCGAGGATCGGATCGACGCCGTCCAGTTCGTCACCTTCGTTGCGCTTGTTCTGCTGCCAGAGAAAGTCCCACGCGAAATGGACGCCGTCCAGCTCCCGCCCCGGCACGGGCAGATCCCGCGGCTTCGTCGAACCGCCCGACAGCACGATAGCGTCGAAGTGATCGAGCCGCGAGACGGGGTAATTCTTCCCTACCTCGGCGTTCGTGACGAACTTGACGCCTTCCTCCCGCATCACGTCGACGCGCCGTTCGACGATCCACTTTTCGAGCTTGAAGTCGGGAATCCCGTAGCGCAGCAAACCGCCGATGCGATCGTCGCGCTCGAAGACGGTAACGGAGTGCCCCGCCTGATTGACCTGATCCGCCGCTGCGAGTCCGGCCGGCCCCGAACCCACCACGGCGACCTCGCATCCCGTGCGCTCGACCGGCGGACGCGGTGCGTACCACCCTTCATCCCATCCCCGATCGGAGATATTCTTCTCGATCTGCTCGATCGTGACGGGTGGCTCGTTGATCCCCAGAACGCAGGCCGACTCGCACGGAGCCGGACAGATGCGACCGGTAAATTCCGGAAAGTTGTTCGTGGCGCGAAGCCGCTGAAACGCCTCGTCCCATCGATCGCGGTATACCAGGTCGTTCCAGTCAGGAATGATATTCCCCAGGGGACAACCCGACTGGCAAAACGGCACGCCGCAGTCCATACACCGCGCCGCCTGCTGCTTGACCTTCTTGACCGGCAGCTCCAGATAGATGTCACGAAAATCCTGCTTGCGTTCCTCTACAGGGCGCCGAGGAGCAAGCTCCCGGTCATACTCAATGAAGCCTGTTATCTTTCCCATCTATATACATCTCTATGTGCTCAACTCATCTCGTACATCCACACCGGCCTGTGCGGACCGGCCGCCGCGATCAGGCCGCGACCTGTTCCGACAGGGCTTCGTCGCCCGATTCCTCCTCGAGGCGCAGCAGCGCATTGCGATACTCGACCGGCATAACCTTGACGAACTCCTCGAGAGAAGCCTCCCAGTTCTCCAGCACCCAGCGCGCGGTCTTGCTGTCCGTGTAGCGGTAGTGGTTTTCGACCATTTCACGGAGCTCCGTAATGTCGGCTGGATCGGTGACCTCTTCGAGGTCCACCATCTCGATATTGCACCTAAGGGTTCTAAACTCCAGGGTTCCGTCGAGCACGTAGGCGACGCCCCCGCTCATCCCCGCCGCGAAATTGCGGCCCGTCGGTCCGAGCACGACGACGCGCCCGCCCGTCATGTATTCGCAGCCGTGGTCCCCGATACCTTCGACGACGGCACGGACGCCGCTGTTGCGAACGCCGAACCGCTCACCGGCCTGCCCGCGCACGTATACCTCGCCGCGCGTCGCACCGTAGAGGGCCACGTTCCCGACGATGATGTTATCGTGAGGCGTGTAGGAAGCTGTTTCGGGCGGACGGATAATCAGGCGTGCGCCGGAAAGGCCCTTTCCGAAGTAATCGTTTGCATCGCCGCTCAACCGCACCGTGATACCGCGCGCCCCGAACGCCATAAAGCTCTGTCCGCCCGAACCCGTCATATTCATCCGGATCGTGTCGTCGGGAAGGCCCTTCAGCGGATAGCGCTTGCTGACTTCGGCCGACAGCAACGTGCCGACCGTACGATGAGTATTGTTGATCTTCACGTCGAACTCCACGGGCTGGCCACGCTGGAGTGCATCCTCCGCCTTCTTGATGAGCAGATGGTCGAGCGCTCGCTCGATGCCGTGATCCTGCTCGGTCGCGTGAAACTTGCGAAGCGCGGGCGGCACCTCGGCCTTGACGAGGATGGGGGAGAGATCGAGGTGCCGCGCCTTCCAGTGCTTGACGCCGGACCGGGCCTTCAGCCGCTGAACCTGTCCGACCATCTCGTCGATCGTCCGAAATCCGAGCTGCGCCATCACCTTGCGCAGCTCCTCCGCCACGAAGTGGAAGTAATTGATCACGTGCTCCGGCTTGCCCTCGAATTTCTTGCGGAGCTCCGGATCCTGCGTGGCGATGCCGACGGGACACGTGTTGAGGTGACACTTGCGCATCATGATGCAGCCCATGGCCACCAGCGGCGCCGTGGCAAAGCCGAATTCGTCGGCTCCGAGCAGACAGGCAATCGCCACGTCGCGCCCGGTCTTTAGCTGGCCGTCACATTCGAGCTTTACGCGGCTGCGGAGGCCGTTCCGCATGAGCACCTGGTGGGCTTCCGAAAGCCCGAGCTCCCAGGGCAGTCCGGCGTGCATCAGCGAAGTCGCCGGCGACGCGCCCGTCCCGCCGTCATGGCCGGAGATGAGAATTACGTCGGCCTTCCCCTTCGCCACGCCGGCAGCCACCGTGCCGACACCCACTTCGGAGACCAGCTTGACGGTCACCCGCGCGTCCGGATTCGAATTCTTGAGATCGTGGATGAGCTGCGCCAGGTCCTCGATCGAATAAATGTCGTGGTGCGGCGGTGGAGAGATCAGTCCGACGTACGGCGTGGAATGACGCGTCTTGGCGATCCACGGATACACCTTCTCACCGGGCAGCTGACCACCCTCGCCGGGCTTGGCACCCTGCGCCATCTTGATCTGGATCTCGTCGGCGCTCGTCAGATAGTCGATCGTGACGCCGAATCGTCCGGAGGCCACCTGCTTGATGCGGCTCCGCTTCTCACTGTCCCGACGATACCGGCTCGGGTCTTCTCCCCCCTCGCCGGTGTTGTTCTTACCGCCGAGGCGATTCATCGCCACGGCCAGCGTCTCGTGTACCTCCTGCGAGATGGAGCCGTACGACATGGCGCCCGTCTTGAAGCGCTTTACGATTTCGGTCCACGGTTCTACCTCGTCGAGAGGCACCGGGTTAACGTCCGCGTCGTCGAATTCCAGCAGGCCGCGCAGCGTACCCAGGGTCTTCGTTTGATCGTTGATCCGCTCGGCGAAATCGTCGTACGTATCGGGCTGCCCCGAACGCACGGCATGCTGAAGGCGGGCGATCGACATGGGATTGAACATGTGAAACTCGCCGTTGCGACGCCACAGGTATTTCCCGCCCGGCTCGAGGTCCGTCGCAAAGGATATTTCGACCTCCGGATACGCCTTTCGGTGGCGGATCCGGGCTTCCTCGGCGATGACGTCGAGGCCGATGCCGCCGATCCGGCTGGCCGTCCCGGCGAAATAGTCGTCGATGACCTCCTGCGAGATGCCGATGGCCTCGAAGATCTGCGCGCCGCGATAGCTCTGCACGGTGGAGATGCCCATCTTGGACATCACCTTCAGGATGCCCTTCCCGACGGCCTTGATATACTTTGCCTTCGCCTCGTCGGACGATACGTCTTCGTCTGCCAGGAGGCGCACGATGACCTGGAGCGCCAGGTAGGGATTCACCGCGTCGGCTCCATAGCCGATGAGCGCGCAGAAGTGATGCACCTCCCGCGGCTCACCGCTCTCGACGACGATCGAGGCACGCGTCCGCAACCCTTTTCGGATGAGGTGATGATGTACGGCGCCCGTTGCGAGGAGTGCAGGGATTGCCACCCCATCCGGGCCGGCGCGGCGGTCGGAGAGCACGAGGACGGAGCGGCCTTCCTCCACCGCCTTTTCCGCCTTTCGGCGGATACCGTCGAGAGCCCCGCGGAGTGCATCCCCGCCACCGTCCGCATCGAATATCATGTCCAGCCGTTCGGCCTGGAGCTCGTCGATACCTGAATTCGGCAATCGAGTAAGATCCCGATCCGTCAGTATCGGCTGCTTGAGTATGAGCTTCCGGCAGTGCTGCGGCGTTTCCTTAAAGAGATCGCGTTCCGACCCGAGCTGCGTAAACAAGGAGGTCACCAGCTCCTCGCGTATAGCGTCGAGAGGAGGATTCGTCACCTGCGCGAAGAGCTGGCGGAAGTAATCGTAGAGCAAGCGCGGGTTGTCCGACAGCACCGCGATCGGCGTGTCGTCCCCCATGGAGCCCAGCACCTCCTTGCCGCGCATCCCCATCGGCTTCATGAGGACGCGCTCGTCTTCCAGCGTATAGCCGAAAAGCTTCTCCCTGGTATGCAGCTCATCCTGATCGTACCCCGCCGGCTTACCGTGATCCGGCAGATCCTGGATGTGCACCGTGTTGTCGCGGATCCACTCCCCGTAAGGCCGGCGCGTGGCCAGCCGGGTTTTGATTTCCTCGTCGCTGATAATTCGATGCTCCTGCAGATCCACAAGAAACATCTTCCCGGGCTGCAGGCGTCCCTTCGACTCGACGTTCGCTGGATCCACTCTCAGCACGCCGGTCTCCGACGAGAGAATAACGCAGCCGTCTTTCGTGACCGTGTAGCGCGACGGGCGGAGGCCGTTTCGGTCCAGCACGGCCCCGATGTACCGGCCGTCCGTGAACGGCAGGGTGGCCGGTCCGTCCCACGGCTCCATCAGGCAGGAATGATACTCGTAGAACGCACGTTTCTCCTCACTCATCTCGTTCGCATACTCCCACGCTTCCGGCACGAGCATCATCATCGCGTGGGGCAGGGAGCGGCCCGTATGATAGAGCAGCTCGACGGCGTTGTCCAGCACCGCCGAATCGCTCTGCCCTTCCGTGAGGATAGGCAGCAGTTTCTTCATGTCGTCCCCGAAAAGATCCGACTCGAAGAGTTCCTGCCGCGCGTTCATCCAGTTGACGTTCCCGCGCAGCGTGTTGATCTCGCCGTTATGAGAGATAAAGCGGAACGGCTGAGCGAGGCTCCATTGCGGCAGCGTATTCGTCGAGAAGCGAGAGTGAACCATGGCGAGCGCGCTCTTCATGAGCGGATCGCTGAGATCGGGATAGTACTCGCCGAGCTGCTCGACGGTCAGCATGCCCTTGTACACGAGCGTACGTGAGGACAGAGACGGAATGTAGCACGTATCCTTTTGCTTCAGATCCGAGTCCGCAATACTGTGCTCGACGACCTTTCGGATCACGAAGAGCTTGCGCTCGAAGGCATCCTGATCCTTAACTCCGCGTCCCTTTTCGACGAAGACCTGCCAGATGTCGGGTTCCTGCTGGCGGGACGCCTCTCCCACGCGCGCGTCGTTAGTCGGTACTCGGCGCCAGCCGATGACCTTCTGGCCTTCGGCCTGAACCACTTCTTCGATTTTTTCTCTGCAGGCGGTGCGCTCGTCGTAGTCCTGCGGCAGAAATACGAGTCCGGCCGCATACGATCCCGGCTCCTTCGATCCGGCGCCCAGGTCGTCCAGAATGGATGCAAAAAATTCGTGCGGCAGTTGCATGAGGATTCCCGTCCCGTCGCCCGTCCGCTCGTCACAGCCACACGCACCGCGGTGCTCCAGGTTGATCAACATTTCGATCCCCTTCTTCACGATATCGTGCGAGGGCGTATTCTGTACGTTACAGATAAAGCCTACGCCGCACGCGTCGTGCTCGTAGAAGGAGTCGTACAAGCCTTCGCGAGTACGTGAGTATTGCATGTGCTCCTCGGTAATTGTGATCTATTTGAAAGAACGCCGGTCAGGTCAGGCCACAAGACCGGCCGTTAATGCAGTCGAAGCCTGTTCAGGCAGGCGGCATCGCCGATACCGTCGCCTGCTCCGCTGCGGCACCGCCGCCGGTCGACGCCGTTCTCTTTGCAATCGTAGCTCCTTTTCGCATCAATTCGTAGCGGACGCCGTCGGCGATCGCCTGCCAGCTCGCCTCCAGAATATTTGCCGAGACGCCCACGGTGCTCCACGTTTCCTCACCGTCGGTATGCTCGACGAGCACGCGCACATAGGCAGCCGTGCCGTCCTTCGGACTGACGACGCGTACTTTGTAGTCGGTCAGGCGAATGTGCTCGAGACCCGGATAGAAGGCCACGAGCACTTTTCTCAGCGCGTTGGAGAGCGCATCGACCGGCCCGACGCCTTCGGCGGCGAGCAGCTCGCGATTGCCCTCGACGCTGAGCGCGATCGTTGCTTCGGTGCAGTCCACCCCCTGGTCGTTCAGCTCGCTCCGTACCCGGAGGCGCTCGAGCGTGAAGAAACTCGTTTCCTCGCCCTGTATCTGCCGGAGCAGCAGTTCGAACGATGCTTCCGCCCCTTCGAACTCATAGCCCAGGTGCTCGAGCTCCTTGATGCGCTTGACGGCCCGTGCCGCCTCGTCGTCCTCGCCGAGTTCGAGCCCCAGCTCTTCCGCCTTGTATCGAACGTTGCTGCGCCCGGAAAGGTCGGAGACGAGGACGCGGCGCTTATTGCCCACTTCGTCCGGCACCAGGTGCTCGTAGGCCCGGGGATCTTTCATCACGGCCGAGACGTGGATGCCCCCCTTATGGGCGAACGCACTTCGCCCGACGTACGCCGAACGATCGATGGGATCGAGATTGGCGATCTCGTTGACGTAGTGCGCGAGATCCGTCAGCTCCCGGAGACGATCCGGCGGCACGCAGTCGTAGCCCAGCTTTAGCTGGAGCCCGGGTACGACGGCCGTAAGGTCCGCATTGCCGCACCGTTCGCCGATCCCGTTAAACGTCCCCTGAACGTGGCGCGCGCCCGCTTCGACGGCCAGCAGGGTGTTTGCCGTCGCGCAGCCCCCATCATTGTGTGCGTGGATGCCGAGCGTGGTATCGAAGCTCTCGCGGACGTCGGCCATGACCGGAGCGATCTGATTGGGCAGCGTGCCGCCGTTGGTGTCGCAGAGAACCAGCACGTCCGCGCCGGCATCGGCCGCAGCTCTCAGCGTCTCCAGTGCATACTCCCGATCTTCGAAATAACCGTCGAAGAAATGCTCCGCATCGTAAATAACGCGGCGACCGTGCGAGCGCAGGTACTCGATGGAGGAATGAATGAGGTCCAGGTTTTCGTCCTTCGAGACCCCGAGGGCCACTTCCACGTGCAGCGTCCAGCTTTTACCGAACAGGGAGACGACGGACGTATCGGCCGCCAGCATGGCCTGAAGATTGGGATCGTCTTCCGGCGCGTACTGGACGCGTCGCGTCGAACCGAACGCGCAGATCTTGGCCGTCTCCCACTCCACGTCCCGGGCCATTTCGAAGAACTCCTGATCCTTCGGATTCGAGCCCGGCCAGCCGCCCTCGATAATGTGAACCCCGAACCGGTCCATACGCCGCGCAATCTGCAGTTTGTCGTGCGCCGTCATCGTGACGTGCTCGCCCTGCGTACCGTCTCTCAGCGTCGTATCGAAGAGCTCTATCGCTCTGCTCTCGGTGGAATGCGTGGAAGAATTGGCCATGGGTTGTCGTCTTTCATTCAATGCCGTGGACTGCCTGTATGCGCGGCGACCCGGTCGGTCGCCCGACGCATCACGTCGGCATGAGGCCGGCGCGGCGCGCGTATTCGAAGACGTTGCCGGCTTCGAGAATGTCGGCCACGTCGCCGAGCGGCTTGAGCAGGTATTCTTCGCCGGTCGTATGGTTGGTCAGCTTGCCGACGGACGTATCGATCTCCAGGTCGTCGCCGGTGCGCACCCGTTCGACGAGCCGCTCGATCGACTCGAACGGCACGACAAAGCCCCCATCGACGGCGTTTCGATAGAAGATCCTGGCGTAGCTCTCCGCTACGACGGCCTTACACCCCGCTTGCTGCAGGGCGAAGGGAGCGTGTTCTCGCGACGATCCGCAGCCGAAATTAGATCCGCCCACGATGATCGCGTACTCGCTCTCGAAGGCCTCTTCCTCCGTAAACGGCTTGCCGCCGTACGGAAGTCCTTGCTGATCCGTCGGCACGCCGCTCAGCGCGAAGCGTCCGTAAAACTTCTTCTCCTCGGGATCGGAGAGGCTGTAGACGAGGTGCTCGGCCGGAATAATCTGGTCCGTGTCGATCGCGTCTCCCAGCACGTAGGCCTTTCCTTTAATGATGTCCTGCATGTCGTCTCCCTTCTCTCCTGAATCTACAAACTGTGCATCGGCGCCGGTTTAGACGAGCACCTCGCGGGGGTCCGTGATGACGCCGGCAACCGCCGAGGCGGCTACCGTGAACGGCGAGGCTAGGTACACCGACGCATTCTTCGACCCCATTCGACCCGGGAAATTCCGGTTCGTGGTCGATATCACGACCTCCGTACCGTGCGTGCGTCCGAACGTGTCCGTCGGGCCGCCCAGGCAGGCAGCACAGGAAGCCTGACCGAGCTTGCAACCGGCCCGCTCGAAGATATCGTAGAGCGTCTCCCCGTCTACCCGCGTCGTATGCAGCTCGTTGCCAATATGGGTCGTCGCCGGCACGATGTACGTATCCACCCGCACTTCCTGTCCTTTGAGGATTCTGGCGGCCGCCACGAAGTCTTCCAGCTTGCCGCCCGTGCAGCTGCCCACGTAGGCACGGTCGAGCCGGGTGCCGACAACTTCCGAGACGGTAGCCTTGTTATCCGGACTGTGAGGCTTGGCCACGAGCGGCTCCATCTCCTCGACGTTGTACGTCTTGAACGTATGGAAGCGTGCGTCGTCGTCGCCGTAGACGGCCTCGAACGGGGCGTCCGTCCGGGCGCGCACGTACTCGAACGTCTTCTCGTCGGGCGGTATGATTCCGTTCTTTCCGCCGGCTTCGATGGCCATGTTCGTCAGCGTCATTCGCTCGTGAACGGGCAGATCGAAGACGGCTTGTCCGTCGAACTCGAGAGCGCGGTACGTACCGCCGTCCGTGCCGATGTCGCCGATGACCTGCAGGATGAGATCCTTGGCCATCAGATACGGCGGCAGCGTCCCTTCGAAGACGAACTTCATCGTCTCGGGGACTTTCACCCACATCTTGCCCGTCCCCAGGATCAACGCCGCATCGGTGTTCCCCACACCCGTGGAGAACATCCCGAACGCCCCCGAGGTGCAGCTGTGGCTGTCCGTGCCGACGAGCAGCGAGCCGGGACGGTTGAAGCCTTCCTCGGCCAGCGCCATGTGGCATACACCTTTATAGTTCGGCGTACCCGGATCGTAGTAGTAGGGCAGGTCGTGCTCCGCCGCAAACTCGCGGAGTATCTCCACGTTGCGGTTCGCGTGGTGGTTTTTCGTGAAGATATAGTGGTCGGGTATGATGACCAGCTTCTCCTTGTCCCACGGCACGGCATGTTCGCCGAACTCGCGCTTGAAGATGTCGATCGTGGGCGGTCCGCAGACGTCGTGCGTCATGAGGATGTCCACGTCGACCCAGATATTGTCGCCTGGTGCCACGCGCTCGCGCCCGGCATGCCGGGCCAGTATTTTTTCGGTAATCGTCACGCTGTTCCCCCCTGAAATGACCTCATGATTCCGTTTCCGACAAACGCCATGTTCTCTTCGTCGGAGCGATAGGCTTCCAGATGGTTGAGCGCATTGATATAGGCATCGGCGGACGCCTGGATCACGTCCGTATGCTGGGCTCGCCCCTTGAAGTAAGCCCCGTTCTCACCAACCAGCACGGTCACCTCGCCGATCGCGTCGGCGCCTTCCGAAACGGATCGGATGGAGTAACTCTCCAGCTCGTGGGTGCTCCCAACGGCGTGGTTGATCGCACGGTAGACGGCGTCGACCGGACCGTCCCCCGTTCCGCGCTCCTTGCGCCGTTCCCCGGTCCGGGTGTAGAGCACCTCCACCTCCGCCTCGGGCTGCCGGCCCGTGCCGACCGACACGGACATGTTCTCGAGGGTATAATGTGGATGCACGGCGTGCTCCTCATTGCCGCGCACGAGATGAACGAGATCCTCATCGAAGATCTCCTTCTTCCTGTCCGCCAGCTGAACGAAGAGCCTGTAGAGCGTATCCTTCCGGCTCTCTTCGACCTCCAGGCCCAGCCGCTCGAGGCGGCTGAAGAATCCGTGGCGGCCGGAGTGCCGGCCCAACCGGATCTGCTCCGCGGTCTGTCCAACCTCCGCCGCCTGCATGATCTCGTAAGTATCCCGCCGCTTCAACACCCCGTGCTGGTGAATTCCGGCTTCGTGGCTGAAGGCGTTCCGTCCCACGATGGCCTTATTGGGCGGCACGGGAAAGCCCGTCGCGACGGAGACCATCTTACTCGTCTCGGTCAGGTAGGTGGATTCGATGCCGGTATCCACGCCGAACTGTTCACCGCGCACGCGGAGTGCCATGACGACCTCTTCGAGCGCGGCGTTGCCGGCACGCTCGCCGATGCCGTTGACGGTGCATTCGATCTGGCGCGCTCCGGCACGTACGGCCGCTATCGAATTGGCCACGGCCAGTCCGAGGTCGTCGTGGCAATGGGCGGAAAGCACGACGTCCGCGCCGTCGGGGATGCAGTCCCACGCGGCCTCGAACATCGCCGCGTACTCGTTCGGGGTACAGTAACCCGTCGTATCCGGAATGTTGATGGTCGTCGCGCCAGCCTCCACGGCCGCTCCGATGACCTCGCATAGAAAGGCGTGATCGGTACGACCGGCATCCTCGGCACTGAATTCGACGTCGTCGGTAAACGCGCGGGCCAGCTCCACCGCCTCGCGCGCCATGCGTACGATCGTGTTGCGCTTGGCCTTCAGTGTTTTACCGAACTTCGCTTCACCGAACTTCGCGTCGATGTGGATGTCGCTCGTGGCGATGAAGGTGTGGATGCGCGTCTTTTCCCCTCCGGCAAGCGCCTTGCCGGCCGCTTCCACGTCGCTCTCGAGCGCCCGCGCCAGCCCGCAAATCACGGGCCCTTTCACGTCGCGCACGATGCGCGCCACGGCTTCAAACTGGCCGGGAGAGGAAATGGGGAATCCCGCCTCGATAACGTCCACCTTCAGCTTGGCCAGCTGCTCGGCAATCCGGACTTTCTCCGGAACGGTCATCGACGCTCCGGGAGCCTGTTCCCCGTCGCGCAGCGTCGTGTCAAAAATGAATACGTGGTCTTTCATGAGATCAGGTCATCGACATTCTTGCATTGAGCTACTGGCAGGGCTCCAGACGGCATCCGGACGCGCGGACGGTGAACCGTCCTGCCCTTGTTGCGCCGGATGCGCCGTAAGTCGAAGTCGCTCCCGATACACGGCACCTCTGCCTGAGCGGCGTACATACGCATCGTTCATGGCGTCTCGGTCGGTCGCTATCACGTTCATGGCGAAGCTGCTGGTGGCGAGGCTATTCATGACGGTATCTTCTCTGCGGCGGATACATGCTCGGCAATGCGGCGCCCTACGTCCTTTGTCCCAACCGCCGGGTGGAGGTCGTCGGCGATGTCGGCCGTTCGCATTCCGCTCGACAGCACGGCCTCGACGCCTTCTCGCACGGAGGCCGCGGCTTCCGCTTCCTGCCAGTGGTCCAGCATCATGGCCGCACTCAAGACGGCCGCGATCGGATTCGCAACGCCCTTGCCGGCAATATCCGGTGCACTGCCGTGCACCGGCTCAAAAAGTCCGACCCGCCCGCCTACGCTGGCCGACGGCAAGAGTCCAAGTGAACCCGGAAGGGTGGCCGCTAGATCCGAAAGGATGTCACCGAACAGATTTCCGGTGACGATCACGTCGAAATCAGAGGGCCGCCGAACGATCTGCATGGCCGCATTGTCGACGTAGAGATGATCGAGCTCCACGTCGGAAAAAGACGCTTCGTGCACCCGCGCGACCACGTCGCGCCACAGCCGGGAGACGTCGAGCACGTTCGCCTTATCGACCGACGTTACGCAGCCGCGGCGGCGGCGCGCCCAGTCGAACGCAACGCGCGCGATGCGCTCCACCTCGTGCTCGGCATACCGCATCGTATTGAACGCCTCCTCTTCCTCGGTCGATATACGTCCTTTCGGCTCGCCGAAGTAAATGCCGCCGGTCAGCTCGCGGACGATCAACATGTCCGTTCCGGCGACGCTGCTTCGCCGTAAGGGGGACGAGTCCAGGAGCGCATCCGGCACGGACACGGGCCGCAGGTTGGCATACACGCCGAGCTCCTTCCGAAGTCGGAGCAGGCCGGCCTCCGGCCGCTGATCGCCCGTCCGGTCGTCCCACCGGGGCCCACCGACGGCACCAAGCAACACGCCGTCGGATGCCTTGCAGGCCTCCAGTGTCGACGCCGGAAGGGGCGTGCCGTCCGCGTCGATAGCCGCTCCGCCGGCGCGATGCTCCTCTACCTCCAGCTGAAAACCGTAGCGGATTCCCGCCTGTTCGAGCACGCGCAGCGCTTCTTCCGTCACCTCACGCCCGATCCCATCTCCGGGAAGCCACGCAATACGATATGTCGTCTTGCTACCCATGCGCTTCTAGGCCTGCACGGCCGCTTCTTCTTTCGATCCGTCGGAGCCCGCATCGCGAATCCAGCTCATCATGCTGCGCAGCTTCCGGCCGATCTTTTCGATGGGATGCTCCTTCGACTGGCGGCGGAGCTCCAAAAGCTGCTTGCACCCGGCCTCGTTCTCCGCGATCCACTCTCTTGCGAACGTGCCGTCCTGGACCTCCCCCAAAATGGCACGCATGCGCTCCTTCGTGGAGGCATCGATCACCCGGGGGCCGCGCGTATAGTTGCCAAACTCAGCCGTGTCGCTGATGGAGTAATTCATATACTCGAGGCCGCCCTCGTAGATGAGGTCTACGATGAGCTTCAGCTCGTGCAGGCATTCGAAATACGCCAGCTCGGGGGGGTAGCCTGCTTCCGTCAGCGTCTCGAAACCCGTCTTGATGAGGGCCTCGGCGCCTCCGCACAACACGGCCTGCTCACCGAACAGATCCGTCTCGGTTTCATCCTTGAACGTCGTTTCGATGACACCCGCTCGGATTCCGCCGATGCCCTTGGCATAGCTGAGCGCGAGGTCCAGCGCCTCGCCCGACGCATCCTGCGCGACGGCAACCAGACACGGAACGCCTTTGCCTTCCTCGAAGACGCGACGTACGAGGTGGCCGGGCGACTTCGGCGCCACCATAAAGACGTCGACGCCCTCCGGCGGTACGATTTGATCGTAATGGATATTGAAACCGTGTCCGAACACGAGCGCCTTCCCGGCCTTCATGTGCTCGGCCATATAATCCTCGTAGACCCGCTTCTGATGCTGGTCGGGTACGAGCAGGACCACCACGTCGCCCCACTGCGTCGCCTCGGAGATTCCTTTTACGATAAGCCCCTTCGCTTCCGCCTCTTCCCGTGAGGAAGACCCCTCTCGGAGCCCGACGGCCACGTCCACCCCGCTGTCGTGCAGATTGAGTGCGTGCGCGTGTCCCTGGCTTCCGTAGCCGATAACGGCTACGCGCCGGGAAGTAATAACGTCGAGGTCTGCTTCGTAATGAACGGTTATGGCCATGTGTCGCTTCGTATTTATCGCTTAGTGGTAGGGTCAAATGGTGGGCTTCAGATCGCGGCCGCGACGGAATCCGGTACGCCGCGCCGACCGAGCATAGGCAGGCCGGTCAGTCGCCAAAATGCAGGGCGCGGTGCATGGCAACGCGCCCGCTTCGAGCCATCTCCTCGATGCCGTGCTGTCGCATCATCCCGATGAAGGCGTTGATCTTCTTCGACGGTCCGGTCAGTTCGAACGTCATGGTATCGGGCGTGACGTCGACGACCTTCCCGCGGAAGATGTCGAGCGTATCCATCATCTCCGAGCGGTTCTGTTTGGTATAGCTCACTTTCAGCAAGCACAGCTCGCGTTCGACGTGTTCATTCGATGTCAGGTCGATCACCTCGAGCACGTCGACGAGGCGATTGAGCTGTCGGTTCACCTGCGCGATGATCCGATCGTCCCCCGTCGTCACGATGGTCATGCGGGAGATGGTCGAGTCGTCCGTCTCACCTACCGTGACACTCTCGAGGTTGAACCCGCGCGCGGAGAACAGGTTGATCACGCGGTTCAGCGCGCCGATCGTATTTTCGAGACGTACGGCGATGATGTGCCGATGCTCGTGCTTCTTTTCACCCGATTCGATCGGCTCGCCCTGAGCCTTCTTCCGGATGATCTGCTGTGGCGTTAAAGTGCTCGTGTCAGCCATCGTATACTGCTCGATATCAAGTGTTTAAACGAACGCGTTCGGCGTGAGGCGCTTCGTAATCATCTCATCCGTCGACGCACCGGAGGGCACCATCGGGAAGACCATTTCTTCCTTGATGACCCGGAACTCCATCACCACGGGGCGATCGTTGACCTCCCAGGCTTGCTTGATGATCTCGTCGACCTCCTCGGGCTTCTCGGCCCGCAGTCCGACGCAGTGATGCGCCTCGGCCAGCTTGACGAAGTCCGGGTTCGTCTCCGTCAGATCCGTGTGACTGAATCGCTCCTCGTGAAACAGCTCCTGCCACTGGCGCACCATGCCGAGAAAGTTGTTGTTGATGACGACGATTTTGAGAGGCAGCTTGTGCGCGGCCGCCACGCTCAACTCCTGCGCGTTCATCACGAAACCGCCGTCGCCGTTGATGGACACGACCGTACGGCCCGTCCCCCTCAACCCGAACGCGGCACCCATGGCCGCAGGCAGGCAGAATCCCATCGTTCCGAGTCCACCCGACGTAATGTGGGAACGAGGATGGATGAACCGTCCGTACTGGGCGGCCCACATCTGATGCTGCCCGACATCCGTCACCGTAACGGCCTCGCCCTTTGATTGCTCGCGGATGCGCTGCAGGACGTACTGTGCACGCAGCCGGCCGTCATCCTGATCGTACTCGAGAGGTGCCTTTTTTCTCCACGCATCGATCTGCTGGAGCCATGCGTCCGTATCGCCGGCTTCTACGAGAGGCTCCAGCCGCTCGAGCGCGTCACGCGTATCGCCGACGATGGCGCAATCCACGTACACGTTCTTCGAGATGCTCGACGGGTCGATATCCATATGGATGATCTTTGCGTGCGGCGCCCACGATTCGAGCTTGCCCGTAACCCGATCGTCAAATCGTGCGCCGACGGCAATGATCAGGTCCGAGTTCTGCACGGCCATATTCGCGTACCACGTTCCGTGCATGCCGAGCATGCCCAGCGAAAGTTCATCGTCCTCCGGAAAGGCACCCAATCCATGTAGCGTCGTCGTGACGGGTATGCGAGTCTTTCGCGCCACCTTCGTCAGGATTTCGGAGGCATCACCACCAACGGTCCCTCCACCTACGTAAAACAGCGGCTTCTTCGCTTCAGCCATCATGCCTGCCGCACGGCGAATCTTGTTCTCGGCTCCGTGGGCCGTAAACGAATAGCCGCGAAGATCGACATCTTCGGGATACACGAACTCCGTCTCATCCAGCAGGACATCCTTCGGCAGATCCACGACCACGGGTCCGGGCCGCCCCGTGCGCGCTATATGGTAGGCATGCTTCACCGTCCTGGCCAGGTCCTTCACGTCCCGCACCAGAAAGCTGTGCTTCGTGATGCTGCGGGTAATGCCGATCGTGTCGCACTCCTGAAACGCGTCGTTCCCGATGAGGTGGGTGGGCACCTGCCCGGTGAACACGACGATAGGCACGGAATCCAGGTAGGCGTCGGCGATACCCGTAACCGTGTTGGTGGCGCCGGGCCCGCTCGTCACGAGCACGGTGCCGACCTTTCCGGTCGCCTTCGCGTAGCCCTCGGCGGCGTGCGTGCCTCCCTGCTCGTGTCGGACGAGCACGTGCTCGAAATCCGGCTTGATGCGCGCCATCTCGTCGTAAATCTTGATGACCGCACCGCCCGGATGCCCGAATACCACCTCGACGCCCTCAGCGTCCAGGGAGCGTAGAAAAATCTCCGCGCCGCTCATGCGTTTCGATCCGTTGACGGATGTCCGAGCCTGCTCGATACCGTCTTCTCTCGTCTCAGGCATGGACTTGGTCGTTGTGTTCTGGTCGTCTTTCATACTGATACGCTGATCCTGGCGTGGATGCTCTCCGTGAGGTTGCTTGCACTGGGTAACGATGCATCCGACCCATCGTCGAAAAGCGACGTTCCCTTCCACCACCGGGGCGCGCTGTGCTCCCGGTCGCCGGCATTCAATAAATAATTACAGGGGGGCCGCATCGGCTTCGCGGGCGTCGTCTGAGGGCCAACCCCTCAACGTCCGTCTGATGCCTGATTGCACACCTGGAGAAATGCTAGGGGATTGACCGGGGGACTTAGCCCGAAATAATAATAAGGCTAACAAGGAGGACGACCGCTAGAAGCCGTCCACTACGTACAAGGTCAATCCCTGAAAGGACCCGCGCGTCCACATTGATCCGCTCGACGCCACACCGCTTGATGGCGCTGACTGCGATATGTGACTGCGGATAATACATGCTCGTGTGCGTGTGACGTGGTACTGCGCTGAAGGTCCTGCGTCAGGTGTGTCCAAGAACGTTAATCCTAACGCGCTCGTCAAGTGATAGATCGGGCAATTAATCAAGTCCCCCCACAGAGAGGGGCTCTCCTCGGTAGCGCTTACAGTTTACTTATATAGTTTATATCTGATATATACCTCTCTTTTTCAGTCTCTTAAGACAGCTACCCTAATACTATTATCTGCCAGGTCACTAGCTGGGGCTCGATCCGCCTTCCATTTCATGCTATCTTCACCTCTATCCACCTCGGGGCGCCGGCCCAAAGAGCCTTCACATACGCTTCACCGGCATTCACTGGCCTAAAAAGCGCTTTTACGCACGCCGCCAAAATTGAAAGCGCTTTTATTATTCGAGGTATTGAACTGTTTGTGCTCTTATCCTTAACATTGCAAGTGTTAATCCGGATTTCGCCTTAATTCTTTAGGCCATAACGAGATCACACTTATGATACGCGCAATACTCCTAGCCCTTGTCCTCGCCGTGGCGGCACCCGTCGCGGCTTTTCCCACCGCACCGGCATCCCCTGCACCGCAAGAGCAGGTCGAAGGCGCCGATGCCATGACGGAGGCGCCTCCTGAGGAAGCGCCGGTCGAAGTCGCTCAGGCACCCGATACGCAGGCGAATCTCGACTTCGTCTGGACGATCCTGGCGGCCGTACTGGTCTTCTTCATGCAGGCCGGATTCGCCCTCGTAGAGACGGGCTTCACGCGGTCGAAGAACGCCGTGAACATCATCATGAAGAATTTCATGGATGTATCCGCGGGCGCACTCGTGTTTTTCACGGTCGGGTTCGGACTGATGTTCGGGACCACGGCCGGCGGTTGGATCGGAACGGACGGCTTCTTCCTGGCCGGACTCGCTGACGATCCGTGGACGTGGGCCTTCTTCCTGTTCCAGGCCGTGTTCGCCGCCACCGCGGCGACGATCGTGTCCGGTGCCGTGGCCGAGCGGACGAAGTTCACGGGCTACCTCATCTTCTCCGTCCTGATCACGGCGTTCATCTACCCCGTCTTCGGTTCGTGGGCGTGGGGCGGCCTGTTCAACGGCGCAGGATGGCTCGAGGCCCTCGGCTTTATCGACTTCGCCGGGTCCACCGTGGTGCACTCCGTGGGCGCATGGGCCGCGCTGGCCGGTGCCCTCGTCGTCGGGCCGCGCGTGGGCAAGTACGACGAGCACGGCAAGCCGCGGCACATCGCGGGGCACAGCCTTCCGCTCGCCGCACTCGGCGTGTTTATCCTCTGGTTCGGATGGTTCGGCTTCAACGCCGGTTCCACCACCGCCGGTACGGTTGACATCGCACTGATCGCCTTGAATACGTTCCTCGCCGCGGGCGCAGGAGCCACCGCGTCAATGATCACCACGTGGATCCGAAACGGCAAACCCGACGCTCCCCTGACGCTGAACGGCGTGCTGGGCGGACTCGTCGGCATCACGGCCGGGTGCGCGAACCTCTCGCCCGGATTCGCCATCATCACGGGAGCGATCGCCGGTGTCATCGTCGTCTATTCGACCATGCTGCTCGATAAATTCGTCGACGACGCCGTAGGCGCCATCACGGTTCACGGCGTGTGCGGAGCGTGGGGAACGCTTGCTGCCGGACTCTTCAATGCCGGCAACATGTTCGACATGAGCATCGTGAGCGTGCAGCTGATCGGTATCGCTGCCGCCTTCCTGTGGACCTTCCCGGTCAGCTTCGTGCTGTTCAAGCTCATCGATTCGATCGTCGGACTGCGCGTCAACGGGCAGCTCGAAGAGATCGGACTCGATCTCCACGAGCACGACAACCAGGCCTATCCGGAGTTTCTGCCGGAGGACGAGCTTTCGCTCTCCGAGGTCTAATCCGCACCCACCCAAACGTACCGCGCCCGCTCCGCCGAAAGCCCGGCGGAGCGGGCCTGCGGTTTCGAGATCGACCCTGCCTGTCATTCCATAAACATAGATCACACGCTTACAATGAAAAAACTTCTTACCATCGGTACACTCCTGATTACGGTAGCCATCATGACCGGCGTTTCGACACCGGTTGCCGCTCAGGACGTCAGCCTCGGTGCCGACGTGGTCAGCCGCTATGTCTGGCGCGGCACGGACTTCGGTGAATCAGCCAGCATCCAGCCATCCCTGTCGTTCAACTCGGGTGGATTTGAAGTCGGCACGTGGGCCTCCTACGCCGTCAGTCCGGTCTCGGCCGGACTCAACGAACACGACATCTGGGTCGGCTATACGGCCGGTCCGGTGTCGGTCGGCGTGACGGACTATTACTTCCCGGCACCCGGCGGGAGCGGCTTCTTCGATTTCGATAATGGAGAAGGCGCGCATACGCTCGAACCGTACGTCGCCTTCGGCGGCACGGAAACCTTTCCCGTATCGCTGTTTGCCGGTTACCTGGCCTACAACGACCCGGACAACTCACTCTACCTGAATGCGTCCGTACCGTTCGCCGTGAGCGGTGTGGATATGTCGTTCGGCGTAGGTGCCTCTGCCGGCGAAAGCGGTTGGTACGGAACGGATGGCTTCGCCATCATCGACGTGGCACTGACGGGCTCCAAAAGTATTCCGATCACGGACTCCTTCGAGCTGCCCGTCTTCGTGCAGTACGTGCTGAACCCCGATGCCGAACGAACCTTCCTGGTCTTCGGCGTCTCGCTCTAGCACCTGAACGTCAGCCGGACCGGCAGCCACGCGTCGTACGGCCGGTCGCTATTGCACGAGCAGCGGACCGCTCCGCCATCGGGCGACGCATGACAGCAACCGGACGGTGGTGGAACACCCTGCTCAACCAGGAGGACGTCCGCGTCTTCTTAGAAACAGGCCCCGGCAACGGGGCCTGTTCCGCGTTCATGGAAGACTACGTGGCCGGTGAGGCAATCTCCGGATACCGATCTCGCAGCCTTGCCAGCACGGCCCTCGTTCGTCTCAGCCCACCCTCGACCTCGTCCACCTCCTCCGCCAGGCGAACCAGGTCCGCCGGCGTGTCGACGTCATACCACGTCGGTAATACCGTCAGCCCCGCTCCCCCCTCTGCTACACGACGAACCGTTTCATCGAACACCGCATCGTGACTGTATGACATCTCGTGGAATACCTCCGGCCTCAGGTCGTTCATCCCGAGCAGGTAATAGCCGCCGTCCTCTGCCGGACCCACGACGACGGTTCGCGGTGTCGCGAGGTGCTCGATCGCTTTCTCAAGAAAGGAGCTGGGCATCGTAGGATGGTCCGTCCCCACGATGACGACCCGTCCATAGCCCGCCGAGAAGGTTTCCGCGAAGGCCCTGAGCATACGCTCGCCCAACATCGCGCCGCGTTGCGTAAATGTCTTCATCTGCTGGAAGAGGTCGGCGATTCCGGCGTCCAGCGCGCCGTCGGACGGAGCTGCGTCGGACGGAGCTGCGCCGGACGCATCGTCGTCTGCCGCCGATGACGGCGCCGCGAGGTAAAGTCGAACGTCCGCCGTAAGACCGGTGTACTGCTCCACCGCATCTCCCAGAAACGCAGCATATACGTCCGCCGCCTCACGCTCCGTCAGGAACGGTGTGAGCCGCGTCTTGACGCCACCCGGTACAGGCGGCTTGGCAAATACGATGAGTGCCGCATCGTTCACAAACGAACACCACTGTCTGCTGAGCGGTCTGCTGAGCGGTCTGCTGAGACGTCTGCTGAGATGTCTCCCGAGACGTGCACGGGCCATGCTGCCAGACGTATTCCGCGGCGGCTTCGCGCGCTCATCGGGATACAGCCTCCGATCGCATCCTGCCGTGCGGCATGCCGTTCAGCATGCGGTGCAGCACGCGGTCGAGCACGTTGACGGCTTCCTCGACGTCGGCCTTCGACGTCGCCCTGCCGACAGAAAACCGGATCGCGGCCGAGGCCCTGGACGCATCCATGCCCATTGCCGTGAGGACGTGGCTCGGTTCGACCGCCCCGCTGGTGCACGCCGAGCCGGCCGATACGTGCATACCCTCCATATCCATGTTTAGCAGCAACATCTCTCCATCGACCTCCTTGCCGTCGACCGGCGGCGCGACGACGTGGACGATGTGCGGCGCGACGGGAGCGGCATCGATCGGCGTGACGACCTCAACGCGATCGCCCACGACGTCGCGGAGACACGCCGCGAGATGATCCCGAACGCTCTCCGCATGCCGCCGTCGCGCCTCGGCCTCTTCGATCGCCAGTTCGAACGCTCGAGCCAACCCGACGATGGCCGGAACGTTCTCCGTTCCGCCTCGGCGCCCACGCTCCTGCGCCCCGCCTTCCAACAGCGGGCGGAGCGCTGCACCGCCCCGTACGAAGAGCACGCCGACGCCTTTCGGGCCGTAAAACTTGTGTGCAGAGACCGTCAGAAAGTCGACGTCGATCCGGTCGACCCGGATCGAGCCGTACCCCGCCGTCTGCACCGCGTCGCAGTGGAAGGCCGTACCGTTCGAACGACACACCTCAGCGATGTCTTCGATGGGCGAGATTGTACCGACCTCGTTGTTGGCATGCATGATCGAAACGAGCCCGACGTCCGAGTCCAGCTGCCCTTCGACGTCCGCCGCAGAGACGGATCCTCCCGGTCCCGGCTTCATCACACGAACGAGGCGACCCTGTTCGCGCAGGCGCTCGACTGGACGCAAGACGGATTCATGCTCTGCGGCGCAGGTCAGAATCCCCCCATCCACGCCCCGAAGCACCGTGTTATTGGCTTCCGTCCCACCGCTGGTAAACAAAATCTCTCCCGGCTCCGCGCCGAGCAGTCCGGCTACCGTCTCCCGACTCTCTTCCACGGCGAAGCGCGCCTTCCTCCCGGCCCCATGCACCGACGAGGCGTTGCCGAAATGATCCGTCAGGTAAGGCCGCATGGCCTCGAACACGCGCTCGTCGAGCGGCGTCGTAGCAGCATGGTCGAGATAGATCCGTCTCATCCGTCGTCTTTTGTGGGCCGTTTTTCCTGTCGCCGATTTTCGCTCGTGCCGGACTTCCCTCGTGCCGATATTCCCTCGTGCCGGAATGCCCAACCGCCGGGCTCGCCTCAGGCCAACATAGCGCATCGTGCCGAGCCGCGTGTAACCAACGCACCAGCGCCGGGCCGGATTCCCGCCAGATCGTTCGCGAAGATGCGAACCCGAAAGCAGCGGGCCCGGTATCAACGTCACGCCGCTGCCAGGGCATGGGCTCCCTCCGATTGCGTCCTCCAAGGATCCCACTCGGGCGGGCACCGTAGGCTATCGACCACAGCACGCCATCCAGTCGCTTCATCATTCGGGATACATGGACAAACTCGTCATACAAGGTCACCAGCCGCTCGTAGGATCGCTGCCGGTCAGCGGCTCTAAGAATACCGCCCTTCCCCTGATGGCCGCCGCCGTTCTGGCGGACGGTCAAACCCGTCTGTCGAATATCCCGAATCTGCGGGACGTAGCTACCTTCGCCAATGTGATCCGCATTTCCGGCGCCGCCGTGCGGTTCGACGCAGACGAGCACTCGATGGTCGTCGACGCCGGCAACGTCCATCACCCCGAAGCTCCCTACGATCTCGTGAAGAAGATGCGGGCGTCGTTCTACATGCTCGGCGCACTGCTTGGGCGCTGCGGACGCGCTCGCGTCTCGCTGCCCGGAGGCTGCGCGTGGGGACCCCGCCCCGTCGATCTGCACATCGAAGGCATGAAGGCGTTCGGCGCCAGGATCGACCTGGACGAGGGATATGTGGTCGCTGAGGCGGCGGGCGGACGCCTGGAAGGCGGTTCCTTCAAGATGGAGCCCTCCAGTGTGGGCGCCACCATCAACCTCCTGCTGGCCGCCGTGACCGCCCGCGGCTCCTCACGCATCGAGAACGCGGCGCGCGAACCGGACGTCGTGGTCTTTGGAAAGATGCTTCAGGCGATGGGTGCCCGCATCAGCGGCCTCGGAACGTCGACGCTCGAAATAGAGGGCGTCGACGCGCTCTCGCCCGTCGACTTTAACAACGCACCGGATCGCATCGAGCTGGGGACGTTCATGATCGCGGCGGCCCTCTGCGGCGAGCCGGGCCAGGTGGTCCGCATGACCGATGCCGACCCCGACGACCTCGGCGAGGCATTCATCGAGGCCTTCCGGCAGACAGGCACCGAGTTTACACTGGGAAAGGATTATGTGGATGTCATTGCTTCGGAGGAGATCGAGCCCGTGTCGATCGAAACGGGTGTCTTTCCGGGATTTCCGACCGACCTGCAGGCGCAGTGGACCGTCCTCATGACACAGGCGAAAGGCAATGCCCGAATACGCGACACGATCTACTTCGACCGGTTCAAGCACATCCCCGAACTCAGGCGCATGGCCGCCAACGCCATCGTCGTCCAGAATGAAGTAGTGGTCGAGGGAACGAGCGCCCTGCAAGCGGCTACGGTCATGAGTACGGACCTGCGGGCCAGCGTCTCGCTGGTCCTCGCCGCCATGGTGGCTAAAGGCGAGACGCACGTCCTCCGCGTCTATCATCTGGACCGGGGGTACGAAAACCTGGACGGCAAGCTGGCCAACGCCGGCATCTCGATCCGCCGAGAGCAGTACGACGAGTTCGCCAGCTCGACACCCGAGGAGCTGCGTTCCGAATAGACGTCAGATAACCGTCTTGCCACTCCGATCGCCGGCTAGAGCGCCAGCACGCGGTTCATCCGCACGGCGATCTCCGCGAGACGCTCCCGCCCCCCGCCGCGAATTTCCGCCGTGGCCCATCCGCTGTAACCGACGTCGTCAAGCGCGTCCAGCACGCCCGGCCAATTCACGTCGCCCTCGCCGAGCGGAGCTCGGAATCCGGCTCCCATTCCTTCCTCATCCCGCAGCTCGTTGCTGAATTCCTTCACGTCCAGCTTCAGCGTCCGCGCACCCAGGATGCGGATCCAGTGCTCGGGCCAGCCGAAGGCCACGACGTTTCCGATGTCGAAATACGCACCGATCCATTCGCTCTCGAACTCATCGATGTAGCGAGCGAACTCGAGCGGACTCAACAGGAATTCGTTCCACACGTTCTCGATGGCGATGCGGACGCCGAGCGATTCGGCCTCCGGTAGCATCGTTCGTATTTCTTCCTGGGACCGTTCGTAGGCCACGTCGTACGGCACCTCGGCCGTGACGACGGCCGGAACGAGGAGGACGGTCGACGCACGCCAGGCCGCCGCGTCGTTCAGCGCCGTGCGCAGCCCCTCCCGGCCCGCTTCCCGCACGCGAGGGTCGGGGTCGGACAGCGGCTGGTTCCAGTGGACCATGTCGACCACCCCGTGTATGGGAAGCCCGACGTCCCGCGAGGCGTCGAGCACCTCCTGCCGGGAAAGGTCGGTTGGACTGTGCATCTCCACGCCGTCGAAGCCCAGCTCCTTCAGCAGCGCAAACTTCTCGCGCACCGTGGCGTCGACGTCGATCATGTTGAACTTGACGGCCTTCATGAGGTCGGGGGGCCGTCCATCCGCCGAGTACGCGGTGGTGGACGAAGCCGCCATGGGCCCCAGCATCGCCCCGCCGGCCGCCGCCGCGGAGGCGGTCAAAAACGTTCGTCTATCCATCATTGGACTCATCCGTTGCGTTGCGTTTCGGCGTCGGCGAGGTACGACCTGTTGAGCCGCGTCTTCCCCGGGACCGGCACCGATCCCGCCGGCATCTCGCCGAACGTGAGTGATTTCGGGACGAGATCCATCTGTGCGGTCAGCATGTCGTCCCACGATACTTCCTGGCCGGTATACGCGCTCTCACGGCCCAGAACGCCGATCATCGTGCTGTCAGCGATCTGCCGCGCCTCATTGACGGGTTGGTCGTTGCGGATGGCACGGACCAGGTCCGTATGCTCGACGACGTAGCCGTTGGCGCCCCGTTCCGGGATGCGCAGCAAAACCTCTCCGTCGTGGGAGCGGATGATCGAGCTGTCCGTGTTCAGATC
Organism: Rhodothermales bacterium; assembly: GCA_040904565.1. Taxonomy (GTDB): domain Bacteria; phylum Bacteroidota; class Rhodothermia; order Rhodothermales; family VXPQ01; genus JBBDTI01. Next base: position 230,554 of record JBBDTI010000075.1, read on the forward strand.
CGCCACTCCTTCCGTGCCTACGACCCGGTTCGTGATGCGCCCCGCAGCATCCTCGAACTGGCGGCACTTGGCTTCTACGCGAACGTCGCCCGGGAAGGCGTACTCGACGGAGAAATGATCGTAGATGTGTCCGTATGAAGGATCGACTCTGGCGAGACGCCCTCCCATGGCCAGCGCGCTTTCGGGCGGCGAGCCCATAACCCATTGAATGACGTCCAGGTTGTGCACGAACTGCTCGACGATGTGATCGCCGGAGAGCCATGTAAAGTAGTACCAGTTGCGGCACTGCCATTCCATGTCGGACATCCCCGGCTGCCGTTCACGAAGCCAGATCGGTCCCGTAAGATAGTAGGCCTGCGCCGCCGTAATCTCACCGATCATGCCGTCGTGAATGGCCTGTATGGCCTCGACGAAGCTCGGCTGCCTACGATAGAGCGTGCCGGCTACGATCGACAGACCGCGTTCGTCGGCGAGCCGGCCCGATTCGACGATCGAATGATACCCCGCCACGTCCACCTGCGACGGTTTCTCCATAAAGACGTGCTTGTCCGCCTCGACCGTGTACCGAAGCTGTGCCGGACGGAACCCGGGCGGTGTCGCCAGAATGACGTAGTCGACGTCGGCATCGGCGACGCCCTTGTAGTTGTCGAAACCGGTGAACTTCCGCGCGTCGGGCACATTGAGCGCGTCACCCGCATGTTCCCGCAGCCGGCCGTAAGAGTCGTCCAGTCGATCCTCGAATAGATCACCCATCGCATAGATCTCGACGCCCTCGGCAGACTCGACGGCGTTCACGGCGGCGCCGGTACCCCGGCCTCCGCATCCCACCACGCCAACCCGCATGAGATCCGATCCGGCGGCGTACGCGAAATTGCTCGATCGCATCAGGACGGATGCGCCGGCGGCTGCCGCAGCAGACGACTTGATAAAATCGCGCCGCGTAAGTCCGGCGTCGTTCGTTGCAGTCTCTTCCACGTCAGGCACCTCTCTCTTGTCGATTCCGTATTCGGTTCAATATAAGCGAGACCCGGCTTCATTGCGTCGCGCCGCAGCACGGACGTCCAACGCGGCGCATACCCATGAAGACCGCGGTGCACGGCCGCATGGACGAGGTACGACCCTCCAACGCGGCGCGCACCCTGCCCCGAGATCCGCCGGTACCGCGTCAGGCGGACCGCTTGACGACGAGCAACGTGGTGTCGTCGTGCTGCTCTACCCCATCGACGTGCTCTGCAAGGCGCGCCGTGATTGCGTCGAGTACGTCCGACGCACTGCCCCCTCGCGAGGTGGCCAGCACGTCCCGCAGCCGATCCTCACCGAACTCCTCGCGTTGGGCATTTCGGGCCTCGCTCACTCCGTCGGAATAGAGCAGCAATACGCCCCCTTCCGGGATCCGGACCTGATCGAGCTCGTAACGGGCCTTTTCGAGTGCACCCAGTGCAATCCCTGCCTTCTCCAGCACACGCACGCTGCCGTCGCCATCGCAGAGCAATGGCCGATTGTGTCCGGCATTCGCATATCGGAACAGGTGGTCGCGCGGATCGACGATGCCGTAGACCATCGACACGAACGATCCGCTCTTCGTGCTGCGATAGAGCAGTCGCGTGAGCGTTTCAAGACAGGCCGCCGGGTCGGGTGCGTCCTCGTGGCGGGCCCGCAAGGAGGCCTGGACGGTCGCCATCAGGAGCGACGCCGCCAATCCCTTCCCTGAAACGTCAGCCACAGAAACCCCGATGGATCCATCCACGCGAAGCAGAAAATCGTAATAGTCTCCGCCCACGTTTTCCGCCGGGTCGCTCCGGCCCGCCAGATCGTAGCCGGGCACCTTCGGCGCCTTTTGCGGGAGCAGACGATTCTGAATGTCGGCCGCCACCCGCAGATCCTGCCGAACCTGCAGCAGCGCGCGCTCCTCTTCGTACAGGCGGGCGTTTTCGACGACCTGGGCGGATTGCGCGGCGATGATGGTCAGGAGGCGCTGATCTTCCTCCGTAAATCCGGCATCCGATTTCTTGTTGAAAACGGTCAGGATGCCGATAAGGTCGGAACGGGCCAGTAGCGGGACGCAGAGGATGCTGCGCACCTCGTCATCCCAGTGGGTCCCGGGGAAGCGTGCGTCATCGTGCGGGTCGTTCAGCAGAATGGGCTGGCGGTGGTGAAACATCCACCCCAGAAGTTGCTGGTTGGCACGCATGGGTGCGTGACGAGCCGAGCTCGTCGACGTCCGGACCAGCGTTCGCGTCGGATCCGGGGCCTCCAGATCGACCAGCGAAATGACGCCCTGCTCCGCATCGAGCGCTCGGATCGAACGCTTTACGATCCGCCCCATGACCTCCTTCGCATCCCGGGATGCACCGATCTCGCGAGCGAGCTCGTTGAGGACGGAGAGCTCCTCGACGGCGCGCTTGAGCCGTTCATTCTCACGACGGAGCCGCTCGACCGACGTATTTTCCTCAGGGTCATTCATGGGATCGTCGCATGCTCAAGCTCCATCCGCGGTGCCACCTGCTTGGGATACGCGAGTGCGCTTCAATGTAGTGAAACGAATCCACTCGCTCGTCGGGCGGACTAAAAGAGTGCACTCAGCTGTACCTGCATGCTGTGAATCACCCGGGCGTCCGACGGCGCTCGTCCGTCGTAGGACAGGGTCGCCCGGAGATATTCGTTGACCGTATACTGCCCCCGAAGCGACCAGAGATACGACCTGCCCGGCCCCCGCCCGTCGGTCAGCTCGAACCGTGCCAGTCCCAGCGCCGTCCCCTGCACGTCCACCTCCGCCACCTCGAACCGTGCCGTCGCCCGCAGCTTTCGCGGGACGTTGTACCGCAGCTCCATGGGAAGCTTTACAAGCCGGGCCCGCCGTTGGCCGACGCCGTCCCGCTTCCACCCGTAGGCGATGGACGAAACAAGCTGGACGCGATCGGACACCGCGTAAGACGCTTCCGGTTCGAGGCGAACGCCTGAGATGTCGTAGCGTCTGGACTCGAACGTCGCGCTGAAGAGGCGATCCTGTTCGAGCGCGGCCACGGCACGCAGTCCCCACGGCCCACCCGGCCGCGCCGTCCCCTCGGCACGCCACGTATTGACGAACCGCTCCTCGCTTCCGGCCGCCAGCTCGCTCAGGCTTCGGAGCCGGCTGAAGGAAACGTCCAGCCCGTAGTCCGGCCGACCGCGGAACAGGAAGACGTCCTGTGCCACGCGCACCCGTCCGTTCATGGTATGTACGGGATCGCGGAAGCGCCTCAGGTCGAGCAAATACACGCGCGTCACATTCGGGTCCCGCGACTTTTCTCGTACCTCCAGCACCGTGCGCGTGCTGACCTCGGAAAGCCATCGCTGCCACCGCGTGTCCGGCGACGGCCACCATCGCCGAGGGTCAAGCTCCAGGCGGAGGCGGCTCTGCACGTTCACGACGGAGGTCAACGTATCCGACGGAATGAACGTCTTGACGTACGTCCCCTCGTTCGGAAGGCGCTCCGGAAGGAGCTCGTCGATCTGGACGATGCCGTCGTCATTCGCGTCCTCCCAGACGTACTGGCCGATTTCCGGCCCCGTTCTCACGTAGATCTCTTGCAGCGTGGGCGTACGCTCCGTCATCCCCTCATACAGAAGATTGATGCGCACGGCGCGCTGCAATGGGCGAAAGCCGCCGTTGAACCGGAGGAGGAGGGATTGAACGTCCTTCCTGTTTTGCTCGATGCGAAATCGCTCCTCGAACCGTCGCGACCGGAAGCCGACGCTGCCATCCACGTCCAGCTGCGGGAACGGCCGGTATCGAACGGTAGACCGACCGGTCCAGGACGTCGAGGCCGGACGTATCGATCCGTCGATCCAGTCGTCTTCCGTGCGCCGCTCGACGTATCCTCCGACCTCCAGATCACCGCCGTCCCACGCAAGGCCGGGACGTACCTCGACGAACCGAAAGGATGGGCGCACCAGGCTGTCCGCCCCGGCAGCCTCCTGTCGTCGATTCTCGTGCTCGATCTCGAGACGCGGCGTGAATCGCCCACCAAGAACGGAATACGAGACGCTCCCCAGCTGCCGCACCCACCTTCCCGTTTCGGCGGCCGACGAGTCGCTGCTTTTGATCGCCTCGAGGCGGTACTCGACGACGGGCAGTCCCTCTTCGTCCACCCGCACCGTCCCGGTCCGTCGGAGCCCTTCGAAGACGCTCCCCATCGTGATCCGGCCCACCTCCGCCTGAAGATTCGACCGCTCCAGGAAGTCGAGTCGGACGGACCCTTCGTCGATCGTTTCGTCGGCCGACAGCGCCGTGGCAACGCCGGCCGGACGCACGGGTAGATTCCAACGGCGCTCGAATTCGACCGGTCGAATCCGGTTGAACGACGCGAACGATCCGGCGACGAAGCGGCGCCGATATTCGCCTGAGACCCGGCCTGGACCTATCGTCGACGGATGAAGGCGCACGCCTCCGACGAACGCGTCACCGAGGTCGTCCACCGCGTCGAGCGGCGACAACCGGTTTTCATCGTGCACGCTGCGGGCCCATTCACCGAAGAGCTCGACGCGCTCGACCGGTCGCACGGAACCGCGAAGGTCTAGAAGCTGCTGGCGCTTCGGCTTCGAAAGCGTTCGCACCGGCAGATAGCTTCCCTGACCCGGACCCCGGTACTCGTACAGGATACCGTTGACCGACCGGCCGACCCGCTCGTAGCTGCCTTCGCCTTCGCCGACCCGGCTGAACTGCACGCGGTAGACGGCCTCGCCTTCGGACGGCGCCCTATCTAGCGCTACGAAGATCGTATCGCCGCCCGGGTGCACCTCGCGTCGATACTGTACGTATGGGGCCTCCGGATTGAACTCGACCCGCTGCGCGCCATCGCTCGAGGCCACGCCGTCGCCCGCCCGCACGATAGCCAGCGAATCGAGGCGGCTGAACCCAAACGCCTCGCTGAACTCGCTGCCGTCCGCCTCCCGAATGAACGAGACGCCGACGCGGGCGCGCGCGCCCTCGGAAGATGGCCAGAAGGTGGCTCCAGCGTCCGTTCCCACCAGAGAGCGCGTAAACTGCGACGTGGCGTACTCGAACTCGACCTGGATCCGCAGGTCGTCCGTTACGATCACATTCGGCGTGAAATGAAGCTCGGCGGTCGCATAATCTATCGTATAGTCGTTGCTCTCCCCTCGAGTTAGCGCCTGGCCGTCTACATAGACCGTTTCCGAGCCAGGGACCACCAGCACGAATTGCTCGCCCCCTGTCCCTTCCAGCCGGTACGGTCCCTGCACGCCGTCGATGGCTTCGATGACCTGCTCCCGAAAGGTCCCGCGCGAGGTCGCACCGGCGAGGGTCACTTCTCCCCCCGCGAAGCCCCCGGTCGGCGGAAGCGGCGCCCGTGCCGAACCGCCCTGAAGCTTGCGGGAAAAACGGGCAAACTCGCTATCCTGAAAACTCAGGTCGAAGTCCCCCAGCTGCGCGCTGCCATACGGCGCGTCGATCCCGATGAAGACCCGGTCGAACTCTTCGATCCGCTGCGTCGTCCCCTCCGGAAGGATCGGCGTGTTTTCGTCCGTCAGCATCGCCTGCACGTTCACACCGTCCGCGATCTCACCGGACACCTGCATGCGCAAGCCCGACTCTACGGTGACGTCGCGTCGATTACCGGCCAGGATGCCTCGCGTAATGGAACCGCTGTGTTGGAGTCCCGTCGGTGCGGCGAGAAGCGGACGCTGCGCGTCCGTCCCGTCCGACGACTCCGGGAGTTCCCCCACTGCGTCTACATCGGCCGGCTCGTGTCGTCGGTATACGTCCTGAAGCCGAAAGGGCAGCGTACGGTATTCGACGACGAGCGTCTCCAGCGTGTCTGCCTCGTCGATCCAGAGCCGGGCATAGCGGTAGTCGATCCGGTACCGGGACGTGTCGAGCTGCGCCCCGTCGGCCAGTACCCGCTCGGATCCCGGCAGCACGATCGGTCGGAGCTGAAACGGCTGGTCTCCCGATGCGATCAGGGTGTCTCGATGGACGCCTCCTCCCGGCGTCGACGCCTCCTGCGCACCCGCCGGAACGGCCCCGAGCGCGACGAGACATATAAAGAAAGCGGACCGACCGATCATCGTACGAGGGCACCGACGCCGTCACGAACGAGGGCTGGATTCGTTAGCGTACTCAAGAATCGTAACGGTCGTGAATGCGCGTCCTCGTCTTGGAGTTGCTGGCGGGGCTACCCGTCTGTACTCGGCTCACAGGTGTGAGTTTCGGGGTGGATGATGGGGCGCAGTGCGCTCACGGCCGGAGTGCCAGCCGGTACGCCCGGCGCGAACTCACCGCGTACAGCGTACCGTCGGGGCCCGCCGAAACATCGACCAGATCCTCCCCCACCTGAATCTCCATGCGCCCCTCGAACCGCCCGCGATCGTCGAAGACCATCAGTGCACGCGGGAGCAGCGCGTAGACGCGTCCGGCCGACAAAACACCCGGCGCCCTCCCGGTGGCGCGACCCGTCACGGCCACCGCCCGCACGTCCGAAAGCCGCCCCCCTCCGATCGTTCTCACGTACGTTCCGAAATGATCGTAAACGAGTACGGAACGTTCACCCACATCGGCCACGTAAAGCAGCGATTCCGGGCCCGCGGCAACGTCTACCGGGTCAACGAGCGCGCCCGTCGGCGCATCCACGTCTCCGATGACGGCCGTCATGCGGCGATCCGCGTTCCACTTCAACACGACCCTTCGCTCCGCATCGAGGACGAAGAGTTCACCGGCGTTCGATGTCGCCACGGCGATCGGTGTGCCCGTCGGAAAGGTGTTTGCCGCGTCGTCCTGCCGCCGGTACGTGACGCCGCCTGCCGAATCCTGGCCTCCTCCGCCCAGCGAGATCGCCCCGAGATAGGCAAAGGCCCTCGAGAAGATCTGCACCCGACGATTGCCCGCGTCCGCCACGTAGAGTACCAGTCCATTCGTCGGGTCGACGCCGGACGGATCGTCGAATTCCCCTCCGCGTGATCCGGTCCTGCCAATCGTCGCCGCAACGCTCCCATCGGCATCCATCTTCACAACCACGTCGCGTCCGGCATCCGCCACGTAGAGGGCGCCCAGCGGATCCACGGCAATGGCTCGGGCGGCACGAAACGGCTCGTGCGAGAGCGGTACCGCTCGAACGGTGTCCGCCACCAGGCCCCCGGCATCCACCTGGGATACCTGACGCACGGCGACAAATGACTCGGAGCGAGCCGGATGCCCACCCAGGGTCAGGACGATTACGAGGGCCGCCTGAAGTGCCGTCCGAAGCGACACTGTATACGCTTCCCGATGCGCCCCATGAGGCGCCACATGGCGGGCTATATGACAGGCCACGCCTTCTACGCCTCCGGCACGACACGCTAAAGAGAAAGCGTGCGCGATGCCGGACGCGCTGGAATCCGTGATGCGATGGATGGCACGATACATTACGCGGTCAGTCCCTTTCGTCCGATGTCGCGCCGAAACTGCGCGTCGTGGAAGGAAATTTGATCGACCGCATCGTAGGCCCGGTCCAGTGCCTCCCGCAGGTCGTCTCCCAGGGCCGTGACCCCAAGTACTCTTCCGCCTGCCGTCACGACCCGACCGTCGTCGTCCGTCCCCGTGCCGGCGTGAAATACCGTCACGTATGGAGCGCGGGCGGCCTCATCGAGGCCGTCGATCGGATAGCCCGTCTCGTACGCCCCCGGATACCCGCCGGAGGCCATTACGACGCAGGCCGCCGAACCGGTCCGCATCGTCACGCCGAGCGCGTCGAGATCTCCGCGGGCGGCAGCATCGAACACGTCTACGGCGTCTTCCATCAGGAGCGGGAGCACGACCTGAGCTTCCGGATCTCCGAGCCGGCAGTTGTACTCGACCACCTTCGGTCCTTCGTCCGTAATCATCAGCCCGCAATAGAGAACGCCGCGATACGGGTGACCGTCGGCGGCCATGCCCTCGAGCGTCGGCTCGATGATCCGGCGCCGCACCTCGTCCATCACCTCGTCGGTTACGATCGGAGCAGGCGCATAGGCGCCCATCCCTCCCGTATTGGGTCCCGTGTCTCCTTCGCCGATCTGCTTGTGATCCTGCGCAGGAGCAAGCAGCACGTAATTGCGTCCGTCGGCCAGGGCGAACACGCTCGCCTCCTCGCCCACCATGAACGACTCGACGACCACCTCTTCGCCGGCCGCACCGAATTCGCGGTCTCGAAGGATAGCCGTCAGCGCATCGAGTGCCTCGTCGACCGTTTCGCACACGATGGCTCCCTTCCCGGCGGCGAGACCGCTCGCCTTGACGACGATGGGCGCCCCCTGCTCCCGGATGTACGCAGCGGCATCATCGAACTGCGCGGCCTCGAACGTGCGATGCGCGGCCGTCGGTATCGCGTGGCGCTTCATGAAAGCCTTCGAGAACGCCTTCGATCCTTCGAGCCGGGCCGCTCCGGCCGTCGGACCGACGACGAGCAGCCCTTCGTCTTCAAACCGATCCGCAATACCGAGAACGAGAGGCTTCTCCGGACCGACGATGGTCAGGTCGATGCTACGGTCGATGGCAAACTGCACGAGTCCTTCTACGTCCGACGCCTCGATATCCACGTTCGTGCCCAGCTCTTCCGTACCGGCGTTGCCCGGCGCGACGAACAGCTCGACGGACTTACGACTTTCGGCAAGACTCCAGGCGATGGCGTGTTCGCGTCCTCCACCTCCGACTATAAGAATTCGCATGACGATCTAATTTCTCTAACTTGTGAACCGAACGTTCGTATGCATCAGGGATCGGATGCCGCCGATCTCTCATTAAGCTACGTTGATTCCCCTTGTCATGCCGTCACGTCGGATGCGTTTTGCGTGGTTTCAGTCCACCAACCACCCCAAATACTCCTTGGGCCGGCTCCTCGTTCAGGCCGTACTGATCCTGTCTGCCGCCGCAGCTACCACCGGTACGGCGTACGCACAAACCGACCGGCCCGATTCGGTAGCGTCGGAAGATGAACCGCCCGCTCTCGAGACGTCCTTCCGTGTGTACCCGACACCGCTCTGGACGCGATCGACCGGATTTGCAGCCGGTATCCGCTACGCAGTCAGGAACATCGTCCTTCCGCACGATCGCGTTCTCGTAATCGCCAAACCCGGTCAGCACCTCGGACGTTATTCGGCCACCTATTTCGCGGGCGATCCGAACAGGCACGCCCTCTACGGTCTCGTAAGCGGATACTATGAAGATGGCGGACGGCGCTGGTATTTCGGCATAGGCCCCTCCTCATCCGTAAACAACCGAATGGCCGTCGAGAAAACCAGGCTTGACGTGGAAGTTCGGCTCGGCTTGCAACCGTTTGACCGCCGCGCGTTCGTGCAGCCGGTGTGGTCCTACCAGCGCCACGACGTACGTGACTATGCCAGCTGGAATCAGGGTGCCTTCGTTCGCCTTGACGGTCCGTCGCAGGAGCGTCTCACCGCGGCCGTCACGGGTGCGCCGCTGGAGACCAACGTATACGGCCTGGATGCGGGGATCGACTTGCGCGAAGGACCGGGGCGCCGCCATCGCGGGGCCCTGCTTCAGGCCAGCGCGCGGCGCCACACGTTCCCCCAGTCGGGGAGGGATGCGTTCGACCGGTACGAGGTAGGCGCTCATCTGTGGATCGCGTTCGATCAGCAACGGCTTTCGCTGCGCGCCCTGACGCGCCTGTCGGACGCACCGCTGACCGTACCGTTTTATCTTCTTCCCATCCTCGACGACAGATTGCTTCCGGGGTACGCGTGGTACCGTTTCGTCGGCAACGACCTCGTTGCCTTTACGCTGGAATATGCCGTTCCCATCTTTCAGTTTTTCGAGTACGCCGCAATGGACGCCGTCCTATCTGCCGGCGCCGCAAGCGTCTACGATGACATCTCAGAGCAGTTCGAGTCGTCCATCTCCTTCGAGAAGACGGTAACGGCCGACCGCACCGCGTATCCGCTTCGACCGAGCGCAGCGATCGGCTTCGAGCTGGAATCCTTCACCGAGGACGGCTGGAGCACGCGCGTCCTGCTCGGCTGGAGTCCGGAAGGGATTCGCCTCGTTCGATTCGGCTTCGTGCACGATCTGCAATCCGTTCAACGAAACAGACGATGACGGCAGTCCGCGGGATTCCCACACGAACCATGACATTTGCACGCTCGTCGGCATGAACGATCTCGTCACGCTCATAGGGACCCGCCTCCCGAGAACCGTCGCATCGTGGTTTCCTGACGTAACGTTCCGCGTGCCCACGGAGGAACGGGTCGCGTACCTCACGTTCGACGACGGGCCCAACGACGGCCTCACGCAGCACCTCCTTTCCATTCTCGAACGCCATGACGCCCGAGCCAGCTTTTTTCTAGTGGGCTCCAACGTGCAGCGACACCCGGCACTCGTCCGCCGGCTCGTCGAGGAAGGGCACGCCGTGGGCAATCATACGTTTTCGCACGTGGACGCGTGGCGAACTCCGGCAGCCGAAGTTATTCGGGAGCTGGATCAGGCCACGGGCGTGCTCGAAGATGTCCTGGGTACGGCGGTACCCCGGTTGCGTCCACCCTACGGACGCTTCACACCGGCCATGCGCGATTGGTGCCGCCGCCGCGGCCAGATCATGACGATGTGGGACCTGGGAACGGGGGATTACCTGGAACGGGTGAGCCGGTCTCACGTGGTACGGCACGTAGAATCCTTCATTCGTCCGGGTACCGTCATCGTCCTTCACGATAATACCTGCTGTGCGGACACCACGCCGGAGGCCGTGGACGCCATGCTGGCGGCGATGACGGCAGAGGGCTGGCGCTTCGAGCCGCTGCCCGACGGCTGAGACACGACAGTCGACGATGCCAACCTCGAACTCGTGACGCCCCTGCTTCCGATGGCCTCAATCGCCCTCTTCCTTGCCGCATCCTACGCCGTCCTCGCCGTCGTCCTCGCACGGCATGCCGACGCCCGCACGGCTCGTCCTCCGCGGTCGGACTTCACGCCCACGATCAGCGTCCTCGTCGCCGCGCGCAACGAAGCCGAGCGGCTGGGCGCGTGCCTTGAAGCGCTTCGGCAGCAATCCTATCCGCCGGACCACATCGAGATCATCGTCGCGGACGACCATTCGACAGACGGTACCGCCGATGTCGCACGCCGGCACGGCGTCCACTGCGTACGCCTGCGTTCGGAGGAACCGACGGGGAAGGCGGCCGCGCTCCACGCCGCCTTCGAGATTTCCCGGGGCAGCGTACTGCTGGTAACGGACGCCGACTGCCGGCCTCCTCGCGACTGGGCGCGTAACCTGACCGCCCAGTTCGACACTCCTCGTGCAGGCATCGTCTGCGGCGTTACATCCATCCGCGACGGCGGTTTACTGGCACGGCTCCAGGCATTCGATTGGGCCCTCCTTCTGACCGTCGCCGCCGGGCTCTCAGCCATTGGGAAGCCGCTCACGGCCATGGGCAACAACATGGCCATCCGCCGCGAGGCCTATCTCGCGGTGGGGGGATACCCGGCGCTTCCGGATTCCGTCACCGAGGATTATGCCCTCTTCCGAGCCGTGGCCCACCGGACATCATTCGACGTAGAGCTGCTTCTCGACGCCGCTCTGGAAAATCGGACCGAACCGCTTTCGCGTCTCCGCGACGTCGTCGCGCAGCGGCGACGATGGGCCCTAGGCGGACTCCGCAGCGGACCCGGCGGCTATCTCTTCTATCTGTTCGTCTGGTGCGTACACGCGGCCATCGTAGCCGGCCTAATTGCGGCTCCCCCTGCCGGCCTTCTCGCCCTCGGCATAAAGACGGCGGCAGACGCGCGGATTCTGTACGAAGCCGGACGCAACGTCCGGCTCAACCGTGCGTGGGCGGCCCTTCCGGCTTTCGAAGCCTACCTCTTCGCGTACGTGCTTTTGATGCCCCTGAGCCTGCTCGCGAGGCCGTCGACCTCGTGGCGGGGGCGGACATATACACGCTAGCCGTACTCACGCGAGGCGGTGCGCGTCTTCGCTACGGCTCTACGACCGGCCGATACCCCTTTCCGACGACGACCTGAAGGGCTCCAGGCAGCACCTCTATCTCGACCGGCTCGTTCGTGACGAGCTCGCCGTCCACGTTAAACCACATCCCGGGCTGCGATTGAACGCGCACGCGGCTCGCACGAAACGTATCTACGAGGTCGGATTCGGCCAGATTCCCGGCGACGAGACGCGTCGCGACGTTGGCCAGCTCGGCGGCGGATCCGGTGCGAATGACGACGACGTCGAGCAGACCGTCCTCCGGGTTGGCGAAGGACGCGACACGCTTTCCACCCCCTACGGTTCGTCCGTTGGCCACGACGATGTTGAGCGCCGTCACCTGACGGGCCGTCTGGTCGTCGAGCGTGATATACGTATCGTAGTCACGCAGGTCCGGCAGCATGGACGCGGCGCCGATCAGATAGGCGAGCGGCCCCCAGACTGCCTTCATCTCCGGCGTCATCGCCTCGCCGATCTCGCCGCTGAATCCCCCGGATGCCGCATTGATACCGTATGCCTCGACGGCCGGAGACCGTACCCGAAACGCGTCCATCTGCCGACGCTCGCCCTCGGCAAAGAGGTCCAGAGCCGCTCCCGGATCGTCCATGGGTATGTCGAGCATCCGGGCGAAATCATTGCCGGTCCCGAAGGGTAGCACGCCGAGCGTCGGACGATCGTCGCATCGCAGCAGCCCGTTCACCACCTCGTTGACCGTCCCGTCTCCGCCGCCGGCAACGACGACGTCGAACCCTTCCCCGGCCGCCTCGACGGCCATTTCGACGGCATCGCCCTCCCGTTCCGATATCCGACAGGTTACGCCGTCCCGATCGCCTACCATGCGAAGAAACGCATCGACGCGATCCGTCGACCCTGCGTTCTCGTTCACGATGGCACAAATGTTCAAAACAACCTCCGGAAGTGGATAACTCGATGCAGCATTCCCGGACGTCGGGATGCAGCATTCCAGTATGCCTGGACGCGGGATTCCCGGACTCCGGTACTTCTGAATGGACCAACCGGAATCCTTATTCCAGCAACCGCCGCAATTCGCTGAGCTGGAGCAGGGCCTCGATGGGTGTCATCCGATCCGGGTCGAGCGCGCGCAATCGTTCCTTCAGCGCCTCCGCCACGGGATCGGGTTGCGCTTCGAAGAGCGACATCTGGAACCGCTCGGTATCGGCGTCCGGCACGGCCGAAGGGACCGGCCTAGCGGCCCGTACCCCGTCGCCCGCCGCCGATTCGCCGTCACCTGAACCTTCTCGGAGATGTTCGACGGCCAGATGCTGGCTCTCGAGCGACCGCAGGATTTCACGGGCCCGAGCGATGACGGGTTCGGGCAACCCAGCCATCCGGGCCACCTCTATTCCAAACGAATGGTCGGCCCCTCCCGGGACGAGCTTGCGCAGGAAGATGATTCGGCCTTCGTGCTCCTCCACCTGGATCCGCGCGTTGCGGACCCGCTCGAAGCGATCGGCCAGCTCGTTCAGCTCGTGGTAGTGCGTCGCGAAGAGCGTGCGTGCCGCTACGTCCGGCCGCTCGTGCAGGTACTCGACGAGCGCCCACGCGATCGACAGCCCGTCGAACGTGCTGGTGCCGCGGCCGACCTCATCCAGCAAGATCAAAGAGCGCGGCGTCGCGTTGTTGAGGATGTTGGCCGCCTCATTCATCTCCACGAGGAACGTGCTCTCTCCCGCCGCCAGATTGTCCGACGCGCCGACGCGCGTGAAGATACGGTCCACTACCCCGATGCGTGCCGCCTTCGCAGGGACGAACGAACCGACCTGGGCGAGCAGCACGATAAGACCGGTTTGGCGCAGTACGACGCTCTTCCCAGCCATATTCGGCCCGGTAATGATGATGATCTGCTCGGCATCCGGATCCAGATACGTAGAATTGGGGATGAACGGCTCGCCGGCCGGGAGCGTCCGCTCGACGACGGGATGGCGACCGTCTTCGATCTCCAGCGTGCGCTTGTCGTGTACCTCCGGACGCGCATAGCCGTATCGCACGGCTACTTCAGCGAGCGCCCCATAACAATCCAGCACCGATAGAAGCTCCGCATTGCGCTGCAGTACCTCCGTATGTTCGGCCACCGTCGTGCGCAGCTGGTTGAACAGCTCGGCCTCGAGGCTATCTATCTTGTCTTCGGCTGTCAGGATTTTCTCCTCGTACTCCTTAAGCTCCGGCGTAATGTAGCGCTCGGCATTGACGAGGGTCTGTTTGCGGATGTAATCGTCGGGGACCTTATCCTTGTGCGTGTTCGTGACTTCGAGATAGTACCCGAAGACCTTGTTAAACCCGACCTTGAGCGACGAGATACCCGTCCGCTCCGCCTCTTCCTTCTGCATCGTGGCGAGCCAATCCTTCCCCGATCGGGCGACGTCCCGCAGCTCATCGAGCTCTTCGCTGTAGCCGTCGCGTATGAGCCCGCCGTCCCCGATATTCGCCGGCGGCTCGTCCACCAGCGCCCGGTCGATCCGGTCGATCAGATCCGTACAAAGGGTCAGCCGCTCTGCCACGCGCGCCAGCTCCTCGCACGTCTCGTCGGCGAGGTGCTGCTTGATGGAAGGGATTTGCCGCAGCGTGAGCTTGACGGCCGTGACGTCCCGCGGCGTCGCGCGGCCCGTCGCCGCCCGCGCGGCGAGCCGCTCGAGATCTCCCACGTGATCTAGCTCGTCGCGCAGCGTGTCGCGGAGCGTGCGGGACCTGTACAGCGCCTCGACGGCGTCCAGCCGCCGCTCGATGGCCGCGACGTCCCGCAGGGGACGCACGAGCCAGCGACGGAGCCGGCGGCCGCCCATCGCCGTCTTCGTCTCGTCCATAATGTCGACGAGCGTACCTTCCCGTCCGTCTTCCCGCAGCGTCGTGATCAGCTCCAGATTACGCTTCGTCTGCGGATCGAGTGCCATGTAGTCGTCGCTCTCGTATCGCTTTATGGTGCGGACGTGCGGGAGACGCCCTTTCTGCGTGTCGCCCAGATAATGCAGCGCCGCACCGGCAGCGATAATGCCGAGACGCATCCCCTCGATGCCGAATCCCTTAAGCGAATGCGTCTCGAAATGCTGCAGAAGCGTTTCATTGGCGAAATCGAAGCCGAACACCCAATCTTCCAGGGTCGTGACCGTGAATCGTCCGCGCGGAAGCCGATCCCGCTCCTTCTTGTCCACGAGCACCTCCGCCGGATAAATCGTCTGCAAGAGGTCGCCGAGCTCCTCCGCGCCGACCTCGGCCGTCAGGAACTCGCCCGTGGAGACATCCACGAACGCAAAGCCGATCTCGTCGCCGTCCCATCGCACCGCGGCGAGGTAGTTCGACTGCTTCGGATCGAGGAGGTGATCGTGGAACGAGACGCCGGGCGTCACGACCTCGACCACGTCCCGCTTGACGATGGTCTTCGCATCCTGCGCGTCCTCGAGCTGCTCGCAGATGGCGACGCGGTGGCCTGACTCGACGAGCTTGGGCAGGTAGTTATCCAGTGCGTGATGCGGAAAACCTGCCAGGGGAACGTCGTGAGCCTTGCCGTTGGCCCGTTTCGTCAGCGTGATGCCCAACAGTTTGCTGATCCGCTTGGCATCTTCATCGAACGTCTCGTAGAAGTCCCCCATGCGAAACAAAAGGATGGCCTGAGGATGGCGTGCCTTGATCTTGTAGTACTGCCGCATCAGCGGCGTACGACCTTTGTTCTTAACCTCTGCCATTATCCTTCCGGATCTCCTTGTTTCTACTCTTTTAACGTTCTCATTCCGACACTTCTCCGCACCCGACAACGTACCCATTTTCACGAAACCGAGACCCTTGTGTTCGGGTCAAAATATATGGTGTAAGGTTCTTTGAATCGGTCTCCCTGCTTCTTACACGATGAGTACGGCGATGTCGTGGTATGACGTATATGAAAATGTGGACGTGCAGCGCATCACCCGTTCCAAAGCCGCCGGCGTAACGGGACTCGTGGCCGTCGTCCTGCTAGTCGGCGTCATTCCCATCACATTAGGACTGGAGGGAACCATTCCCCTGTGGGTCGCCGTCCCGTTCGCACTCGGTATATGGACGGCCTACGCGGCCTGGTGGATCCGCCGGCTCGAGCAACTTAGACGCGTCGTGTGGTGCGTCAAGATCTCCAGGGAGGAAATCGCCGGGTACGATTATGCGCGCCGGCGCATCATCATCCCATGGCCCGATGTCGAACGCGTGGAGATCGGCGAGTCCGATCTCACGATCTACGGCCCGCCGGCCACCTCCCTGGAGATTACCCATCTGTTTGAAGATTTCCCCGAAGTGAGTCACCGGGTGATAGAGAACGCACGACGGCACGATCTGCCCGTCTTCGTGAACGGCAAGCCGTGGCAGCAGCTCGACGTGTACGAAGTCTTTCCGTTTCTGTCGTCGGATGCCTCGTCGCCGCAACCGGGATCGACAACGGCCTGAGGGCGTGCGCGGGATAGGAGGCAGCGTCCGGACGCCACGCAGCTCTACGGGCACGCTCTATCGGTCGACATCGGATGCAGACGACCGCACGCTATGAAGGCCCTCCGTCCTCCCCATCTCTCCGAAAAAACGCCTCGATCCGGGCATGCTGCGTGCGGGCATCCTCGTAGCCGATGTCGATCAGCCGGGAGACGTAGTCGTGCTCGAAAAGCAGCATGCTCAGCCAGTCCGGACTCTCTGTTTCTCCCGTACCGACCAGTTTCGAGAAGATGCCCATCGTCTTCGGCAACGTCCACTCGTAGCTTCGCGACAGCTTGCCGAGATCGACGGAGGGGCGCAGCAGCAGCAGTTTAACCGGACGCAACCCGTCCCACTTCCCCTCCGGCAGCCGCTCGAGCAGCTGATTGATGCGTTCCAGCCCCATCGCGTCGTCGTCCAGCGCATCCAGAAACACCGCGTTCGTCAGGAGGCCGAAGATCTGCGAAGCCGGCGGATACCCGTAGACCACGGGCTCGTCCGCCTCGGAGCGCGTTCGATTGTAGCGCGTCGAGATCGCGAGAATTCGATCCGCACCAAGATGGATCGCCGGCGCGAGCGGCGCGGCCAGCCGGATGCCGCCGTCGCCGTACCATGCATCGCCGATCTGAATCGCGGGAAACAGAAACGGCAGGGACGTAGACGCCATGATGTGGTCGATCGTGAGCTGCGTATTGATGCCGATCCGGTTCGGCC
>JBBDTI010000076.1:0-6927 GCA_040904565.1 Rhodothermales bacterium
TGGGCTCTCCCATTAAATCCGCGACGCGACGTGCTACGTCTTTCTTCGTCAACGTGACTGGTCGGTTGGACATAATCGTTCTTCCGTGAAATATATCGACCTGATGTAGCGCTATAGCCGTCGTAAAGAAACCCCGAACCAAGGGGATGACGTGCTTGGGCGATGCGGCACCAGGCCACTACGCTCCAAACAGGGGGTCTTTACTAACTCTATAATTTTAACGCTTTAGCGCAAAAACGCGGGTAATGTTACAAAAAAATGTCCGGAAATCACAATCGCGTACGGCCTCAACGCAGTGTTTCCGCGGAAATGATGTGATGAAAGCGCTTTTACGGTCGAAATGCAAGCCGTGATGAGGCATCACAGGCTGCATCGGACGGAAAACCGGGTGAAGTCCTCGGGGGCGGCAACGGACGAAAGCAAAAAATGCTCTTGGCGCGGCATCGGACGAAAAGCTGTCTAACGCAGCGGGCCGGTACGTAGGCCTCCTACTCCTCGAACCGGTAGACCCCGTGGATGCCATCGATGCGCTTCAACCGCTCGATGACGCGCCGGAGATGCTCGAGGTCCGTCACGGAACAGACGATGGTCCCTTCGAAGACTCCGTCGTCCGAGTCGATCGTAATCGAACGGATATTCGTCTTCAGATTCTTCGAGATTACGGTTGTGATGTCGCTTACGATTCCAACGCGATCCTCTCCCATGACGCGGAGCGCAGACAGAAACTGGACGTCTTTCTGCCGGCTCCATTCCACCTGGACGATGCGATCGGGGTGGTTGATGAGGAGATTGGGGGCATTGCGGCAGTTCACGCGATGGATCTTGATTCCGCTGCTGCGACTCACGTAACCGAAGACGTCGTCGCCCGGGATTGGATTGCAGCACGACGCATACTTCGTGACGATATCCGTATGCAGTTCGCCGTCAATCTTCAGTGCGGGCTGGGCGGTCGACTGGGCGGTATCGAGAAAACTTTCGTATTGCAGACGAAGGGCCTCGTCGTCGGACACGTCCTCGGCCTGGTCTCCTCTCTGCTCCGCCGAGTTGTCCTTTACGTAATCGATGAAATCCTTCGGGTCGTAAAGTCCCGTACCGATCTCGTAGAAAAGCTGCTGCGGATTCGGAAACTTGAGCTTCGTCGCGACCTTGTTCAGGTCCTGCTCGTCGATCTCCAGACCGGCCTTCTCGAGCTTCTTATCGAGCATATCACGGCCGAGATCGACGGCCCGACGGCGCTTCTCATTGATCCAGTGCCGGATCCGGCTACGTGCCTTGTGCGTGACGACGAACTTCATCCAGTCGGGGTTCGGCGTCTGTTTCTTCGAGGTGATCACCTCGACCTGATCGCCGCTCGTCAGCTTATAGGAAAGCGGCACCATCTTGCCGTTGACCTTAGCGCCGATGCAGTGCAGCCCGATCTCCGTATGCACCTGGAAGGCGAAATCCACGGGAGTGGCATCGCTCGGCAGCGACATCAGGTCCCCCTTCGGCGTGAAGACGTAGATCTCCTCGTCGTACAGGTTGAGCCTGAACTCCTTGACGAACTCGGTCGCCTGCTCGGGCTTCGGATTTTCGAGCAGGTCGCGCACCCAGGTCAGGAACTGCTCCATCCGGCGATCCTGCTCGCTGACGCCCTCCTTGTACTTCCAGTGGGCGGCCACGCCCCGTTCGGCGATCTGATGCATCTCCTCCGTCCGAATCTGGACCTCCACGCGGCGGCCGTCGGGTCCCAGGACCGTCGTGTGAAGGCTCTGATAGCCGTTCGATTTGGGAACGGAGACAAAGTCGCGGAATCGCTCTGGGAGCGGCTTATACAGATCCGTTACGATCGAATACACGAGCCAACAATCCTCCTTGCCCTGCTTACCCTCGCTCTTCAGAACGATACGTATCGCAAACAGATCGTAGATCTCCTCGAGGGGCTTGTTCTGGCGCTTCATCTTGCGCCAGATGGAGTAGATGTTTTTAGAGCGACCGTAGATCTCGAAGTCGAAATCGTCGCTTACCAGCCGTTTTTTCAGCGGGGTGATAAAGCTCTTCACATACGCATCACGCTCCAGCTTCGACGCCCGCAGGCCGTGAACGATTTCATAGTACTCGTCCGGGTTGAGCACCTTCAGACACAGGTCTTCCAGCTCCGTCTTAACGGCGTGGAGACCGAAACGGTGCGCGAGCGGTGCGAACAGCTCCATCGTTTCGCTCGCGATCTTGAGCTGCTTCTGTTTCGGCAGCGAATCGATCGTCCGCATGTTGTGCAATCGATCCGCGAACTTCACCAGAATGACGCGGATGTCCGTCGCCATCGACAGCATGAGCTTCCGGACATTCTCGGCCTGGCCCAGCTCGCGGCTGGAAAACACGTCGCTGATCTTCGTAAGACCGTCTACGATGTTCGCCATCGACTCACCGAACTCCTCGCGTAGAAATTCCAGCGAGAACTCCGTGTCTTCGACGGTATCGTGCAGAAGCGCGGAAGCGACGCTGACATCGTCGAAACCGATGTCCTCGGCCACGATCGTGGCCACTTCGATGGGGTGCGTGATATAGCGTTCACCGGATGCGCGCCGGTCGTTACGATGCGCCCAGTATCCCAGCTTGAAGGCGCGCCGGATCAGATCCTCATCAACCGTAGGCAACGAACGGCGACAGACGTCCAGCAGCTCACTGAGCCGGACTTCGAACTCCGGCTCGATCTGCAGATCGGTGTTTTTGAGAATGGAAGACGCGTGCAGCATATCGACTCAAGGTCGTAACCTCTGGTGGTGCGTCCGGCAAACCGGGACTTTTGCGCCGGCCTCCCGCGGGCATTAAACTCACGAGGTCGACTCGGTTTCCTCCTGCCGAGACGGGGCAAGCCGGATGCGGGCCGACGCAGGCCCCTGCCCGATGACATCATAAAAAAGGCGCTCCGGCCGGAAAGCCGAAGCGCCTGGACCCTTTTGGGGTCGAACCTGATAGCGGGTTACTTAGACGCCTTGGCGTCGTCGGTGTCGTCTTCGTCCTTTACTTGTTCGTCCTTGGCCTCTTCCTCCTCACCTTCCGCCTTCTTTGCTTCCGCACCCTCAGCTTTCTCGTCGACCGCGTCCTTATCAGTCGCTTCCTCAACCTCAGTCGCTTCGTCGACAGAGACTTCATCGGCAGCGGCTTCGTCGACTGCCGGAGCTTCATCCGCAGCAGCTTCAGCCTGGTCGGGAGGCTTCTGCTCGTCCGCGGCAGGTGCCGTCGTCGTCGCCTTCTTGCGCCGGCGACCTTTACCGCTTCCTCGGCGCGTTCGTCCGCCGCTGCTGCTCTCCGTTTCGGGCTGAACGTCGTTAAAGTCCACCAGCTCGATCATCGCCAGAGCGGCCCCATCGCCCGAGCGGCGTCCGAGCTTAATGACGCGCGTGTAGCCACCCGGACGATCACCGACCTGCTCGGACACGTCCGTGAAGAGGGTCGAGACGGCGTCCTTGTTCTGCAAGCGGCGAAACACCTGCCGCCGGTTATGCTGCGTGTCCTCTTTCGCCCTCGTAATGAGCGGCTCGATGTAGGGCCGCAGCGCCTTGGCTTTAGCAACCGTCGTCGTGATACGCTTGTGGGCGATCAGCGCGCTCCCGAGTGCCGCAAGTGTAGCTTTCCGGTGGGGTGCCGAACGACCCAGCTTATGTCTTTTTTTTGAATGTCTCATCTATCGATCTGACGGTTTTAAAGTGGGCGGCTGACAGTCCGATGGCGTTGACGACTTCGGTCGACAGCATGCACTGTCCACCGTCCACCGTCAACCACCAGCTGAGTTACGCCTCTTCCATGTACTTGTCGACTTCCATCGCGAAGTGCAGGCCCCGTTCTTCCAGCACCTGGATCAGCTCCTGCAGTGATTTCCGGCCGAAGTTGCGGAATTTCAGCATCTCCGACTCTTCGCGACGCACGAGGTCGCCGATATTCTTGATATTGGCGGCCTTCAGGCAGTTATGTGCGCGGACGGACAGATCGAGCTCGTCGACCGGCTGAGAGAGCAGCTCGCGAATGCGCTGTACCTCGGCATCCACCTCCTTCTCTTCCTCGGTCGGCTGCGGTTCACCCTCCATGGAGATGAAGAGATTGACGTGATCCCGGAGAATGGACGCCGCTTCCGCCAGCGCATCCTCGGCGGTGATCGAACCGTCCGTCTCGATATCCATGGTCAGCTTCTCGTAGTCGATCTTCTGGCCGACGCGTGTCGGCTTGACCGTGTACTTGACGTTTCGGATCGGCGTAAAAATCGCATCGATGGCGATCACGCCGATGGGATCGTCGGCTCGCTTGTTCTCTTCGGCCGGAACGTAACCGCGTCCCTCCTCAACGCGTAGCTCGATGCTCAGATCTGCATCCTCGGCAAGCGTCGCGATGTGATGATCCGGATTCAGGACCTCAAAGTCGCTCGTCGCCTCACCGATATCCGCGGCCGTCCACGTACCCGACCCCTTCAAGGTCAGGTGTATATTATTGTCCGCTCCCTCCTGTGCCTTGAATCGGACGCCCTTGAGGTTGAGGATGACATCGGCGGCGTCCTCCGTGACACCTTCGATCGTGGAAAACTCGTGCTGGACGCCGTCGATCTTAAGGGCCGTGATCGCTACGCCTTCCAACGACGAAAGGAGTACGCGGCGAAGCGCGTTCCCGATCGTGACGGCATATCCTCGCTCGAGGGGCTGGACGGTGAACTGCCCGGAAAATTCCGAGGCTTCTTCAACCTGAATGCCCTCAGGCATCTGAATCGCGTGATTGCTCATATCCTCTTATACGGTCAGAAATCTTAGCAAGGGAATGGGGCTCAGCGAACGCCGACATGCACAAACAGGCGGTCGCGGCAGCTTTCTACTTCGAGTAGAGCTCGACGATGAGCTGCTCTCGAATATTCTCCGGAATATCCTCTCGGGCCGGGTAATCCAGGAATTTGCCGCGGAGGTCATCACGATCCACTTCGAGCCATGCAAAGGAGCGCTTGTTGCGCTGTACCGACTCCGCGATCACGTCGAGATTGCGGCTCTTCGGGCGGACGGCGATGGTATCACCGGGGCGCAGAGAAGCCGACGGGATGTCGATGATCTGGTCGTTCACCATGATGTGACCGTGGTTGACCAGCTGCCGAGCCTGACGGCGCGTCCGGGCAAAACCGAGCCGGAACACCGTATTGTCGAGCCGCGCCTCCAGAAATCTGAGTAGATTCTCCCCGGTAACGCCTTTCTTTCGGGACGCCTTCTCGAAGAGATTCCGAAATTGACGTTCGAGTAGGCCGTAAGTATACTTGGCCTTCTGCTTCTCCTTAAGCTGTACGGCGTATTCGCTTTCCCGGGTGCGCCGGCCGCGGCCGTGCTGGCCCGGCGGATAAGGCTTCCGCTCGAGCGCTTTGCTGGGACCGAAGATCGGCTCCTTGAAGCGCCGCGCGACTTTCTGTTTTGGGCCTCTGTATCGGGCCATAGTGTCTACTTTCCTCTCGTTTGTCGAATTAGAAATAACAAACGTACGTGCCGTCGTGCGACTCGTAGCCGGTCTTATGGTGAAGCGGCGTATTGCGTATCGGTCGTGCTTGCCTCCACGTGGACCTTCACGGTCTCAGCGGATGGTGGGCACGCGCCGAAGCTATACGCGCCGCCGCTTCGGTGGCCGGCAGCCGTTGTGGGGAATAGGGGTTACGTCACGGATGGAGGCAATATCGAGGCCCGCACCCGAAAGGGCACGAATCGCCGACTCTCGGCCGGAACCAGGCCCTTTCACGTATACGTCGACGCGTCGGAGGCCCAGGTCATGCGCCTCCTGTGCAGCGGCCGACGCCGCGACCTGCGCCGCATAGGGCGTGTTTTTCCTGCTCCCCTTGAAGCCCATCTTCCCGGAGCTCGCCCAGGAGATGACGTTCCCGTATTGATCCGTCAACGTGATGATCACGTTATTGAAGGTCGCCTTAACGAACGCCTGGCCGTTCGATTCGACGATAACGTTTCGCTTGCGCACGGGGCGTCCGCCGCGTCCGCTTTTTTGTTGCCTCTTTGCCATGATCTAGGTGTGCATGTTGCGGGTTACAGATGGCGGGGTGTATCCGCGATCCGACTCGAAAACGTCAGCATAGACCCGGAAGGGGTATGCCGTTCGAGAAACTACTTACGCGAAACTACTTACGCGGCGCCTTCTTACGTCCGGCTACCGTCTTCTTACGACCTTTGCGAGTACGTGCGTTAGTGCGCGTCCGCTGGCCACGCACGGGAAGTCCGCGCCGATGGCGAAGGCCGCGGTAGCAGCCGATGTCCATCAGGCGTTTTATATTCATCTGCACTTCCGAGCGCAGCTGACCTTCGACCTGGTAGTCGTCCTCGACAATGCGGCGAACGCTACGGGTCTGATCCTCTGTCCACTCGTCCGGGTGCGTATGGTAGTCCACCTCGGCGCGGTCCAGGATCTCCTGGGCGCGCGAGCGACCGATCCCAAAAATAGAAGTCAGCGCGATCTCGCCGCGCTTACGGGGTGGTAGGTCGACTCCAGCTATCCGTGGCATAGGGTATTAGATTGTCTCGATAAACTGTCTCTATAACAGTGTGTCTCTATAACACTGTGACGGCGGAACGCGCAAACGCTCCGGAGAAGCATCAGCCCTGGCGCTGCTTGTGCTTCGGATTCTTCTTATTGATCACGTAGATGCGACCTTTCCGGCGAACAATCTTGTCGTCGGGACTGCGCTTCTTTACGCTCGAACGTACTTTCATCGCTAAACTCTCTGTATGTCGTCAAATACTGACGAAAATTGATGTCAACGGTCGATACGTGCGCCTACCAGCCGGAAGCGGTTGGACGCGGCACAACATGTCGCCCTGCGCGTCGACCGGCACGCAGGCCACTTTCTTCTGTCGAGGCCTTATGTCTAGGCCTAATGTCGATGCCTTTCGTCGATGCCTTTCGTCGATGCCTTTCGTCGAT
>JBBDTI010000076.1:7027-20570 GCA_040904565.1 Rhodothermales bacterium
TAGGCCTAATGTCGATGCCTTTCGTCGATGCCTTTCGTCGATGCCTTTCGTCGATGCCTTTCGTCGATTCCTTCCGTCGAGACCGACGTAAAGGACCTCGTTTTGAGCAAAGCCTTTAAGTAACGCCGGCCTAATCTATAAGTTCGTAAATTTTATATGGAGGCCGGATCATCCGCATCCGGGGACGCCGACGGCCCTGTAGGGCGCATCGATCACGTCCTCGATGAAGGCGAAGGTGCTGAGAACCTCGGCCTCGCCCCGGCGGACGACGACCATGTGTTCGTAGTGGGCCGAAGGAAGGCGGTCGCCGGTCCGGACGGTCCACCCGTCAGCGTCCGACACGACTTCGTGCGTGCCGAGATTGATCATCGGCTCGATGCAGAGCGTTAGCCCCTCGCGAAGTTTCCGTCCCGTGCCTTTCTTTCCGAAATTCGGTACCTGAGGATCTTCGTGCAGGCTCTTCCCGATGCCGTGCCCGACCAGATCGCGCACCACGCCGTACCCGCGTTCCTCGCAATAGACCTGCACCGCGTTGGAGATATCGCCGACGCGCCGGCCGGCTACCGCCTGGCCGATCCCTTCATAGAGGGAAGCATACGTCGCCTCGCAGAGTGCCCGCGCATCGTCGGACAGCTCACCGATCGCGAACGTATACGCGTAATCACCATAATATCCGTTCAGACGCACCCCGCAGTCGATCGAGACCAGGTCGCCCTCTTTAAGCGGTTCGTCGTTCGGTATGCCGTGCACGACGACGTCATTCACCGACGTGCAGAGCGTGTTCGGAAATACGAGATCACCGACCTTATAGCCCTTGAATGCCGGTTCCGCGTCGTGCTTGAGAATGTACGCTTCCGCCACCTCATCCAGCTCGCGCGTCGTCACGCCCGGTTCTATACGCTTCCCGACCTCGGCCAGCGTACGACCTACCAGGTCGGCACTCGCCTTGAGGCGGTCGATTTCGCGCTGGCTTTTAAGGTGAATCATTTATCGTTTGAACGTTTGGCGGTCCAGTTTTCGAATCGCCCCTACATATACCGCCCTCGAACCTTGCCGCTTTTCATGAAGCCGTCGTAGTGGCGCATCAGCAGGTGGCTCTCGATCTGTTGGAGCGTGTCCAGTGTTACCTGCACGAGAATGAGCAGACTCGTGCCGCCGAAGAACATGGCGAAGCCCTGCGAAACGCCCGCCTGCATGGCAAAGGCGGGCAGGATGGCGACGAAGCCCAGAAAGAGCGATCCGGGCAGCGTGATCTTGGTTAAGATGTTGTCGATGAACTCGCTCGTCTGCTTACCCGGACGGATCCCGGGGATGAAACCGCCCTGGCGTTTCATCGTGTCCGCCATCTCCTTCGGATTGACGGTGATCGCGGTATAGAAGTAGGTAAAGAAGACACAGATGACGAAGAAGACGCTGGAATAGCCCCATCCGGAAATATCCGAGAACCAGCGGCCGAACTCCTGCATGAAGGCGCTGTCGGGAAAGAACGAGGCGACCGTCGCGGGTACGAACATGATCGACTGTGCGAAAATGATCGGCATGACGCCCGCCGCGTTGACGCGAATCGGGAGGTACTGCGTCGTGCCGCCGTACACCTTCCGGCCGACGACGCGCTTGGCGTACTGGACGGGGATGCGCCGCATGCCCTGAGAGACCAGCACGACACCCAGCATGACGAGCCCCCAGATACCGATTTCAAGCAGGAAGATGAAGAGGTTGCCCGTCAACGTGAACTCGTTGAAAAACGCCGAGGGCAGGAAGGCGATGATTCCGATCATAATGACGATCGAGATTCCGTTGCCTATCCCGTTCTCCGTAATGCGTTCGCCGAGCCACATGACGAACACCGTACCGGCCGTCAGCACGATGACGGCCGTAACCATGAAGAAGGTCGGGCCGATCACGATAGCCTGTCCCGTCGCCCCGTACTGCAGGTTGATGGCGTAGCCGATAGACTGAAAGGCCGTGATGACGACCGTCCCGTAGCGGGTCAGCTGTGTGATCTTTCGGCGCCCCTCCTCGCCTTCACGCTGCAGCTTCTGGAAATACGGTAAGACCGCACCGAGAAGCTGGATGATGATCGACGCCGTGATGTAGGGCATAATGCCCAGGGCGAAGATGCCGGCCTGACTGAAAGCCCCGCCGACGAACATGTCCAGAAACCCGAAGATGTCATTCGGATTCCCCTGGGCGTTGACCTCGGCCAGAATACTTGCGTCCACGCCGGGCATGGTGACGAACGCGCCCAGGCGGTATATGAGCAGCAGGCCGAGCGTATAAAGAATACGCCGGCGCAGCTCCTCGATCTTCCAGATGTTGCGTACGTTCTCGCCAAGACCTGCCATGGTAGAAAATCAGATTAGAGGACCGCGGAGGATCCGGAATGTTATTCGACGATCGTGGCCGTACCGCCGGCGGCTTCGATCTTCTTCTTTGCCGATCCACTGAAGGCGTGCGCCTTGACGGTCAGACCTTCCGACAGATCACCACTGCCGAGGATCTTGACGCGATCGGACTTCCGGGCCACTCCGGCATCTACGAGCACCTCGGGCGTAATTTCCGTCGAGCTGTCGATGACGCCCTCTTCGAGAAGGCGGCTGATGCGCGAGAGGTTTACGGCGCGGTACTCCGTGCGAAACCTGTTGTTGAAACCGAATTTCGGCAGGCGGCGCTGCAGCGGCATCTGTCCGCCTTCGAACCAGGCGGGGATGCGGGCACCGGAGCGGCTTTTCTGGCCCTTCGTGCCCTTCGTAGAGCTGTGCCCTCCTTTTCCGGACCCGACGCCGCGGGCGATGCGCTTCTTCTTGCGAGTAGAGCCCTTGGCGGGCTTCAAATTGGAAAGATCCATGGTACCTCTTGGCTAATACGCCCGTCCGCAGACGGACTCGCGAAATGAGTAGGATGCGTCGATTACAGTTCGAAGCCGTTCAGGCCTCGTCGATGTCGACGAGATGCTTCACTTTGATCAGCATGCCCCGAATGGCGGGGCTATCGTCGAGCTCCACCGTCTGGTGCATCCCCCGGATGCCGAGCGCTTCCAGCGTTCTGCGCTGTCGCCTGGGAGAATCGATGGCCGATTTCGTCTGGGTAATCTTGATTTTCTTTGCCATGTCTGGACGGTTGACTGTGGACGGTTGACAGGTGCGTGCAGCCGGCAACGGCGGACGGCTCGGAAAACCGTCGACCGTCGACCGTCAACCGATTCCGTTATCCGTTGAACACTTTCTTCAGTGGGATGCCCCTTCGCTTGGCAACCTCTATGGGGTCTTCGAGCTGCTCCAGGGCCTCGATCGTCGCGGCCACCTGGTTATGCGGGTTGCTCGAACCGAGCGACTTGGACAGAATGTCGCTGATGCCGGCGCATTCCACCACGGCGCGCACGCCGCCCCCCGCGATCACGCCCGTACCCGGTGCGGCCGGTTTCAGCAGCACCTTGCCGGCGTCCTGCCGGCCTACGACGGGATGCGGGATCGAGCCTCCTTTCAGCGGGACCCGTATCAGGTTCTTCTTGGCGTCGTCCGTGCCCTTCGAGATCGCGTCCGCGACCTCGTTCGCCTTGCCGAGCCCGGCGCCAACGGTTCCGTTGCCGTCACCTACGACGACGACCGCGTTGAATGAAAAACGACGGCCGCCCTTGACGACCTTCGATACGCGCGAAACGGATACGAGCCGCTCCTGCCAGTCCTGGCCCTGCGCCGCCTGTCGCCGACGATTTCTACTTCCTCTCGCCATTATCCAATTGCCAGATTAATGCGTGTCATTCCGCGTCGCGTCATTGTTCAGCACCGGAGGCCGCCCTTTCGCGCACCTTCCGCCAACGCCTGTACGCGGCCGTGATACCGATAGCCGTTTCTGTCGAAGACGGCACGTTCGATCCCCTTCTCCTTAGCGCGCTCGGCCAGTGTTTGTCCGACTGCCTTGCCCAGTTCCACCGGCGTCTCGCCCGTTATCCCGTCATCGAGACTGGAAGCGGCGGCAAGCGTAACGCCTTCGCGATCGTCGATCAGTTGCGCGTAGATATGTTTGTTTGAGCGAAAGACGGACAGTCGGGGCCTCGACGGCGTTCCGTCGATTTTTCCACGAATGCCGCGTTTTACGCGCCGTCTCCGCTCTTGCTTATGATGCTTTGCCATGGTTTCCATCCGATAAATCAGTATCCAAACCCGTTCCGGCCCGCACGATGCGGTCCACCTACCGGGCCGCCGTCTTGCCGGCCTTGCGGCGCACGTATTCGTCGACGTACCGCACCCCTTTGCCCTTATAGGGCTCCGGCGGCCGCAGTCCGCGGATCTTCGCCGCCACCTGTCCGACCATCTGCTTGTCCGTCCCTTCGATCAGGATGATCGTGTTCTTGCCTCGCTTCGCGTCCACCTCAATGCTTACACCGTTCGGCGGCACGAAGTAGATCGGGTGAGAGAAGCCGAGTGCCAGCTCGAGTACGCCGTTGTTGACGGTCGCGCGGTAGCCGACGCCGATAACTTCCAGTTCCTTCTTGTAGCCCTCCGTGACACCGATCACGGCATTATCGATCAGCGAGCGATAGAGGCCGTGAAGCGATTTGTGCCGCTTCTGATCCGTCGCACGATTAACGAGGACCTGGCCGTCTTTCGACTCGACCGTGATACCGGGGTCAATTTGCACCGACAACTCTCCCTTGGGACCTTTGACGGTCACCAGGTTATTCGCAGCGACGTCTATCGATACCTTGTCGCCGAGCTCAATCGGCTGGTTGCCAATACGAGACATAATTTCTTCCTGTTGGTCTTGACGTTCTTACGACTACCCGGGACGGGCTACACCGTATCTAGTACACGTGGGCAAGCACCTCGCCGCCTACGTGCACTTTACGCGCCTCTTTATCCGTCATCATGCCCCTAGAGGTGGACAGGATGGCGACGCCGAGGCCGTTCTTTACACGTGGCAGGTTATCCGCCCCTACGTACTTACGAAGTCCCGGTGACGAGACGCGCTTCAGCATCCGTATAGCAGGGATGCCATCCACATCGTATTTCAGATAGACGCGAATCAGGCCCTGCTTGCCGTCGTCGATGTTCAGGTAGTTACGGATATACCCCTTCTCGAGCAGAATTTGCGTGAGTGCACGTTTCTGCTTGGAGGCGGGAACGTCCACGTATTTGTGGTTGGCCTGCTGGCCGTTCCGTATACGCGTCAAGTAATCCGAAACCGGATCCGTTATTCCACTCATATTACCTTCATTGCTGGTTGCACGTCGCCGGCCGAAACTCGGAGCCCGTGCCGCATGGTGCGGCGCCTGCCCCGGAGCACGTCAACCGGTAACTGATTGAATTACCAGGATGCTTTGCGAACGCCCGGAATCTTACCCTCCAGGGCCATCTCCCGAAACACGATGCGCGAGACGCCGAAATCGCGCAGGAAGCCCCGCGTACGCCCGGTCAGCGGGCAGCGGTTGTTCAACCGAACGGGACTCGAATCGCGCGGCAGCTTCTGGAGGCCGACCCAGTCGCCCTCCTCTTTCAGGCGGCGGCGCCTTTCGGCATATTGCTTTACTAGGCGCTGACGCTTCTTCTCGCGTGCGATCCAACTTTTCTTAGCCATAGGGACGAAACACTCTTACTGTTCGGTACGATGCATGCTGTAGCTCTTCGGATCAGGTCTCTTCGGCCACCGCTTCAGGTTCTTCGGCGGCGTCGGACCCTTCCGTTTTCGGTTCTTCGCGACGGACGAACGGCATGCCAAGCGCCTTAAGCAGCGCGTAGGCCTCTTCGTCCGTCTCGGCCGTCGTCACGAACGTCACGTCCATCCCGTCGATCCGCGGCACCTTGTCCATGTCGATTTCCGGAAAGATGATCTGTTCCTGCACGCCCAGCGTGTAGTTGCCGCGTCCGTCGAAGCTGCGGTCAGGCACGCCTCGAAAGTCGCGCACGCGGGGCAGCGCCAGTGTAATGAGGCGGTCGAGGAATTCGTACATGCGGGCGTCGCGAAGCGTCACGCGGCAACCGATCGGCATCCCCTCGCGCACCTTGAAGTTCGATATACTCTTGCGCGCTCGTGAAATAGCCGGCTGCTGACCGGTGATCCGGCGAAGCTCGTCTACCGCATTGTCGAGCGCCTTCTGGTTCTCGGCCGCCTCGCCAACGCCCTTGTTGACGACGATCTTGACCAGGCGCGGCACTTCCATCACGTTATCGTGACCGAAGCGCTTGGAAAGCTCCGGCACGATTTCTTCGTGGTACCGCTCTTTAAGTCTTGGGGTGTAAGCCATAATCTTCAGTTGCCGGTTGCCGGTTAACGGTCGTTCGAGCGAGAGGTTATTTCCCTCGCGATCTATAAACCGTCACCCGTATTTATGTAAGCTCTTCGCCGGTAGTTTTTGCATAACGTACCCAATGGCCGCGGCCGGTTTCGGGGTCTTCGATCCGCTTGCGGCCGACGCGTGTCGGCTCGCCGTTGGTATCGAGAGGCTGCACGTTCGACACGTGAATGGGGACCTCTTTCTCGATGCGTCCTCCCTGCGGATTGGCCGCGCTCGGCTTCTCGTGATGAAAACGCAGATTCACGCCCTCGACGATCACCCGATTCTTCTCCGGGAAGACGACGAGGATCTTGCCCTCGTATCCCCGGTAGTTCCCGGCGGTCACGCGGACGGTGTCGCCCTTCTTCACGTGAAGCTTCTTCTGTTTGTTGTGCGTTCTGGGCATGTCTGGATTTCGGTTGACGGTGGTCGGTGGCCGGTGGACTGCTCTGGGCGCAAGATGTCGCGTTACCGATCGCGAACCGTCGCCCCTCAACAGCCAACTGTCGACCGTTCTAAAGTACTTCCGGTGCTAGCGATACAATGCGCATGAACTCTCTTTCGCGCAGCTCGCGGGCTACGGGCCCGAAGATGCGGGTACCGCGCGGCTCGTCCTGAGGCGTGAGCAGCACGGCCGCGTTCTCATCAAATCGAATATAGGAGCCGTCTTTCCGCCGGAATTCCTTCTTCGTCCGAACGACCACGGCCGGCGAAATTTCGCCTTTCTTGACCGCCCCGCCCGGGATGGCGGACTTCACCGACACGATGATCTTGTCGCCGATGCGCGCGTAACGCCGACCGCTGCCGCCCAGCACGCGAATGCAGAGCACCTCTTTGGCGCCGCTGTTGTCGGCCACGTTAAGTCTTGACTCCTGCTGAATCATGGCTGTATCTATGTTTGGACGCCTTCAACGACCGGCGCCGGTGTGTTCTCCAAATATCGTTACGATCACGCGGAGGTCGAATTGACCTCCTCTCGTTCCGTACCATCGGAACGCACTACTTGGCCCGTTCGATCACTTCCGTCAGACGCCAGCGCTTCTTCTTGCTGAACGGACGCGTCTCTCTGATGCGGACGGTGTCACCCTCGTTCGCATCATTATTTTCGTCGTGTGCCATCAGCTTCGTCGTCTTCTTGACGAACTTGCCGTAGATCGGATGTTTGATCTGACGCTGCACGGCGACCGAGATGCTCTTCTCCATCTTGTCGCTGACGACCACGCCGATACGCTCTTTGCGCATCGTCTGTCGTGCCTGCTGTTCCGTAGCTTCCATCGGTCTCTAATTCCTTATGACTCTTTTGACCCGAGCGCGGCAGCGAAGCACAGGCTTCGCCTCACGAGCGGGGACTGCCGTGCGCATTACGCTTCGGCGGTTTCTCGTTCTTTCTCGTTTTGTATCGTCTTCAAGCGAGCCACCAGACGACGCTTCTGGCGAAGCAGCATCGGGTTCTCGATGTGCGCAATGGCGTGCTGGAACTCCAGCTGACGAAGCTGATCTTCCTCTTCGTCGATGCGAGAGCGAATCTCGTCGACGCCCAGTTCGCGAATTTCTTTAGCCTTCAACATGGTTTCGGTCGGCTTCGGTGAACGTCGTGCTATCGGATGGTCGTCTCGGCGGCACGGAAGTCCGGTCGCACGACGAATTTCGTCTTAATGGGCAGCTTATGCTGTGCAAGGCGCAGGGCTTCGCGAGCCAGTTCCTCCGAAATACCGCCTCCGATCTCGAAGAGGACGCGGCCCGGCTTCACCGGCGCCACCCAGAATTCCGGGGAGCCCTTACCCTTACCCATGCGGGTCTCGGCCGGCTTTTTCGTAATCGGCTTGTCGGGGAAGATGCGAATCCACACCTTTCCGACACGCTTCATGCGGCGCGTCATCGCCACACGGGCCGCTTCGATCTGGCGGCTCGTGATACGACCCGGTTCCAGCGCTTTAATTCCGAAGTCTCCGAAGCTGATGCGCGTACCCCGGGTCGCATTGCCTTTAAGGCGACCCTTTTGATACTTGCGATGCTTCGTACGCTTGGGCATTAACATGGGCGTACTCCTCGATACTTATCGATAATCTCTCTGTATTCGTCTCATTGTTTCCTGCCGGGCCGGTCAGGAGCGCTTGCTTCGCCCGCGCTTGCTCCGGCGCTTGCGGGCCGGCGGCTGCGACTGCTGCATCTGCTGGCGCTGGGCCTGCACGTTCGGACTGAGATCGGGCTGGCCGAGGATCTCGCCCCGGTAAATCCACACCTTCACTCCGATCGTTCCATAGACCGTGTAGGAAGTCGCCCGCGAATAATCGATGTCGGCACGGATCGTATGCAGCGGCACGCGGCCTTCGAGATACTGCTCCGTACGCCCCATCTCGGCGCCGCCCAATCGGCCGGCGACGCGTATGCGGATTCCTTCGGCACCCATGCGCATGGCGGCCGTGATGGCCTGCTTCATGGCACGACGGAACGATACGCGGCCCTCCAGCTGCTGGGCGATGTTCTGAGCTACCAGGCTGGCATCCAGCTCCGGGCGCTTGATCTCGCTGATGTTGATCTGGATGTCCTTGTTCGTCAGCTTCTTGAGCTCCTCGCGGAGCTTCTCCACCTCGCTGCCGCCGCGACCGATCACGACGCCCGGACGACTGGTGTGGAGCGTAAGAATGACGCGTTTCGGCGTACGCTCGATGACGCACCGGCTCAAGCCGGCACGGCGCAGGCGCGCCGCCAGATAGCGACGTATTTCCTCGTCCTCAAGGAGCTTCTCCGGCAGATCTTTCTCGGCATACCAGTTGGAGTCCCACCCCTTGATGATGCCCAGACGAAAGCCGACTGGATGCGTTTTCTGGCCCAATGTCTTGTCCTTCCCTTATTGAAATCGTAAGAGTGTCTGTATCTCCTCGTGCGAATCAGGCTTCCACCCGTTCCACCTCGTCGACCGTCGCGACGACCACCGTAAGGTGGCACGTTCGCTTCTGGATCGGCTTGGCCCGCCCTCGGGCGGCCGGTCGGAACCGCTTAAAGCGCGGCCCGTCGTCGGCCCGAATCTCCTTCACGACCAGCCCGCCCTCGTCGAAACGCTCGTCCGGATTTTTATCCATCAGATTGTAGACGGCCGACTGAATCGTCAGCTCTACCGGACGCGTCGCGTTATGCGGCTGGTAATGCAAGATGTTCAACGCTTCCGCCACGGACTTGCCGCGGACGAGGTTGATAACCGGACGCATCTTGCGAGGCGACGTTCTAATATGCTTGCGAATAGCGCGTGCCTTCATATCCTTCTAAGGCCGTCGCGATACATCGCGCAGATCTGCACGATTTCTCTTCCGGCCACGTTTATTGCTTCTCAGTAATCTTCGGTTATCGTTTCATTCGCTTGTCGGCGCTTCCTCGACCGGAGTGCCCCCGGAAGGTCCGCGACGGCGCAAACTCACCCAGCTTGTGGCCGACCATGTTCTCGGTGATGTACACCGGGATAAATTGCTTCCCGTTGTGCACGGCAAAGGTATGGCCGACAAAATCGGGCGTAATCATAGAGGCCCGACTCCAGGTCTTGACGACCTTCTTCGAGTTACTCTTGTTCAGTGCGTCGACCTTGCGCTGCAGTTTGTAATAGACGTAAGGTCCTTTGCGTAACGACCGTGCCATGCTTACTCGGTTTAGCTCTGTGTCAAGAACCGCTGCCTACTTTTTCTTCTTGCGGCGGCGGATGATGTACTTGTTGGACTGTTTTTTCTTCTTTCGCGTCTTGTATCCCTTCGCGGAGACGCCGGTCGGTGACCGCGGATGCCCGCCGGACGCCTTGCCCTCGCCGCCACCCATGGGATGGTCGACCGGATTCATGGCCACGCCGCGCGTCTTGGGACGTACGCCGAGCCAGCGGTTTCGGCCGGCTTTGCCGAGATCGACATTCATGTGATCCGGATTGCTCGTCGTGCCGATCGTCGCCATACACGCGTTCTCGATCAGGCGCGTCTCGCCCGAGGGTAATTTCAATGTGGCGTACTTGCCTTCCCGAGCCGTCAGCTGCGCGTACGTACCGGCCGAGCGCGCGATCTGCGCGCCCTTCCCGGGCCGCATCTCGATCGCATGGACGAACGAACCGATCGGAATCTTGCCCAGCGGCAGGCAGTTGCCCGGATCGGGCGGCGCATCCGGACCGTTTTCGATCGTCGAACCTACCTTGACCTCGTCCGGCGCGATGATATAGCGCTTCTCCCCGTCCGCGTAGACGAGCAGCGCGATACGCGCGGATCGATTCGGATCGTACTCGATGGTAGCAACACGTGCCGGCACGCCAATCTTCCGGCGCTTGAAATCGATAATGCGATAGCGACGCTTGTGGCCGCCGCCCTGATGGCGAGTGGTGATTCGACCGTTATTATTGCGGCCGCCCTTCTTCGTCAACGGCGCCAGGAGACTCTTCTCCGGCTTCGCCACCGTCACGTCCTCGAACGAGTCGACGGTGTACTGCCTCCGGGCGTTTGACGTCGGCTTTACTTTTTTTATAGGCATCGTTCTATCTCTCTGGCGTCGTCGCTAAGTCCGGTCGTCCCTGATTCCAATGATCGAAGAGCGTGCTACGCGCTTCGATTCTCGTTATACCTGTTCGAAGAAGTCGATCGGCTCGGAGTCTTCCGTCAGCGTCACGATGGCGCGCTTGTGGTAGGCCGTCCGGCCCGACACCGTTCCGCGCCGGGTCTGCTGACTGCGACGCTTCCCCCGTACGATGAGGGTGCGCACGCTCTTAATCCGTGCGGTCGGATACCGATCCTTGACGGCCTTCTTGATTTCCACCTTATTGGCATCCATCCGGACCTCGAAGGTGTAGTGTCCTTCCTCCATCAGCCTCGTCAACTTCTCGGTAACGAGCGGCTGGATCAGTACGTTGTTGCTCATTGGGTCTCCTTCGTCGATCTCAATTCGTGATCCGGGTTCAAGCCTCGGCCGTCTCCTTCGTTCCAAGCAGCTCTGCAAGCGTCGCGACGGCCTTCTCTTCCATAACCACAACGTCCGCCTTCAGAATGTCGAGCGTCGAGACGCGCTGCGCCTCCTTAACGTCCACCTTCTTTAGGTTTCGGCTCGACTGATACAGGTCCGGTCGATATTCGCTCGTCAGGATGAGAACCTTTTCCTCGGTAACCCCCAGCCCCGCCACCAGCGCGACGAGCTCCTTCGTGCTAACCCGCTCGAAGTCCAGCTCGTCCACCACCCGAAACGCCTCCTTCTGCGCCTTATAGGCGAAGGCGGAGCGACGTGCCAGCCGGCGCGTCTTCTTATTCACCTTGAATCCGTAGTCGCGCGGACGCGGACCAAAGGTGGTACCGCCGCTGCGACGGATCGGCGACTTGGCGTCACCCGCCCGAGACATGCCCGTACCTTTCTGGCGGTACAGCTTGCGCCGGCTGCCGCGCACTTCGTTGCGTTCCTTCGCTTTGTGGGTCCCCTGACGGGCGTTCGCCTGAATGCGCCGGACGTCCAGCCAAATGACATGGTCATTGGGCTCGACCTCAAACACCGAGGCGTCGAGCGTCACCTTGCGCTTCGTCGCGCTTCCGTCAGAACCGAAGACCTTGACTTCCATGATGTACCTAAACGTTTCTTTCGTGCGCATCCCGGCAAAACGGGAGCGTGCAGTGTGTACGGTGGCCGTGCGGCGCGAAGAACTATTTCTTCTTGTGGATGGTGACGAAACCGCCTTTCGGACCGGGTATCGCACCCTTGACCAATACGGCGTTCTGGTCGTCGAGCACGCGGACGATCGCAAGATTGCGGATCGTAGTCCGCGCGTTCCCCATGCGGCCGCCCATCCGCATGCCCGGGAAGACCCGCGACGGATCGGAGGAGGCACCGATGGAGCCCGGTGCCCGCTCCCGATTGTGCTGACCGTGCGTGCGGCCGCCCACGCCGCTGAAGTTGTGGCGGCGAACGACGCCCTGGAATCCTTTCCCCTTCGACGTGCCGACGACGTGGACGATGTCGCCTTCTTCGAAGACGTCTACCGCCCTGAGTTCGTCTCCGAGCGTGACCTCGTCGACGTCGAAATCGCGCCGGAATTCCACGATTTTCTTTTTCGGCGTCGTGCCCGCCCGGTCGAAATGACCGTGCGCGGCGCTCGTCACGTGCTTCTCCTTCTTCTCACCGGTGGCGAGCTGAACGGCGTCGTAGCCGTCAGCGCCATCGGCCGACTTAACCTGGGTCACCACGTTCGGCGTGACTTCGACGACGGTACAGGGGATGTTATTCCCCGCGTCGTCGAAGACGCTCGTCATTCCGACCTTCTTTCCTATCAATCCACTCATTGGAATCGTCTTAAGACTGCTTGATGGAGGCGTCCGGCGGCGCGCCTCCGGGCATACGGTGCGTCAGCTACTTTTCGATGGTAAGGGTAACCGTCCCCTGGTAGATGTCCGTGCCGAACAGACCGTTCACGAAGGCCGCGTTGGCCGACAGATCCACGCTCGTATCGGTTTGGAACTCATAGCTGAACGGAATATTCTGACCGCTCGGCGGGGAAAGCACGAGCGACTTCGCTCCTTCGTCCACCGTGTAGGTACCCGGGATCGTCGTCGGATCGTTGCCGCTTGCGGGCTTATAATCCACGAAAATGGAAAACTCACCGCTCGCGGTCAGCGTCGCCGTCAATCCGTTGGCGATCTGACCGAAGAACGGCATGCGGTCTCCCTCTCCATCCTCGAACGCCGTCATGGTCCACGTGCCGACAAACAATTCAGCGTCGGACGTTTCGTCGTCGGTACCGGAGTCGCACCCGATCGCCACGAGGGCTACCGCCAGTGCGAGACAACATGCAGAAAGCTTACGCATTTTCGCTCCTCTTAGGTTGGGTCAAACCTTAATTTCTACGTCCACGCCGCTGGGCAGCTCGAGCTTCATGAGCGCGTCGACCGTCTTGCTGCTCGTCGACAAAATGTCGATCAGGCGCTTGTGACTCCGCGTCTCAAACTGCTCCCGGCTTTTCTTGTCGACGTGCGGGCCTCGCAGCACCGTATAGATCGACTTTTTCGTCGGGAGCGGGATAGGCCCGCTCACTACGGCACCGGTCGACTTCACGGTCCGGAGAATCTTCTCCGCACTTTTGTCGATCAGCCGATGGTCGTATGACTTCAGCTTGATTCGTATTTTTTGACTTACGGCCATAACGTCGCTTCGCTCCTTCAGTTGGACGGTTGAGGGTGGCGGCTTCCCGGCAGCAAGGCGTTTCCCCTTGCGGACCGTCAGCCGACAACCCTATGATCAATCTAGAATCTTCGTGACCACGCCGGCGCC
>JBBDTI010000077.1:0-19203 GCA_040904565.1 Rhodothermales bacterium
CCCAGTCCCGTCGTCATCACGACCGTGTCCGCTTCGGGCCGGTACAGCGCCGCGCCGGCGGTAGTCGGGAAGACCAGCGTCGTCGACGATTCGACGCGCTCGGTGGGCACGTGTCGTCCGCGGAGTCCGTATCGGGCGTCTATCCTCGCGAATCGGCCATTCTTACGGCGGACCACTTCTCCCTGCTCGGTGACCGCCCACAGCTCTTTGTCAGGGCCGGCGAACAGCATCGAGAAGCGATTGCCGGGAAGCTCCGGCGTGGTCGCCGCCGAAAAGACAGTGAAACGAGATCCGTCGAAGCGGACCAGCCCGTCGAACGTTGCCAGCCAGAGAAATCCGTCGGTGCCCCGAACCATTTCGGTCACGCTGTTGACCGGTAGGCCCTGATCGACGTTCCACTGGCTGAAGACGAACTCGGATGCTGCCCAGGGCTGGGCGCGGGCGAGTTCGACCGGTGCCCATAGCAGCGTGATCGCTACAAGGATGGGGATGAGGCGTTCCCATCCCTGTCCGAGAAAGGAGTGATTCATTTGGGGATGTATGTGACGGGCTGCCGGAAAGTCCGTCCGGGATGCTATCTCTCAACGAGGTGACGATAGACCGGATGCTCCTTA
The DNA here is from genome assembly GCA_040904565.1 of Rhodothermales bacterium. Taxonomy (GTDB): domain Bacteria; phylum Bacteroidota; class Rhodothermia; order Rhodothermales; family VXPQ01; genus JBBDTI01. Next base: position 615 of record JBBDTI010000077.1, read on the forward strand.
TGGAAGGTACGATCAACGTCCGTCCGCCGCGACTGGTTTACAAGATGTCGTTGAATTCTGGATGCGCTCGTTTGATACGTTCGTTACGTTGTCGCTACAGCTTCGCTGTCTGATTGTATAAGTTAATTCGAGGCCATGCAGCTGCCATGCAGGATCCTCCCGGTTCGTCAGGATGATGCGATAGGCCGAATCGCGCCCGGTCCATTCGTCGCTAGGTTTTGCTTCTTATTTCCTTTCCTGCTGCTCGCCGGAGTCCTCAGCGCTTGCTCCTCTGGAGGTACGATGCATGCCGAATCCGATTCCGTTGAGGGAATCATCACGACGGAAGATCGCGTCGATATTTTTTACAGAGTAACGGGCGGTGGAGCGGATACCCTGGTCGTGCTTCACGGCGGTCCCGGGATGAACGATTATCTCTCTGCCGATCTTGCGCCACTTTCGGAAACGCACACGCTGATATCCTACGATCAACGCGGCGGCGGCCACTCGACGCCGCTATCTGAGTCGGATCGGCTCGAGGTCGACGACCACGTAAGGGATCTCGAACACGTTCGAAGGTACTTCGGGATCGATCGGATGGTGCTGCTCGGACATTCGTGGGGAGCCGGACTCGCCGCGCATTATACGCACCGTCATCCGGACCGTGTCTCGAGATTGATTCTCGTCGGAAGCATGCCGCTTCGCCGGGCATACATGGCGGAGTTCGGCTCGAATCTGACCGGATGGATGGACGAAGCAACCCGCTCGACTGCCGACAGCCTGAGAGCTCGCTACCCCGATGCCGAGGATATCGAAGCGACGTGCCGGGCATACTGGGGACTCTTCATCCGGGGCTACTTTCCTGATCCCGACGATCCGATCGGCCTGAAACGTATGCAAGGCGACGTCTGCGACGCTGCTCCACGAGCCATCCGCAATACGTTCGTCGTCAACCAGGCTACCTTGGGGTCAGCCGGCGACTGGGATTGGAGGGATCGTTTCGGTGGTCTGCGTCTGCCTGTACTGATCATCCACGGTGCCCAGGATCCGATTCCGCTCGCAGCGGCGGAGGAATGGCTGGAGGCATTTGAAAACAGCAAGCTGGTGGTGATCGACTCGGCGGGGCATTTCCCCTACGTCGATCGACCCGATGAATTTTTCGGCGTCTTGCTCGATTTTATCCAGGCGAGATAGCGCCGTCGAAAAATACGAATGGCAGCGTGCACTGGCGCCGTGCCCGAGCGAATGCTATGGGAGTGCGGATCTCATGGCTCTTGTCGGCCAGGAACGTCCTCCGCGTGGAAGCGGATATGCTCGAGAGCCGCTTCGGCGTCCAGGAATCGCCCGACCTCGATCGGCTTGTCCGGCACGTGTTCGAACACGCCACGGGCGAATTCGATGAGCGTGTCCTGGAGCTCCGACGTGATCTCAACGTGTTCGTCCGGGAGCCGCGCGATCACGTTGTGATCTTCGGCGCCCGCATCGATCTGTTCCATAAGACCGATCGGCTCGCACTCGACGATTTGTCCCGATCGGAGCCGTCGTTCCGTGATCACAAAACAGTCGACGTTGAGTCCGTCGTCGGCCGCTGTGTCGATCACAAAGCCGTACGGAAACGGGTAGGCCCGGGAGACTTGCTCGGTGCTCTGAAGCTCCAGCATCTTCTCGTCGTGCCGGTGCTTCGTGGTAGAGCCGGCCTCGTTCTGGATGAAGACGGTGATAGGCATGATAGGCATGATAGGCATGGACACATCCGTTCTAATCCGCCTCTTCCACCTCCACATCCAGCATCCGATCGCCCTGCTCGATCGCGTCGACGACGTCCAGACCCTCCATGACCTTCCCGAAGACGGTGTGCCGGCCGTTCAGATGCGGCTGCGGGGCGTGGGTGATGAAGAACTGACTTCCGTTCGTGTTGGGCCCGGCATTCGCCATGGAGATGACGCCCCGCTCGTGCTTGAGAGGATTGCCCTTCAGTTCATCCTCAAACTGGTAACCCGGACCGCCCGTGCCCGTGCCGGTCGGGTCTCCGCCCTGGATCATAAAGTTGTCGATGACGCGGTGGAAGAGCACCTGTTCGTAAAATCCCTCTTCCGCGAGAAAGACAAAATTGTTGACGGTCTTCGGGGCGTGCTCCGGATAAAGCTCGAGCACGATCGTACCCCTATCCGTCTCAATATGTGCGCGATACGTCGCGACCTCGTCGATTTGCATCTCCGGCGGACTGTCCCAATGTTTCTGCGGCATACGTTGGAATGAATGCTTCTGTAGGGATGGAATATGGATGGTCTTTGTTCGGATATCGCCATACATACGGGCGGCGATCCGGAAATCTCCCGTCTCGCATAAGATAGTTAGGTAAAGGATGTTCAAGAGACGGCGTAAGCTATCAAGACGGGATTGCGTCTCGTGCGCACGCTCCATGACCCGTGCCATAGGCCGACCGCGGCGGTTACGACCAGAAAACCTCACGCATTCGATCCAGCCACGCGGGGATCTGCTCCAGCGGGTTTTCCTCTTCGTATTCGAGCACGACCCAGCCCCTGTAGTTCGCATCCACCAGTATGTCGCGGATGCGCTCGAGGTCGGTCTGGACCTCGGTGCCGTCGTTCTGATGCACGAGCACTTTTACCTGGACGTTTACGGCATGGGGCGCCGCCATGGCCAGTTCCTCGTAGGCGTTCGTGCGGAAGTTGCCCGTATCGAGGTTGACGCCGAACCAGGGGTGCTCGCCGACGGCGTCTACGATGGCCAGATGGTCGGCCGCGCGGGCCGTGATGCCGCCGTGGTTCTCCAGGCCCAGCACGACGCCGCGTTCGGCGGCGTACTCGAGCACTTCGCGGATGCCCTCCGCCACCCATTGGATGCCGGTCGCCTTATTGACGCCGTCCGGCAGGTTGCCGGCGAAGATGCGGATGTGAGGCGCAAAGAACTCGGCGGCGTGGTCGATCCAGCGCTTCGTGTGCTCGATGTGGGCTCGTTTCTCGGGCCCGGCCGGACGGCAGAAGTCGTTGCGGATGGCGGTTCCACTGATCGTGACGCCGTTCGCAAAGGCGTGCAGCCTGAGCTCGTGCAGGTAGTCGTCGTCGAACTCGTCCGGAAAGTAATAGGACGTCAGCTCCGTCCCGGGCAGTCCCAGCTCCGCGCACCAGTCGATGAAGCCGAACAGATCCATCTCTCCCGACGTGAGCGCCTCGCGGACGGAGTAGGCCGCCAGCGAGAGATGCATATTCCTGGTGTCCTCGGGCGAGAGGAGGGCTGTCGGACGAGCCGATACGGTGGGTGTCAGGGCTGCGCCGGCCGCGGCGAGCGTGCCGCTTTTAAGCAGGGTGCGACGGGAAATCGACATGGCGTCGTGAATTCGATAATGGGAAGCTTGGCGACGTCGGCGCACGCACGGGCACCGCGAACGGGCGGCACGGCGCGCGTGGCACGCCATCATGATACGACCTTCCGGCCGTATTTTCAGGGAGCCGGCGTGCAGGGACGACGTACGCGCCCCACAAAAAACGAAAGGGGCACCGGCAGAAACCGGCACCCCCCTCGTGGTGGACATGGGAAGCTCAGTGCAGGGTCAGCATTCCGCACAGAGGTTCTTCAGCAGCGACTCCAGCGCGTCGGGCTTCACGTAGAAATTGGATCCACGCCGGCATACCATGAAGACCGGGCCGAGAACCTTCCAGGTGTCGATGATCTCCATATTCTGTGCCGCGTTGAGCAGCGAAACGAAGTCGTTAGAAGGCGATTCGATGTACATGGCGTGAACTCCCTTATTCTTGAGTACGCTTAGTAGTATCGGCGCTGAGGGGCATTTCGTACATAGGGAAGGCCGCGGTTTTTAGCAGGTCGGTTCTACTGAAATTATCGTCGTGTGTTTTACCTACGGATAGTACCTGGAGGCGGCTGCCTTAGCTTCTCGATCGGTATCCGCGTCTGACGGTCACCTGCAGCATCCAAATCTCTTCACGTCGTCTATCAAGTCAGCAGGAAGCGGCGCGTGCCGCTGGCTATATTCCCTCATCTTCTTACCTTGGTAATGGCCCGTGCATGCCGAACTCCTAACACAAACGCTTCCAGTGAACCGATGAAAGCACTCTCAAGCCTCCTGCTCGCAGTACTGCTGTTCACCGCCGTCCCATCGGCCGCTCAAGACGGCGGCTGGGTTTCTCTCTTTGACGGGACGTCCCTCGACGGCTGGCAGGTCGGCGAAAACGCCTCGACGTTCAGCGTGGAGGACGGCGTCCTCGTCGTCCACGGTCCCAGAGCGCACCTTTTCTACGCCGGCCCGGTTGAGAACCACGACTTCGATAATTTCGAGTTTCAGGCAGATGTGATGACGACGGAAGGATCGAACTCGGGAATCTATTTCCACACGGAATACCAGGAGTCGGGCTGGCCGTCGAAGGGGTTCGAGGTGCAGGTGAACAACAGCCATACCGACTGGAAGCGGACGGCCGGACTCTATAATATCTCAGACGTGCGAGAGGCGCCGGCGGTGGACGACGAGTGGTTCACGATGCGCATCCGCGTGGAGGATAAGCGCATCCGTACGTACGTGAATGACAGCCTGGTGGTGGATTTCACGGAGCCCACGCCGCCCGAGCCCCCGCAGGGCAATGCTGATCGGGTTATCTCCAGCGGTACGTTTGCACTGCAGGGGCACGACCCTGACAGCCGTGTTTACTATCGCGATATCATGGTACGGTCGCTGCCTGAGTAGCGTGCCGATCCATGCTTGAGGGACAAGTGACACGTTCTGGAGCGACGGTTACGTGACGTTCCGAGATTCCAGATCGAAGGCATCCGCCAGCAATTCGTAGGATCGGAAGCGTGCCTCAGCGTCGTGGACGATCGTCATCACCATGACCTCCTCGGCGCCCGCTTTCGCCGCGGCGTCTACGATGCGGCCGCGTACGTCGCCGGGCGTTCCGGCAATGAGGAGGTCGGCCATCGGACCGTGGGTGCGGACGTCGGGAGCCCAGCCGGCTTCACGGGCCTCGGCCGGACTCGGAACGGGGCCGGTCTCGCCTGTGCGTAGTCGCTGAAACAATATCTCGATCGAGGACGAGAGCTCACGCGCCTCCGACTGCGTATCGGCACAGATAACGGAGAGAGCGAGCATCACGCGGGGCTCGGGAAAGGCCTCCGACGGCTCGAAAGCCGATCGATAGGCCTCGATCGCCGGTGCCGCCGGGGTGGCACTGAAGTGGCCGGCAAAGGCGTATCCGGCCCCGATATCCCCGGCCAGCCGGGCGCTTCCGCCGCTCGACCCCAGCATCCAGATAGGCGGGAGATCCACGTTCTCCGGAGTAACACGCACATTCCTGAAGGGATGATCGTCAGGAAAGCTGCCGTCCGTGAAGGAGAGGAGCTCTGCGATGAGATGTGACACCCGATCCCCCGAGACGGAGCGCAGGGCGCGCGCGGTAAGCGGGTCGGTTCCTGCAGCCCGCCCGATGCCCAGGTCGATGCGGCCCGGATGCAGGGCCTCCAGCGTGCGATACCGCTCCACGACCTGGAGCGGTGTGTGGTTCGGGAGCATCACGCCGCCCGCCCCTACGCGAACGCGCTCGGTTTTGGGGGCGACGTGCGCGATCATGAGCTCAGGGGATGACGAGGCGATGCCCGCCATGCCGTGGTGCTCGGCGTACCAGACGCGCTCGAACCCCCGGCGATCCGCCAGACGAGCAAGCGGCACGGCGCGGTCGATCGCGTCGGTGGCGGACGAACCGGACAGGACAGGGAGGACGTCGAGGATGGAAAGATGCATGTTGGGTCTGTATCGGATAAAGGCAGAGAAGGTCGGGCAACTTGCTACGTTGGGGAACGATGGCGGATTCGTCCGGCGAAGCCGTCTATCCCCCTACGCCTCTAACCCCGATCTGCAGCGTACATCCGATCTTTCCGAAGCCGTTATCAATCAACAGTCTGCACTACATCATGACCAGCAGAGCGATCGTAGTTGCCCTGTGCTGCATCCCGTTCCTGGCGTCATGCGGTCAGGTAGGGGAGGACTCGCCCGAGCCGGTATCTGTCGTGTTCGACACCGACATGACCACCGACTGCGACGACGCCGGTGCACTTGCGATGCCGCATGCGCTAGAGGGCAGCGGCGAGGCAACTATTCTGGCTACGGTAGTGAATAACCGTGGCCGCTATTCGGCCGGTGCGACGGCAGCGATCAACGCGTTTTATGGTCGGGGGGATGTGCCGGTCGGCGCCTATCATGGGAACGTGGTTGGTCGCGAAGCGGCGGACTTTTTCCAGGAGATCGCGCTGGATACGGCGGCGTACGGGCATGAGAGCGGCGTACGCCAAGCCTATCCGGACGCCGTGGACGTCTACCGACAGATATTGTCCCAAGCCGGCCCGAAGGAGGTGGTGCTCGTGAGTGTGGGACATCTCAACAATCTATATGATCTGCTTCACTCCGAATCCGACGAACACAGTCCTCTGCGCGGCGTCGATCTGATCGATCAGAAAGTGGATCGCCTGGTAGTGATGGGCGGCCACTTCCTCGAGAACCCGTCAGTCCGTTATCCGCGTGGATGCGAGCACAACTTGGCCGCTCCCGTCTCCAGTTCGAACCGGGCGCCATGCCACGGACATTCAACCTCGCCATTGTCAATCTCGTCCGCACAGAGCGGGCCGTTCTGGTGCTTACATGCATTATTGAGGGCGTAGTACGCGTCGTCAATCCGAAAGAGGGCGATGTCGCGTCCGTCTACATGGACTTCCCTCACGCCGTCGTCGGAGAGGTATTCGACGAAGGCCACGGTTTCGAAGACCTTCTTCAAAATTTCGGTTCCGGCGTACAACGAGTGCGACGGTCCCGTCCGAACGTTTGCCCGGTTGGACACCCATGCGCCGCATAACTATACTTCGTAAGGATACGCTCGAGGGAAAGTTTGGCGGGGTGCACAGCATCCATGCGAGACAGGCCGGGCAGGTAGGTCCACATACACTCAGATAAATTATAACGTCAAACGGCTTTTCGTCATGCTACCATCCACCCGAAAAAAAAACGAGACCGGAACCGCTCGGGCCACGCGCATGGAATCCGTCATGCGGGATTTGCTCGCCGAGGCCGATGTCAAGATCGGCGGCGATCGTCCCTGGGATCTGCAGGTGCACGACAAGCGATTTTACCGCCGCGTGCTCTCGGGCGGCGTGCTGGCGCTGGGGGAGTCGTATATGGACGGATGGTGGGACTGCGAGGCGTTGGATCAGTTTGTGGAGCGCGTAATGCGGGCTGGACTCAGGGATGCCGTGGGGAGGTCGTTTCGCGCCCGCTTTTACATCCTCCTCGCCTACCTGACGAACCGCCAGAACCGTTCCCGCGCCTTCGAGGTCGGCCAGCGGCATTATGACATCGGCAACGATCTCTACGAGGTCATGCTGGACGACCGTATGACGTACAGCTGCGGCTACTGGAAGGAGGCGTCGAATCTCGACGACGCTCAGGAGGCGAAGCTGGATCTGATCTGCCGGAAGATCGGCCTCCGACCGGGCCAGCACGTGCTCGATATCGGATGCGGATGGGGCAGCTTCATCGGCTACGCCGCCGAACACTACGGAGCGCGGGCGACCGGTATCACGGTCTCCGAGAACCAGGCGGCGTACGCCCGGGAGCGCTATGCCTCCCTGCCGGTCGAGGTCCGCCTGATGGACTACCGCGACCTCGCCGGGACGTACGATCACATCGTATCCGTGGGGATGTTCGAGCACGTGGGAGCGAAGAACTATCGGACGTTCATGGAGGTCGCGCGCCGCTGCCTCGCCGACGACGGACTCGTTCTTCTCCATACGATTACCGGCTTCCGGACGGGCCACACGATCAATCCCTGGACGGAGAAGTACATCTTTCCCAACAGCATGCTGCCTTCGGCGAAGCAGATCGGAGAAGCCACCGAAAAGCTGTTTGTCATGGAGGACGTCCACAATTTCGGAGCGGACTATGACCCGACGCTCATGGCCTGGCACCGGAATGTGGCCGCTGCGTGGGACCGGCTCGCGAACCGCTACGACGAACGATTCCGGAGGATGTGGCGGTTCTATCTGCTCACCTCCGCCGGATCGTTCCGCGTGCGCCGAACGGGCCTCTGGCAGGTGGTGCTCTCCAGCCAGGGCGTGCCCGGCGGATACCGGTCCGTGCGGTAAGGCGGTGTCGGGCGGAGGCTCGATAGAATCTGAGATGGTCGGAAGCACCCGTCCATGCTTTTTTCGTCCATTTGCCGTTGATTACCTACCGCGGGCATTCCGGACGACCGGTCCGCCCTTCGTTTACCTACCGCGGGCATTCCGTACGACCGGTCCGCCCTTCGTTTACCCTGCTCGAACATCGGAGGACTCTACGACGTGATTCGTTTCGGGACGCTGGTAATCGCCTCTATACTCTTACTTTTCCTCGCCGCACCCTTCGACCGTCCGGCCGATCCGGAGGCCCCTATCGCGCAGGAATCCCCCCTATCCGGCTTCGAGCTGCATCCCGACTTCCAGATGGAACTCGTGGCCTCTGAGCCCGTCGTGTCGGATCCCATCGACATGGAGATTGACGAGTACGGGCGTATGTACGTCCTGGAGTTTCACAGCTATCCGAACAACTGGTCGGGGGCGGATCGGATCGTGCAGCTCCGCGACACGGATGGGGACGGGACGATGGACGAGAGCACGGTGTTTGCCGATTCGCTCGTTCAGTCGATGGGCATCATGCGGTGGAAGGACGGCCTCATCGTCACGGCTCCGCCTGAGGTAATCTATCTGGAGGACAGCGACGGCGACGGGCGCGCCGACGTCCGCCGCGTGCTGCTCACCGGCTTCCATCAGGGCGATGGAGAGGGGGACGTGAATAATCCAACCTACGGTCTGGACAACTGGGTCTACCTCGGCAATCGCCGCACGAGCGGCGAGGACGTCCGCTTCGCCCCGCCGCCCGGCGGCCCGCGGGCCGGCAACGCACGACCAGGTGACGCACCGAGCATGGACGGACCTTCCGCCGAAGACCTCCCGTACATCCCGTCTCAGGCCGTCAATCGCAACATCCGCTTTCGGCCGGACACGTACGAGATCGAGTCGCAGTCGAGCGGCACCCAGTACGGCTTCGCCTTCGACACGTGGGGGCATCAGCTGCTCAACAGCAACCGAAACCACATCTTCGAGGAGGTCGTTCCTGCGCGCTATCTGGACCGCAACCCGAACCTCCTCGTCTCGAGTGCCACGGAGGCCATCCCCGAACACGGGGCTGCAGCGAAGGTGTTTCCGATCACGGAAAACCCCGACTATCAGATTCTGACGGACGTCGGCGAGATCACGTCGGCGTGCGGTATCACGTTTTACGACGGCGGGGCGTTTCCGGAAGGCTTCGAGAACGTCTCGTTCGTGGGCGAGCCGTCGCATAACCTCGTACACGCCGACCGGCTCCACCGCGCGGGTCCCGCACTGGCAGCCGAGCGCATTCGGCCGCACAACGAGTTTCTGGCGTCGAAGGACGCCATGTTTCGCCCCGTAAATTTCTATGTGGGTCCGGATGGGGCCCTCTACGTGGTCGACTACTACCGCAAGATCATTGAGGGTCCGGAATGGCTCTCCGATGAGGTCCTGGCATCGGGGACGCTGTACGATGGAACGGAGCTTGGACGCATTTATCGCATCACTCCGAAAGATGCACCCGCGGCCGATTGGACGACCGGACTCGATCTGGGCGATGCATCGACCGAGGAGCTCGTGGCGCATCTCGCGAATCCGAACGGATGGTGGCGGCGGAACGCGCAGCGGTTGCTGGTGGATCGGCAGGCCGTGGAGGCCGTACCGGACCTCGAAACGCTGGTCGAGGGGCCTTCCGCGGTCGGACGCCTACACGCTCTGTGGACGCTAGAGGGGCTCGGCCGGCTCGACCCGACGCACCTTCTTGAAGCTCTGTCGGATGACGAGCCGGGCGTCCGCGAGAATGCGATCCGTCTCGCCGAGCGCTATCTCGATGACGTGCCGGTGCTGGAGGAGGCCCTGCTCGACCTGCGATCGGATGCGGATCCCAAGGTCCGCTTCCAGCTGTTGCTTACGCTAGGATACATAGATACGCCGCGGGCCGCGGAGGTTCGCCAGGAGCTGCTCTTCAGCGATGTCGACAATGAGTGGACGCAGATCGCCGCACTGTCTTCACCCTACGTAGAGGAAGGCGAGGTCCTCGAGACGATCCTCGATCGTTACGAGCCGGAGTATGCTTCGTTCGTGCAGCGCCTGAGCGCGCTTACGGGTGCCAACCGGCCCTGGGAGCGCGTGCTCGAGCTGACGGGCGAGGCCGTTGCCACGCCCGCCGCCCCCTGGCAGGTGCCGGTGCTGGAGGGCCTGGCGCAGGGCATGGACGGAAGGGAGGTCTCGCCCGAATTCCGAACGCAGCTCGGCACCGTCGTCGAAGTTTTCTTCGATCACCCCTCGCCGCCGGTACGCCGCGGGGCCCTCAACCTGCTCCAAACGACCGGCTTGCCGGCGGATGCGGCGCCGTTCGTCGAACGGGCCGTGACGCTCGTTCGCGATGCCGACGCCCCGCCCAATCGGCGTGCGCAGGCCGTCGAATTCCTCACCCTCGGCGATCCCGCTCGCCACGAAAGTCTGCTGACCGACCTCATCGATCCGAGCGAAGCGACGAGCGTGCAGGTCGCCGCCTTCCGCGCGCTCGGTGCCGTACCGGGCACGATGGTGAGCGAGCTGGCGATGGACCGCTGGTCCGTGCTCACGCGCGAGGTCCGCGACGCGGCGCTCGACGTCATCCTCGCCCGCCCGTTCCAGCTCGGTCGCGTCGAGCAGTTGCTTGGCGGACTCGCAGAGGGGATCGTGCAGCCGGGCAACATCGGCTGGGGTGATAAGGTCACGCTGATGCGGGACATCCCCGACGACATGAAACGGCGAGCTCGGGCCCTCATCCGCGGTACGGAGGAGGAGGTGCGTCAGGAGACGGCGCAGTACGTCGAAACCGTTGCGGACCGCACGCCGGATCCGGAAGGAGGGCGTGCCGTCTTCTATCAGAGCTGCGCGCAGTGCCACGCGCTGGGCGACATCGCTCCCGGCACGAACGTCGGCCCGGATCTTATGAGCGTACGGGGCTGGTCGGCGGCTGACGTCGTGACGGAGATCGTGCGTCCCAATGCATCCATCGTGCGAGGTTACGAGCTGTGGCGGTTTACGCTGTCGAACGGCGAGACGGTGGAGGGCATGATTGCCTCGGAGACGGCCAACGCCGTCACGGTCCGCGATGCGAACGGACGGGAGACGACCTACGCCCGTCGCAGCATACAGTCTCTCAACAGCCTGGAAGTAAGTGTGATGCCGGATAATTTCGACGAACTCCTGACTCCTCAGGAGATGGCGGACCTCGTAGCCTTCGTTCGCGTGGGAGAATAGATCCGGGTGGCCGTCCTGTATATCGCATTCCACGCCTTTCTCGACGCCGAACGTGCGATGCATCGTTTTTTACTGCTCGTTTTGCTGGTCCTGACGTGTGCCGCGAGCGCGGCGGCGCAGCAGCCCGACACGGTGAGCCTCGCCCGTATCACGCTCAGCGGTGCACCGATCGACACGACGCTCGACCTGAATCGCGCCGGACTGACCTACGAAGCAACCGACGTCCTGGAATTGTTTGACGGAGACGGCCGTCCGCCGGCAAACACCGCCGTCCGACTTCGGTGCGCGACCCTTGCGGCGTGCCTGGAGGACGTTCGGGCGGAGCCGGGCTTCGCCCTGCCGACGCCCGGCTCCGCCGATCCGAAAGCGCGCTGGCCCCTTCGGCTCTCCGTGCGCGGCGATGCCGTGCCGCTGGAATACCTGGTAGAGATTCGTGATTCGACCGGGCGGCTCCGCCCGTACCGCCGCCTCCGACTCGAGCCGCCCGCGCCGCGCGTCACGTCCGTGACCGTACGTCAAGGCGGCCAGGTCCGCGCCGATACGGTGCTCGTCGACCTGCGAGAGCCTCTCACCGCGCAGCTCCTGCTCGTCGGCGGACCGTTCTATGCGGACACCCGCGCGTCTCTGGCACAGCGCCCGCTCCGGACGGAGCTTCGCGGCCGCGATACGCTCGTGGTTTTCCTGACCGAGGAGGCGGGGGAGGTGCGTGAACTCGTCCTCGGTGCGCGCCGGCTGCGCCTTTCGCATCCGGGCGTGGCGGGAGGCACCGGCCCGGGATGGGACGGCGTCGGTGCAGCGTTCTTTCTGAAGGGCCGGCGGGCACCGAGAATCGACCGGTATCCCGCGGTCGTCAACGTCGAGCGCGGGTATCACGAGGTCGCCTTGCAGGGGGCGGATTTCGATGCGGACGCTCAAATATGCGCGCTCTCAGGCACGTATCGCCTTGCCGTGGAGGGGTGTCTCTCGCAGACCCGCCGGGAGGGCCGCACGCTACGCGCCGACGTCGATTTCGGCACGCCGCGAAATGGATTCACGGGCGGCAGCATCCGCCTCTTCGTACGCAACGGCGACGGACGGGAGAGCGACGAGGTGTACGTGCAAGTGCGTCCGCTCGACAGCACGGCCGACGCCGTAACGGCGCGGACGGGAGACGTGGTTGTGGCCGGCGTCCCGACCGAGATTATTTTTCAGCGCAAGGAGAGATCGGCGACCTTTCCGACGGCGGGCAACGAGGATTTCAAGCTGCAGGTCGGCGGCGAGCAGGCGGAGTTGTTCATCAACCGGAGCGACGTGAACAGCGTTCGCGCTACGGTAACCGTCCCGGAGTCGGTTGGCGGACAGACGCCGCGGTTCGATCTCAGTGTGGGCTCCGATGGCGCGACGTGGAGCGGCACCTTCGTGCCGGTCGCTCGGCGGCCGCGGCTGGCGGACGATCAGGAGTCCTCGCTGCGCCGCGGTGAGGATGCACGCCTCGTCTTCAGCAACGGCATCGCAGGCCGGCTTGTGAGCGACACGGACGGCGTCCAGGTGGTGGACGGTGAGCTGCAGGATGGAGAGGCCGTCGTTCGCGTGACGACGGCGCGGACGGGATCCGATGCGCGCTTCTACGTACACGCCGGAGGCCGATCGATCGATTCGCTCAGCATCGCCATCGAATCCTGGCCGGAGCCCGAGGCCGTCGTGCGTATCGGCACCGAAGAGGAGACGGCACGCATCGGTGCGCGGCCGCTCGTCGCGCTGTCGACCGACAGCCCGCTCGTAATCGAGCCGCTCGAGGGCGTGGGCGTTCGCCCACGGGTCGACATCGTGCTCAGGAAGGCCGACGGCTCGATCGTTTCCGACCCGATCATGCTCGACTTCGGGCAGCAGGGCGGGATGGTTCTCCACCCCGACCTGTACGGCCTTACGGGCGGTGACCGGTTCAACGTCGAGTTTCGCACGCCGGACGGTACGATTGCCCGGCAGCAGGCCTACGTAAAGCGCCCGTTCCTCGACCGGTGGTCCGTAAGCGCCGGACTCTCGGCCATCGAGTACAAGCTCCGCAGCCCGGAGGACGAGTCCACCGACCGGGGCAGCACGCTCAACGGCGTCCAGATCGCCACGCATTATCTCTTCGAATTTCCGCGTCTCGACAAACGTCCCTTCGGCGTGGGCACGCACGTGATCGCCTCTGAGTCCGCCGGACGTCTCGGCGTTCGCATGGCCGGCAGCGTGCTGTTCTTCGAAACGCTGGCTGTCGGCGTCGGCGGATGGAGCGACCCGTTCCTGTTCATTGGAGCCAACATCGGCTTCCTGGATCTATCGAACCTTTTCGGATCACGGACGGGGGGACAGTAGATGCGTAATTCACGAACGACGTTCGAGAAACCTGTACCAATGGGTCGACCACGCATGAGACGCATTTTCACCATCGTCCTCGCCGCGCTGCTCTTGCCTGCATGCGCTGAACCGGCCGTCGCGCAGGAGGCCGCGTCAGGTGACGCGCCATATTCTCGCGCGTACGTCGACGGCACCGGCCCGGGCTGGCGAACGCTTTCCGAGTCGGATTTCGCGGATGTGAACGGGCACCCCGAGACGTGGCAATGGGACGGGGAGATGGTCCGAACGACCGGTCGTCCAATCGGCGTCTATCGGACGAAACACGTGTATAGAAACTTCGAGATGGTCCTCGAGTGGCGGCATCTCGAGTCGGGCGGCAATTCCGGAGTCTTCGTGTGGGTTCCGTGGCAGGCGCTGGCCGATCTTCCCCCCGACGAACTGCCCGACTTCGGCATTGAAGTCCAGATGCTCGATCACGGATACGCCGAGCAATATCGCGAACGCACGGGCGAGGAGGGCACGTTCTTCACGACCAACGGTGACGTATTCGCTGTCGGACAGTCGAGCCTCATCCCCTTTCCGCCGCTCTCGCCAAACGGATCCCGCAGTTTTCCAAGCAAAGAGCTCAGCCGGGGCGTGGGCGAATGGAATCACTACTACGTCCGAGCCGTGAACGGCGAGCTGCGTCTCTGGGTCAACGGAGAAGAGGTCTCCGGAGGAAATGAAGCCGCTCCGAGTGAGGGCTACCTCTGCCTCGAGGCGGAAGGGGCACCCGCCGAGTTTCGCAACATCCGCATTCGCGATCTGCCCTGACGTCCGTACGCTGCGTCGGCGTACGCCCATTCGACGAGCGGATAGGTCATCGAGCCGTCGGCACGCGGGGTGGACGCGTTCACGCCGTTGCGGCCCACGTACCGAAAGCTGCCTTCCCATACATTCCACCCGAGATTCCCGCCCCGCGGTACGAGGCTGATTTCTTCGATCGTATTCTGGCCGATCTCGGCGACGATAAGGTTTCCATTCGCCGGATCCCAGCCGAAGCGCTGTGGATTGCGCAGGCCGTAGGCGTAGATTTCATCCAGTGCACCGTCATCGTCGACGAACGGATTGTCGGAGGGGATCCCGTACTGCCCGTTCGAACTATTGGAGCCCAGCGGGTCGATCCGGAAGAACTTCCCGAAGGAGGAAGTGAGATCCTGCGCGAGGTCGAGCGGGTCACCACCGCTCCCGCCATCGGCTATGCTCACATATAGGAGTCCCTCGTCCGCATCTCCGGGTCCGGCAAGCGGATTGAACGCCGTGCTCGGTCAGGTCGAGGTAGAGCGCGACCTCCGATCCGTCGTAGCTGACCGTGAAGATCCGTCCGTACATGTCGTTGACGAACAGGCGCTCCGTCGCGGGTTCGTCGATCAGGCGCACCATCCGGGCCGGCAGGCCGTCGTGGTCGGGCAGTTCGGCAAATTCCTCTACCTCTGCTATGATCGCGCCATCATCGGCCTCGATCGGCCGGGGAAAGGGGTCGTCGGTAACCTGCGCGCTCGCGCGACCGACCGAGAATGCAGCAGCAGCGAACGTATATGCGGCCAGGAGGACGGCACGTGTGTAGCTTCGGTCGATGGCGAAGTACGGCGTCTGTCGATGCATGGCTGAAGGGTGTCGTGGATGGTAGAACCGGAGGGTACGCGCAGACGAAAATTCTACGAGAAACGGCATGGCCGGTTCGATGCTGCCTGCAGCTCAGGGCCATTTTGCTTCTACGGGCGTTCGCGCGGACAAACGTCATGCTTTTCTCCGCGCCGTGTCTTTGTTTAAGGAGCACGCCGCGCAGGCCTTCGCCATCCCTCCAATCATTCAAACGAGAATCCACGTGGTTTACCTTCCGATGCCGGTGTCATCGACGTCCGAGCCAACCGCAGGCTTGCGGATCGACTGCGATTCATCGACGGGGCGAACGGGTAGGTAGGTATGGCCATCCAAAATCTCGAATCCCGTTCGTTCCTGGTCGTCGTACTCCTCGTGACGACGGCGTTCCTGTGGGTCGTCGCGGATCTCCTGATGCCGGTGTTCTGGGCGGCGGTGCTGGCCGTTCTGTTCTATCCGCTCAATCGCCGGTTGCTGCCGCTCGTAAAATACCGGCCGAATCTCTCGGCCGCGTTGACCACCTCCACGATCGTGTTCGTCCTTATCGTTCCGTTCGGACTGCTTGCGGTGGCCGTGACGCAGCAGGCACTGGGCATTTACCGGCGGATCGCGTCGGGTGAAATCAGCCTGGAGGCGCCCATCGCGTTCCTGCAACGATCCATTCCGGTGCTCAACGATCTGCTGGAGGCCTACGGCGTCGACGTGGAGGGCCTGCGTGCGTCGATGGAGAACGCGGCGCTAACGGCCAGCCGGTTCGTGGCCACGGAGGCCCTGGCATTCGGCCGAGACGCACTGACGTTTACGTTGCTCTTCGGCGTGATGCTCTACGTCCTCTATTTTTTCGTGCGGGACGGAAACAAGATCGTTTCCAACCTCATCCGCGTGATGCCTCTGGGCGACGATCGGGAGCGGAAGCTGTTCGAAAAATTCGCCGAAGTGGCCCGCGCCACGATCAAGGGCACGCTGGTCGTGGCCATCGTTCAGGGTTCCATCGGAGGCATTACGTTCGCCATCCTGGGCATCGAGGCGGCACTTTTCTGGGGCGTGGCGATGGGGCTCGTTTCCCTGCTGCCCGCGATCGGCCCGCCTCTCGTCTGGATTCCCGCGGCGATCATTCTCATCGCGACGGGCTCCGTGTGGGAAGGTATCGTGATCATCCTCGTGGGTACGCTGATCATCGGGCTCGTCGACAACCTCCTGCGCCCCATTCTCGTGGGGCGCGATACCAAGATGCCCGACTACCTGGTGCTGCTTTCGACGTTAGGTGGACTGGCCGTATTCGGGATCGCGGGCGTGGTGGCGGGTCCGCTCATCGCAGCGCTCTTCCTGGTGGTGTGGGACATGTTCGCTGAGGAGTACGCCGAGCCGCGGGAAAAAGGAACGGACCTCTCGACCGACAGCGATCCGACGCCTCCGAACGCTCCACCACCTCCAGCGGAATAGTGAAGGCGCGGAGAGCCGCGGTGGAAGCGGCGGTGAGATCGGCTCGGAGTTGGAGAGCGCGTGCATCCAGCCGGGCGACGAAACGTTCCGGCGCCATCGGCATTCACCGGATCCACGCGATCCATCCATCCAAAACGCGCCCACGGTGACCATCCTTTCCGCCGAATCCATCTCCAAGAGCTACGGCATCACGCCGCTGCTCGTGGATCTGTCGTTTAGCCTGGAGGCGAACGGCAAGATGGGTGTGATAGGCAAGAACGGATGCGGCAAGACGACGCTGCTGCGCATCATAGCGGGGGAGGAGACGAAAGACGGCGGGCGGATCGTGATGCCGTCCGGGACGAAGCTGGCCTACCTGTCCCAGAATCCCGAACTGAATCCGGAGCACACCGTCCTCGATGCCGTCTTCGATCAGGGCGACGCGTCCCTTCGCCTGCTGCACGACTATGAGGAGGCCGTGCTCGAGCTCGAGGCGTCGGATGGGGCCGACGCGAAATTGATGGACCGCGTTTCGGAGCTCTCACATCGGCTCGACGTGACCGGCGGATGGGATCTCGAGGCGGACGCCCGCGCCATCCTCGATCGACTCGGACTCACCGACCCCCAGGCCCGGATCGGCACGTTGTCGGGTGGGGAGCAAAAGCGGGTGGCCATGGCGGCGGCTCTCATCGTCCACCCGGATCTCCTCATTCTCGATGAGCCGACCAACCACCTGGATCCGGACACGATCCGTTGGCTCGAAGCGTATCTCGAAGATTATTCCGGCGCGCTGCTGATCGTGACGCACGACCGGTACTTCTTCGACCGCGTGACCGACCGGATGCTGGAGATCGAGGACGGTTCGGCACGGCAGTTTCAGGGGAATTATACGAGCTATCTCGAGCAGAAGGAGGCGCAGCGGGAGCGAGAGGCCGCCGTGGCGCAGAAGAAGGAGAGCATGGCCCGACGCGAGCTCGCGTGGCTGCGGAGGGGGCCGAAGGCGCGCACGTCGAAGTCGAAAGCGCGCGTGGATCGTGCGAAAGAACTGATCTCGGAGACCGGCAACCGCAGGGAGGAGCGTGAGATCGATCTCGACGCGCCGGCGGCGCGGCTCGGAAAAAAGGTGATCGAGTTGCGCGGCGTTTCGAAGTCCTTCGACGGTCACGTGTTGATCGAGGGGTTTTCCCACCTCTTCACGCGGGACGATCGCATCGGCATCATCGGGCCGAACGGCAGCGGAAAGACGACGCTGCTCGAAATGATAGCCGGCCGGTTGGAGCCGGACTCCGGGACGATCGAGCGCGGTACGACCACAGTCATCGGCTATTACGATCAGGAGAGCCGGGCGCTCGACGACGAGAAGCGGTTGATTGATTATATCACGGATGTCGCCGAGCACGTCGCCACGGCCGATGGGTCGGTGATCACGGCGAGCCAGATGCTCGAGCGGTTTCTGTTTCCCAAGAAGCAGCAGTACACGCCGGTGGGGCTCCTTTCGGGCGGCGAGCGGAGGAGGCTCTACCTCGCACGCGTTCTCATGGGAGCGCCGAACGTCCTGCTGCTGGATGAGCCTACGAACGACCTGGATATTCCCACGCTGGTGGCGCTGGAAGCGTACCTCGACACGTTTCCGGGTTGCCTGATCACGGTGTCGCACGACCGGTATTTTCTGGATCGTACCGTGGAGCATTTGTTTCGGCTGGACGGCAAGGGCACCGTTCGGAAGATCCCGGGCAATTACAGCGCCTATCTGGAGCTGCGCGAGCGAGAGGCCGCGGTGAAGACGTCCGAGGAACCTGCGTCCTCCGCCAACGAAGCCGCATCGGACCGA
>JBBDTI010000078.1:0-18925 GCA_040904565.1 Rhodothermales bacterium
GGACTTTCATTGAATCAGGGATGGAATCGTTCAATTCCCGAGCTGAGGCCACCGGTCATCCACTCGCGGAGCGGCTGTTCGAGATTGACGGCGTCGACAACGTGTTTATCCTTCCCCAGTTTCTGACCGTAACGAAATCAGCGACGGCGGATTGGAACGATGTCGTACCCGGCGTGGAACGGGTCGTGGAGGACGTGCTCGACGCGTAGCGTGCCGGTCGTTCAGGCGTCGGAAGGGGCACCTGGGCCGCGGCAGACATGGATTCCGCAACATCGGCGCGACCCGATCAGTCGTCAATCCGCTCCGTGAGAAAGGCTACCGTATCTCTCCCATCCGGACACCAGTCCAGCTTAGGCCGCTGCGCTTCGCCCATCGGCAAGAGGCGCATATCGGCGGAAAGACGAGGCCGCACGTTCGGACCGGCCACGACCAGCTGGATCTCGTCCACATGTGAACGCAGCCATCGGTCGACGTCTTCAACGGCATCATAAGCGCACCAGCGCACGTGACCAGATTGCTGTTCCTCAGGCTCACCCCGGCTCAGGAGAAACTCCAGCCCCTCCCCGTACGCGTGAGGCTGCTCCACGGCGGCCAGGAACGCCTGCTGCATGGCGAGTCGCCCCGGAGTGCCCTCATGCGCGGGAAACACCCCACGAAAGTGCGCGAAGGCGTCCAGCACCGGATCGGGAGACATGTCTATCGGCGCCCAGATGAGCGCCACATTCCGACACCCGAACCCTTCGTGCAGAAGGGCGTCCTCAGCCAGCTTCTCGAAGTCGTCCTCCGTCTCGCTTCCATCCAGAACGGCCACCGAATACGAATGCCCTCGAATCAGTCTTCGCCTTTCCGGAATGCCGTACCGCTCGCACTGACGTTGTACCCACGCGATCGTCTCGTCGGATCCCGTCGCGATCACGGCGTCCGAGCGTGCGAACACCTGCTCCGCAGCGTCGAACGCTGCTTCCAGAGCCGGTAGTCGGTCATGCAGATCCTTGACGAAAGCCGGGAGCAGCGCCGGCGATCGAGACGATACGCTTCCGACATACCGGTGCCCCGCAAGCACGACAGCCAGCAGATCCTGCAGCCCGACCATAGGGATGTTGCCCGCATTGAGGACCCCTACGGTCCGGGACGTCTTTGCTCGACGCCCGTTCAACCACCCACGCAGCGCGTCCACCGTCAATAGCGACATCTGCTGGTTGACGGCAAACGTGACCGCCTCGCGCGTAAACGTATTTTCCGCTTCGAGCGTCCGTTTGACCGCGTTTTCCCGAGGATTATGATCCGGGTCGCGCCATTCTAACGCGGTTGCCGCCACCGCACCCATCCAGTCGTCCGCGTCAGACATGTTCGAGCAGGAAATTACATCCTCGTAACTCGGCGCCGGAGAGCCGGCCAAGAATTTCGAACCCCTTCCCTCTTCGAACCGCCCGATCCTCCGTAAGCAGCGCCGACGCCGTGTACACGTTTGCCAGGTCCAGGACGGCCAGCGCACCGACCTCTCCTTCTTCCAGCTCTTCGAACGGAGCGGCGGGATCCACGATCCACGTGCGCATCCACGGCGGAGGCACGAAGCGGTTATCCCCACGCGTGTAACACTGGCTCAGGAGCTCACACATCCCGTATTCACTCCGGATCGCCGACCTTTCTAATCCGAATCCTTCCGCTAGACGCCGGTGCAGTTCGACCCGATCGATCTCTCGCCGATGCGTTTTCATCCCTCCCGTCTCGATCACCAGAGCCGTCTCGGGCAGTTCGAACGTCCGCCGTTCCACCACATCCAGGAGTCCGAATGCAGCGCCGAAAACAAGTAACGGACGCCCTTCCCGCCTGCTCCGATCGGCCAGACCCGATAGCCGGGAGACGTCACCCAGCACGGAACCGCTCCCATCGGCACCGAACCGATCCTGAAGCATCTCGACCATATAGAGCAGCGAGGACGCTTCGCCCGCCTCGGCATAGCGAGGCAGATACGAGGCAAAAACAAACGGTCGGCCGCCGAAGACCTGCTCGAAATGAACGGCTGCCGCGGCATCGTACAGGGACAGATCCCGTACGAAGTGACGGCTCGGTACCCCGCTGCCCGTCCGACTGCTCTCGAACACGGCATCCTCCTCACCGGAGGGAAACGCCGCGACCCTCGATTGCTTGAATGCGGCTACGGGAAGAAACGTCGGAAGCGATCCTCGCCGTGGGGACAGCGCCGTGCAATAACGGCTATAGACTGGATTATGGGAACGCTGGTACGAGAGGACGACGTCCGCCATGGCGTCGAATCGATCGGGACGGTCTCGGGACAGCGTGGTAAAGCTTCGAGCAACCTCTTCTATCGTCACGACTGGATCATCGGGTCAGCTGCTGAACTTGATCGTACAGCCAAATGCACTGGTTCGAGAGGGTTCGACGTCCAGATCTCCGGTCACGCCATCGAGCACGTCGCGCAAATGATGCTGCTCCACGTGGTCGGGATCGCCCGGACTGTCATCGATCGCCCCCGCGTAGATCAGGGTCGCCCCACCGTCGAACACGTAGACATGCGGCGTGCGTTTTGCCCCGAAGGCGTTCGCGAGGCGTGACGTCGGGTCGGTTAGGTACGTCACGGAAGGCGGATAGCCGGCTTCACGGTAGCGTACGGCGCTCTCCTGTGGAGACTCCTTGGGATAGGCCCGCGTGTCGTTCGAATTGACGAGAACGAACGCGACGCCGCGATCGCCGTAGGTTTCGGCTATTTCTATGAATCGATCTTCGTACCTGTCGACCCACGGGCACTGGTTACTCCAGAACACGACGACCGTCGCAGCTGCTCCCTGTAGGTCGGCGAGGGTGAACTGCCCTCCCCTCACGTCCGTCATCGATGCGTCGGGCATGGGCATGGGCGTTCCGAGGGCCGCCTCATCCGGTGCCTGTGCGTGCGCCGGAGCAGCTAGGCCGACGCAGGCTGCCAGCACGTACAAGAACCATCGCGTCGAGTGCCGAGTGTGTTGCCGCATCGCCGAATCCCGCTTTCAATCGTAAGACCGTCAACGGCCTCTACTTCCCAGTGGATACACTGTTTCACCGGACGGCAGCATGCCTTATCTCGCAGCTTCGCGCGCTTCCGCGGTCGTGTAGAGCGCGTTGAGAAGATCCAGTTTCTGGATGGGCTTGGCGACGTAGGCGTCCCATCCGCGGTCGAGGCAGAGGGCGCGCCGACCGGACCGCCGTTCACCGTCCAGATAGACGCACCGCGCGGATGCTGCGACCGGATGCGCCCGGATCCGTGCCAGCAGTGCGTCGGGCGTCAGTCCGGCGCCGAGTTTCGCGTCGATCAGAACGACATCGAACGAATGATCCTCTGCAAATCGATCCACGTCCGACAGCTCCGTGACGAATTCAAACGCGAACTGGTCCTCCATAAGGTGATCGATGAGTCGATGCGTCTCCTGCCGCGGGTCCGCGACGAGCACGTGAGGCCGGGAGGAGCTCGGACGGCGCAACGTGGGGATGGCTAAAGGCAGTCGCATCACGAACGACGCGCCCGCCCCTTTCCGGCTGTGAACGCGAAGGTCCCCGTTCATCATTCGAACGAATTGCTCTGCTACGGCCAGACCCATCCCCGCTCCCTCGAACGAGCGATCCACGCCATCCTCTTCCTGAAGAAAGGGCTCGAAGACGTCATGGTGGACCGAGCGGCTGATACCAACGCCCGTATCCATCACGCGGATGTATGCCGAATCGTCACGCTGTGACACGTCGACGGCCACACCACCGTCTTTCGTAAACTTGAGTGCGTTGTCGACGAGACTCCGGACACACCGGCCGAGACCCTCGCGGTCCGCCAAAACGAACACCTCCGAGTCGCCCGCCGAAAATTCGAGAAAGAGTCCACGGCGCTCCGCCTCCGACCGGCAGGCGCGCACGACGTCTTCGACCTCGGTGACCGAATCCAGCATCATCGGCTTCACGTCCAGTCGCTCCGCCTGAAGGCCAGCCAGATCGATCATGTTGTTGAGGGTGTCCGAAAGCCGGCGTCCGTTGCCTTCGATACTGTCCATAAACTCCCGCAGCGCGGGGTCCATCTCGGACTTGAGCATCTGGGCCGTACCGATGATGCCGGATAGCGGCGTGCGGATCTCATGGCTCACGTTCTGCAGCAGCGCCTCTTTCAGGCGCGACGCCCTGGCACTGTTCTCCCGCGCCTCCTTCAGGTCGTCCCGACATCGGGCCAGCTCCGTACGGTCCTGTCCGAAGCCGAGCACCATCAATACGTCGCCGTCCTCATCTTCGAACGGCACGTAGCGCCATGCCAGCCGGCGTTGTCGTCCGTCGACGACGATCCGTTCTTCGAAGTAGACCGTTTCACACCGATCTACGGCCTCCATCCGATGTGCCCTTCGCCGAAGCGCCAGCTCGGTGTGGAGGCCCGACTCCCGGCAGTAGTCGAAGTCCGTTCGGCCGATGAACCAGGAGCGCTGCCGGTCGTCGACGAGAAAGGAAGAGCTCAGATATCTGTACTTACCCTCCGGCGAGAGGATGGCGACCTCGAGGGGCATGTTTTCGATGAGATGATCGAGGAAGCGCTCGTAGTGGGCGCAGAGAGCGCGCTCGGTGGTAACATCTTCCATGACGGAAATCCGGAGCGTCGTGCCGTCGATCGTCCCCGAATGCATCCGTACGCGCAGGCTGCGGCGCGTACCGTCTGCTTCCTCAACCGATGCATTGAATACGGCTTTCCCGTCCCGTTCGAGCATCGAACGCACGACATCCTCGTCGACGTCTCCATCCATCGACAGTCGATCCAGCAGCCGGCTTCTTCCAAGTCCACGGCCGCGAAGGTTGAGCATCGACGTCGCCGCGGCGTTCGCGTCGACGACGTGCAATGCCTCGTTCGTCACGACGACCGGCGCCCCTGCCGCATCCAACGTCGTTCGAAGACGGACCGCCTCCACCCGCCATCGGCTCGACCTCCGCCAGAACACGGCGGAGAGGCCGATGAAAAAGAGGAGGCTGAAGAAGAAGATCCCTGCGAGCACCTGCAGCACGCCGGAATCGACGACGGGCAGGCCCACGAGGGCGTGCGAGGGTATTGCGTCTATCATGCTTCCACCACGAGAGCGTTCGACGACGGTATAGTCGTCTACCGTATCGGCGGCAAGCCGTCCAAACTTAAGCGGACGGATCGGAAGGTCCGGACCCGGTGCGGCGAACGAGCCAGTTGTTGAGCAGAAACAGCGTCCCGCCGATGCCGACCCACTGGACGAGGCAGGTCATCACGCTGTACGGTTCGAACGGATCGAACCAGTTTTCCGGCGCATAGGTGGACGCAGAGAGATAGAGCCACCAGACGAGCAAGACGATCGCCTGCAGGGGGATGGCATAGCGTATGAGCGTCGTCCACACCCGGCCCACGGACCAGTCGGCATCTCCGCCGGAGACGACGACCCTGCCGAAATCGGCGGCACCGTGCTTGATGACGGCGGCGGCGACGAACGCGCCGGAAATCATGAGTGCGACGCCCCATACGAAGTCCTGATTTCCGAGAAAATCGAGATACAGGGCGGACGGAACGCCGAGAATGAACCCGAACACCCCCACGGCTCCAATGGCCTGTCGCCGCGGCAGTCCGGCATCGACGAGCACGCGCGTGGCCAGCTCGATCATGGAGATCAGCGAGCTGAAGGCCGCGAACGAAAGCCCCAGAAAGAAAAGCACGGCGAGGCTCCGCCCGAACTCCATCTTGGCAAACAGCTGGGGCATCCATATGAACGTGAGTCCGGTCGACGCCGGCCCGCTCGTCTTCATCACCTCGAGAATCTCCGGGCGCGTCATCTCCCCGCCAAGTACGGCGAACACGGTGCCGAAGATCATGATCGCGGCGAGGAGCGAGACGACGTTATTCCCGATACCGGTGATGAACGCGTTCTTGACGATGCCGTGACGGCGCTGCATGTAGGCGCCATAGGTAAGGATGAGGCCCCATCCGGCACCCGTGTCCCACGCGTTCTGCGTCAGCGCCTCGAGCCAGATCGACGGCCGTGTCAATAAGTCCAGCTGCGGCGTGAACAGAAATGCCAGTCCGTCTGCCGATCCGGGAAGCGTCACTGCGCGCCCGACCGACAGGAGCACGATCCCGAAAAGAACGGGAATGAGAATTTTGTTCACGCGCTCGATGGATGAGACGCCTTTGACGACGACGGTGACGCCTGCACCCATCGCCAGCGCATGGAAGAAGAGCGGAAGGCCACCGGACTGAAACCCCTCCCATACGCCGGTGGCTCCGGCCAGGCTGAGCGGAAGCGGTTGCGAGAGCATGGCCCCGAAGTAGTACACGCACCATCCCGCGACCACGGAATAGTAGAACATGATCGCGGTGGCCACGAAGGCGACGAAGGCGCCCAGCCAGGCAAACCGGGGTCCCGCCGTCTTGATGAAGGATCCAACGACGCCCTTTCGGCCGTGCCGCCCGATCGCATATTCAGCGATGATAAGGGGAATGCTCCATACGAACAGGAACATGATCCAGGCGATGAGGAAGGCGCCGGCTCCCTCCTCTCCACCGTTCTGAGCGGCGATGCGAGGAAAGCGCCAGATATTGCCCGTACCCACGGCAATGCCCAGGACGCTGAGCAGGAGGCCGATACGGCTGGTGAAGCGTGCGTCGCTGTCTCTGCTATCGTTGCGCGCCGGCATGGAAGACGAAACTATCTGGGTGAACGAAGGACAGCCTGGTGGAGCACCCGCTCGTCCGCCAGCTCCGACGGGTCGACCGGATTCAACAGTTCGTAATACTCAAAATCCAGATACGTCGACAGATGCGCATCATAATACCGGCTGAACGGGTTGCCGCTCTGTCCACCCGGATACACGCCCAGGCCCCGCGGTCGATCTCCCGAAAAGTCGACCACGACTCGCCAGCTCGCGCTGTGTGTGGCCAGCGTATCCGAGGCCGGAGAGAGCGTCTCGTCGTAGCCCGGATAGGAGAACGGCCCCCGGCCCAGGGGCTCCAGCGCCTCCACGAGATGATTGAAGCGGATCTTGTGGCGACGCCCCCATACCCGCCTTTCCTCCGCCGTCCCATAACGGCGATCGAGGCGAGCCGCCGCCGAATCCAGCGCGGCACGCAGGAGCCCGGCCGCATCCTCGCGTTCCGGCGTCGAGACGACGTCCAACCACGACGAACGCTTTGCCTCGGTAAGCAGGTGATAGATGCGGCTCTCGTCGGGTTTGGGTACGTTCATCGAACGCCGCGGCGAGTCGCCCGCCGCCGTCACGTGGGCCGCATCGAACTCGGGTTCGTCCCAGGTAAGCTCCTCGAGTACATCCAGAAAAAAGTGAAGCTCGATCGGCTCCAGGCGTTCGACAACCATCTCGCCATCCCACGCAACCAGCCGATCCCGAAGCGCGCCGCCGGCGCCCGAGACGCCGCGCAGCGTATCGAGCAGCGGCGCGAAGAAGTCGTGCTGCACGGCGTGGACGTCGGACTGATAGGCGCGCATCTCTACGATCCCGTGCGACGTCCGGCTTCGCAGCAGCGAGTCGATACGAATGGACCGATACGGCCGGCCCCAGTCGTGTCCGAGATAGTGGGGATAGGATGCGTCCGTGGGCTTCTGATTCGTCGAGGCCAGAAATCCGGTAGCCGGATTCACGGCATACGGCAGCTCGTCGAACGGCACTCTCCCCGTCCACCTCCCCTCCCGCGATGCGCCGTCGAGGAGGCCGATTCCATCGCCGCGAGCCCGCACGGGCAGGTGTCCGGTCGAGCGGATGCTTGCGATGCCCCCTCGATCCGCATACAGAATATTCTGCATGGGCGTATCCCATTTTCGGAGAGCGCGCTGAAACGACGCGTGATCGCTTGCCTGGTTCATCTCCCAGAGCGCAGCCAGCGTGCGGCTCGTATCGTGTGCCGTCCACTGTATGGCCACCCACGACGCTCCATCGTTCGTCACGGGGCCCCAGTGCGATACGTACGACGTATCGACCACGGACGAACCCCGCAGCACGTCGATCGTATCCACGACGACGTCCAGATCACGGAGCGTGCCCTCGAATCGATACGTCAGATCCGTCACATCGACGTCGAGTCGGTAGTGATCGATCTGATCCGAGCCCGTATTCGTGAAGGTCCAGCCCAGATCGTCGTTGAACGCCTCCACCGGGAGGGGTGCGCCCGGGACCGTCACCCCGTACACATTCATCGAAGGCGTTACGAGATGCACCTCAAACCAGATAGCCGGCAGGGTAACGGACAGGTGCATGTCACCGGCGAGGATCGGCCGCCCCGTTGCGGAGCGGCTCCCGAAGACGGCCCAGTTGTTCGAGCCCTTTCCTAGCACGAATCCTTCTAGAAGCGGCGATATCTCGGAGAGCCCCTTACGGTTAGCAACGAAGACGGACTCTGCTGTCGCCCCCGTCGTCGCGGTACGATCGAAAATGTCTCCCGAGCCGCCGACTATCGGGACGGCGTACGCGGGGTCGTGTGGATAGAGCAGATGGTACGCCTCGTCGCCCAGGCGGCGTCGAAGAACGCCGTACCCCGGATCGTCCGTCCCGTAGATCAAATCGTAATTCATGTACTGCAGCACCCGCAGCGCCTGGATGGGCGTGCATGGATCGGGCCGGTAGCCCAGCAATCGAAATTCGAACGGGAGATCGGCCGGGCCGAGCGTCTCCATATAGGCGTTCACACCCCGGCAGAACGCCTCCATGATCGACAGCTCCATGCCGTCGGCGGCACGGATGCGCTCGAGATTGCGCTGCGCGGCGCGCTCCATGCCTGTCCCTCGCAAGAAGCGATCGGCGGGAAGAGCGGCCGCACCGAGGGCCGCTGCCAGTCGGCCCGACGCCGCCCGCGGAATGAAGTCCATCTGAAAGAGTCGCTCACGCGCGACGACGTAGCCCAGCGCCGCGACGCCGTCCAGATCCGACCGGGCAAAGAGATGAGGCACGCGGCGGTCGTCCCAGATCACCCGCACGGGTGCCTGCAGACCGGGCACGTCGATTTCGGATGGCGGTGCGGCGTCGGCCGTTCGCGCGGTACGATAGAGTCCGTCAGCCGGATCCAGCAGCACTCCGAGTGGCGGCAGGCCCGTCACGCGGGTTCCGAGGACGACGAGGAGCGCCGCCGCGAGCCCTCCGTAGAGTAAGAACAGGAGAACGTTCCTTCGCATCGAGTCAGGAACCCACCTTGCGCAGGTGCCCCCCGCTTCGAGGTTCCACGCCGCCGGCCGAATCCGCCCCGGCGGAGGCTGTTCCAGGCTCTCCGACCTCCATCCTGCCCAGCAGTTCGTCCGTCGCGTTGGCGTAATCTCGTGCACCTCGTGACCGCGGATCGTTATCGAACGCGGTGGAGCCGTCGGAGTGCGTCTCGGCGACGGCCGTACTGGTGCGGACGATGCTCCTCATGACCCGACTCCCGTATTTCGTACGCAGATACTGCCGGTATCGGCGGTGGCTCTTCTTGCGGAAGTCTACCTGCGTGAAAAGAAACGAGGCTTCCTGCAGATCGGGATTGAGCCGCTGGCGTATCAGACCGGCCGTGCGCTCGGTCTGTTCCGCACCGACGATCGGTTGATACTCGGGCGTCACGGGAATCAAGACATGATCGCTTGCCACCAGCGCGTTCAGGCTGTACACTGTGACGGCCGCCGCGGTATCGAACAAGACGATGTCGTAATCGACTCCGGCGTTCAGCGACTCTCTGGCCCAGTATACGTCCGTCGGCTTATTAAGGCGGCGCATGAGGCGGGTCAGTCCACGCGAGGACGGGATGAGATCGAAATTGACGAGAGAGTGCGCGGGGATATCCCGCAGACCGACCTCTCCGTCGAAGATCATGGCCGACGAACAGATGTCGGGAGGCTCGTCCACCCCGAGCATGTGCGTCAGGAAGCACTGCGGATCGAGATCGACGACGAGCGTACGGTACCCGCTCATCCCCATGGCCGCGGCCATATGGATGACGGAGGTCGTCTTCCCAGTGCCCCCTTTATGATTGCAAACGGTTACTACGGTCATGGCGGATCGAGAACAGTGCGGCAAGTTTAAGGAAATTACCACCCGACCCTCACCGAGTCAAATCGCAGCACGTTCGTGATGCCGCTCACCTCATCATTCGCTTCAATGCCGCATCGAACGCGGCGCGCCGTCGCCGTGATTTCGTCAGGCGTACTGCTGGGCCTGAGCTTTCCGCCATTTCCGCCGGCACCGCTAGCCTGGATCGCTCTCGTTCCCCTGTGCTCTCTGTGGCTGGAGCGCCGATCCGGTCGCGCGGCGTTCGTCGACGCCTACGTGGCGTTCCTCGTCACCTTCGGGATCGCCTTTCACTGGCCGCTCTTCCACGTCGACGCCGACACGGCGCTTCTCTCCCTTCCCGTGCTGCTCGTCATTCCAATGTGGATGGCGGTTCCATTCGGACTTTCCGCCGTCCTCAAGCAGCGACTGGGTCCGGCCGCCGCGCTGGTCGGCCTGACGGCACTCTACGTGGTCATGGAATGGGGACTGCGACGCGGACCGCTTGCCTTCCCGTGGACGCTGCTCGGCCACACGCAGTCCAACCTGGCGCCAATCCATACCCTGGCGCGTTACGGCGGCGTCCCGCTGCTTACCCTGTTCGTTCTGTGCTTCAACCTCTTCATGTTGACGCTGGTGATACGAATAAAGGGCATGCGCCTGCCGACGGCGGCGATCGTCGCCGCTCTCGGCGCCCTGGCGCTCCTCGCCCCGCCGGCCGATGAATCGGGACGGAAGGTCGGCGTGGGACTCATCCAGCCCGCCATTTCGGCCGACGCGTGGGCCGACCTCGGCGATCGACGGAGAGTGGACGTCCTCCTTACACTTTCCGATACGCTCGCCGCCGCCGCCCGTGCCGATTCGACCGAGCGGCCCGGCGCTCCCTCACGACTCGATCTCATCGTGTGGCCGGAAACGGCACTTCCGCCGGGCGACGCCCGGTCCCGGGCGCTCGTCCGACGGTGGGTCGAACGCTACGAGACACCCATCCTATCAGGTGCCATCGAGGAATCCGCCGGCGGTGACGCTTATTTTAATACGGGCCTGCTTATACGTCCGGGCGGAACGACTTCGAGGTACCGCAAACGGCGTTTGGTTCCCTTTGCTGAGCACGTGCCGTTTCAGAATCGCTGGCCCTGGATTCGTGCGCTGGCGGTGCCTTCGGGCGGCGTCGCCGGCTACGCACAGGGTTCCAGCGATGAGCCGATGGAGATCTCGAGCGTACGATTCGGCGTAGTTATTTGCTTCGAAACCCTCTTCGATGACATCGTAAGAGCATACGCCCGCCGGGATGCCGGACTTATCGTCGCGATCACGCAGGACGGCTGGTGGGGTGACTCCTTCGGATATCGGCAGCATCTTGCCTTTACGCGGCTCCGAGCCATCGAGGTCGGACGTCCGATCGTACAGGTATCGGTGTCGGGGCACTCCGCCATCATTCTGTCGGACGGCTCCGTGCGCGGGCGCCTCGATTGGATGGAGCGACGGGCAGCGAGCGGGACGGTGGCCCTCGGCGGCGGATCGACGCCGTACGTCCGAGCCGGGGACTGGCTCTCGCCGCTCGCGCTCCTGGTAGCGGTGCTCCTTGCCGCAGCCGGCGCGGTCCGTCGTCCGACGGCACGGGCACGAGACGATGCCAACCACACTTTTAACTCCTAGCTCATGAAACTTACGTCATGAAACTTACCGTGCCCTTCGTACTCGCCTCACGGTCCCCCCGTCGCCGGCGCCTTCTCGAGCGCATCGGCATGCGCTTCGAGGTGGACGCCAGTGACGTGGACGAGGACCTACCGGACGGACGTTCTCCGGACGAGCTCGTCCGAGCCCTCGCCGAGCGCAAGGCCCGCATTGTCGCCCCCCGGCACGTCGACGCCCTCATCATGGGTGCGGATACCGTGGTCGTGTTCGAGGGGTCCGTCCTCGGTAAGCCGGCGGATCCGCGGGAGGCCGCCGAGATGCTGCACCGGCTCAGCGAGGCCACGCACACCGTCTATACAGGAATCGCTCTCGTCCATCCTGCCACAAATCGTACCGTCTCGGCGTATGAATCGACTCGAGTGACCTTTGGTCCGCTGGATCCCGACGAGATAGCCGCATATGTTTCGTCCGGTTCGCCGATGGACAAGGCCGGCGGCTACGGCATCCAGGACGATCGCGGTGCGTTGTTCGTACGCCGGATAGAGGGAGACTATTACAATGTCGTCGGTCTCCCGCTGCATCGGTTCTACCGGATGATGAAGCGTGATTTTTCAGACTTGCTGGCTTGCGACTATCTCGCCTAGGAACTCATGCCCGATTTGAACGACGTGCGCATCCTGCTCGTCCAGGCCCGAAGTGCGCGGGACATCGTGATTCAGGAGCAGGAATGCTTCCAGGAACGCTGCAGAATTCGTCTGGAGCAGATTCGGACCGTAAACGTGCTGTCGGACCGGCTCGACGAAGAGGCGCTGGGCCGGGCCGATGCACTCATGATCGGCGGAGCCGGAGAGTTCTCGGCGGTGGACGACTATCCCTGGATGGCAGAGATGCTGGAACTGGTTCGGATGGCCTACAGGCGCCGGCTTCCGACGTTCGGCTCATGCTGGGGGCACCAGATCATCGCTCGGGCTCTGGGCGGCCGCGTCGTGAACGATTCCGAACTTGCGGAGATGGGCTGCCATTCCGTATTGCTCACGCCGGCAGGGATGGAGGATCCGCTTTTGGGCGCCTTCCCGCAGCGGTTTCTCGCCAACATGGGCCATCACGACCGCGTCGTCGAGCTGCCCGCAGAGGGCATCGAGCTCGCGTATTCCGAAACGCAGCGCTATCAGGCGTTCCGCATTGCCGGCCGGCCCATGTACGGCACCCAGTTTCACAGCGAACTGGATGCGGAGCGGGAGCGAGAACGGCTGCACAGGTATCGAGAACATTATCCCGAAATCGCGGCTGACGCCACGTTTCAATCCGTGCTGGACAATCTAGCCGAGACCAGCGAGGTCGATCACCTCCTCCACGACTTCCTGCTCAAATACGTTATCGAGGACCGGAATGGGTAGACATACAGCGGTTGGACTCGTACAGATGCGATGCGGCGAGGACCCCGACGAGAACGTAGCGCGCGCCGTCCGCATGGCGAAGGAAGCGGCAGATTGCGCGGCCTCCCTGATCTGTCTGCCTGAACTCTTCCGCACGCCGTATTTCTGCAAATCCGAAGACCACGCCGCCTTCGCTCTGGCGGAAAGCATACCCGGGCCAACCACGCGCGTTTTCGAAGCGATCGCCGCAGAAAAGGATGTGACCATCCTGGTCAGCCTATTCGAGAAGCGGGCGGGCGGACTCTACCACAACACCCTCGCGGTCGTCGATCGGGACAAGGGTTATGTGGGTCGCTATCGCAAGATGCACATTCCGGACGATCCGCTTTTCTACGAGAAGTTTTATTTCACTCCCGGCGATCTCGGCTTTCAGGCGTTCGATGCGGCCGAAGCACGATTCGGCACGCTCATCTGCTGGGACCAGTGGTATCCGGAAGCTGCGCGCCTGACGGCGCTGCGAGGCGCCGAAATTCTGTTTTATCCCACCGCCATCGGGTGGCTGCCGTCCGAGAAAACGGAACGAGGCGAAACCCAGCGGGAGGCCTGGGAGCTCATCCAGCGTTCTCACGCCGTCGCGAACGGATGTTACTGCGTCGCGGTAAACCGCGTGGGCTTCGAGCCCGCCCCATCCGGCAGTCAGGAAGAGGGAATCGAGTTCTGGGGAGGAAGCTTCGTAGTCGGACCCGACGGTCGGCTGCTCGCCCGCGCCTCATCGGACGAAGAGGAGATCCTCGTCGTCGACCTGGATCTGGAGGCTGTAGAGCGGCATCGTATCGAATGGCCGTTTCTGCGAGATCGGCGTATTGACGCGTATGACAACCTATCGCGGCGCTACATCGATTAATGGGTAATTCCATGCACACCCCGTCACCCCGACCGACCGGATACCGGATGCCGGCGGAATGGGAGCCCCACGATTCCACATGGATCTCATGGCCCCACAATCGAGATACGTGGCCCTATGAACTGGACCGGGTCGAACGGACGATCGCCCGCATCGTCTCCATCCTCTCGCGTTCCGAGCCCGTACGCATCAACGTCGGCTCCGACGAAGTCCGGCGCCGAGCCCAACGCGCGCTCGACGACGTGGGTGCGGTCGGCGAAGTTCGCTTTCACGCCATACCCACGAATGACGCGTGGGTACGCGACTATGGCCCTCTCTTCGTAGTGTCCCCCGATCACGGCCTGGCGGCGACGTGTTGGGGCTTTAACAGCTGGGGCGAAAAATATCCTCCGTTCGATCTCGATGATGCGGCGGCCGAGAAAATGGCCGCGGCACTGGCCGTACCTCGCTTCGAAGCCGACATGATTCTCGAAGGCGGGTCGATCGATGTGAACGGACGCGGCGTCCTCCTTACAACGGAAAGCTGTCTTCTCAACCCGAATCGAAACCCATCGCTGGATAGAGATGAGATCGAGGAACGGCTCCGGACGTATCTCGGTATCGATCAGGTGATCTGGCTGCACGAGGGGCTTACCGGTGACGACACGGACGGTCACGTCGACGACCTGGCGCGATTCGCGGACCCTCGAACGGTCGTTGCCGCCGTCGAAGACGACAGCGCGTCTCCTGATTTCGGCGTCCTGCTGGAGAACCTGGACGTGCTCAGATCCGCCGAGACGGCGGCCGGACCGCTGGAGATCATCGAGCTGCCCATGCCGTCGCCCGTCGTGGTGCGCGGCGAGCACATGCCCGCCACCTACGCCAATTTTTATATCGGCAACCGCACGGTACTCGTACCGACGTTCGGGGATCAGAACGACGAGCAGGCGCTCTCGATCCTGCGGCGGTGCTTCCCGACGCGAGACATCGTCGGTGTCGACTGCTCAGACGTGATAGGGGGGCTGGGTGCCATACACTGCCTCACACAGCAGGTGCCGTGGGCGCGGTAGTCCGGAGCTCGCACCGGGTAATCCAGGGGACGCTTAATCATCCAGTGGACGCATCCGCCGCCGTGAGCTCGACCGGCGGCGTCGCGATCCAACGGAGCCACATCATCCCTCCATCATCTCATCCAGACCCGTGCTTTCGTCGCTCAGTTTAACCGCGTCCGCCAGGAGATCCTCCTTCTCGTCCGCGGAGATGCCCAGGTACGCGCATACCCGATCTCCGATGACCGCCCATTCGTGCGCCGGAGGGAGCTGCTGCACGTGCCGATACAGGAACTGACCGAGGTGCAGGACGGCCAGCGACGGGGTCGCGTCGGCAATGTCGTCCTCCTTCGTTTCGAAGTAATCCGTCGTGTCGTGATGCCGGAGAATGCTCTGACAGACCGTTTCCGGAAGTTCCCAGGATTTGCCCATGATAAAGCCGACGAGGGTATGGTCCGTCCCCAGTTCGGCATCCTCAAACGAAGAGGCCGTGACGTCTTCCGCTTCCAGTGCGCGCGAATAGATCGAAGGGTAGTTCGGGAATTTCTTGAGCATCAGCGGCACACCGCAATTCGCAAACAGTCCGATTGCATACCCCTCCTCGGTAGCGATCGCGGTAGAAACGCGAGCAGCGTGAGAAGTGACGGCCGCAAGCTGTCCGGAGGTGGCCCAGAACTGGTCCATGAACGCGCCTTTGGTGTCCGAGAACGCCGAATGCAGCATCAAGGCGGTCACGATATTCGTCACGCTTCGTATCCCCATCAGCCGGACGGCGTGATCGATGGAAGAGATTTTGCGACGCAGTCCGAAGAACGACGAATTGACGACGCGCAGGACGCCGGCGGAGATGGCTACGTCTCTGCTGATCAGATCCGCGATTCGCTGCAGGTTCGGATCGTCTTTCGACTGTTCATTCAACACGTCGACGAGCACGGTCGGACGCGGGGGGATCATGATCCCCTTCATCAGCTCTTCCGCGTTCTGTAGCTCAACGGCTCGTTGAGAGCTGATCGGGATCTCTTTATCGTAATCGCTATCGGGCGGCATGGGGTCGGCGGTGAGAACGTGCTAAATGATTACGTGAGCGCTTCATCCCGAACGTGTCGGGAGGATGCCTCCGGGCGACGGTCGTTATCGGCGACGCATTCAACGTAAGTCGACCTTGCTGCGGAACATGGGGGATGAACCGCACAGAACGCAGAACTTATGGGACCGACTGTCACGGTACAAGATGAGAGCTGCGGCAGTTCGTGTAGATACCGTTAAGGATCGTCAGCCCGATCTGCTTTTCCATCGAGCCGGTATACCGCTTCCGCATGATCGGCCGTTCCACCGACGGGAGGGTTCGGCTTTCGGACCGAAACTTCGACACTTTCTACGCCGGGATATGCTTCCTTGATCTGATGCGCAATCAGGTAAGCCAGTTTTTCGATGAGATAGAACCGGTTCTTCGTGACGATCCCCTCGACGAGTTGATATACGCGTTCGTAGTCGACGGTTTCTGCGAGGTCGTCCGTCTGCGCGGCATCATCCAGATCCAGGTCCATCTCGACGTCTACCTCGTAGCGCCCGCCGATCCGATGCTCTTCCTGCATCACCCCGTGATGGGCGTAGAAAACGGCGTTGACCAGCTTGACCGTTCCGTTTGTCATCTTCGTAAAGTAGGTCCGACCGAATCGGCCGTTTGGGAACGTTATAACAGCAATGAATCGAGCAGGGCGGCATCCGTGTCGGATATCGTTCCGGCCCGTCGTTCCGCTCTCAAGCGTGAAACGAACAGCGTCCCGTAAAGACCCAGAACGTCGTCCGACCGCCTGCGATGTTCGTCGAAGTAACGCACCACCACGGCGTCGCGAAGCTCGTCGTCGACATACAGCGCACGGGGTCCATGTGGTCCCGGACGAACGGTTCCCGGGAAACTACGTTCGGGCTCCAGCAGCTTGTCACCGAAATGACAGCCAACGCACTGTACCGGTGATTTCAGTGCTCTCGGCGGCGTCGACGTGCTGTCCGCGATGCCGCCATCCGCGTCGTACACGAAAAAATCCCACTGATCGTCCGCACGCTTGTGCATGATCGTGGTCTCCACGAGCCGGCCTTCAACGACGTGGCGTCCGAAGAAGGTCGTCCCGATGGGATACGCGAGCTGTCCGCCCCGATCGTCGAACTGTTCGAGTGCCGCTCGCACGTCCGCTTTCCGCACGTAGACGTGACGACGCGCCGTCGTCATAACCCCATCGACCTCCACGTGCATCCAGTCCGCGTCACCCGCTTCGAATCCTGCCTCATCGAACCATTCCGCCACGGAATCCGGTGCGGAACGAGCCGCATGGTACGAGCGATCGATGAAGGCTTCAAACTCTTCCCAACGGATAGTGCCGTCGCCGTCCACGTCCGCGAGCGCATCGGATGCGCCGGGGTGGTGCTCGTCGAGAGTTTCCCGATCCACGTACAGCCGCCCCGCTCGTTCCGAAAGGATCCCGGCCTCAAACGGGTCGGCCGGCCGCGGGGAAACGTACCCGCCGAAATAATACCGCAGCAGGCGTTCGGGGTCGGACTGATCGATGGCGACGCGGACGAGCGCCGAGGGCACGCGTTCGTCCACCGTCCCGTCCATGCGCTCGCCACACGCACTCAGCGATAGGGCCGCCAGTACCGCGAGCAATGGGATTGCCGTGAGAACCCTGACGCGCGACGTCCACATCGGCCGTTATGAATAAATCGGTGTAAACGCGGGAATGGACGACAGACGCCGGAACGCCTCCACACGTTCGTGTACTTCTCCGTCGGACAGTTCCGTGAGACGTCGAGGCCCGAAGTCCTCGACGCAAAATGACGCCATGGCGGATCCGTAGACGACGGCCCTGCGGAGGGCATCCGGACTCGCGCTTTCGGCGTGGACGAGATACCCTACGAATCCGCCTGCGAACGTATCCCCCGCCCCGGTCGGATCCTGAATATCTTCAAGCGGATAGGCCGGCGCGCTGAAGATCGTGTCGTCCATGAACAGCAGCGCTCCATGCTCGCCCTTCTTGATAATGAGCGTTTCCGGCCCCATTCCCCGGATGCGTCGAGCCGCGCGGATCAGATTCGGTTCTTCGGCCAGTTCGCGAGCCTCGGCGTCGTTGATGATGAGGCAGTCAATCACCTTGAGCGTCTCCCGAAGGCTGTCGGGCGTGTTTTCGATCCAGTAGTTCATCGTGTCACACACGACGAGTTCCGGATCGTCGACCTGTTCGAGAATACTTCGCTGCGTCGAGGGATCAAGATTCCCCAGGCACACGATCCGGCTGTCCCGATATGCCTCGGGTACGACCGGGTCGAAGCCCTCCAGCACATTCAAGTCGGTTGCGAGCGTATCGCGCTCGTTCAGATCGTAATGGTATCGCCCTTTCCACGCGAACGTTTTTTCCGTCTTATCTACTTCGAGGCCGCGGAGGTCGACGCGACTTTCCCTCAGGAGATCCATGTACCGAGTCGGAAAATCATTGCCGACGACACCGACCAGGCGCACATCGTCGGTAAAGTACCGGGCCGAGAGACTGATGTAGGTTGCACTACCCCCGAGCACGTCGTCCTGCGCTCCGAATGGCGTTTCGATAGAATCCAGCGCAACCGTTCCTACGGCTAGAATGCTCACAGATACCAGTGGTTTATTGGATAGATATACGACGGACGGGCCGTGCGCCCTTCAGAAGGGGCGGCGATGATCCGTCCACGGAATCGGCCACCAGTATACGAAAGGAAGGGGCGGATATCAGCTCTCCAGCGATTCAGAGCCGACGTCAGCCATATCAACGGTCTTCTAGCTACCAAAGGCCGGCGGAGAATTCTCGCAGGTCAAGGCGCGCGACAAGCCGAGAAACGAGCTCGCACGGCGCTGGGACAACGCTACATTGGATTGTGAGCGACTAACGGAGCGCAGCGGAGTAATGAGGCGTACTTAATCAGTTAACTGAGAATGTACGCCGCAGTGATCGGCGCGG
>JBBDTI010000079.1:0-16897 GCA_040904565.1 Rhodothermales bacterium
CGGCATGGGTCGTTATAAACGTGGACGATGGATATCCAGGCGGCCACGGTCCATGCAGGAACGCTTTGACGTGTTCTCCGGCGTTGAATATGCGTCCGGTCCCCCATTCGACGGGCTCGGGGTACATGCCGAGGAGGTATGTCAATCCTTCGATGCGCGCAGGGCGACACCGAGACAGCGGCCGTATAACAGAAATATCGGCCGCCGCCGCGAATTCATAAATGATTGGATTTCATTACCAGCCCGGCGAGAGCCTGAATCCGAGCTGCCAACCGGCATTCGGACGCTGGAACGGATACGCGTAGTAGGATTCAAGGATGATGTATCCCAGAATATTGACGCGAGCAGACACGCCCGTACTGACGACGGGTATGCGCTCGCTGGACGTCTGATCGAACGTGAGCACCGGAGGTTCGTCCGACGTCCACGCCACGCCGGCGTCCGCGAATGCTGAGACCTCTGTTGGGAGATAGGGGAAATTGATCAGTCCAAGTGCATCGGTACCCAGAAGAGGAACGCGCACTTCGAAGCTCGACATGGCGATATGCGTCCCCTGCAGGCGGGTGAACTCCGGACAGACATTTCCCGCCAGCTCCGACGTCGTGCATTCGGAGACCTCAAACGAGTTGAAGCTGTAACCGCGAATAAAGCCCGGGTAGTAAGAATATCCGAGGTATTGCGTGGCGAAGAGATCCTCTCTGGTAGCCCCATAATTACCGATGTGGAGCCCTCGTACGGCCAGCGTGACGGGATTCACGTGCACGTACCTCCGGTAGTCTGCGATGCCCCTCACGTAGCTCGCCGAACCGAACTGCGGCGATACCTCGAAACGGAACCGGCCTCCGCTGACGGGGGATGTAAACCCGAAAAAGGAGTAGTCGCCGACAAACGCCAGTCCGCCCTCGAAGAAAAAGATCGGATCGCGTTCGGTGATGCCCGAGAAAAAGACGGAATCATCCGTGTCGATCCTGTCGCGTCCAACACCATTCGGCGCCACGACGTATTGCTCGACTTCGTTATCGAATCCGTATCGAACGAAACCGACGTTCGCTTCCAGGCGCCGCGTCTGGCTTAGGGGGTACTGTGATATTCCCGCAACCTGGTCGATAAAAATCCGCTGTCGGAGCTGTTCCACGACCTGGAACCCCTCGACGAACCCCCCCCGCGCCGTTCCGAAGAGCAGGGGGATGTGGCCGGCCATGGCCCCGAAATTGAGCCGGTCGCCCAGATCGAGGTACGTAGCCTGTCCACCAATATCCTTGACGGTTCCCTGGGCCTGCACGGCGACGGACAGGTTGCGGTTACCCAGCATGTCGGAGAAGAAGAGTCCGATCCCGCCGCCCAGCTGCGTGCCGAACGCTCCACCGGCAGAAATGCCGACGGTAGGCGGTGCCACGTAATCCAGCTGAAGACGAGAGCTGTAGGCCTGGCTCGCCAGCTCGACGTCCACAGGAGGCAGGCCCGTGACGGGGTCGTTCAGATAGTTGCCTACGAGGCCTTCATTCAGTGCACGAATGGGAGGCAGAATACCGGCGGTAGCGATATATCCGGGCGCCCGCGCGCTGACCGGCTCGCCCTCGAGCTGACCCCGCTCGAGGGAATAGACCGTGTACTCATTATCAGCGAAGACGGAGAACATCATGCGGCCGCTCTGATCGGCCACCGACATGGCCGGTGATAGGGCGGTGATGCCGCTGACGCCGGTGACCAGGTCCGTGATGCGGTACGTCTGGCCGGACGACAGGTCGAGACGGTATACGTCCTTGAAGCCGTCCTGGTCGCTGATGAAGAAGAGGCTGCGCCCGTCCGGTGAGAACTGGGGATTGTGATGCAGAGCCTCGCCGAACGGCGTGAGGATATCGATCTCGTCCGTTTCCGTGTCGTAGACGGCGAGCCGATTTCGCCGGTAGTCCAGCATCTCGAAATCGGTCCCGTCGGGTCCGCGGTCCGTGGTGAAGGCAACGAACCGCCCGTCCGGCGACCAATCCGGTTGCAGATCGGCAAAGCGGTCGTCCGTCAGCTGGCGAACCGCATTCGTCTCGAGGTTGAGGACGTAGAGATCACTGATCCCGCCGTCGAGGCCGGAAAAGGCGATAGAGGATCCGTCGGGCGACCAGGAAAGGTTGGTCATTGCCGAGACGCCCTCGACGGAGAACCGCTCGCGCACGGAGCGGTTCTCGACATTGAATATCGAGATCTGGTTATCGCCTTTCGCGAAGGAAACGAAGGCGAGGCGCCGCCCGTCCGGCGACCAGGAACCGGCAGAATTGATAAACCGAAGCGCGTCCATGTGCCGGTCGGCGGCCGGATTCTGCAGGCTCGTGATGACCTCACCCGTTTCCGCGTCCGCTACGAAGAGGTTGATCGAGAAGAGATCGCGCTCCGACAGGAAGGCAACGTAGCGGCCATCCGGGCTGACGGACGGCGAAATGTTGATCTCGCCGCCATCGATGTCCGGGGCCAGCACGCGGCGACCCGCCTCATCGGGTTCCGTTCGTCCTTCCATGAGCGGGGTATACGTGTCGCGCACGACCTGCTTCCATTCCGTCGAAAGAGAGTCGGTCGTGATGCCCAGCGTGTAGACGAACGCCGAGTCGACACCGGCCCGTCCCGCCAGCTTGAAGAGATTTGCGACCGACGCATCGCCGTACTTCCCACCGACGTAGGCCATATACGCCTGACCGTAGCGGTATGGGAAGTAGCGCTGGTCCCGGGTCAACTGATTGATGGTTGGCAGATCGTCCCGACGAACGGCATCCCGCAGCCACATTGCCGTGTGCGTATCCGACCGTCCGACGGAAAGGTATTCCGCCGTACCTTCCACCATCCACAGAGGAAGCAGGTTCAGATTGAACCGGATCGTGTCCCGCTCGCTGAACGCAATGTCGTACTGGAACGAGTGGACCAGCTCGTGTCCCAGGACGTGGTCCGTCTCCGCGTAGCTGCCGGTAAGCGGCATGACGACGCGCTGTTTGAGTCCTTCCGTAACACCGCCCGTCCCTTCCCCGATGAATCCGCCAATGACGTTCGTCTGGTGGAAATCCGCATCGTTGGCATAGAATATGATCGGTTTCTTTTCCCTAAATTCCCGCAGAAACGTTCGGGCATGCCGGCTGTACCACCGCTCTGCCATCCGGGCGGCGTCGCGCACGGCTTGCTCCTCTTCCGGGTAGTAGTAAATCTGGAAGTGGTCCGTTTCTATGAATCTGAAGTCAAACTGGTCGTACTGCACCTTATTACGGCCGAAATACTGCGCGGCGGCCGGAGAGGGTACGGAGGCGACAAAGAAGAGGAACGCAAGAAGCGATATGAGGAACGACCCTGTTCGACGCATCTTATTGCCTAGCTTGATCGGTGAACTGAAACTGCCGGAGGCGCGAAGTACGGAGTGCACGGGCCAGGTAGATTGTCGTATTCGATGGATACGCGCAGATGCACGCACAACGAGATCACGAGTTACCCCTTAGGCTTCTCAGCGGCATATGTGTTACGGAACGAGCATTGATCGGTTGCCCACGGAGGTGAAAATGCCCTAACGGGGCGTTTCGACGCCTGGGCGCGGGAAACGTGTGCGCGCCGTAC
This sequence comes from Rhodothermales bacterium, assembly GCA_040904565.1. Taxonomy (GTDB): domain Bacteria; phylum Bacteroidota; class Rhodothermia; order Rhodothermales; family VXPQ01; genus JBBDTI01. The sequence continues at coordinate 3,583 of JBBDTI010000079.1, forward strand.
ACCGCCATCCCCGGAACCGTCTCGCTGGAGAGGTGCTTAAATACGCAGACCGTATGTGTGGTTCAAAAGTCTTTGTTTTTGGAGTATTTAGCGCCGTGTCACCGATCCTCGGCGGAGAGACGCGCATGATGCCGGCCACGACACGGCCTGCTTCCGGTGCGCCCAACGAGGGTTGGGCACGCGACGAGGGCGGGTGACGCAAGCGGGTGGATTAAGGATACAGGAAATCTCGAATGGACGAATATAGGATTCGGGTCCGGATTTTCGTCGGGATCATCATTGTGGTACTTGGAATTCTCGGGCTGCGCCTCGGACAGCTTCAGCTGCTCGACGTCGAGGAGTACACGGGTGAGTCGCGCTCCAACGCGGTCCGCGAGCAGCGCGTTCAGCCGGCCCGAGGTGCCGTCTACGATCGCTCCGGATTGCTGATGGTCGACAACAAGCCGAGCTATACCATCACCATCACGCCGCGCTCTTTCGACCCTGAAATGATACCGGTGCTGGCCGGTCTCCTGGCCGTGCCGGACTCGCTGGTCGCCGCTAAACTCGAGGCCGCACGCCGTCACAGCGCGTTTCAACCCAATAAGGCATTTCGGGAAGTACCTTTTGACATCTTCAGCCGGGTTATTGAAAATCTGTACCGTCTACCCGGCGTCGCGTACGAGGAAGAATTCAGTCGCCGGTATCACACGGACGCCAGAGCGGCTCATGCGTTGGGATATATCCGCGAGATTACCTCCGGCGAGCTGTCGGGTCTTCGCAGCCGCGGTTACCGGCAGGGTGACCTGATCGGCAAGGCCGGGATCGAGAACAGCTACGAGGGTTACCTGCGCGGGCGGCTCGGTGCGGAGCTGAAGCTCGTCAACGTGCACGGTCTGGAAGTGAAGTCCTACCAGGACGGTGTCCACGACCTGAACCCTATCAGCGGGTACAACCTTCACCTGGGTCTCGACGCCGGCGTGCAGGCTCTGGCGGAGTCGCTTTTCGTCGGGAAGCGCGGAGGGGCCGTTGCCCTCGACGTCAACACGGGGGCCATCATATCGATGGTCAGTATGCCCGACTACGATCCCGGACTGTTCGCGGAGTCGGTCGACCGGGCGACGTGGCAGTATTTGACGAACAGCCCGGAGAAGCCACTTTATAACCGGGCCACGATGAACCTGCTCCCCCCCGGCTCTACGTGGAAGCCTTTCATGGCGTTGATGTCGCTGCAGGAAGGCACGATTACGGTAGACGAAACGTTTAACTGCAGAGGCTACCATCCTTTCGGCGGCCCGGGGCTTTTCCGGGATATGCACGTGCATGGAAGGATCGCCGTAGGTACGGCGATTGAGAAGTCGTGCAACACCTTTTTCTTCGAGACGATGATGCGAACGGACGTGGACACGTTCAGCAAGTACGCGCATCTGTTCGGATTCGGAGAACGGGCGCCGACGGATATCGACCAGCAATCGACCGGCCTTATCCCGGACTCCTCCTACTACGATCGCGTGTATCCGCGCGGTTGGACGGCGGGATATTCGATCAATCTGGGGATCGGACAGGGAGATATGGGCGTCACGCCGCTGCAGCTAGCTCGCTACGTTGCAGCAATCGCCAACAAGGGTAGACTTCTCCCTCCGCATCTGGTGACGAAGCTCGAACACCCCGAGACGGGCGACGTCGTGTATCCCACTCTTCCTGAATCGAAAAAGCTGCCCATCGACGAAGAACATTTCGAGGTTGTACGAGATGGGATGCGACGGGTCATGGAATCGGGTACGGGCTACTGGATTCAGATCCCCGGCGTTGCAAGTGGTGGTAAGACGGGGACGGCACAGTCACCGGGCGGTCGAAGGGACGACTCCGTGTTCATCATGTTTGCGCCCTACGACGACCCGCGGATCGCGATAGCCGTGCAGGTTGAAAATGCAGGATATGGAGCGACGGCGGCCGGTCCCATCGGATCCTTCATGGCCGAGCAATATCTCACGGGAAAGATCTCGGATAGTCCCCAGCGTCAGGCGCGACTCAATGCCGTGTTGAACGTACGGAGCCAGCCGCTGGCAACGAACGAGGAGGACGACAGTTAGACGGTTCGTCAGGAAGCGGCACACCTGTCGTGCCGCACATCGCTCATGATGTCTAGTCCATGCGTACGTGGTATCGAAATCTTGACTACCTGACCCTCCTGGCCTGGACGGCCCTTGTGGGTATCGGGCTGGTGGCCATCTACAGCACGACGAACGGACCGGCCGGCCAGTATCTGCTGGAATCGGTCCGACAGAATTTCTGGCGCCAGCTTGCCTGGACCGGCATTTCGTTTGGGGCGGTAGCGGTCTGTCTCATGCTGCCCGTCCGATTCTTTCAGAAGGCAGCTTATCCCCTCTACATCGGATCGCTGGTGCTGCTCGTCGCGGCACTTTTATTTGGGCGTGAGGTGAACGGTGCGAAGAGCTGGCTGTACGTCGGAGGGCTCGGCCTCCAGGTGTCCGAGCTGGCCAAGGTCGGCGCGGTACTGGCCGTCGCCCAGCTCATTGCGGCGAGACGACCTAACACGAAGCACGTGCGCTACGCGCTGGGCGTCGTGGCCATTCTCGCGGTTCCCGGGGTGCTTATCGTGCTTCAGAACGATACCGGGACCGCCCTGGTGTTTTTTGCCCTGGTACCTATCATGCTATTCTGGTCAGGGCTGCCGATCAGTACGGTTCTTCTCATGATCGCCCCGGCCGTGACCGGATATCTGGCCGTTGTGTATATGCCTGCGGCGATCGGTTTCGCCGTGTTTTTTACGGTCGGACTCTACTGGCAGACGAGAGAATCACACTATGCGATCGTGGCCGGAGCATTTACGGGTGGGACGATTGCGGCCGTTTCATTTGCACTGACGAAGGTGCTCCAGCCGTATCAGATCGCGCGCATCGTTTCGTTTACGAATCCCGAGGCGGAGGAATATCGGTCCGGCGTGGGATTCCACCTCGTGCAATCGAAGGCGGCCATCGGGTCGGGCGGTCTGTTCGGCAAGGGATTTATGGATGGGACCCAGACGCAGGGTGCCTACGTGCCGGAGCAGTCGACCGACTTCGTCTTCAGCGTGATCGGGGAGGAGTGGGGCTTCATTGGTTCGATCGTCGTGCTGTCTGCCTTTGCATTGCTGCTGATGCGACTCGTGCGACTCGGTTCGCAGGTGAAGCACCCCTTCGGCAGCATGGTTGCGGCCGGCGCGGCCGGAATCTATCTGGTGCACGTCTTCATTAACATCGGCATGGTGACGGGACTTCTCCCCGTGATCGGCATTCCGCTGCCTTTTATTTCCTATGGAGGGTCGGCCTTGCTGGCGAACACGACGATGCTGGCGATCATGCTGAACCTCCACATGCGCCGCGACGACTTCTCTATCTACGGATACTGACCGCATCTTTCATGCACTTCTCGTTTACGGAGGAGGTCGGCCCTCTGCACGCCGCCGCTCCAGAAATTCTTTCCAGGCTGATGAGTGCGGAAGGCGACACCGCGGAGCTGTTCTCCGAGCACACGTACCACGAGCGGATAAGAATGCGATACGATCGCTGGAAGGCTTACCGCGATCCGTGGGAGGATTATGCGACGGATGTCGTCGAGGGAACGGGACTCCGACTCCTGACGAACGGCTTTAGCCGACACGGTGCCGCGGAAGGATTCGATCCCGCCCTGATACGCATCAAGGCCGACGAGCTGCGCGACGGGCCGCCCATAGACGTGTCGCTGGATCGCGAGTCGGCCCGGGGCTCGCTTGCGTTGCCCGGCGATACGATCAATCTCGTATCCCTGGACGAGAAGCGCGCATTGCTGGAATCGGCGGTAGATGCTGCCCTCTCTCTCGAACCGAGGCTGCGGGACCTGGAGGTTGACTTTCAAGGCTCGACGCGTCAGGCCTACGTGGTGTCGACGGAAGACCGACCGACATTTTCCGCGAAATCGATCATCGGGTTCCGCGTGCAGGCGAAGTTCGAGCGGGCCAATCGCCACATCGACGTGTATGCCATCGGAGGAGGTACCGGGGGGCTCGGACAGTTCCTCTTGTGTACGCCTGAGGAGATCTCACAACGCTGCATAGAGAGACTCCAGGCGGCCCTCAAAGCGCGTCCGCTCGACCGGGATATAGGGGACGTTCCCGTCGTGATCGAAGGAGGCTGGGGCGGCGTCTGGCTGCACGAGGCCGTCGGGCATCTTCTCGAAGCCGACACGCCCGGGGCGTACACGCCGGAGCGAATCGGCGATCAGGTCGCCGGCGACGGCGTGACGATCGTCGACGACGGTACGCTGGAGCATGGACGCGGCACGGCGCTGTTCGACGACGAAGGCTTCCCGATGGAACGGACCGTACTGGTCGACCGCGGCGTGCTGCGGGCGGTGATGACGGACCGCATTCAGGCCCGGCGCCACGGTCTTCCGCGCACCGGCAACGGCCGTCGGCAGGATTTTCGTCGTCCGCCGATGGTGCGCATGACGAACCTGCTCCTCGAAGGAGGCACCGAGCAGCGCGAGACGCTCATTTCAGAGGCGGAGGACGGGTTTTACGTTCGTACGATAGGCGGCGGCCAGGTGTATCCCTCCGAAGACCGGTTTGCGTTCAACGTGATCGAGGGATACAAAATCGAGGGTGGACGCCTTACCGAGCCGCTGACCAATGTCCAAATCACAGGCCGGCCCTCGCAGATGCTAGAGGACATCATCGGGATTGCGGACGACTATCGCATCGATCCATCTCGAGGCATCTGCAAGAAGGACGATCAGACCGTGCCGGTGTCGGTCGGAATGCCTACGGTGCTGGTCCGCGATCTGACGGTGCGCCGTGTCCTATGAGTCGAACAGTGCGCGAGGGAGCTGTGGACCGGCGTTATGCCGGGGGTGCAAGCGTCTCCCACAGAGGAGGTGTCGTACCGCGTCGTATGGTCCTCAACCGTGACGGGCTTGTCGCCGTCACTGAAACCACGAAGCTCCTGCGGCTTATTAGTGCCCCGCCGCAAAATCGACGCGTTGAATAATCCCAACCGCGGAATCTGCTTCCGCATCTATGAAAGATTACCTGAAACGAGAGCTCCTCGCCGTGCTCGCCGGCTTCGACGGTGTGCCGGCCGACTTCGAACCGGATTTTGAGAAGCCGAACAACCCGGATCATGGTGACCTGGCGACGAATGCGGCGATGCGGCTGGCACGTCATCTCAAGCGGTCACCGCGCGGCATAGCCGACGACCTGGCCGCTGCGCTGCGCGACCGGCCCCTCGACCCGAAGAGGGTGGCATCCGTCGAAGTTGCCGGAGCGGGATTCCTGAACTTCCGGTTTGCGGAGGCCTATCTGGCGGCCGGCGTGGCGGAGCTTCTGGAAGCCGGTGCGGCGTTCGGCCGATCTACGGCGGGTAAAGGGCGAAAGGCAATTGTCGAGTACGTCAGCGCAAATCCAACCGGACCGCTCACCGTAGGCCACGGTCGCAACGCCGTCCTCGGCGACACGATCGCAACCCTGCTCGACTGGACGGGCTACGACGTCACGCGGGAATACTACTTCAACGACGCCGGGCGGCAGATGCGCGTCCTGGGTGAATCCGTCCGCGCTCGCTACCGGGCGATCGCCGATTCGGACGCGCCGCGGAAGCAGCTCGAAGTGGGAGAAAATGAATGGGCGGACGTTCCCGAATCGTTTCCCGACGACGGGTATCTGGGTGAGTATATCACGGATATCGCACGGAAGCTCTTCGACGAAGAGGGTGACGACCTGGATACGGTGGATGACGTTGCCGTCTTCAAACAGGCGGCGGAAGAATCCATCTTCGACGATATCGAGCGTACGATGCGGCGTCTCGGCATCGAGATGGACTCCTTTTTCAACGAGCAGAGCCTGTACGAAGATGAGCGCGTGTGGGCGACGCTGGACCAGCTCCGTGAACGCGGATACATCTACGAGAAGGACGGCGCCGTCTGGTTCAAGACGACGGAGTTCGGCAAGGAGCAGGACACGGTGCTCGTGAAGAGTTCGGGCGAGCCGACCTACCGCCTGCCCGACATCGCCTATCACGTTACCAAGTTCGAGCGCGGTTTCGACCGGATCGTCGACGTCTTCGGCGCGGACCACATCGCCACCTATCCGGACGTGCTCGAGGGGCTGCGCGTCCTCGGCTACGATAGCAGCAAGGTAGACGTCGTGATCTACCAGTTCGTTACGCTGGTTCGCAGCGGTGCACCGGTTAAGATGAGCACGCGGAAGGCGACGTATGTCACGCTCGACGAGCTGATGGACGAGGTGGGGGAGGATGTGACGCGCTTTTTCTTCCTCATGCGGTCGCCGAACACGCACCTCGAGTTCGATCTCGACCTGGCAAAGGAAGCCGGGGAGAAGAATCCCGTATTCTATCTGCAGTACGCGCATGCACGGATCTGTTCGATTCTGGAAAAGGCCGACGAGGTGGGTTTCGAATTCCGCGACGACGCCGATATGTCGCTTCTGGAACACGAAGCGGAGATCGCGTTGATGAAGGAGCTGCTTCGCCTGCCCGAGATTCTCGAGCGGGCGGCGGAGGCGCGCGAGGCGCACCAGGTCGCCAATTACCTTCGTGACGTGGCCGTAGCCTTCACGCAGTTTTACGGGCACTGCCGTATTATCGGCGAAGAAGCCGACATAGCGACGGCGCGGATGGCGCTTGCCCGAGCGACGCGTATCGTGCTGGCCAACGGGCTGCGCGTGCTGGGGATTTCCGCTCCGGAGCAGATGTGATGATAGCCGCAACCGGGTCGATGAGAATTGCTTTCCAAGGGGAGACGGGTGCCTTCAGCGAAGAAGCCGTTCGCGCGCTTTTCGCCGACGCGGAGCCCGTGCCCTGCCAGGAGTTCGCCGACGTGTTCGAGGCCGTGGAGCACGGTGACGTGGCGCGTGCGGTGATTCCCATCGAGAACTCCCTCTTCGGCAGCGTCCACGCCAATTACGACCTGCTGCGGACGCACGATTTGTCTATCGTGGACGAACTGCAGCTGCGTATTCGTCACCATCTCATGGCGCCGAAGGGAGCGGCGATGGAGGGCATCCGGATGGTGTTCTCGCACCCTCAGGCTCTCGGTCAGTGCCAGGAATTCCTGAAGAGCAGGCTTCCTTCGGCCGAAATCGTGCCGGCTTACGACACGGCGGGTGCGGCGAAGCGCGTGGCGAGCGACGGCCGAACGGACGAGGCCGCGATTGCGAGCGAGCACGCGGCCGTCGAATACGGGTTGGACATTCTCGAGTCGGGCATCGAAAGCAATCACCAGAACTACACGCGCTTTCTCGCGCTATCTCTCGAAGATGAAATGCCGGAGCGCCGGGACGCGGCACGCGAAGATTGGAAGACGTCCATCGTCTATTCGATGCGGCACAACGTTCCCGGTGCGTTGTTCAAGAGTCTCGCCGTGTTTGCCTTGCGCGATCTCGATCTGTTCAAGATCGAAAGCCGCCCGCTCGTGGGCAGCCCGGGTAATTACCTGTTCTATCTCGACGTGCAGGGCGCGGCGGTCGACGCCCCCGTCGAAAAGGCGCTCGATCACCTCAAAGAGATCGCGTCGTATCTAAAAGTTCTCGGATCGTATCAGCGTGGGGCAAGTGTAGAGTAAGCCGTGTCGATACCCTACAGCATCAAGGAAGGACTCGCCGGATTTCGACGGGCGAAGTTCGCCGCCTTCGCCTCGACGAGCGCCATGACCGTGGCGCTGGTCCTCATCGGCCTTTTCGGCGTGCTCAGCTATGAGGCGCAGCAAGTATCTACATGGCTGCGGCAGCGGGTCGGGGAGCTCGAGATGTTTATGGATGAATCCGTGGAGGAGCGGACCGCCGAGGCCCTGCATCTCCGGGCGTCTGCCATGCCGGGTGTGGCGGAAGCGGAATACGTATCCAAACGCCAGGCGCAGGCCATTTTTCAGGAAGAGTTCGGAGAGGGTGCGGAGGTGTTTCTCGACGAACCGTTTCTGCCGGCGTCCATCAAGGTGCGGGTAGAGCCGTCGTATGCGAATGCCGATAGCCTGACCGTACTGGCGCAGGAGCTTTCGACCTGGAATCGGGTCGATGAGGTCGTCTTTAACCAGCCGTTGCTCGTCAAGGTACAGCAAAACCTTCGGTTGCTGACCATGGCCGGACTGCTGCTGGGCGTCATCGTGGTTCTCGCTTCCGTGTTTCTGGTGGGGAACACGATTCGTCTTACGATCTACGCGCGGCGGCTGCTGATACGCACAATGAAACTGGTAGGCGCGACGGACAGCTTCATCCGGCGGCCGTTCATCGTAGAAGGGATGGCGCAGGGGTTTACGGCCGGTGTTTTATCGGCGATGGTCCTCTGGGGCTTTCAAGCGCTCATCGGAGGCTATCTACCGCAGTTTGGTGCCTCGTCGTCCACCGTAGCCCTAACGTCGGCCGTAAGTCTTCTGGGTGGTGGACTACTGCTCGGCTGGCTGGGATCCTATTTCGCCGTGCGGCGCTTCATCCAAAACGTGGCGCTGCATTGAGCGGCGTGGCTGCGCGCCGAAGGATCGATCGTTCGCCCCCTGGCGATCATTGACTTTACATACATGTGCTGGTAGATTAAATAGCTGTATCTTTGACGAAAAGATACACGTCCCACCCATCCCGATTCCTCTCTTTCTATCGGCAGCGAACAAGGCGGTATGATCCGCATCCTATTAACGATTGTGGCCCTTGTTGCTGCGATACTTGCGGTGGTCATGGAACGGCCACTGCTGTTTGTCGCGGCGGGACTCTCGCTTGTCGTTTCGGTTGTGCTGATGGTGATTCGAGTTCAGCGCCGTCGGTCCGGCTATAAACAGACTGTTCCGAGTACGCCGGACGCGGAGGGATCCGACGATCTCGCGTCTCTCGGGATTCTGGAAATCCGGCCGCGGCAAAAAGGCGGGTCGGAGGTCGACGGCGAGCGGGCGGGCAGAGAGATCTCGATAGATGAGGCTCCGCCTGATGGTCCCGGCCGGCAGCCGGACGAGGCGGGCGACGTGGAAACCAGCCTCGCCTCATCCGATTCGAAAGAGGCGGGCCGGGCCGCCAAGAATGGTGCACGCGAGCGGTCACCCGTTCAGTCGACCATCACGATCAAGGAGCGCGAGCAGATCGTGCGTGCGTCGGTCGACGAATCCGCACCAGCCCACTTTCGGGACGTGCTCGTTCCCTACCTTCAGGCGTTTCGCGCGGCCGTCGGAGCCAACACGGTGTGCTTGTTGAAGCAGCCGGACGAATCGTCGCACTACCATATTGAGGCGATCGTGAGCCTCAATGCATATGCCCGCAGCAGCGGGACCTTCTCATCCAAGCAGCAGCTCCTGGAGCGGCACGACGTTCGTTCCGCTCCGGAGGTTACGCGGGCCTCGGACGGCAACCTGTCGTCTCACGCGCTGGGGTATTATCGCGAATCGATCGCCGTGAAGGAGTTCGCAACGGCCGCCGTTCCGCGGCCGACGTCGACGGCGCGATACATCCTGCTGGCCGATGCCATGCGGGAGCACACGCTGGATTCGGACCGAACCCTGTCGTTGATCAGCTACTTCGCGCGCCTGCTGGGTGCTGTACTCGATAAGGGGGGGAGCGAGGACGTGCTGGACGATGGTGAAGAGTACGTCCGACCTCGCCGCGAGATCATCGGTGAGGAGATACGCCGTGCACGCCGGGATGAAGTCCCACTGGCCCTCGCACTTGTCTATCTCAATAACGCGGAGACGATTGCGGATCTCGGCGAGCGAGAAATCGCCGGAACGGAACGCCAGCTCGCCGACCGCCTTCGGGAGTCTGCCGGAAAGGCGCGCGTCGAGCGATTCGGCGAGCTCACCTTCGGCGCCTTTTTCAAAGAGGCGGGGCCCTACGTGGAGCGATGGGCCGTAGGTTTCCAGAACGGCCTCGAGGATGCCGAGGGAAAGCTCGCGGGTGGCGTGAGTATCGGCATCGCCCTCCTGGATGAACGGCATGCTGACGCGGATTCGTTTCGACGAGACGCGACGGATGCGCTGCGCGAAGCCTACGAATCGGGTACGTGCACCATCGTTGAGTAGGAGGTGCGACCGTGTTCGTAACGATCGTGCTCGACGGCGTCGGCATCGGAGCGCAGCCGGATTCTCATCAATATGGAGACGAAGACGCGGATACACTCGGCCACGTCTGTGCCGCGGCACGACCGGCACTTCCCCATCTAGCGGCGCTGGGCCTGGGCCGAATCGCGCACCTCGAGGGTATCGAGCCGGTGCGAGATCCGTCGGCGGCCTATGGGAAAATGCAGGAGGCCTCCGCCGGCAAGGACAGCACGACGGGACACTGGGAGCTGGCCGGCATCTGTCTGGCCGAGCCGTTTCCTACCTATCCCAATGGATTCCCGGACGAGCTCATCGATCGTTTCCTCGAGGTAACCGGGTGTTCCGGCGTCCTGGGAAACCGGGTGGCTTCGGGGACAGCCGTCATTCAAGACCTGGGTGAGGAGCACGAGCAGACCGGATTTCCGATCGTCTACACGTCAGTCGACAGCGTCTTTCAGGTTGCTGCGCACAAAGACGTAATACCGCTGGATCGTCTCTACGACATCTGCCGTCGAACGCGCGAGCAGATATGCGTCGGAAAGCACGACGTGGGACGCGTCATCGCGCGACCGTTCACGGGATCGGCGGGAGGCTACGAGCGCGTTTCAGGCGAGCGGAAGGATTACTCCCGGATTCCGCCGGCCGTGCCCGTTCAGCAGGTCCTGCAGCGGGCGGGCGTCCGCACGGTGGCCGTCGGAAAGATCGGTGATCTGTTCGCGGGTGTCGGCTTCGACGACATGCAAAAAACGGCATCCAACGCCGAGGGCGTCGAGGTAACGCTGCAGCGTATGCGCGGGGGGCGCGGGCGGACGTTCATATGGACGAACCTGGTGGATTTCGACCAGGAATACGGGCATCGCAACGATCCGGTCGGCTTTGCACGCGCGCTCGAGGCGTTCGATGCGGCGGTACCGTCGCTTCTGGAGGCCTTGCCGTCCGGGGGACGCCTCGTCATAACGGCCGACCACGGTAACGATCCCACGACGCCCGGTACCGATCACAGCCGGGAATACGTGCCGCTGCTCGTCTACGGAGGTTCTTCGGGGCATGACCTGGGCGTCCGCGCCTCATTCATCGACCATGCGGCGAGTGTGGCGGCCTACTTCGACGTTGCCTTCGATGAGACGCTTGATGCCGGCGCACGACCCTTTTGAGGAAGTGCATCCACGCCGATCGCCCTCGCCGGTCCGCCCCCGTCGATCAACCCAGCCTCGCGCACTATTTCGGGAGATCGGGGCGGGCGGTTCAGGCTCCGGGATCGACCTCACCGAGGCGTACGGGCCGGTTCTGCTCGAACGACCGCCTGGCCGCCATGCCCATCACGACGGATATGCGTCCGTCTACTCCCGTCACGGGTACGTCCGTCCCGTCGCGCACGGCCTCCACAAAGGCCTCCATCTCGGTGACGTAGCTTTCCGCATACCGTTCGATGAAGAAATGCAGCGGCGGGTCCCGGCGCAGGCCCTCGGCGCCGAACCGCTGAACGGCGTTCGGATAGTCGTTGTCGGTTCGCACGCTGCCCAGGCTTCCGAAGACCTCCGCCCGCTGATCGTATCCATATACGGCCTGGCGGCTGTTGTCGATCGTTCCGATGGTCCCGTCGGCAAAGCGGAGCGTCAGCACGGCCGTATCGACGTCGCCCGCCTCCCCGATGGCGGGGTCGACGCGGACGGCCGCCGCGGCGAAGACCTCCTCGACCTCGGAGCCGACGAGAAAGCGGGCCATATCGAAGTCGTGAATCGTCATGTCGACGAACATGCCGCCGGATCGTCGGACGTATTCGATGGGTGGGGGGGACGGATCCCGGCTGATGATATGAAGGAGGTGCGGCGTGCCGATCTCGCCGTCGGCGACCGCGTCACGGATGCGTCTGAAATTGGCGTCGAAGCGACGGTTGTACCCGATCTGCAGCTGCACGCCGTTGCGGCGGACGCTGTCGAGCGCCCGATCGATGTCGACAAGATCCAGAGAGATCGGCTTCTCGCAAAACACGTGCTTGCCCGCCTCGGCGGCCGCCTCGATGATCTCGGCATGCGTATCGGTCGACGAGCAGATCACGACGGCGTCGATCCCCGCATCGTCGACCACGTCGCGATACGTCGACGCGAATGCCGCCCCGATATCGTCGGCGCAGCTGCGCGCGGCCTTGACATTCACGTCGGCCACGACGTGAACGCGGGCGCCCGGAATCCGATGCGTAATGTTCGCGGCGTGAACGCGTCCGATGCGTCCCGCCCCGATGAGTCCGATCGACAGGCTGGTGTCCACGTCCTAAAGTCCGATGTTTTCAAGGTAGCTGCGATTACGTGCGGCGCTGCGCTTCGGTGCGCCCATGCCGGGAAGAACGTCTTGTTCGACGACGATCCAGCCGGAATACGACATATCCCGAAGGGCGTCGACGACCTGCGGGAAATCCACCCCGCCTTCTCCCAGCTCGCAAAAAACACCGTGCCGCAGCGACGTGAAGTAATCCCATGCTTCACGTCGGGATCGAGCCGCCACCTCACGGCTGCAGTCCTTAAAGTGGACGTACCATACGCGCTCCGCGAAGCGGGTGAGTCCGGCAGACACCCCCTCGCACGACCCGGCACCGAATGCGTAGTGTCCGGTGTCGAATACGAGTCCGACGAGCTTGGGATCGGTACGCTTCATGAGCTCATCGATCTCCGCGGGCGTCTCTACGTAGCCGGCACAATGATGGTGGAAGACGCATCGGAGTCCGGTTTCGTCGTGCACGGACCGGGCGATGCGGTCGACACCCTGGGCGAACGTGTCCCAGGTGCGGTCGTCGAGCATCATCTCGGACGTCACGCGGCCGGCGTGCGCCGTGCGCACGGCGTCGCTCCCGTTCTCGTCGGCGAGCACGACGAAGGGCCGGTGGTTCGGATCGCCGACGTCCTGTACGGCGGAAAGGAGCCGCGCGACCTTGAGCGCATCCCGTTCGCCGGCGTCGTGACGGGCGGGGTCCGCAAACGCTACGGGTACGAAGGCCCCCAGCATGGTAAGGCCGCGGCGAAGCATCTCCTGACGAAGCCCGCCGGGGTCGGTCGGCATATAGCCCCAATCTCCCAGCTCCGTGCCGGTGTAGCCCGTTTCGACGAGCTCGTCGAGCATCCGGTCATACGGGACCTGATCGCCGTCCATTCCCTCGAATTCCAGGCTTCCCCACGAGCAGGGGGCGTTGCCGATGTGGAGGCGTTTCGCGTCGTTCATGATTGGTGAGCTGTGCTGGTATGCTCTGCTGGTATGCTGTGCTGGTACGCTCTGCGGG
>JBBDTI010000079.1:16997-50161 GCA_040904565.1 Rhodothermales bacterium
TGGTGAGCTGTGCTGGTATGCTCTGCTGGTATGCTGTGCTGGTACGCTCTGCGGGGCCTACGGACTCGGCGATCTGTCATCAATCGGTTTCGTCGATGCGGCGGAGTTCGTTCTCCAGCTCGTCCAGTTCCTCGCCGCCGGCCATGAGCGTGATCATCTCCTCACGTGATATCTCGGATTTCGGGAAGGTGCCGTAACTCCGGCCGCGGTTCAAGATCGTAAACCGATCGCCGATCGGGTAGGCGTGGTGGATATTGTGCGTGATGAAGATGACGCCCACGCCGCGTTTCCTGGCCTGGGCGATATACCGGAGCACGATGGCCGCCTCCTTGACGCCGAGCGCGGAGGTTGGTTCGTCGAGGATGAGCAGGCGTGCCCCGAAATATACGGCCCGTGCGATGGCAACGGATTGCCGTTCTCCTCCGGAGAGGGTTCCGACGGCCTGGGAGGTATCGCGCACGTCGATGCCCATCCTCCCCAGCTGCTCCTTGGTAACGGCGTCCGCCGTGGACATATCGAACCGTCGGAACGGCCCCCATCCCGTGGTCGGTTCGGCGCCCAGGAAAAAGTTGCGCGCGATGCTCATGAGCGGAATCATCGCGAGGTCCTGGTAGACCGTGGCGATCCCGTGTCCGATAGCGTCGCGCGGTGAGGCAAACCGTACGGGCCGGCCGTCGACGAGCAGCTCGCCCTCGTCCGGCGCATGCACGCCGGAGAGGCACTTGATAAGCGTCGATTTCCCGGCTCCGTTGTCGCCCAGGAGGCACATCACCTCGCCGGGATGCACCGTCATGGATACGTCGCGGAGGGCGACGACGTTGCCGAAGAACTTCGATACGCTCCGCAGCTCGATCAGGGGGGCATCGTCGCTCGGTTCGATATGCGCTGCGCCGGGCGTCTCGAGTCGGGAGGGAGCATTCGATTTACCGGTCATGCTAGCCCACCTCCATCGCTTTCTGTCGTACCCAGTTGTTGATCAGCACGGCCAGCAGCAGCATGCCGCCGAGAAAAACCTGAAACCAGTCGGCGTCGACGCCGCTGAAGACGATGCCCTGGCGGACCATCCCGAAGATCAGGGCACCGAAGACGGCGCCGATGGCCGTGCCGTAGCCGCCCGTGAGGAGCGTGCCTCCGATGACGACCACGATGATGGCGAAGAACTCGCGCAGCTCGCCCCGCAGCACATCCGCCCCGGTGAACCCGACGGCCTGAATGACCCCTACGAGGCTCGCGGCGAGCGCCGTCAGGATGAAGAGCGTGATCTTGACGCGGTGGACCGGTACTCCCGCGTTTCGCGCGGCGGCGGGATCGCCGCCCACGCCGTAGATCCAGTTGCCGAAGGAGGTCCGGCGGAGCACCCAGGAAGCCGCCCCGGCCACGACGATCCACCAGAGAATGGAGACGGGAAATCCCGTGCCGCCAAGCGACATCTCGCTGGCGAAGACGGCGTGTGCCGCGTCGTAGCCGGGCACCCGGCCGAGTCCGCCCACCTGCGTTCGTCCCGCGATGAGGCGCGTAATACCGATCGTCGCCCCTCGGAAGATGAACAGGGTAGCGAGCGTTACGATAAAAGAGGGGAGGCCCGTGCGGATGACCAGATAGCCGTTGAAGAATCCGGCCGCGACGGCGAAGGCGACCACGGCGAGCAGGGCGGCCCAGAGCGGCCATCCGTAGACGACCGAAAGCAGGGTCATGAGCATCCCGCTGGCGCCGATCATCGACCCGACGGAGAGATCGAATTCACCGCCGATCATGAGGAGCGCGACGGCGGCGGCGAGGATGCCCAGCTCGGCCGACACCTCCAGATAGGTCGCCGTGCCGGCGAGCGTCAGAAAGCCTCGATCGCCCGCAACGATCGCGAAGAAGCCCCATACGAACAGGGCGCCGGCCACCGCGCCCAGTTCCGGTCGGGCGATCAGGCGCTGGAGGACGGACGTGGCGAGCACCCGTTCGTCTGTGGAAGCGGCGGCGTCCATCTCAGCGGGTCCCTCGTTCCGTGAGCTCTCTGATTCTGGCGACGTTTTCCGACGTGATGAAAACGGGGCCGGTGCGTACGACGTCGTTGGCGACCTCGTTCTCGTTCCGGAGGCGGAGAGCGAGCAGATTGACGGGGAGGTAGCCCTGCAGGTAGGGCTGCTGGTCAATGGCGAAGACGATCTCGCCGGCCTCGATCGCTTCGAGGATCTCGGGGGATACGTCGAACGTGGCAAACGTAAGCTCGCCGAGGACGTCCCGCGCGCTCAGGGCGCGGAGTGCGGGCATCGTGCTCGACGGGCCCAGCGTGATGATGCCGTCGACGTCCGGGTTGGAGGACAGTCCGGCCTGGATCCGCTGCTGCGATTCGGTCGGATCGCCGACCTCCACGGCGAGCACGCTCGACGTCGCGCCCGCCTCCCGCATGGCGTCCGCTACACCCTGACAGCGAAGGTCGAGGGCGGTGTTTCCGACCTCGTGGTTGATGCAGAAGGCGCTCGTGACGCCGGCGGCGGCAAGTCGTTCCCCGCCGCCGTAGCCGGCTTCGTACTCCGTCTGGCCGACGTGCACCATGGCGCCGAGCTCCTGGGCAACCTCGTACCCCGAGTTGATGGATACGATGGGAATCCCCGCGGCGACGGCCTTTGCGACCGCGCCGCGCAGTGCATCGGCGTCGGGCATGCTGATGACGAGTCCGTCAGGAGACGAGGCCACGGCGGCGTCGATGAGCTGCGACATGGCGACCATGTCGAACGATTCCGGTGCCTGGTACTCGACGCGTACCCCCGCGTCCGTGCCGGCCTGCCGGGCGCCGTTCTGCACGACGCTCCAGAAGGGGTCGGAGGCCTGTCCGTGCGTCACGAAGATGACGCGGAGGGTCTCACGTTCGCCGTCGGCGCGGCCGGTGCAGGACGCCAGGATGCCGCCGACGAGCAGGCAGAGGAGCGCGGCGGTCCACGTAGGTGTTCGCATCATCGGTCGTTCGAGTCGGTGGAGTCGTAGGGCTGGGTAGCGACGTTCATGTTCCGGCTCAGGTGACGTCGTCGTCTGCGAACGGGGGCTTCAGGTACGTGCGTTCCCGGACGCGCATGGCTTCCCATTCCCGTCGGGCCTCTTCGACGGAGGGACGGTCGCTCACTTCCGCCACCGGCACGTCCCACCAGCTCTCGTAGCCGGGGACGTCGACGTACCGGTCGTTCTGCACGTAAATGACGGTCGTGCGATCGATTGCACGCGATGCTTCGAGGGCGTCGGCAACGTCGTCGCGCGAGGTGCACCGGATCACGTGTGCACCCAGGCTCTCCGCATTCGCGGCGAGGTCGACGGGCAGCGTATGCGTGGTGGAGACATTGTCTCCGGGCAGTGCGCCGTCGGCCGGAAAGGCATAGCGTGTGCCGAAGCCTTTCTGCCCCAGCGATCTGCTAAGCGCCCCGATGCTCTTGAAACCGTGGTTGTCCATCAGCACGATCGTGAGCTTGTAGCCTTCCTGGATCGACGTCACGATTTCACCCGAAAGCATCAGATAGCTGCCGTCGCCGACGAGCACGTAGACCTCGCGGTCGGGGTCGGCCATCTTGATGCCGAGCCCGCCGGCAATTTCATAGCCCATCGTGCTGTATCCATATTCGAGATGATACTGCTTGGGGTGGCGAGCCCGCCACAGCTTGTGGAGGTCGCCCGGGAGGCTACCGGCGGCGCAGACCATCACGGCGTCCGCATCCCCCTGCTCGTTCACCGCCCCGATCAGCTCACCCTGGCTGGGGAGCGGTTCGTTGCGGACGGCGTAGATGCGGTCGACTTCATCCTCCCACTCGCCGTGGAGTTTCGAGGCCGCCTCCCTGTAGCCCGGAGGCGCGCTCCACTCGTTGAGCGCGCCCATGAGCTCCTTGAGCGTCGCCCGCGCGTCCCCTACGAGCGCGAGCGCGCTGTGTTTGAAGGCGTCGAACTCGGCCACGTTGATATTAACGAAGCGGACGCCGGGGTGCTGAAAGGCCGTCTTGCTGGCCGTCGTGAAATCACTGTAGCGCGTGCCGATGCCGATTACGAGGTCGGCCTCTCTCGCGATGCGATTCGCGGCGAGCGTACCCGTGACGCCTACCGCGCCCAGGTTCAGGGGATGGTCGAACCGCAGGCTGCCCTTCCCGGCCATCGTCTCGCCGACGGGGATGCCCGTGGCGTCGACGAAATCGGCCAGCAGGTCCGTGGCCTCGCTGTAGATGACGCCGCCACCCGCTACGATCATGGGACGCTCGCTGGCGCGGATCCAGTCGGCCGCGCGTTGGATCAGGTCGCGGTCGGGCCGGTTTCGGGGGATGGTCCACGTCCGGCGCTCGAAGAGTTCCGAGGGGTAGTCGTAGGCCTCCGTCTGGACGTCCTGCGGCATGGCCAGCGTTACGGTGCCCGTGTCGGCCGGACTCGTCAGCACGCGCATCGCCTCCGGAAGGGCGGTGACGAGCTGGTCCGGACGGTTGATGCGGTCCCAGTAGCGGCTTACGGGCTTGAAGCAATCGTTGACGGAGAGGTCCTGCGAATGCTCCGACTCGAGCTGCTGGAGGACCGGTGCCACGTTGCGGCGGGCGAAGATGTCGCCGGGCAGCAGCAGCACGGGCAGGCGGTTGATCGTCGCAACGGCCGCGCCGGTGAGCATATTGGTCGCTCCCGGACCGATGGACGACGTGCAGGCGAACGTCTGCAGGCGGTTCTTCATCTTGGCGTACGCCGCCGCCGTGTGGACCATCGCCTGTTCGTTCCGAGACTGATAGTACCGAAAGTCGGGTTCCTGCTGGAGCGCCTGGCCGATACCGGCGACGTTGCCGTGCCCGAAGATGCCGAAGCAGCCGGCGAAGAAGGGCTGTTTGGCGCCGTCACGTTCGACGTACTGATGCTTGAGAAACCGGATGACGGCCTGTGCGGTCGTGAGGCGGACGGTCTTCATGGTCCTTGGATGCGATGGGTGCGTGGATGGACTCGATCTCGGTAGTTCGATCTCGGTAGTTCGATCCCGGCAGGTCGATGGCAGGTCGAACTGCGTGGATTGATTGCGGCAGCTGGATCTCTCAGTACGTCGTGAGCGACGACTCGGGCACGTCGTAGATCGGGATGGCGGGATTTCGTGTCGTGTACGTATCCTTGACCCACGCATGCGCCGGGTCGTCCGTGTTGGCGAGCGACTGGGCGCTGCCCGCCAGCACGTTGAGGTAATACGTGGTGTATCCCGGCGGGCTGACGACGGGGTGATAACCTTCCGGTACGAGCACGACGTCCTGATCTTTAGCCATCACTACTTCGTCGAACCCTTTTCCGGCAGCATGTAGAGGTGACTCGGGATCGGTGTAGACGCGCTGATAGGCGAAGCCGCCTTCCCGGTCGATACGATAATAATAGATTTCTTCGAGGTCTGCTTCGATGACGTTCCCGTCGTCGTCGGTTTTGTGGATGTCGTGCTTGTGGGGCGGGTAGCTCGACCAGCCTCCGCTCGGCGTGTAGACCTCCACGATGACGAGGCGGTGGCAATCGAAGCCGGGTGGTATGATGCCGTTGATCTGGCGCGTCGCGTTGTCGCCCCCGCGGATCTCGACCGGCACGTCGGCGGGTGTGACGAGCTGTGGGGAATGGTCCTCGCCGGTCGGTACGCGGGCGACGGCGTACTCGGCGTCGGAGGCGGCGGTGATGGTGAAGTCCGTCTTGCGCGGAAGATAGAGCGCATAGGGCAGCCCGTCGAAGACGTTTTTTCGTCGGCCCACGCCGGTCCAGCTCCCCCGGCTGGAATCCACGTCGATCGTGCCGCCGAGGACGACGAGTGCGAGTTCGTCGCCGCCGGTGGCATCGTTCCACGAGGCGCCGGCCGTCAGGCGCCGGCTCTGAAAGCGGATGAGCTCCCAGCCGGCGCGTTCGGGGGTAACCTCGACGAAGACGTCGGCGTTCGGGTCGGCGGTACCGCGAATGATGAGGTTGTCGGCGTCGTATTGCATGCTAGGTGGGCGGTTATGTGGGTGTCCATCCTGTGCGGATTGCCTCGAGCGTGACGGGTCCGCCCGTCGCGGCGGCATACGTTGCCGCGAGTGCGATTTCGAAGGCTGCGAGGGCATCTCGACCGGAAGGTTTCGGCTCGATGCCACGCCTTACGCAATCTACGAAATGCCGGATTTGCTTTCGGTAGGCCGGACCAAATCGATGCGTCAGATAATGCTCTCCATGGTCAACCGGTCGCGGCTGCGGTCTCGTGCCGTAATCCGCATGGCCAACGCGGACGGCGGATCGTGAACCGAGCACTTCGGCACGGATGTCATACCCATAGGATGCGTTGCGAGACACCTCTACACTGCCGATGGCACCGGTCGCGAATCGCAAGTTGACGACGGCATTGTCGAAGTCGCCGACGGCCCTGAGCTCGTCGCACACCAAGTTAGTACCTTCGGCGGAGACGCGAACGACCTCACTGGCCAGGAGCCACCGAGCCAGGTCGAAGTCGTGGATAGCCATATCCATGATGAGTCCGCCGCTATGGCGGGGATCCGCATAGGTGGGGTCCGGACAGAACGGATCACGGCCGACCCCTTTAAACGTTATCGGTCGACCGATCCGCCCACTGGCGATGGTAGATTTGGCCGAGGCAAATCGTTCGTCGAAACGCCGCATAAATCCGACCTGCAGGGGCACGTCTGCTTGATCGACGGCGTCCAGCATACGCCGCGTGTCTTCGAGGGACAGTGCGAGCGGTTTCTCGCAGAAGATGGCTTTTCCGGCTGAAGCTGCCCGAATGACGAAATCGGCGTGCGTGCTCGTGGGCGTGGCGATGATGACGGCGTCCACCGCCTCCAATTCGAACGCGGCGTCGGCCGATTTAAACTGATGGGCTACGTCTATCTCGGACAGCATCTGCTGCTGGTCATCGATATCGAGGCTTGCCACGGCAGTGAGGCGTGCATCGTTCATACGGTCGATCGTACGGGCATAGATCTTCCCCATGCGGCCGAGCCCGATAAGTGCGACGTTTACAGGTTCGTTCATGCTATCGACGCCATAAAATGGTCCCCGCGGCGACGTCGAACTGCCAGCGCTCGGCGGCGTGACCGTATCCTGCAGCCCGATCTACGTCAGAGCCCCCCTTCCTTGCCTACCAGTGGAACGAAGCGAAAGATGTGGGCCTCCTCGCGTTCGAACTCTTCTCCGCCGACGCGGCGGAAGAGATTCATCTTCTGTCCCTTCTCGTCGCCGATCGGGATGACGAGGCGCCCGGCCGGCTTGCCGTCCTCACCCTCGATGCGAAGCTGATTGAGGAGCGGTTCGGGTACGTCGGACGCCCCCGCGGTAACGACGATGCCGTCGAAGGGCGCGAAGGCGGGCCAGCCGAGCGTCCCATCACCGTGCTTGAGCACGACGCGGTATCCGAGGGAATCGAGAATGCTGCGTGTGCGGTCAAGCAGCGGCCGGTGCCGTTCGATCGAAAAGACACGTGCACCCATCTCGCAGAGCACGGCGGCCTGATATCCGCTGCCCGTCCCGATCTCCAGAATGCGGTCGCCCTTCTCGGGGGAAAGCAGCATGGTCTGGTAGGCGACCGTAAACGGCTGGGAAATCGTCTGGCTCATCCCGATGGGAAGGGCCTCGTCCTCGTAGGCGCGCGCCCTAAGGGCCGGCTCGACGAACTCGTGGCGTGGCACGGCACCGATGGCGGCCAGCACACGTTCGTCGGTAATCTTATTTTCGCGAAGATGGTCGACGAGGCGGCGGCGCTGGCGCTGGTACTTTCGGTCGTCGGACATGGACGGCGACGGGACTGAAGGAGGTAGAGTCGCTGCAAGATGCTGTCAAGATGCTGTCAAGATGCTGTCAAGATACGGTGCGAGAGGCAATAAGGTGGAGGCCGGGTCCTGCGTGTGCTACTCGGATTCGGCTGTGGTCAGGGCCTTGGTCGTATCCTGCGACTGCATGGTAAAGGCGTCCCGCAGGTGGTTGCGGAGCTCGTTTACGGTAAGGTTCGAGATAAGCTCGCCGTCCATCGCGACGGATATGGTCCCGGTCTCCTCGGAAACCACGACGACGAAGGCATCCGTCTGCTCCGTAAGCCCGACGGCAGCCCGATGGCGCAGTCCGAGGTGCTGGCTCAGCTTCATGCTCGTGGAAACGGGCAGAATACATCGAGCGGCCTCGAGGCGCCGACTGGAAATGATGACGGCTCCGTCATGGAGAGGATTCTGCCCGTAGAAAATGGTCACGAGCAGGTCGCGGGTGACGCTCGCCTGGAGGAGCGTCCCCGTTTCGATGTAATTGCGGAGTCCGGATGACCGCTCGAATGCAATGAGGGCTCCGATGCGATTCTTGCTCATCTCCGCGGCGGCCGCGGTGACTTCCGCGAGCATATCCTCGTGGGCGGAGGACGTGACGAATCGGCGGACGAGCGGATTCTGGCCGAGCAGGAGCAGCACGCGCCGAATCTCCGGCTGGAACAGGATGATGATGGCCAGAACGGCCACTTCACCGATGGACGCGAAAAGAGCGGGGAGCATGGTCATGTCGATCGCAGCGACGATAACCTGCACGGCGTAGAGTGCCATCAGCCCAAGAAAGATCTGCACGGCGATCGTGCCGCGCATGAACATGTAGAGCTTGTAAAGCAGGTACGATACGACCGTGATCTCAAGGAGATCGACAACACGTATCGGTATGATCCAGTCTATCAGCTCCAACGTCTTAAATGGCTCGTTTATGAATTACGAGATGTCCGCTTCCCCCGGGATCCCACCAAAGGAAAAGCGGCCGGGCAAATTAACTGTTTAACGCGGCCCCTATTAGACTAAGCATTTCCATGGTGGGACGGACGTCGTGGGTTCGGACGATGGAGGCACCGCGTAGGACGCCGACGGCGGTGGCCCCGAGTGAACCGTACAACCGGTCGTCTACCGGTGCCGGCCTCTCCGGCGTACCGAGGACGGCGCCAATCGTGCTCTTTCTGGATACGCCGATCATGACGGGCCGGCCGAGTTCGAGTATTCTTTCGACATCGTTGAGAAGCCTGAGGTTCTCTCGAGGCGTTTTTCCGAAGCCGAATCCCGGATCGACGATCACGTGCCGTACGCCCGCTTCCACCGCCTTCTGTACGCTCAGCGAGAGCGATTCAGTGACCTCTCGTAGGACATCCTCGTATGTGTGGGCCTGCGGCATATCTCCCGGCTTGCCGAGCGAGTGCATCAGTACGAGCGGTACGTCGAAGTCGGCCGCCGCCGCGGCCGTCTCGGTCGTGTACCGGAGTCCGGTGACATCGTTGATGAGATGTGCTCCGGCTTCGAGCGCCGCTCGGGCTACGTCGGGCTTCCACGTGTCCACCGATATCAGGGTCGTCGGGAACCGCTCTGCCACCGCGCGGACGACGGGTACCACCCGGTCGATCTCCTCCCTTACCGGAACGCCCGACGCCCCCCGGCCATACGTCTTTCCCGTCGGCCGCGAGGACTCACCGCCGATGTCGACCAGGCGGGCTCCTTCGCTGAGCATCTCCTCGACGCGGGCAAGTGCGGCAGGAAGGGTCGTGTATCGCCCGCCATCCGAAAACGAATCAGGCGTTACGTTGAGGATCCCCATAACGTGCGCTCCAATCTCCTTGGCCGGTCGGCAATCGAGCGTCCGCCCGCGGAAATCCAGCATGAAGTGCTCGGGATCGAAACCGGCAGGCATAGGGTTATCGTTGGTCGTGTACATTGGTGCGCGCTTTCCGTGCGCCGGCATGGCCGCCGCTGCTACATAGTATACGCTGCTCGCGTCACCGTTCGCTCGATATTACCTCAGCTGGATCTTATTGTACGACATGGTTACTTCGTCCGATTCTCGAGCGTCCACGGCGACCTGGCTGCGCAATGCGACGGCCGAGGTTACCTCCCGGCTCCCCGTGCGGGCGCGGCGCAGCGTAGGTAGATTTATCGACCATCCGGAGAGCGCGCAGCGGAAGCTGCTGCGCCGGTTGCTTCGCCGGGCCGCGGACACGGAGTGGGGGCGGCGACTGGACTTCGAGGAGATCAGCCGGGCGCCGGACATCGTCGACGCTTACCGAGTGAGCGTGCCGCTGCACGACTACGGCGACCTGCGGGACGACGTGCAGCGTCTCCGGGCCGGGGCCCGGGACGTGATCTGGCCCGGCACGTTCGGCCACTTCGCCGTTTCGAGCGGAACGGCATCCTCCGGTAAGATCATTCCGGTGAGCGACGCCATGTTGTCGAGCAACCGTGACTTCAGCATGGCTGTCGGGCTCAGCTACCTGCAGGAGACGGGGAATCTGGATTTTCTGCTGGGGAAGCATCTCACCCTTCCCGGCCGCATCGAGGAGGACCCCAATTTCCCGGGTACGATGATCGGTGAGGTGAGTGGGCTTCAGGCGGAGCATGCACCGTTGCTGTTTAGTCACCTTCTTCAGGCGGTGCCGAACGAGGTCGCTTTTCTTCCGAACTGGGAACGAAAGCTTCGTGCCATAGCCGAGCGCACCGTCGATATGGACATTCGTTCCGTAGTGATGGCACCGACGTGGGCCCTGGTTTTCTTCCGGGAACTGATCCGGCTGCGGAACGACGGCACCGGTTCATCGGTCGAGACCGTCGGCGAGGTGTGGCCGAATCTGCAGGTCTTCATATCCGGCGGTGTGGCCCTTTCGTCCTATCGCGGACTCCTGGAGGAGGTCATCGGTTTACCCGGTCTGCATTTTCTGGAGACGTACGGCGCCTCCGAAGGGTTCTTTTCGTTTCAGGATCGCGTACACGATGCGTCGATGCTTCTGCATCTGGACAACGGCGTCTATTTCGAATTCGTGCGAATGGACGAACTGGGGTCGGACGAGCCCTCACGGTATTCGATCGGTGAAGTGGAGACGGACGTACGCTACGCGCTCTACGTGACCACCTGCAGCGGTCTCTGGGCTTACAATGTGGGCGACGTCGTTCGGTTCACCGGTACGGCACCTCATCGGATCGTCGTCGCCGGCCGCACGAGTGAGATGCTCGACCGGTACGGCGAGGCCGTATTCGGTGAAGAAATGCGGGCTGCGCTTCGATCGGCGTGCGAGCGAACGGGTGCCCACGTCAGGGATTTTCACGTTGCCCCGCGTCCGGCGGAACTTAACCGTCTCCCAACTCATCAATGGTTAGTAGAATTCGACCGGCCTCCGGAGAGCGAGGAGGCCTTCGGGTCCGCCCTCGACGAATACCTCATCGACGTGAATCGTCATTACCAGATTCGGAGGGAGGCCGGAGCTTTTGATCGGCCGGAAGTGGTCGTTCTTCCAAAGGGCGCCTTCTATGCGTGGCTCAAGGCCACGAAGGAGCGGGTCGGCGGACAGACGAAAGTTCCGCGGATGAGCGAAGAACGAGACGTCGCAGACGGTGTGCTCGCTCAGGTGACCTCGGGGTAATGTCGCGCGAGGCGGGACGAGCGGACCGGCGGTAGAGGTCGCCGTTGCCGGCAGACTCGGTCTGTTCTCGTGGACATGCGTACTGAAATAGTACATTGACCGGAACATCCGTTATCGATAGACGTGGATTTCAGCCGGATCGCCAAAAGCACCATCGCCGAGGTCCGGCTACGCGGACAGCCTCTCCGCGCCGGCGACGCAGCCTGCAGCACTCATCAAGTAGACGACGACACCGCGAATACCGCTACAACCACCTAAATAGCTGATTGGCCTATGTATGTCCCACGCCAGCAGCGGATGCTGGATCAGTATCTCCAGGAGATCGGCCAGATCCCGCTCCTTACGCCAGATGAAGAAGTGGACCTGGCTCAACGCATCCATAAGGGAGATCAGGAAGCGCTGCACAAATTGACCCGAGCGAATCTGCGTTTCGTTGTTTCGGTCGCCAAGAAGTATCAGGGCCAGGGTTTGACGCTGGCCGACCTGATCAACGAAGGCAATTACGGGCTGATCAAAGCGGCGCAGCGCTTCGACGAGACCCGTGGGTTCAAATTCATTTCCTATGCTGTCTGGTGGATTCGCCAGGCGATCCTGCAGGCGCTCGCAGAGCAGAGTCGGGTAGTCCGACTACCGCTGAACCGCATCGGTACGATTTCGAAGATCCGAAAGACCAGTGCGAAGCTCTCGCAGGAGCACGAGCGGTCTCCGAACATCGAGGAGCTCGCGGACGAGCTCGAGATCGACGTCAGCAAGGTGCGAGAGGCGATGCAGCACACGGGGCGACATCTGTCGATGGATGCTCCCTTCAACGAGGACGACGACAACAGCCTGCTCGACGTGCTGCCGGACAACGAGGACACCTCGCCGGACGACATATTGCTTGATGAGTCGGTCAAGATCGATATCGAGCGCGCCCTCAGTCTTCTTCATCCGCGTGAGGCGGAGATCACGCGGCTGTACTTTGGCATTGGGCGGGAGCATCCGTTGACGCTCGAAGAGATCGGTCAGCGTTTCGGCCTGACGCGCGAGCGCGTGCGTCAGATCAAGGAGAAGGCACTACGAAAGCTGCGACAGAAGCATCGTCGCGAAGAGTTGCAAATGCATATCGGCTGACGTCACTTCGACGTATCGGATATTATCGTCATGTGAGGGCATGCCTTCGCGAAGGCATGCCCTTGCTTTTTGCGCCGGGTTCAGTCGAGTATGCTGAAGCCCGGTCACCACTGCACCAGGTTCTCGATAAAGGAACGCATGCACCTTTGTATGCTCGACGACGCCTACGAGGAGAGCACGTCGGAGCTGGCCGACGTAAAGCCCTGCCGCGGCCGGATTGCGAACCAGCCGGGTCGCCCCGCGTTGATTCCGAGGAATCCAGACGAAAAAGAAATTTAGTTTTATGGCGTGGTCGATCAGATAGACGGTAATCGCGGGGCCATCAATCGCGGGCCCACAGCGCTGAAGCAGCAGTCGGCGGTCGCTCGCTTGGGCCTCTTCGCTCTGGAAAGCCATTCGCTGTCGGAGGTCATGCGGGAGACCGTTCGCGTCGTCGTCGATGCGCTCGGCGCAGACTTATGCTCCGTCCTTACCTTGCGAAAGGTCGACGGTTCGTTTCTCGTGCGCGCGGGTCACGGTTGGAAGGAGGGGCTCGTCGGAAGCGCCCGCGTCGGCTCCGACGAGGACGAATCGCTGGCGGGATACACCCTGGCGACGGGTAAGCCCGTGATGGTCGACGTCCTTGACGAGGAAACGCGGTTCTTCGTGGCACCGCGATTGGTCGACCACGACATCGTGAGTAGTCTCTCCGTGCTGATCGAAGGCGAGGAAGAGCCGTATGGTGTCCTCACCACACACACGAAGCACCGGCGCGAGTTCTCTGAGATGGACGTGAACTTCCTCCAGACGGCAGCGAACGTACTGGCGGGAGCGATCGAGCGGAAGCGCGTAGAGGACGCCCTTCGCGAGAGCGAGGCACGGGCTCGCGCCGTTCTTAATACGACCGTCGACGGGATCATCACAATCGATGTGAACGGTACGATTGAATCGTTTAACGCCGCGGCGGAGCGAATCTTCGGTTACGAAGCCGATGAGGTTGTCGGGAAAAACGTGCACATCCTCATGCCGCCCCCGTACAAGGAGGAGCACGACGAGTATATCCGCAGCTATCTGGACACGGGGCGACGCAAGATTATTGGGATCGGACGAGAAGTCGTTGGCCTTCGAAAGGACGGCTCGACGTTTCCGCTCGATCTGGCTGTCAGCGAGGTGTATCTGAACGAACGCCGCATCTTTACCGGCGTAGTGCGCGACATCACGGACAGGCGGCACCTCGAACACGAGATCCTCCGCATCAGCGAGCAAGAACGTCGACGGATCGGGCAGGACCTTCACGATGGACTGGGTCAGATGTTGACCGGTATCGGTCTCATCACACGCAACCTTGCCAGACGGCTTGACGCCGAGAACGAGAAACACGCGGCCGACGTCGCCGAGATCGCCGAACTGCTCAAGGAAGCCGACGAGTTTGCCCGGGCGCTGGCTCGCGGACTCGTGCCCGTGGATCTCGAAAAGAATGGCCTCCAATACGCTCTGCAGCGCCTGGCGTCCGGGGCCGAGAAGCTTTTCGGCGTTCGCTGTACGTTCGAAGAGACCGGCAGTGTGGCGATAGAGGATAATTCCGTCGCCACGCACCTGTACCGCATCGCCCAGGAAGCCGTGAGCAATGCCGTAAAGCACGGCAGGGCCGAGCACGTACGGGTCTATATCGCCGGCGGGGATCGGCTCATTCGCCTGCGCATTCACGACGACGGCGTGGGATTCCCAGACGATTTCGATGCGGTTTCGGGCGATTCCGGCATGGGCGTGCGTATCATGCGGCACCGCGCACGCATCATCGGAGCGAACCTGGAAATTACGGGCGGGCTTGACGAAGGCACGACGATCACGTGCACCCTGCGGAATCACGGATCCTCGTTACCGGCCGGCGGTGAAGAGTATATTCGTAATCGAGAATTACACACTCCATGAAGAAGATTATCATTGTTGACGACCACCCTCTGATGCGGAAGGGGCTCGCCCTGTCGCTGAACGGCGAAACGGATCTAAAGGTCGTCGCGCAGGCAGCTGATGCCGAGGAGGCGCTGGACATGCTCGAAGACCAGGAGTTCGATGTGGCCATCGTAGACATCTCGCTGCCCGGTATGAGCGGTCTCGAGCTGATCAAGCACATGCAGGCCGTCTATCCGGAAATCCGGTCGCTCGTCGTTTCCCGGCACGACGAGGCACTCTACGCGGAGCGCGCCATCCGCGCAGGTGCACGGGGGTACGTGATGAAGCTGGAAGCGGCGGACGAGATCGTCAAGGCCGTACGACGCGTGTTGGCCGGGGGGATCTACGTCAGTGACGAGATCAACGAGCGATTGTTGATGGGGCTCGCGGCGGGACGTGACGAGCTGGCCCAGTCGCCGCTGGAAATCTTAAGCGACCGGGAGCTCGAGGTCTTCGAGCTCTCCGGGCGCGGACTCGTCACGCGCGAGATTGCCGAACGGCTTCATCTCTCTCCCAAGACCATCGAGTCCTATCGCGCACGAATCAAGGAGAAGTTGAATCTAAAGACGGCCGCCGAGCTCATGCAGCACGCGGTGCAATGGGTCGAGGGCGAAGGGAAGGGGTAGTGAAGCCCATCGTTGCCGCTCCCTTTACCGCCTAGAAGAATCGGAAGCCCGGCGAGACGAAGTTCGGCGGCAGATACGTGGCGAAAAACGGGCCGTACGCGATCAGAATCAGCACGATCGCGACGATCACCCAGAAACCGATGCGATCGAACGACTTCGACCAGCGGGACTCATGCGGGGTCAGGAGCGTTTCCGACCAGGGTATGTCTTTCGGCCCATATCCCTTCTTCCCGAAGAAGACGGTCATTAATACGACGATGAAAAACATCAGGATGCCGACGAACATCATCGTGCCGCCGATTCCCGTCAGCGCACCGCCGAGGTCCCAGGCTTCCTGATCGTAGGCCGCCTGCACGCGGTAAATGCGCCGCGGCATGCCTTCGAGTCCGGCCGAGATCATTCCACGCGCGAAGACGAACACGCCGATGGAGTAGATCCACGACGACCATAGGGCCATCTTCCGCCCTCTGAGCTCGCGGTCGGTCAGGTACGGCACCATCCAGTAGGCCACGCCCATCAGCGTGAGCGCGACGGCACTGCCCACGGTCATGTGGAAGTGGCCCGGCACCCAGGTCGTGTTATGGATGATCTGATTCATCGTGAAGCTGGCGTTGATCAAACCGGTAATGCCACCGAACACGAACGTGATCATGGCCAGGAGCTGGGCCGTGAGCGACGGGTTACCCCATGGAAGCTTCGGGATCCATCCAAGCAGGCCCTTGCCGCCCGCAGCTCGCCCGCCCATTTCCAGCGAGGCCATCACCGAGAAGGCCGTGGCCAGGCTGGGGAAGAACACGCCGAAGGTCAGGACGGCGTGGATGGCCTTCATCGTCGTCGAGATGCCCGGATCGGTGTATTGATGATGGAATCCGGTCGGGATGGAGAGCAATAAAAAGAGAATGAAGACGAATTTCGTCAACGTGTTGCTGACGATCTTGCCGCCCGCCTGTCGCGGGACAAGGGCATACCAGGCGACGTAGGCTGGAAGGAGCCACGCGTATACAATGGCGTGGCCCGTGAACCAGAAGAGCGTCCGAGTCAGAAGGGGATCGGTCTTTTCAACGAGTCCCGTCGTCCACGGCAGCAGGAACACGAGAAATTCGACCGCGATCGGCAGCGAGGCGATGAACCACATCACGTAGCTTACGACCGAGATGTGCGCGAGCAGCGGCATATCCGCGTCCGGGTGCTCCTTCTTGAACCCGCGCCACGCAAGGAGCATGGCTGCCAGCGCCAGCCACGTGCTGACGACTACCAATACGAGGCCGAAGTAATACGTCCAGTGTGCCTGGAGAGGGGCGTAGGACGTGTAGAGGACCGTGGCCCGATTCGTCGCGATGGCGAAAACGACGAGCACATTGCCGGCGACGAGCGATCCCAGAGACGCCCAGAGCAGCGACGTATTCAGCTTGCGCGACAACGCCCGTGCCGTCATCAGCGGCAGGAACGCATTGCTGAACGAGAAGGTGAAGATCAGCGCGTTTGCTACGCCGTGGGCCGTCAGCCCCTGATAGTAGCTGCGCAGCGCCGGGAAGTACTGGAGGATGTCGATGTTGGCATAGGACAGTGCCTGGGCCAGACCGTGAAAAATGCCGGCTGTCAACGCGGCGTAGCCGATGTAGAGGCTCCATCGCAGCGGACGTTGCTGCACCTCCGGAAGGCGGAACGGCGTGCGGTCGAAGACGGATGCGGCGAGGGACGTTTGCGTGCTCATTCGACGATGACGGTTCCGTACATGAGATGGTGACCTGGGCCGCAGTACTCGTGGCAGATAATGAGATACTCGCCCGGCTCGGTGAAGCGGTACGAATTGCGTGACACCTGACCGGGTATCAGCATCATATTCAGGCGCGTCCCTTCCACGTTTAATCCGTGCAGCACGTCGGGCGTCGTGGCGACGAACGTCACGTTGGCTCCGGCCGGCACCCGTATCTCGGCGGGCTCGAAGGACCACATCCGGCCGATCATTACCGCTTCGTACTCGTCGCCGCCGAGGTGTCGAACGCCGGGATTATCGAACGGAGGCGTCGTCGTGATCGCCGCAGGATCCACCTCCACGTCCTTGCCCGGTAAATGAATGCCGTGGGCCAGGCTCGCATACAGCAGGGCCCCGAGGCAGCAGACGAGCAGTACGGCTCCCAGCCAGAGGAAAGCCTTTTCGTACAGGTGAACTTTCATAAATCGTATAGACGGTTCATTTCACGGTGAACGGGTCCCGGTTTCTCGGAAAGCTCACGTGCGGTTGATGCCTGGACGGCTCGGTCGGCACCCGTCATCGGCCCAGCAGCATGAGATACATCATGATCCAGAAACCGAATATCAACATCAGCAGAATGAGCGTCAGGAAGACCGTCCCGGTCGTGCGGGGCTCTTCCTCGTCAGGAAGAGCCCGATCGTCGGAAGGAGGGGGCGATTCAGGCATGGCCGGGCGTAAACGGGTTAAGAGTTATCTCGGTCGAGCGTGCGGCTGAGGGCAAACAGGATCCCACCGAGCACCGCCGCTGCAGGCAGGGCGATCCACAGCCGGGCGCTAAAGTCGAGCGCGAGAATATGATTCAGCGATTCCCATAGGACCGCGACAAACGGAATGCCCAGAACGACGAACATCGCCATGATCCAGAAAATCCGCCGGCCGTTTTCTTCGGACGTGGTCATCTCGGTGATGATCTGTTGATGGAAGGCTCGGCGGGACCGTGAGGGACGGCCCGCGGCCCTCGCTGCAACGGATTCGTCATCTACGGGACCTTTCTAATTCGGTTCGACGCGTTTGGAGAAGTGAGCGATCCCCCAGCTGCGTCGTAGGTGAATTCCTTACAAGCTGTCGCCCGAGTCAGGGCGGTAAACGAGTAAGACTTTCGGGTTGGGGGAGGTACACGCCGCGTGGACGGCGAGGTTGTGCGCATCTCACCTGCATCAAAATGAAGGCTTGCCCTACAAGCAGATGCCGTAAGGCCCTGCAACCGTATTGATGCCGCTATCCGATTATAACAGCGACCTGAGACATGGTCAAGTCTCAGCTACCAACATATATCTATTACATTCGCGATGGGAGGTATGGTTATGATCAGGAACGTAGGACTCGCAGATCGTCGCATTCGCATCGTACTGGGGGTGATTATCCTGGCGCTCGGCGTGTTCATGGAAAGCTGGTGGGGTCTGATCGGGTTGATTCCGCTCGCGACGGGTTTCGTGAGATGGTGTCCGCTCTATGCGCCGTTCAAGTTCTCTACCACGAAACGCGAGACCGCATAACTTCATCCTTCTGAAGGAGAAGGCTCTTCGCTGCCAAGAATCCCGCAACCTGCTATGCTGAACGTCAGAAACATACTCGTCACGACCGATCTGGCAGAGGACAGCCTGTGGTCGATTCGCTATGGATGGACGCTGGCCGCGCGCTTCGGAGCTGAACTCCACGTGTTCTATGCGGACGTGCTGCACGGTCCGTTGCACGGTGCGAGTGATACGGTTCGAGCCGATACCGAGGTGGCTTCGCGTCTCGACGAGTTGACGACGCGGATCGCCGATGAGGATCGAGATGGAAGCCGCGTGAAGGTCCGCTATGCCATCGAGCGAGACGTCTATCCCGCGCCTGCTATCCTCGACTACGCCGACAATCAAGACGTGGATCTGATCGTCATGGGCACGCATGGTCGGCGCGGCGTAAGCCGGCTCGTGCTGGGTAGCGTGGCGGAGGAAGTCGTCCGGGAGGCGAAGTGTGCCGTGATGACGATCCGGAAGCCGGAGGGCGAGGTGCCCGACCACGTCGACATGACTTCGGTGCTCGTTCCGTTCGACTTCTCGGAGCACGCCGAACAGGCGCTCGCGCATGCCAAAGAGCTGGCAGCGGCATTCGGTGCGCGCATCGAGCTGTTGCACGTGATCGAGGAGCAGCTCCATCCGGCTTTCTACGGGATTACGGTGCAATCGATATATGATCTGGATCCGGACATCGAGCAGAAATCGGTCGACCATATGAAGGAAGCCTTCGAGTCGATCGCCGGACCTGACGT
Organism: Rhodothermales bacterium; assembly: GCA_040904565.1. Classification (GTDB taxonomy): domain Bacteria; phylum Bacteroidota; class Rhodothermia; order Rhodothermales; family VXPQ01; genus JBBDTI01. The sequence goes on from JBBDTI010000079.1 coordinate 36,047, forward strand.
ACGCGTTGCATATGAGGCGCGAGGCGGCTCACCGGCACGTGAGATTGCCGACTATGCCGACGAGATAGGTGCAAGTCTGATCGTCATGGGAACGCACGGCCTGACGGGGCTCGAACACTTCTTGCTCGGAAGTACGACTGAACGCGTACTCAGGCGAGCGAAAGTACCCGTTCTCGCGCTGAAGAGTCTGGAAAAGTCGCTACTCGACACACCCGCTGGAACTCAGGCTTCAACCGCCTGACGGCGGCGCGAACCGGTGAATCCCCAAAAAAGACGAGCATCACCCCCAAAAGCATTGAATACCATGGAGACGACTCGCACGGAAATAACGGGAGAAAGCCACGTAGGGATCGGTGTGGGACGAACTCATCACGAGGTGGTGATCATTGGAGGAGGTACCGGCGGCATCACCGTCGCCTCGCAGCTGCTTCGCGCCCGCGAAGGGATGGACATCGCCGTCATCGAGCCCTCCACGGAGCATTACTACCAGCCGCTGTGGACGCTCGTGGGCGGGGGTATCTATCCAAAAGAACGGTCCAGGCGCAGTGAAATCTCCGTCATGCCGGACGGCGTAGAGTGGATTCGGGAGCGGGCCACCCACGTGGATCCGGATCGTCAGATCGTCGAGACCGGATCCGGACGAAAGGTCGGCTATGACTTCCTGGTCGTAGCACCGGGCTTGACGATCGATTGGGGCGGTGTCAAGGGTCTGAAGGAAACGGTGGGCAGGAACGGCGTGTGCAGTATATACGATTACGAACAGGCCGAGGTGGTCTCGCAGATGCTGCACGAATTCGAAGGCGGCGAGGCTTATTTCACCTCACCGGCCACGCCGATCAAATGCGGGGGCGCTCCCCAGAAGATTATGTGGCTGGCGGACGATCTGTGGCGGCGGCGGAAGGTCCGGGACCGCACCGAGATCACGTTTGCAACGGCGGGGACGGTCATTTTCGGCGTGCCGGGCTTCAAGGAGGCCCTCGAAGAACTCGTCGAGGAGCGGGAGATACATACGCTTTTCGAACACCACCTCGTGGAGATTCGTCCCGAGCAGCGGGAGGCCGTATTCGCTCCACTGGCGCCGGACGGTGAGACGGAGGTACGGTCCTACGACCTCCTTCACGTGACTCCACCCATGAAGGCCCCCGACTTCGTGTCCGGCAGTACGCTTGCGCATGCGGAGGGTGAATCAAAGGGATGGATGAACGTCGATATTCACACGCTGCAGCACCCCGACTATCCGAACGTGTTTGGCGTGGGTGACGTAGCGGCCCTGCCGACGGCCAAGACGGGAGCGGCCGTTCGGAAGCAGGCTCCCGTCGTCGCAGGTAATCTGCTGCGGGTCGCCGACGGGGGCACGCTCGGCGACGATGCGTCGCGCTACGACGGGTATTCCTCGTGTCCCATCGTCACCGGGTACGGCCGCCTCATCCTGGCCGAATTCGGTTATGACAACGAGCCCATGCCGACCTTCCCGTTCGATCAGACTAAAGAACGACGAAGCATGTACATCCTGAAAAAATACGGCCTGCCGCCCCTCTACTGGAATCTGATGCTGAAGGGGCGGGCGTGACCCTCTCGATACCTCCGGGCAGCCCGCCCGCTACCCGGGTCGTCGTAGCCGGTGGTGTTCAGCAGCGTGAGCGCAGCTCGGGAGGGGGCACCGATGTAGGGGTTTCCCCCTCATGCCCGGATTGATTCCCCCGCATGGGGCCATTCGCCTTCCCCGATGCCCGCGGGAGGGTACGGGCTGTCATATTAAGACTAATTGGTCTTTTAACATGCCAGGGCTCGTTGGGAAACATTCCGGAAACACCCCCCGCACGAGCCACTCGATCCCCCATTCAACCAGATATTGACCGACATGCGAATCACCACTCTATTCATCTTCCTCCTTCTCTTCGCTGCCTGCGGTGGCAACGCCGATCAGAGCGGTGGAGAGGCTACGAACGGAGCCGCTACGGAAGGCGGGCTGACGCAGAGTCAGCTCGAAAACGGCATCGGCCCGGTAGAGAGCGTGGACCTGGGTGCTATCGACGAAGCGCTCGCGGCACAGGGAGAAGAGATCTTTCGGACCAAATGCTCTGCCTGTCACAAGATGGACGAGCGCTACGTGGGTCCGCCCATGGAAGATATCGTCGAAAACCGCACGCCGGCCTACATCATGAACATGATGCTCAACCCGGAGGAGATGCTGCAGAAGCACCCCGAGGCGCGTGCGATGCTCGGCGAGTACATGACGCCGATGCCAAACCAGCAACTGACGGAGGACGATGCCCGCGGCGTGCTGGAGTATCTGCGCTCAACGACCGGCGCATTCACCGGAGAATAGACCCGGGAACCCCTTGGCACGAGTGTGCCGACACGTTACCAACGGCCACGGCACGCACGTGCCGACATAAAGGTGCCGAAACTTCAACGAACCTACATCAAGACCATGCCCAACTCTTTCAAGAACATCGCACTGGCCATCGGGGCCGTGATCGCGGCCGGTGCCATCTTTTTTGCCTGTCAGTCGACGGGCGTTCAGCAGGGCGACGGAGATGCCGCGTCCGAGGTCTACGTTCCGCCCGGAAGCTACGACGAGTACTATGCCTTCATGTCGGGCGGCTTCAGCGGCAATCTGACCGTCCACGGATTGCCCTCCGGGCGCCTCTTGAAGACCGTGGCGGTCTTCTCCCAGCACCCGGAGAACGGATGGGGATATTCGGATGAGACGAAGGCCATGCTGGAAACGTCATACGGATTCATCCCGTGGGGCGACGCCCATCATCCGGAGCTCTCCATGACGGACGGCGTGCCCGACGGGCGGTGGATTTTTATCAACGAAAACAACACGCCGCGCATCGCCCGGATCGACCTGACGACGTTCGAGACCGATGAGATCATCGAGATTCCCAACTCGGCCGGGAATCACGGATCGCCGTTCATCACGCCCAACTCGGAGTATGTCGTAGCCACGACGCGCTTCTCCGTGCCCGTCCCGCAGCGCGACATGCCGATCGACGAGTACAAGGGCAACTTCAAGGGGATGCTGAGCTTCATCCGCGCGGACACGCCGGGTGAGATGGACGTCGCGTTCCAGATCATCGTCCCGGGGTACAACTACGATCTGGCGCATGCAGGTAAAGGTCCGTCGAACGGGTGGATGTTCTTTACGTCCTACAATAGCGAGGAAGCCCACACGCTGCAGGAAATCAACGCCTCGCAGAATGATAAGGACTTCATCGCGGCGGTAAACTGGCATCGGGCCGAAGAATGCGTGGCAGAGGGCTTGACGACCACGATGGACGCTGAATACGCCCACAACCACATGGACGAGCGCCACATCGCGGTCAGTGAAATGCGGACCGAGGTCACGGTGCTGGACCCCGCCGACTGCTCCGACATGGTGTACTTCCTGCCGACGCCGAAGTCGCCGCATGGTGTAGACGTGGATCCAACGGGTCAGTATATCGCCGCCGGCGGCAAGCTGGCGACGGTCATTCCGGTTCACTCGTTCGCGAAGATGATCGATGCGATCGAGAACGAGCAGTTCATCGAAGTCATCTCGGGCATTCCCGTGCTCGAATACGAGGCGATTCTGCACGGCGAGGTAGAGAATGCCGGACTGGGACCGCTCCACACGGAGTTCGACGGAAACGGATATGCCTATACGACGGCCTTCATCTCCTCGGAGATCGTCAAATGGGATATCGAAACCACCGAGGTCGTGGATCGCATTCCGGTCTACTATTCGGTCGGTCACCTGATGATACCGGGTGGAGATAGCCGCGCACCGGAGGGCAAGTACCTCGTGGCGCTGAACAAGATCACGAAGGACCGCTACCTGCCGACGGGTCCGGAGCTGGCGCATTCCGCGCAGCTGATCGATATCAGCGGCGAGAAGATGCGCATGTTGCTGGACTTCCCCACGATGGGTGAGCCGCACTACGCGCAGGCCATTCGGGCGGATCTGATCATGGACAAGCAGGTGCGGATGTATCAGCTGTCGGAGAACCGGCACCCGTACCGAGCCACGAGCGAGTCGGAAACGCGCATCGAACGAGAGGGCAACGAGGTGCACGTCTACATGACGACCATCCGCAGCCACTTCTCGCCCGATAATATTGAGGGCGTCAAGATTGGTGACGAGGTCTTCTTCCACGTCACGAACCTCGAGCAGGACTGGGACGTGCCGCACGGCTTCGCCGTCGTCGGTGCGAACACCGCCGAGCTGCTCGTCATGCCGGGCCAGACGCGGACCCTCAGGTGGACGCCGCAGCGCATAGGCGTCTATCCGTTCTACTGCACCGACTTCTGCTCGGCACTGCACCAGGAGATGCAGGGGTACGTGCGCATCTCGCCGGCGGGATCGGACGTTCCGCTCGCCTATAGCACGGGGGAATAATGCGTAGTAAAGAGGAGACATATGAAGGAATGGAGCGGCGGAGTCGCATGTCGACCGGTTCGCGCGTCGTGCTGGCGATTGCGTCGCTCCTTCTCCTCTCGGTCTATTTCTTCCCGATATGGAAGATCAGTCTCGAGGCTCCCCAGTATCCGGAAGGACTGGGGATGTATATCGAGGTGGACGACATTCGAGGGGCGTCACCGGGCAACCTGGAGAGCATCAACGGGCTGAATCATTACATCGGGATGAAGGAGATTCATCCCGATTCGATCCCCGAGCTGAAGATCATGCCCTGGTTGTTCGGGGGGCTGATCCTGCTGGGCCTGCTAGCGGCGGCTTCAGGCAGGAAGGGGATTCTCTATACGTGGGTAGGACTCTTTCTCGTTCTTGCCGTCGTCGGCCTGGTCGATTTCTACCTTTGGGAATACGACTACGGGCATAATCTGGATCAGGAACGGGCCATTATCAAAGTGCCGGGGATGACCTATCAGCCGCCTCTAATTGGCCGCAAGACGATGCTGAACATCACGGCGGTCTCGCTGCCGGCCCTCGGGGGCATGCTGACCGTCGTGTCGCTCCTGATGGGGATGGGTGCGGCGGCGTGGGAGAAGCGCCGCAGCATGCGGCTCACCAAGGCGCCCGTCCTGGCCGCCATGGTTTTTGGCGCCGCGCTGATGGCGGGATGCTCCACCGGCCCTCGCCCGATCGCCTACGGAGACGACGTCTGTCATCACTGTAAGATGACAGCGAGCGACGCCCGGTTCGGCGCGGAATTCGTCAACGAGCACGGCAAGGTGTTCGTCTTCGATGCGATAGAGTGCCTGGCCGCGTTCGTTGCATCGAATGAAGTCGCCGCGGGCACGGCCTACGTTACCGCGATCACGGCGCCGGGTGCCCTCATCTCCGTCGAGGACGCCTTCTTCGCACGGAGCGAATCGATCATGAGTCCGATGGGCGCCCACCTGGGTGCCTTCGACTCGGCGCAGGCCAGAGATTCGTTTCTCGATGAGAGCGGCGGCGAAGCGCTCGACTGGGAAGACGTCATAGAAATCGGTGCGCGCGGGCACCCGGTCGGATCTGACGACGGCATGGCCGCAATCCCATGACGACGTGGACGCGCATAGCAATGATCGCGGCGCTCACGCTGCTGCCTACGGGTGCGCTCAAAGGGCAAACCGTGGTTACGGTGAGTCCGGATGGCCCCATCTCGACGATCGAGGAAGCCGTTCGAACGGCGGAGGACGGTGCGCGCATCATCGTCGAAGCCGGGCGCTACCGTGTCACGACCGTCGAGATCCGGAAACCGGTCACCATTTCGGGTGAGCCCGGCGCCGTGCTCGTAGCGGTCGACGGGAATCAGATCTTTACGGTACTGGCCGATGGAGTGACCATTGAAGGCCTCACGCTGCGCGGTATTTCGACGAGCTTCATCGACGATCGAGCCGCCATACGCATCGAGCGTTCCGCCGGATGTCGGATCGCGAACAACTTCATCGACGATGCCTTCTTCGGCATTTATCTCGCTAAGGCGAACGATTGCGTCATCGCTGCGAACGTGTTTACGGCACGGAAGCCGACCCAGACGACGTCGGGGAACGGAATCCATCTCTGGTACTCCGAAGACATAGACATTCGAGACAACCGCATCCGGGGACACCGGGACGGCATCTACCTCGAATTCTCGTCCAATGTCGTGGTGACGAACAATGAAGCGCGCCGCAACCGCCGTTACGGGCTCCACTTCATGTTTTCAGACAACTGCCGGTACCTCGACAACACGTTCGCGGAGAATGATGCCGGCGTTGCCGTTATGTATTCGAGGGACGTTGAGATGATGCGAAATCGTTTCGTAGACAATTGGGGTCCCTCCGCGTTCGGACTTCTGCTGAAGGATATCACGGACAGTCGCATCGAAGGCAACGTAATCGAAGGTAACACGGTGGGAATCTACGCGGAAGGTGTCAACCGCGTGCAGGTCATGCATAATGATTTCGTGGAGAACGGCCGGGCCGTAAAGCTCCTGGCCAACTCCATGGAAACCGAATTTAGAGCAAACAATTTCGTCGCCAACACCTTCGACGTCACGACGAACAGCCGTCAGAGCTACAGTACGTTCGAAGGGAACTACTGGGATGCGTATCGCGGATACGACCTCGATCGCGACGGCACGGGCGACGTTCCCTTCTATCCCGTTCGCCTCTTCGCGTTGATCGTCGAGCGGAACGAACCGGCCATCATCTTGATGCGCAGTCTCTTCGTCCACCTGATGGATGCCGCGGAACGCGTACTGCCTACCTTGACGCCCAAAGCCGTCGTGGACGAGCGGCCGCTCATGAAGCGGGCACGGACGCCGGACCTCCATGCAGCACAATCCCCAATCATCCCCCAGCCGTCATGAATCCCATTATCGCGCTACGCGATCTTCGAAAATCGTTCGGGCGGCTTGAGGTCCTTAAAGGCGTCGACATGGACGTGATGCCGGGACGCGTCACGGCCGTGGTCGGACACAACGGATCGGGTAAGACCACGCTCATCAAGTCGATCCTCGGTCTCGTCAAGCCCGACGCCGGAACGATACGTTTCGGGCAGGAAGAGCTCAACGGTGACTCGGAGTACCGCCGGCGAATCGGCTACATGGCGCAGTCCGCCCATTTCCCCGACAACCTGACGGCGCTCGATCTGTTTGCCATGCTGGAGGATCTGCGTGGCAATGCTGGCGCGCGGAAAGAGACACTCATCAAGTCGTTCGGGCTGTTTCCGGAACTCGAGAAACCGGTCCGCACGCTTTCCGGCGGCAATCGTCAGAAGGTGTCGGCCGTCATGGCGTTCATGTTCGAACCGGAGGTGCTCATCCTCGATGAACCCACGGCCGGACTGGACCCGGTCTCCAGCAGCGTGCTGAAGGATCTGGTCCACGCCGACAGAGCCCGGGGACGCTCCTTCATCCTTACGTCTCACATCATGAGCGAAATAGAGGAACTGGCCGATCACGTCGTCTTTCTTCAGGACGGACGCGTACGGTTCGACGGTCCGATCGACGACGTGCGGACGGGTACGGGCGAGCAGAATCTCGAGCGGGCGATTGCCCAATTGATGATGGAGGTCGAAGCATGAGCCGTTCCATTACGCTTTCGCGAATTTTTGCCTCAACGGAGTCGACAGCGACCTCGAACGCGACCCTCAAGCTCGCGAAATACGAGTTGCGCGACGTCATGCGCAGTCGCTGGATCCTGCTGTACGGGTTGTTTTTTCTCGGCTTAACGGAGGCCCTGCTCCGGTTCGGGGGCGGCACGACGCATGCCCTGATCAGTCTCATCAACGTGGTCCTGCTCATCGTTCCCCTCGTAGGGATCGTATTCGGAACCATGTATCTCTACAGCGCGCGAGAATTCGTGGAGCTGCTCCTCTCTCAACCGGTCAACCGGAGGCAGCTCTACGTCGGGCTCTACGTGGGACTCGTCGGGCCGCTTACGGCGGCATTTCTGGTAGGCACGGCCGTGCCCTTTCTGGCCCGGGGATTGACGGCGGGCGACCTTTCGGCCTTTCTGTCGCTGCTCGGCGCGGGGACCTTCCTGACGCTTATTTTCGTCGGTTTTGCGTTTCCTATTTCCATCGGGAGTGACGAGCGGGTACGGGGCCTGGGCCTGGCGCTGGCCACGTGGCTCGGCCTCTCGGTCGTCTACGACGGATTCGTGCTCTTCATCCTCCAGGCGGCGGCGAATTATCCCCTCGAAGGGGCGGCGCTGGTGATGACGATGCTGAATCCGGTGGACCTGGCGCGGTCGTTACTGCTGCTCCAGTTTGACGTCGCCGCTCTGATGGGCTACACGGGAGCCGTGTTCGAGCAGTTTTTCGGCAGCGCATTCGGCACGGCGACGGCTCTGGCCGTGCTGGTCGTCTGGACCGCGCTTCCGTTCGGCATAGGGATGGCACGTTTTCGGAAGAAGGATTTCTAGGAATCGAATGGACGGGCGGACCTGTGAGTGGCGGTAGTAGTGACATACGTCGAGTCGTGATTGTCGGCGGCGGCCTCGCCGGCCTCGAAGCAGCGCTGTATCTCGGAACGGTACTCGGAGACGACGTGTCGATCACGATGATTTCGAATCGCGACAGGTTCGTTTATCGGCCGTTCCTGACCTACCTCGCATTCGGACTTTCGCCGGATCGCATCGAGATCGACCTCGAAGAGTTTGCGACACAGCACGGGATTCGACTGCACGTCGGAACGGTCGAGTCGGTTGATCCGCAACGACGCATCGTAGAGTTCAACGGACATTCGCTCGCGTACGACGCGCTTATTCTGGCCACCGGGGCACGATCCGTGGAGGAGCCTATCCCCGGCCTGCGGGGCGGCCACACGATTTGGGACAGGGCGGACATGCTGCGGCTCCGCGAGCGGCTTACAGAGGAGGTCGAGCGGGCGTCGCCAGAGCGGCCGACCCGCGTGCTCTTTCTCGTTCCGCCAGGGAATGCCTGGTCGGGTCCGGTATACGAGCTGGCCGTCATGACCGCTTCGTGGCTGGCCGAACAGGGGGTGCGAGCCGCCTTCGATCTGCAGCTGATTACGGCGGAGCACCGACACGTCGAAGCCATGGGCGAGAAGGTGGGCGAGCGGGTCGCAGACAGCCTGGCCTTCCACGGCATTCACGCGCAGACGGGGCGCGAGGCGATACGCGTGGAGCCAGGACACGTCGTCTTCGAGGAGGGCACCGACGCCGGCTTCGATATACTGATCAATGGCGCGGTATATGCTGGTGCCGGGCCGGTGGAGGGACTGCCCGTCGACGAGGAGGGCTTCTATCGAACGAGAATGGAGAATCGCGAACTCCAGTCGATCGATCGAATATACGCTGTGGGCGACGGCTCGGATTTTCCCGTGAAACAGGGGTTCCTCGCGCTGCTTCAAGCCGACGCGGCCGCGGAGCATATAGCGGCTCGTATATTAGGCCGGGACCCCCAATTTACGTTCACGGCGACGCTATTCTGGTTGATGGATGAGTTCGATCAGGTGCTGTTCGCTCGCGGCGAGAGGGACATGGTCAGCGCGGACGTCGACAACTTCGCCGCCGGGAAGCTGCGCAGGCTCGAGACCATGGGCTACCTGCCGCGTCAGCAGCGACTCGGCAACCCGCTCTACTCGGGACTTCTCTGGAAAGGGACGGACATCGGCCTTTCGCTTATCAAGAACCTGGAGTCGGACCGGTAGGCGTCCCATTCATGGATTCGCCTACATGGGCAGGGTCGGTTTCCTCGCAAGGATGCGTCCGTCGAATCGGTAATCTTTATCAGTATGGTAAGTGAAGGAGAGGATGCGATGAAAGAAGATGACTCGACACGCGACCGCCTGGTGTCTCTCGATGTGGCGAAAGATTTCTGGTCGCGCTTCCACGTCGTGGCGCCGTTGGTCGTGATCGGCACGATCGAAGGAGACGGATATGACCTCGCCCCGAAGCACATGGTAACGCCGCTGGGATGGGGCCCGTTTTTCGGGTTCGTCTGTACGCCGCGTCACGCCACGTATCGAAACGCGAAGGAGACGGGGTTTTTCACCGTCACGTTCCCCAATCCGTCCCACGTCGTGCTCGCGAGCATTACGGCTCAGCCGCGATGCGGCGACGGCGGTGAGAAACCCGGGCTGGACGACGTGCCGACCTTCCGTGCGACCGAGATCGACGGCGTGTTTCTGGAAGAAGGGTATCTGTTCCTGGAATGCAAGGTCGACCGGACGATCGACGGATTCGGCAAAAACAGTCTCGTCGTGGGCTTCATCCAGGCCGTTCACGTCGATGAAGCGCATCTTCGCGCCAGCGACGTGGAGGAGGGGAAAATGATTCACGAGGCCCCACTTCTGGCTTACATCAGTCCGGGCCGATATGCCGAAATCAAAGACACGAACGCCTTTCCGTTTCCAGCCGGTTTCGAGCGGTGAGAAGATGTACGATGCCGAGGCACAGCACGTTTTATCGTATCTGGAACGACGGAAGGACGAGATGGTCGACCTTCTCCGACGTTTCGTTATGTTGGAATCTCCGTCTACGGATCCGTCCGCTCAGGTCGAACTGTTGGAGGTTATCGCAGCGGAGTTCGAACGGTCGGGTTTCGAGTCTACGCGCGTACCGCGGCCCTCCTCGGGCGGATATCTCTACGCCGCACCGCTGGATCGGCGGCGAGGTCGACCGTATCAGCTCCTCCTCGGTCACTGCGATACGGTCTGGCCTGCAGGCACGATTGACCGCATGCCGTTTCGGCGTGAGGATGGCGTAGTCCGCGGTCCGGGAGCCTTCGATATGAAAGGAGGCCTCGTCCAGATGATCTTTGCACTTCGCGCAATGGCCGAGCTGGGTCTGGATCCCGACGTTACGCCGGTCGTGCTCGTTAATTCGGACGAGGAGATCGGGAGCAGGGACTCCGTGCACGCCGTTCGAAGACTGGCCCGGCACGCGGATCGAGCCTTCGTGCTCGAGCCCGCGCTCGAACCGGTGGGAAAGCTCAAGACCTCGCGTCGTGGGGCAGGCAAGTTTGTCATCGGAGTTCGCGGGAAAAGCGCGCACTCGGGCATCGAACCCGGAGCAGGCGCGAGCGCAATTCTCGAACTGTCTCACGTCATTCAGAAACTTCACGAACTGAACGATCCGGCCGAGGGGATCAGCATCAACGTGGGGATGATCGATGGGGGAAGCCGATCCAACGTCGTCGCGGCGGAAGCCAGTGCCATCGTCGACGTTCGTGTAGCGCGCTCGGAGGATGCCGAACGCATCGTTCGGCAGATCAGGGCCATTACTCCCGTAGTACCCGGTACCGAGATCGTCGTCGAAGGCCGCTTCGGGCGAGACCCGATGGAACCTACGCCGAGAAATCGAGCGCTCTGGAAGCGGGCCGTCCGTGCGGCGGAGGTGCTGGGGCTTCAGATCGACGAAGGTCGCTCAGGCGGCGTTTCCGACGCCAACGTTACCAGCCGGTTTACGGCCACGCTCGACGGACTCGGATCCGTCGGAGACGGGGCGCACGCCGCGCACGAATATGTAGACGTGGGCCGGATGCCCGAGCGAGCGGCCCTGCTTGCGTTGCTTGTGTTGCAGCCGCCACTGTCGCCGGAAGAGGTGGAGGCCATCGACGAACGAGCTGCCCAGGAGGTCGAATAACCATGCGGTACGTCCATTCGTCACTCACCCGCATCTCCAACCTGGCCGACGAACGGTTCGACGTGCGGCGGACCGATCGGAGCGGATGGCGTACGGGAGATTACGTCGTCGGCGAAGTCTACGGCGTGCCCAGCAGCCTCTATCGTATCGAGCTCGCGAACGGACGCCACATGCCCGTCATGGAGGGGGATTGCGTCGTCGGGGCGTTCGGTCGTCGATCGGCTACGCTGGAAGCAAATGGAGACTGGGAGCACATTGATGAGGATGGCAGGATGGATGCGCTGACCGGCGGCGGATTGTTCGGACGCTGCACGTCCCGGTCCGCCATGATGCCCTCGCTCTTGAAGATGAAATACATGGGCCACGTCTGGTTGGACGGCCGTCCCGCGCGCATGAAGGATTACGTCGAACGAGTGGATGCGACGCCGTTCACGACGCCGTCCATTCTCCTGATCGGTTCGTCCATGTCCTCCGGAAAGACCACGGCGGCGCGCACGCTGATCCGACTCCTGAAGACGATGGGTGCTACCGTACTCGGCGCGAAACTGACGGGCGCCGGCCGATTTCGCGACGTACTCAGCATGCACGACGCGGGCGCCGATCACATCTTTGACTTTGTGGATGTTGGGCTGCCGTCGACCATCTGCGACGAAGCATCGTACCGATCGTCGCTCCGTGGATTGTTACACCGGATGGGGGCCGTCGACGCCGACGTCGCCGTCATCGAATCCGGCGCGTCGCCGATGGAGCCGTACAACGGGGCCGCGGCCGTCCATGAAATCAAACCGCACATTCGCCTGATGGTACTTTGTACGTCGGATCCGTATGCGGTGATCGGCGTGCGGGACGCATTCGGCCATGCGCCCGATCTGGTTACCGGGCCGGCGACCAACACGGAGGCCGGAATCTCGCTGGTCGAACATCTATCCGGCATTCAGGCGCTCAACGTACTCGATCGCAGCTCGCATCCGGAGTTCGAGCGCATTCTGCGGACGAAGCTGGACTGGTCGAACGGGGAAGGCTCTTGAGGCGATAGGAACAGAGCAGACGTCGATGGCGAGGACCACGCTTCACATCGACCGGGACAGGCCATGGAGGTAAAGATGAACCCGCGAATACGACACCGCCGCACCCTGGATACGTTGAACGACGAGGATCTGATGACCGAGCTCCAGGGCGGCACCGACGAAGCACTAGACATACTTCAGCGTCGACACGGTACGCGCATATTCCACTATCTGCTCAAATTCACGCGTAACGTCCAGACGGCAGAGGATCTCATGCAGGAGACGTTTCTGCGAGTATACCGGAGCCGTCAGACGTACCGGCGCATCGCCAGGTTTACGACGTGGCTTTTCACGATTGCCGGCAACCTGGCGCGTTCTGAATACAGGAGAAAGCAGCGGGTCACGATCTTTTCGATGAACGCTGCTCGGAAGCCTGACGGTGCCGAATGGGAACTACCGGATGAAACAGATATCCCTGATGAACGGGTCGATCGTGCGATGGAGACGGAGCGCGTCTTTCACGCCATCGACCATCTTCCCGAACACTTTCGCGATCTCGTCATGATGCGCGGGCTTCAGGAACTCAGCTACGAGGAGATGCACCTGCTGACCGGCGTTCCGCTCGGGACGATCAAGAGTCGGATCCACCGCGGGCGTACGCTTCTTACGAAGATGCTGGCCGAGTGACGAAAGGATTCTTTTGGACGCACCCAGCATCTCGACGGTAGCCCCTGGGTATTTCTCGTACAAGGCTGGTAGCCGCCCTCCTACGACGATGTGCGTGTTTGCCTCTCAGCGTTCGTTCCGTGCGGACGGTATCCTGGTTTTAACGGTATAGCTCAATAAGGGTATCCGTCAACGGCATCACCAATGAGGGTGGCCGTGGTGACGGTCGTACCATGTAAACGTTCAGGATTTAGACGCGCGGAGGAGTGCCATGACAAACCTAACACGCTATCGTCCCTTTATGCCGATGAGGCAACTGCAGCGGGAAATCGACCGGGTGTTCGGCGACTTCGTACCGTTCTTCGGATCGGAGGAGATGGAAAGTGCAGTGTGGGCCCCCAAGCTGGACATCACGGAGAGTGACACCGAATACGTGGTCAAAATGGAGGTCCCCGGTATTTCGAAAGATCAGATCAAGGTCGATCTGGAAGATCACCGGCTCACGGTCAGCGGCGAGCGAAACGAAGAAAAGAAAGAAGAGGCGGAGAATCGCCTCGTTGTGGAGCGAAGCTATGGGAGCTTCTTCCGGTCGATATCGTTGCCGAAAGCCGCCGTCGAGGCGGCAGTCGACGCAAAGCTAAAAGACGGCGTTCTGGCCGTCACGGTCAAGAAAGAGGAAGTATCAAAGCCCCGCCGGATCGACATCAAGTAACGGTGTAATGTGGGACCATTGGATGGACTGTCGACGAGGCCGCCCCCGCAGGGCGGCCTCGCGTCGTTATTTCGCGTCCCGGTTCTATTCGGAGTGATTGCCGCGCACGTCCCTGTCAGGTTCATTCGGCGCGTCGGGATGCGGCGTTTCCGGTTCCGTGGGACGACCGGGCGTTTCCGGTTCGGAGGGATGCCCGGGCGT